>DDVH01000022.1:198914-286275 GCA_002345215.1 Anaerolineales bacterium UBA2317
ATGGTTTGAAGATATTTAGTGAGTCCTTGAAAGAAGTGATTAAGTAAAAAAGTAGAGACACGGCGTCGCCGTGTCTCTACTTTTAATTAGGAAAACCCAATCGCCTTCTTCTCTGCATCCTTAAAATCTTTTTTATCTGCCCCGAAAATATCTGCTAGTGTCATACTACCTGTTACATTTTCAAAGCCCATTTTTGTAGCGAGTGCTTTCGTCTTTTCAGCAGATAAAGCTGTGAATTTATACTTGGCAATCATTCTGCCTTTTCGTAATAAAGCCTTGTCAATTCTTTCAATATTCGTATTGAAAGTACAAATGATTTTGATGTTGAGATAATCACTGAACAGACCATCAGTCAACTGCAAAATAGTGGATACAACTGAGTCGTTTGAAGAACTTTCGCGTGAAATCACAACTTTTTCCGCATCTTCAATCAACAAAATGGAATTTTTATTTTGCAAAAGAAAAAATACAAACGAAGGATTTAACAAATCTCGCACGAAATCATTTTGAATAAAGATAAACTGTTTGTCGGTGTGTTTGCAAATCAAGTGTTTGATATAAGTTGTCTTTCCTGTACCAGGCTCACCATGTAAAAGAATCATCCCTGATTCATTCTTTTGCAAAGATTGTGAAATAATTTGGTCTACTTCTACAAAATCATCATTGTACAATTCGTTAATATCCACTGATTCAAAGTCAATCGTATCAATGTCATAGGTATAAAACCTACCTTCACTTGAGACTAGAACTTTAAAGCCAGGCTTTTTCTCACTGCCATATTTGGCACGTAGACTGTGATTGACTTCTAAAATCCATTTTTCAGTTTCAAGGTCGTGTAAATTGTATAAAAAATGAATCTGAATAAAATTACGTTGTGCCAAAAAATGAATCAACATCTGATGCGATTCACTCTTGAACACATATTCATATACAAAATCTTCCGAAGGTTGCGCGTCTTTAGAATTTTCAGTCCGCCAGTTTTTTAACACAGGCTCAAAAGCATATTTGTCGAGTTCAAGTTCTTCTAAAATTTTGGCAACTTTTTCTTTGGTGCCGTCTTCTTGCAAGTGAATCTTGATTGTGGAAGGAATCAAATCAAAACATTTAGCATAATATGGAAACAACTTAAAATTCGTATTCGGTCCGATTGAATCAAGCAATTCAGCAAGCGAAAATTCATTCATATTTGGTTTCTCCGCAGGTAACGAGCAAAATCACTTTATATCCCATAGCATTAATGGATAATATACAACTCTTCACATACTTTGGCAACCCCACCTTAAGGATGACAACATGGCAAACCTCTTAGACCGCACAAAATTAAAATCGCTACTTGAAAAAGAGGAACAACTCTTTCATAAAACTCACCCTAAATCTTACGAACTCTATCAACGCGCCAGAAAATCTTTGCATGGCGGTGTTCCCATGTTGTGGATGATTCGCTGGGCAGGAACATTTCCAGTCTTCGTCAAAGAGGCGAAAGGTGCACACTTCACCGATGTAGATGGAAATTCATACATTGATTTTTGTCTCGGTGATACTGGCGCAATGACGGGTCATTCACCTGATGCAACAATAAAAGCAATCAATGAGCAAATTGAAAAAGGCATCACGCTTATGCTTCCGTATGAAGATGTGATTTGGGTGGGTGAGGAATTGCAACGTCGCTTCAAACTTCCATATTGGCAATTTGCTTTAACTGCAACAGATGCGAATCGATTTGCATTGCGCATGGCACGCCTCATCACTGAACGCCAAAAAATTTTAGTATTCAATTATTGTTATCACGGTTCAGTCGATGAGACTTTTATTACGCTTGATGAAGAAGGCACGCCTATGTCTCGCCCCAACAACATGGGTCCGCAAGTGAATCCGTTGCACACTACAAAAGTAATCGAGTTCAATGATATTGGCGCGCTTGAAACTGTATTATCTGCGCGTGATGTCGCAGCAGTACTTGCCGAACCTGTGATGACCAACATCGGAATCATTCATCCGCAAAAAGGTTATCACGATGCGCTTCGTGAGATGACTCGCAAATACGGAACGTATTTAATTATTGATGAGACTCACACAATTTGTACATCACCAGGTGGATACACCGCCTCATTCGACCTTCAACCTGATTTCTTAACCCTCGGCAAACCCCTCGCCTCAGGCGTTCCCGCCGCCGTTTATGGATTCACTGAAGAAATATCTCAAGCCTTTGCTAAGAAGTTAAATGTAGATGATGCTGATGTCGGTGGAATTGGTGGCACATTGGCTGGCAATGCTTTATCAATCGCCGCTATGAAAGCCACTTTACAAAATGTCTTAACAGAAGATTTTTATACAAAAGCAATTGCTTTACAAGAACAATTCACTGCTGGAGTTGAATCTGTTATTAAGGAATTTGAACTTCCATGGATTGTGAAACAATTAGGAAACCGCTCTGAATATTGGTTCAGACCTACTCCACCAAAAAACGGAGGCGAAGCCCACGCCGCCATTGATCATGAACTTGACCGATATATGCATCTCTTCATGCTAAATCGCGGTATTTTGATGACTCCCTTTCACAACATGGCATTAATCTCACCTGAAATTTCACAAGAAGATGTAGATTATCACACGAAGATTTTCAGAGAAGCCGTGCAAAGTTTGGTTTAAAAAGTAGAGACACAGCGAGTCAACTTTGCTGTGTCTCTACAAATAAATTATTGAGAAATTTTCATTCGATGTTTGTATAACATCCAACCTACAATTCCGAATATTAATGAAACGAGTAAGCCATCGTTTGTGGGTGAGAAGATAAAGGCTAAATTGCCATTCGCTTCAATAAATCCATTTATTAGCAAAGGTAAGCTAATTGCATTGAGGACGTTGTGTAATAGAAAAACTGTCCATGTGGATTTGCTGAGCAGGCGTAACTCACCAAATAAAATCGAAGTGGGAAATTGAACAATGAAACCGAGCACTAGAAACACAGGAATACTGGTTGTAATGGCACTTTCAAACTCAGCGCGGTCTAAAAAGTAATAGTAGTAAGGTAAATGCCAAGACCACCACAAAACACCTGTAATGAAGTGATTCAAAATCGGATGCATCTTAATTGCTTCAAAACATGGGGTCAGATAACTTCGCCATGCAAATTCTTCAAAGAAATTTTTTACAAGCGAACCAACGAACATCATGCCTACAATGGAAAGATAGGCAGAAAAACCTTGTTCGGAAAATCCGTCGGCTGAGATAATGCCGAAAGCGGCACCCAAGATAAATGTCAAGAATGAAGCGATTGGGTAAATAAAAATTGCTAGCAGATAATATTTCCATCCTGTACGGATGTGTAATCCAAAGCCTGCATCTTTCCAACCATCACCTGCAAATGCACGAACAAAAAATCCTGCGAATGCTGGTGAAGTGAGCCAAACCAATGCGCCCAAACTTTGTAATGGTGGTGATGTGTTGCCTGTGACATTGTTTAACCAAATGCCAAGCCAGCCACCAAAGACTGTGAAGAATGCAACGATAGATATGTTGCGAATATTTTTGTTCATGAGTTTCCTATATTGATTTTATATTTTTTGTTTTTGATTCTTGCAATGGCAGACTCTAACCATTCAGCAATTGATTGTGTATTTATGTAGCCCGCTTCTAATGTAAGAATGCTAAAAAAGATAGCGCGTTTATCTTCAATACTTGGTGGTGTATTTTGAATCATTTGATAAACAGTTTCGTAAACCGCTAATCGTTCTTCTGTTTCTTTTAGTTTTTGATTGAATAGGTTAAGCACTTCTTCATCCGTAAGCAAACCGCTGAAATACACTTGAATTAAAAACGGCTCACGCTCATCTCGTTCGGGGAGGGGAGATGTTAACCATTGATGTAATTCAGACCGCCCAGCTTTGGTGATGCTATAAATTTTCATGTCCAATCGTTCATCACGTTCTACAATTTCTTTTTTTACGAATCCTTGCTCATCTAATTCTGCAAGTGTTCTATAAATTTGGCTTTGATTGGCGGGCCAAAAATGTTGCACAGAATTATCAAAAGCTTTTTTTAGGTCGTATCCTGAAAATGGTGCAAATGAAAGAAACCCAAGAATGGCATGTTTAAGTGACATTTTATTTTCCTTATACTATAGTACTAGTATTATAGTATAAGGTTTATAGTTGTCAAGACGGTAAAAAACCTGATTTCTCAGGTTTTTTAGGAGCTTTTTGAAAGGGTGAAATAAAATGTAGAGCCTTTGCCTTCTTCTGATTCCACCCAAATTTTGCCGCCATGCACTTCGATGATTCGTTTTACTAACGCCAAGCCGATGCCTGTGCCTTCAGAGTCGCTGTCTAATTTATCAAACAGACCAAAAATTCTTTCGTGAAATTCTTTTCTGATACCAATGCCGTTATCCTTTACAAAGTACACATCAGTATTTTCTTGCTTTTCGATTCCGATTTCAATTTCTGGGCTTTTTTGTTTGCCCATAAATTTAATAGCATTATCTACTAAGTTTTGAACAACTTCAATCATGCGTTCTTTATCCACATGCACACTTCCTGGATTATCGGCAATTTTTATTTTTACATTCTTAACTTGAATTTGATTTTGTACTCGTTCTAACGCATCTTGGATAATGGTAGCAAACGGCACTTCTTCGGCTTTCTTCATCACTCTGCCAACGCGTGAAAGTTCTAATAGTTCATTCAGCAGGCGGTGCATTTTTTCTGTGGCTTCTGCAATCCGTTGTGTATCTTGTAAAAGGCGCTGATAATTTCCTGATTTGGCATCTTTTTCAATGTACCCCAAATATCCACGAATTGTAATCAAAGGGGCTTTTAAATCATGTGAAGCAGTGTAGGTAAAACGTTCTAATTCTTCATTTTTTCTTTCTAATTGATTAACTAGCTTTTCCTGTATGTTTAATTCTTGCTGGACTGATTCTTGTAAGCGAGCATTATCAATTGCTACTGCTAAATTTGCGGCGATAGTTTCTAGTAAACGCACATCATTTTCAGAAAAGGCATGCTCTCGTTCTGTATTGTCAATTGCAATTACCCCAATTGCACGTTCTTGAATCATCAATGGCACCGCGATAGATGATTTTGCCATTTTGCTGTTTCTATAAATGGCATTGTATTTAAGAGATTCATTTAACCAATTTTCACTTATCACCAAAGGTTTTTTCATTTCCATTACCTTGCTAGTCAAGCCTCTGCCATATTGAAGGGGGACATCGGGCATTCGTATTCCATTATCCACGTCATAAGGAAAATGGATTAGATTGGTCTGTGGGTTGTGGATAGCAATGAAAATACTAGAAGCATTGAACGCCTCTCGAATATGATTGCCTGTTTCTTCTATCAAGTCTGCCAAATTCTTTTTAGCAATAATAATTTCACTAAAATCGCGCACAGTTTCTAATTCGATGATACGTTGCTGAAGCTCTTCTTCTGCTTTTTTACGCTCTTGAATTTCCTCATTTGCAATCATAATATTTTTGTTCAAACGGCTGATGATGAGGTACTGTAATCCACTAATCAGAAAAATCAAAGCAGCGATAATGATGTAGTCTGTAAATGAATTAAAAAATGTAAATTGATTAAACAAAACTTCTTGAGATTCAAAATACCCAAATAGGAATGTTCCACCAATTAACAAAGCCCCAACAAATAAAGTGCCTCTGGTACCTCCAATTAACCCTCCAAAAATGAGAATGACGATAAATCCTAAAATCGAGGTATCCCGAATACCATTTTTTTGAATCATCACAATTACATTAATAGCTAGCCCACCAAAAAGGGTCAACCAATTTGCAATCAAATAATAGCCAAATTGATTTAAGATTAAAGCAACCAAAAACAGCCCGGCTAGCCAAACCATTTCTTTGCGATTTATGTTTACAACGACCAAAATACAAGTACAAATTAACCCAGTCATCAAAACAAGGCGGATATTTCTGCGAAACCCCAATGGCTTTTCAGATAATGAGGGGTCGAAAAATTGCTCTAAAAACGACATCATAATAAAACTTAATAATGATTCTACTGTATTTATTAAAAGAAAAAAACCCAAAACTTTGGGTTTTGAGCCACCGACGAGAGTCGAACTCGTGACCTAACGATTACGAATCGTTTGCTCTACCAGCTGAGCTACGGTGGCAAATTGAGTAGCGAGGCGAGATTATAAAAGAGAACCTTTCATCACGCAAGTTTTTGGCTTCACGAAGCGTCTAACTTACATGCGAATTGCAATGCTTTCTTATCATACTTGTCCACTGGCAACTTTGGGCGGCAAAGACACTGGCGGAATGAATGTGTACGTCCGTGATTTAACAAAAGAACTTGGCAAACTAGGAATTCATGTGGATGTTTTTACACGCTCACAAGATGAACATGTGCCACATGTTTTGCATGATTTAGGATTTGGAAATCGCGTGGTGCATATTCAAGCAGGACCCGAAGAGCCAAAAAGCAAAGCAGATATTGCAAAATATATTCCTGAATTTGCAGAGGGGATTAAGCGATTCGCCGAAGAAAAAGGAATCATCTACGATGCGCTTCATAGCCACTATTGGATGTCTGGTCTGGCCGCGGAGATATTATCCAACGCCTGGGGCGGGACTCCGATTGTGCACATGTTCCACACACTTGGAGAAATGAAGAATCGCGTAGCAAGGTCGGAAGAAGAACGTGCAGGCGAAGATAGACTTGAGGGCGAGAGACAGGTTCTCCGTCGTGCGAAGCGGATTATCGTAGCCACTATGGCAGAGTTGACTCAGTTGAGATTCCTATACAAGGCCGATGTCACTAAAATGATTATCATTCCACCGGGTGTAGATACGAGTCATTTTTATCCGATTCCAAAAGATGAAGCCAAACAGTTTATCGGCTTGAAACCAGAAGATAGAATGATTTTGTTTGTTGGGCGCATTGAACCTTTGAAAGGTGTAGATACTTTAATTCAAGCCATGTCGCATTTTGATAAAAGTTTGCAGAATAAAGAACACCCTGTGCATTTAGCAATTATTGGTGGTGAGCCGAATGTCAGCCCGCATGAAATGTCGGCTGAGATGAAGCGTTTGCAAAAAATGTCTGATGATTTGTGTATGGGTAGTACGATTCTTTTTCTTGGCAAACGTGCGCAAGATACATTGCCGTATTATTATTCTGCCGCGGAAGTGTTGGTGATGCCATCTTTGTATGAATCGTTTGGCATGGTGGCATTAGAAGCGATGGCTTGTGGAACTCCGGTGATTGCATCGGAAGTAGGTGGGTTGGGATATTTGGTACAAAACGGTGTAACAGGTTACACCATCCCAGATAGTGACCCGAATATGTTAAGTGAAAAACTTTCTATTCTTTTGAGCGATAAAGAATTACGTAATGAAATGGCATGTCGCGCTGTTGCAGATGCTGGAAATTATCAGTGGGGTACTGTGGCAAGTCAGATTGTAGATGTGTATAAAGAAGTTATTAGGTCTTAATAGGTTGTTGGTCTAAAATCCAATCCTTGATTCCCGAATTCCCTAAACCTTACTTTCCCCTCACTCCTTCACCTTCACATACAAGATACTTGTCCCATCTAAATTCTGCGTGCGCATCTCAAACTTATCTTTTAGACTTGTAATCATGCGCGAAAGTTGTTTGTGACCATAAGTGCGTGGGTCGAAGGCAGGGTCGAGTTGGTAGAGCGCGTTTCCCATCCCGGCTAGAGGCGCCCAGCCATCTTGACCAACCGCCATTTCAAAGGCTTGAGTCAGAATCGGCATGGGGTCAGATTCTTCTCTTTCCTCTTTTTTCTTTCCAGATTTTGCTGAGTGAGCTTTTTTAGGCTGATTATTTTTTTTCTCGTCAACAAGATTTTCAGTGTAAACAAACACATCACAAGCATTGACAAATGCCTTGGGCGTATTCTTCTTTCCGATACCCATCACAAAAATCCCCGTCTCGCGAATGCGCGTAGCCAGACGAGTGTAATCACTATCACTCGAAACTAAACAAAAACCATCCACTACATTTGAATGCAAAATATCCATTGCATCAATAATCATGGCACTGTCTGTGGCGTTTTTGCCGACCGAATATCGAAATTGCTGAATCGGTTGAAAAGCATGGAAATTCAAAATATCTTTCCATGAATTCATGCTGTTTGTCGTCCAATCGCCATAAATGCGGCGGACGGTCACTTGTCCGTGCCGACCTGCTTCTACCAGCATTTGCGGAAGCAAAGAGGCTTGGGCATTGTCGCCGTCAATGAGCATTGCGATTTTGTTTCGAGAGAGGGATTTGATTTCGTCTGCCATATTTTGATTATACCTTTTGTTAGTATCTCGTAACGTCATAAAAGCAAATTCATCGGGTATACTCGTTTTTATTTCATACACGAGGCGCATTTATGCAAGAACGATTTAGAAAATGGTTTCCATTACGAGCAGGGGAGAGCGGGTTAGTTCTTACACTTGGTTTTATTTTATTTGCAAATTACGCCGCCATGGGTATCACCAAAGTGGTATCCGTCAGCGGTTTTTTGAGCGAAGTCAAAGACCATTACATTTTATTAGTTTGGGCAATAGATATGGTGCTTTTGATTCTCGCCACTGGCTTGCAATCCTTAATCGTAGATAGATTTGACCGAGTCAAATTAATCGGCGGAGTCTTACTCGTTTTTGGGATTTTGTATGCCATACTTCCACTTTCGTTTCTTTCTTCGTGGATACCTGCTTCTGTTTCTTACACATTGATTTACCTCCTCAACGACCAGCAATGGCGTTTCTTCCCCGTCGTGTTTTGGATTCTCGTCAACGATATTTACGACCCCGGTACAGGTCGGCGTGTGATGCCAGTGATTGGCATCTTTGCTTTTATTGGCACAATAGTCGGTTTAGCTATCGCCGCCGTAGATGCACAATATCAATTTGGCACAGTGAATTTATTACTGCTCAATGCCGCAATATTTTTTGTGGCTTTTGCAATTTCACAATTTCGTTTACGGGCTGTCAAACTCCCACCGCCGATTGGTGCTCATGAAGATACAATGAAGGAAACGCTCACGGAAGGTTGGGAGTTTATCAAAACAGTACCTGCTTTTGCATATTTAGCATTAGGGATGCTCGCCGCTGGCAGTGTGATGACTGTGCTCCTTTTTGACGTGCTTTCCGATGCAAAATTATATTTAGGCACAGGTTTCCAAGCTTTTTATGCTACTTACAATTTATTAATTGCGATTGTCTCAATTTTTGTGCAAGGATTTTCAAACCGCATTATTGAATGGCTTTCGTTAAAAAGAAGTTTTCTCATTCAACCATTTATGATGTTGTTTTCAATGATTGCCAACTTCTTCATCCCCGGTTACATGAGCAGTGGTATTGCACAAGGCGTTTCGCGTGTGACTTATGACACCGTAGATTTATCTGCACGCAAAGCCTTTCAAGCCATGGTGCCGAATGAAAAACGTGGACGCGTTAGTATTTTCTTAGATAGTTATCTTCCTTCTGGTGGAACGATTGTTGGAAGTTTAATCACATTTGCAATTATCAGCGTCGGTTTATATCTTGGCATCCCGCGTGAGCAATATTCTTTGATATATATTGGCGTAGGAATCGTTATTGCACTTGTGGCTGTGTATGCCGCTTATAAAGTCCGTGCCACGTATGAGCAAAGTATGTTAAATTGGCAACTCAAACGCCGCACACGCGGAGCTAGCGTGTTAGACAAATTAGACTTTGGAGATAGTGGAAAATAATGCCTGTACGTTTAGTTACTCAAAGAGAAAACACAGCCATTTACGAATTATTAGGTTCAGGAGACGACAAGCGAATTGAGGCAATGCTTGGGCTGTATCAAATGTTGTTTCCGCAGTACCAACATTACATCCAGAGAATGAGGCGCAGGGCTCAATATCCAAATGAACATCGAGAAAATAATATCGTTCATTATTGGTTAATCGAAATTGATGGCAAGCCTGTGGGGTTAAGAACATTTCGGTATGTGCGTCATCGCCATTGCGGGCTTGCTCATGCTTTAGCCATCGACCCTGATTTTCGTGAAATAGTTGTTGATGACAAAAAATTATCAGTTTTTGTTATTTATGAATGCCTGAATCAAATCATCCGCGATGCCAAACAAAATGGTGACTCGCCAGTTTTGGGCATGGTTAATGAAGTGGAAACTAGCCGACTGATGGAGCATTACGAGCGGAATGGTCTGATACAATTACCATTAAGATATGTAGAGCCGATTTTCTCACCCGAATCACTTGGCAAAAGCCGTGAAGAAGAATTAGCAATGATAAAATTTTCGCCAATGCACATGGGCTTTCTGCCAAACCCAGAAATTAAGACTGAAAAATATACTAAAGAAATAATTACTGATTTTGTATTGGCATTTTTAGTAGACCATTATGGCTTGCCAGAGACCCATCCTGTAGTTCTTGAGACACTTAATTCTATAAAAGTATAGGTGAATACTATGAGCGAACAAACACAACCAGTAAAATCAACCTCACGTTTTTTAAGTTTACGGCTAAAAATTTGGATTGGTTTTACATTAATTTTCATACCGATTTTTATTGGCAGTTATGCTTGGTTTTACAACTACACCAGAGATAGAGTATTCCGAACGATCACCGATGATTTAAGCCAAACTTTGCACGGTGCTTTAGCCGGTATGGATAGAGAAGGTTTTGTACAATTATATGAACAAGAAAGTGCCAATAACCCAATGTGTCCGCCTGAAAAGCCAACGGCAGATACACCTCCTGAACAAAATGGCTATTACCCCGAAAACAATCCTCTATATCTTGAACATGTCAATTGGTTGCAGTCTGTGCAGTTTACCCAATTAAAAGAAGACCCATTTGGCGACCCTACAAAAGAAACAACACGTCTTTATACTTATATTAAAGGACCTGATGAAGGCGAAGTCATTGCTATCGGAAGTACAGGGTATTTCCGTGAAACACGTGGGGGGTTTCGTTTTTGCCAAAGATACACCCCCGCATTAAATGAAGATGGCACACCTTCTACTCGAATTTATGATGGCTTAGGACAAAGAGTAGATTCCTGGATTCCGTATCAAGATAGATTTGGTACATGGATTACTTCCTACGCACCAATTTTGGATGAGCAAGGTCAACCGATTGGCGCAATCGGTGTTGATATTCAAGCCAGTTATGTAGATGAGGTTGCCGCTGAAATATTACAGCAAGGGATGATTGCATTTGCAGTCACCTTTGCAATCATATTCGTACTTGTTTATTGGCTGGCAGGTTTTCTTACACGCCCAATCATTGGTTTGGCAGGTGTTGCTAAGAAAATTGGCGAAGGCGATTACCAACAAGAACTAAGCAAAAGCGGTGGTAATTATCAAGATGAAATTGACACACTCACTGATGTCTTCAAAGTGATGGTTGATAAAGTTGCCCAACGTGAACAAAACTTACGTGCACGCGTGCACCAATTGGAAATTATGATCGACAAATCCAAACTCACCAAACAGGTGACAGAAATTGTCGAAAGCGAATTCTTCCAAGATTTACAATCAAAAGTCAAAGACATGCGCAATCGCTTTACAAAAGAAGATTAAGATAAAAAGTCCGTAACATACGTTACGGACTTTTTTTTCGCTTCATTCACACGGGGAAACTTGATTCTCTAACTCAACATTTTCTTTAAGGTTGAATAGGTTGAATTACGCCTACATTAGATGGTGCCCCACCAAATAGACTAATATCTCGGCAAGATTGTTTATCTATTCTTAACAGAACAACGTCATTTGATAAAGCATCCACTTGAATGATTGTGCTTTGCTGGTAAGTTGAATCAACGGTCAGTTTTAGAATTACTTGATTTTGCGCTGGCAAACTAGGTATACACACTTCTTTATCTGGGTGTGCACGTGCGCTTTCATCTATAGCACGCAAGAATCCGCAGGTGTTGGGCAAGTCCACAGTGCCTGTGTTTTTGATGGTGACATAGGCGTTTGTCACTTCTCCCATGCCATTCAATATATCAATGCCAGTGTTGCATCCTAAAATATCAATGCCGACAGATTGGATGGGGGCTTGGGTGAATGTTTGGGTTGGCTGGGCAAGCGTCCCCGTAGAAGTAGGAGGCGGGGTTAGGCTGGCAGTCTCGGTGACTTGTGAGATAATAGTCACGGCTGGGGTAATTGTGCCCGGCGGAGGGATAATCAATGGGGTGGCTGTGAAAATGCTCGGCGTGGATGAAGGCACTGGGCTCCAGACCGGGAAAGGTTGCGGTGGCACGCCCCATGAATCACATGCAGTGAGGAGTAGGAGAAAAAGGAGTGAGAGGGTCTTTTTCATTGATTTATTATACCCTTGCAATTTGAAGGCCTGTAGACACTTTTATATGAAATTATTCTACTAAATTTTGAGGATATGTTTCTGTATATAAGTACTTAAAGACTACATCGCATTTTTATCGATTCATCATTTTATTTACTTTTGATTTATAATTAATTATAAATCAAAAGTTATTGTGTTTTTTTTCTGAGGATAAAGGCGTTAGGACGAATTTATGAATGAATTGAAATTTTCAATCACAATTTTGGTATCTTATGTGATAGCAGTTTTAGGCATTGCCAATATTGATGAATTTCAAGAAAGCATTCTAGATTTTACGGCTGAGTTTTTTGTTATTATAGCGGTGGCGATATTTTCCGAATTAATCTTGGTTAGGCTTTTACTTCGTGCAGGTGTTAGACTCGGTTCTTATGTGGTAATGACATTGTGGGTTTTTATATATGTTCTGGTTGCTATTTTTTATTCAGATAGTGATGTGCCAATACAGGTGCATATTGTTCAAATTCTTTTAATTATTCTTGCCTCAATTTTGGCTTATGATGTGAGTCGGCGAGTTAATGAAGTAGACCAAGCATTAGAAGGTTTGTCTGCTAGTGCGTATCCGAGTCGTGTTAGGGATATTCAAGCATCACGTGATTTGATTTCCGCTGAAATTACACGAAGTAGGCGGTATCATCATCCCTTGTCTGTATTAACGATTCGATTGCAGAAACCGGCCGGTAAAGAAGGCTGGAAGGAATTAGACTCTCTTGCTTCTGATATGATAGACCGATTTGCAATTGCTAAAGTAGGTCAAATGTTGAGTAATATGGCGCGTAGTACCGATATGATATTGCAGGACCGTGATGGTCAATTTGTGTTACTTTGCCCTGAGACAAACTTAAGTAGTATTACTTCACTTGCTGAAAGAATGAGTGCGGCGGTGGAGACTGGTTTAAATACAAAAATTGATTGGGGGAGTGCTGCATTTCCGGATGAAGCATTGACTTTCGATGATTTAATATATGTTGCTCGTGGGCGTTCCAGACAAAGTGGATTAGAGTTACCTGAATCTTCAACTTCAACAAAGGAATAGAAAAGCGAATTCGAAATGGAAATTACAAAAGAAGATAAATTATTTTGGATTAATTCCTTTGACCCTAATAAAAGTATTTTTAGAGGGACGTCTTATATCGTCCTCAAGCGAATCATGGATGTTTCGCTTATTTTGCTTGCCAGCCCGGTCTGGTTGCCGTTGATTGGTTTAATATCTTTGCTAATATTCTTAAATGGACCTGGTGCGCCTATTATTTATACAAACAAACGCGCGGGACATGGCGGAAAACCTTTTTTGTTTTATAAATTTAGAACTATGGTTCCTAATGCTGATGCGCTTAAAGAAAAATATATGCACTTGAATGAACTCGAGTGGCCTGATTTCAAAATTACGAATGACCCGCGCGTTACTAAAATTGGAAAAATATTACGTAAGACAAGTATGGACGAGTTGCCTCAGATTTTTAATGTCCTTAAAGGCGATATGAGTATTGTGGGGCCACGCCCAACTGACTTTGGTGCTTCTGATTACCTCCTTTGGCAAACAGAACGCCTTGACTTTTTACCTGGGATTACTGGCCTATGGCAAATCACCGCACGTGGCTCAGTTAATATGGATGAACGCACTAGAATGGATATTGCTTATATTGAACGTGCTTGTATTGCATTAGATATTGTTATTATTTTGAAAACATTTTGGACAATCTTTAGTCCCAAAGGTACTACTTAATAGAAATATTATGTTGCTGTTATGTATCTTTCAGAATTGTAAGGTATAAACAAACAATGTGGACAGGTTTTATTTTATTGCATCGTGACGATATAAGTTCAATGGAGAATAACCTTGGAAATTAAATTATATTTAAAGATGTTGCAAAGAGGCTGGTGGCTTGTTGCCCTAACAACCTTAATTGCCATGATTACTTCTTTAGTAATCTCTTATCTTACAACCTCGTTGTATCAAGCAACTGCGCGTTTTATTATTACTCCCAATGCTTCAGTTGGATTGGGTCCAGCACTCGTTGATAGCTTAGATACCCTTGAAAACCGAACGATTGTAACTACTTATGCTGAGATTATGAACAGTCGTCGTATCACTACAGATGCGTTAACTGCACTCCAATTGCCATCTTCTGTTTGGATTGATTATATTAGCCTAGCAGTTGTACTGCCAGACACTAGTATTTTGGAATTGAGCGTTACTGGACCAGACCCGGTTATTGCGACAAACTTGGCTAATTCTATTGGTATAGAAACGATAAACTTTACCGAGCGAATTAATCAAGCCTATGATTTGAACTTCTTGGATACTGCTGTGATTCCAGACGATCCTATCAGCCCACAACCGCTCCGTGATTTAGCACTCGCGCTTGCACTTGGCTTAGTTGGTGGTGCGATTTTAGCGATTTTGAGCGAACAAATACGGATTCCTCTTGAAGCCTATCGTCAACGTTTCCGAATGGACAGGGTTACTGGTCTGTACAACCGGAAATTTATTCTTAGACTTATAGAGGAAGAAATCGCAAAAGATAGAAACAGTGTCTTTTCAATCGGGATTTTAGAATTACATCATCTTAATGACTTATTGATTACGATATCCAATGCTACACTTCAGAGGATATTGATGCGCGTTACCAATACACTTAGAAAGGAATTTCGTGGTAACGATATATTAGGACGGTGGAATGATATAAGTTTTATTATTGTAATGCCCAGTACTTCCGCCGACTCGGCAAGCCGCATCTTTGAAAGAGTCCTTCAATCTTTGCCTGTTGATATGGAGGAATTTGGTTTTGATGTTGTTTTAGAACCACACATTGGTGGAGCCGAATATAGCAACAATATCACACCACAGGAACTTGTGGAAAAAGCCGAATCGGCATTGGAAGAAGCCCGAAGAGAAACAACACGCCCCATTCATATTTGGTCTATTCGTAGCCCGTTTTGGATAGATAGTAACTCTACATAAGATATTTACAATCTGAAGCTTATTTTCTGAAATAAATTGTAATGAATAAAAATATATCTTTACCTATATCTTCTAACATGTTAATACAAATACCTTGGTATGTGCCTTTGTTATTGGCTATTATCCTTGGTATTGGTATCGGTGTTGCTATTAAAGAATTGGGGCAGTGGGCGTTACTGTTAATACCAGGTGTTATTTTGTTAGTGGGTGTGTTTCTGTTTCGAGAAGTTGCACTTCCTACTTTTATTTTCGTTATTTACACAAATCTCTCTGCTAATATGATTACGTTTTATGACGCACCTTCTATCGCTAAACCGTTTGTCGCATTATTAGGTTTGATCCTGTTTATTCGTATTGTATTTCTAGTTGAAGAAGTTCGTGGATTAATTTTGCCAATTGCGATGCTTAGTTTATACACGCTTGTTGCGGCTGTTTCGCTTACGTATGTAGCTGATTTTGATGCTGGGTATGATGCATTGGTTGAATATATGAAGATTGCGATCTACAGTATTTTAGTCGTTGCTTTTCTTCAGAGACCTTCCACGCTAAACAATGTTGTTTGGGTGTTGTTGTTTGCAGGAATATTGATGGGTTCGATCTCTATTTATCAATATTTTACTGGCACCACCTCGAACGTCTATTGGGGATTTGGACAATCTTACGCTAGTGATAATGCTGGTACTGGTTACCGCGTAGGCGGTGCCGTTGGAGACCCAAACTATTATGCAATGATTCTCGCAATTTTAGTTCCATTGGCAGTTGATCGCTTTGTGCGTTCGAAATCTACCTTGATGAAGTTTTTTGCAATTTGGGCTTTAATTGTAAGCGTTCTGGCAATATTATATACATATTCACGTGGTGGTTTTCTTTCCTTATGTGTTGCAGGGGTGATTATGGCGGTTCAATATAAATTAAGACCGGTGACGATTCTGATTGGTGTGACTCTCTTTTTTGTAATGAGTCAATTCTTACCTGCAAATTACAAAGACAGAATACTAACGCTCTCTTATTTTCTTCCACAAAGTTCTTCGCAACTTGAGGATGATTCTATTCGAGGGCGTACCAGTGCTAACTTAGCGGCTTGGGAAATGTTCAAAGATTATCCACTTACTGGGGTTGGTATATCCAATTACGCAACTTTATATTTTGCTTACGCTCGCCCGTTAGGACTTGACACAACTGCCGCAGATGCCGAACAACCGCACAATTTATATTTCCAGATTTTGGCGGAACGTGGCTTAATTGGCTTCTCAGTATTTATTATTATTATGTTTATCACCTTTAGAAATTTATACCGCTCAAAAAAGATATTTGAGGATAAACAGCTTTTTGATTTAGCTGGTATAAGTTCCGCCTTAATTGTTTCAATGATTATTTATATGTTCTCTTCTACGTTTTTGCATGACACTTTTATCCGCTACTTTTGGATATTGATGGGGATTGCATGGTCAATTCCTAATTTGGCTGAAAATGAAGACAACAATAAATACCAGATTGTACCGTAATTATGACCGAAGAATCTAAAAATACCCGCTTGTCTCGAATTGCACTTCGTGGAACGGGATGGCATTTTATGAGCTTTTTCGGCGGCAGAATGTTTTCATTTATATCGACCGTTATTTTGGCACGTTTATTGCTGAAAGACGATTTTGGGCTAGTCGGTTATGCAGTTACTTTTATTTCTTTCCTTGAGGTGATGAGTACTTTTGGGGTTAACCTTGCTGTTATTTATCATAAAGAAAGCGATGAAAATTCAAACGCCTCTTTTTGGCTTTCTATGCTGGTCGGTGTTATTCTATTTTCGGTTACCTTTGTGGCTGCCCCGTTTGTCGGTGAGTTTTTCAACGATACACGAGTCATACCTATTGTTAGGGCATTAGGCGGCAACTTCCTTTTTTATGCATTAAGTAATACTCATGTATCTTTATTAAAAAAGAAACTAGCATTTGGGCATAGTGTTATTGCTGATATGGCAGGTTCAGTTTTTAAGGCGATTGTGTCTATCTCACTCGCTTTTATGGAGTATGGACCTTGGAGTTTGGTATGGGGACAACTGGCAGGCAACGCTGTATCTACCATTTTGTTTTGGATAATATTACCTTGGCGTCCATCTTTTCATTTTGATTTTTTAGCGGCTCGCTCTTTATTATCGTATGGTGTAAAGTCTATGAGTGTAGACTTTGTATCCATCCTATCCTCAAATATTGATTATGTCCTTATTGGGAGATATTTGGGTGCTGAGGTTTTGGGTGTTTACACCTTAGCTTTTCGACTTCCTGAATTATTAATTGGTGGTGTTGCCAGAGTCACCTCAAACGTTGTGTTTCCTGTACTTACTCATATAAAAGGCTCGAGTGGTGATTTATCAAGAGGTGTGTACATGATAACGCAATATGTCTCTTTAGTGACTGTGCCTTTAGGAGTAGGTCTGGCGTTAGTTGCGGAGCCACTTATTTTGGTAATTTTTACTGAAAAATGGATTGAACTTGTACCGATTATGCAAGCAATCGCAATTTTTTCTACTTTGAATACACTTGACTATTATGTAGGTACGCTATTCAAAACAGAAGGTGTTCCACAAATACTCACTTGGTTAGGGGTGGTTCATCTTTGTTTCTTAATCCCGTCTTTTATTTGGGCTGTGGTTTTTGTCAAATCAGTGCTTCTTGTGGCTTGGTTACATACACTGATTAGTTTTTTACTTGGCATTTTAACTGTTTTTATCGCAACCAAGAGATCAACGGTGTCTTGGGGCGGAATGATTAACTCTTTGCGCCCATCTTTTTTTGCTGTTCTACCAATGATTTTAATAGTTATTTTGGTTATGCGGTTATCTGAAGATCTTAATATTTATTTGCATTTATGTCTCTCAACATTTTCAGGTGCATTAACCTATATAACAGTATTGTGGTTTACTCAAAGAGAATTATTGTTAGATGTATATAGCCGAGTTGTTAAGGCGATTTTAAAATGAAAAAGAGCTTACATATTGCACAGGTTATCGATTCCTTAGGCGCAGGTGGCGCTGAAAAATTATTGCTCACATTCACTGAAGCTGCTATTGCTGCAGGGAACAAAGTTTCTATTATTAGTTTAATTGATGATCGAGTAAACTCTGCGGTGAACTTTAACATATCTCATCTTTCCAATTTAGGCGCAAATCTTATTTTTGTGAATTCTTTGAAACTTTATGAAATATCGCCGTTTATAAAACTATTAAAATTATTTCGGCAGGAAAAATTTGATGTAGTGCAAGCACATCTTTCTCATGGGATTATTTTAGGTGGAATTGTGGGATGGTTGACTTCTACCCCTGTAGTGGCTACATTACACAACCCAAAGCCGCGCCGAATCGGGCATTATCGAATCCGTGAGGCAGTTTGGATGTTTGTTTTAAGATTCTGTGTCCGAAAAATAATATCAGTTAGCAAGGGTATCGAAGAAGCGTATCAATCTACGTTGCCCAAATCAAAAATGGAGACTGTCTTGAATGCGGTTAACATCCCTGAGCCTTTATCAGATGATGAACGAAAAAAAATCCGTGCTGAAATCACAGATAATCCGCAATCAAAATTGATTTTATGTGTGGGGCGATTGGTGGCAGGTAAAGGGTTATCTGAATTGATTCAGGCGTTTGCGCATATACGCGAAAAAATTTCGGATGCGCTTTTGGTGATAGTTGGAGAAGGAAGTATTGAAGAAGATCTTGTTTCAGAGGCTCGTTTGCTAGGTATATTGGAACAAGTTTGCTTTTTGGGTTATCGAAACGACATACAAAATTTGTTAAGAGCTGGAGATGTATATGTCAGCGCTTCTTATTCAGAAGGTATGTCGATTGCTTTGATAGAGGCGATGGCGGTTGGGCTTCCAATTGTGACTACAAATGTTGGTGAAGCACCTTATTTGCTTGATAATCAACGCGGTGTTTTGATTCCGCCACGTGACGTTGAAGCAATAGCTAAAGGTATTATTGATTTGATTACTGATCCTGAGGAAATGAGACGCATGGGTTCTGCTGCTAGGGAATATGCGAAAAATCATCTTTCGCCATCTGTTTGGCTTAGTCAGTTAATGATCGTTTATCATAAGGCGATAGGATAATGATTATGAAGAAATTACGACATGTGTTAATGCTTAGTGCTTCATTTTATCCTTCACCGGCTGGTGGTGCAGAACGTCAGGCGGAGCGGCTATCAGCTTATTTGGTGCAACATGATATTCAAGTCACTGTACTTACCAAACATACACCGAATTTAAAACGCTACGAAACAAAAGATGGATACGATATTATCCGAATCTCTGGCTTTGGACTCGGAAAGATTAAGACTTTTACTTTTGTTCTTGGTGCGATATGGTCGATGTTATTTAAGATAAAACCGTTTGATATTCTTCACGCGCATTTGGTTTATGCTCCAGCATTTGCCGCAATTATTGCAGGCAAATTACTTGGTAAGAAAACAATTGTTCGGTTCCGTAGTAGTGGGGCGGGAAATGATTTGGCAACTTCTAAAAGCAATCTTCGTGGTATTTTCCGCATGGCTGTCTTAAAACGTTGGGCTGATTGTTTTATTGTACTTACACAAGAAATGCAAGACGAATTAATTTTAAATGATTATAACCCCAATCGAATTCAAAGAATGTATAACGGCGTAGATACAGATTATTATTCTCCTCTTGCAATAAAAGAAAGAAACCTTGAATTGATTGCAGATGACAAAATTGTTTTACTTTTTGTTGGGAGATTAAATCCTGTCAAGAACCTGCCGCTTTTGTTAAATGCGTTTAAAAAAGCATTGTCTCAATGTCCTAATCTTTATTTGATTCTTGTTGGGGAAGGCGAAGAAAGAGCGGCATTAATTAAATTAATACATGAACTGAACTTACAGGCTTATGTTAATTTTGTTGGCTCTACACCTAATGTGCTTGAATACTTACAAATAGCAGATATCTTTGTATTGTGTTCCTTAAGGGAGGGGATATCAAATAGTTTGTTAGAAGCAATGTCTTGTGGTTTGGCATGTATTAGTACAGATGTGGGTGCTGCTAGAGAAATTTTAGATGAAGGGAATTGTGGTGTATTAGTTAAGCCTGATGATGTGGACGAATTTGCAAATGCTATCATCCGCCTCGCTTCTGATACAACTCAGATTGAGAGACTTGGTAAGTTGGCACGGTTTAAGGTAGTTAATCATTATTCGATGAATTCTGTTGGCGAAAGTTATATTAATCTATATCATAAAATATTAGCCGATCAATGAGATATTATCGTCATGTCTAAAATTCATGTATTTCAAGTTGCTAAATCTTCTGGCGGTGTAGGGTCTTATGTGCGCCGTTTGGTGAGACATATTAATAAAGACCGCTTTCAAATTACAGTGGCTTGTCTTTCTGAAGGTGCAGAGGAAATGGTAGCTGAGTTATCCCAAATTCCCGGGGTAAACGCTTTTAGCATCCCGATGGAACATCACATCAGTGTTTTTTCTGACCTGTATGTTGTGTATCGCTTATATAAAACTATCCGAAAAGAAAAATTTGATTTAATCCATGCGCATACTTCAAAACCAGGTTTCTTTGTCAGGCTAGCCGCAATAGGCACAAGGATTCCGATTATATATCGTCCTGCCAACTTTTCTTTTTATGATGGTGTCTCAAAATGGAGAATTGCCCTTTATGTTCTGTTAGAACGCTTTGCCGCTCGTTACTTAACAGAACGCCTCATGTTTGTATCAAGTGGAGAAAGGGAGATGGCAAAGGATTATAAGGTAGGTGTAGATGCGCAGTTTACCTTAATTCGTACAGGCATAAATGTAAGAGAGTTCGAGCCTACTGCTGAGGCAGATAATATTTTAGATAAATATAAAATTCCAGCAGATGCAAAAGTTGTAGGAACGGTTGCAAGATTAGTAGAGGACAAAGCACCTTTTGATTTTTTGCTTGCCGCAAAACTTGTGCATGATCAATACCCGAATGCTCATTTTGTTTGGGTAGGTGATGGTCCATTAGAAAATGATTTATATAAAAAAGTAAAAGAATTTGATTTGCAAGACGTTTTTCATTTGGTTGGTTATCAAAGTAATGTGAAAGGTTTTCTTCAAGCAATGGATATTTTTGTTTTATCTTCTACTTCAGAAGGGTTGTCTATCTCCATGCTGGAAGCAATGGCATCGGGTTTACCAGTCATCTCTACCCTAGTCAACGGGGCGGATGAAACTATCAGGGATGGAGAAACTGGTTTTTTAGTCCCAATTGGTGACAGCGTGAAAATAGGGGAAGCGATTCTAAAATTATTATCCGTGCCGAGCTTTATGCAAGAGATGGGACGTCGTGCTCGCGAGCATATTCGTAACCATTTTTCTTTTGAAGAGATGATTAACAAAATTGAATCGCTGTATGAAGAGATATATAATAGTAAATTGGAAAATTAGTTTGTATTTTATCGGAGGATGAATATGCTATTAAAGAAATTTCTCAATATTTTTGCTCTTTTTATATTCATATCTACTACACTGTTTAACGATATAGAATTTGTAGCAGCTCAAGGAATTGACCCACCAACCTTAGATTCAAGTCTAATAACTTTTACTCAATTGGGTCAAGATGAATTTTGGCTAACTGGACCGATAGATGCAGAGCGAATCACTTTTGGGGTGCCCGCAAGTTGGCGTTTAACTGGTGGTGCTGAAATTAATCTTTCACTTACAGTTTCTTCCAGTAGTGAAAGGGTTGGTACCGGTGCAGAATATTTCCGCGGAGGCGGATCCATTAGGGTTATTTTTAATGATGTGCTTTTGGGCATTATTTATTTAACTGAGGTTGGCGAAGTGGTTGCAAATTTCCCCATTCCGATGGAAGCATTGCGACCAACCAGAACTGATGGGCTGATGGAGTTGGATTTGGAATTGAACAGTGGTGTTTGCGAGCTTGAAGAGAACACGATCGTTGTCGTGCACCCCTACTCAATGATTAATTTGCCTTATGTTACGGTGGCATCTGATACAAACTTGATAAATTTTCCGCGTCCCATCTATTCCGAATCATTTATACCCGAGACGGCAGTTGTTGTGATCCCTGATTCCCCGACTGCACTTGAATTGCAAAGTGCTCTCACGGCAAGTGCTGGACTTGGTATTCTAACAAACAGTGATTTTAATATCTCATTAACAACAATTAACAACTTAACCACAGATCAACTAAATTCCTCTCATCTCATCCTTATCGGCAAGATTCAATCCTTTACATCTTTAGTTGGTCAACTTAATACCCAATCTTTAATTGTAAATAATCAATATAAAATTGATGGATTAGAAGCTGACGATGGTGTAGTGCATATGGTCAACTCTGCATGGAGTTCATCTCGAAACATATTACTTGTTTCAGGCAACACTGATGTCGGGGTTCTCAAAGCCGCACAAGCAATAACAACAGGGGTACTTCGTTCTGGACAATATCCTAATGTGGCAGTTGTAAAAAACGTCCAGCCAATTCTCTCATCTGAGTTGACAAGTGAGGACATCACCTTAGGTGATTTAGGTTATACAACCGAAACAATGGACAGCCAAGGTTCAACTAGTTTTTCATATAGTTTCGATATGCCGCCCGGTAAAGTATTAGGTTCTGATGCTTTCTTTGAACTTGCATATGGACATTCTGGTCTACTAAGCTACGGCGAGTCAGCTATAGTTATCAACCTGAACGGTCAACCAATTGGATCACCTGTATTAAACGAAGAAACTTCCACTCAGGTTATTAATAGATATAAAATTAATATTCCATCATCCTTGATACAGACTGGAAAAAATGTAATTTCAGTAGCGATAAATGTTGTACCATTTGATATTTGTATGTCACAAGAAATAACCTCAGAATGGATAACTGTTTGGTCAGATTCTCTGCTACATTTGCCATTAGGCGACGTTTCTGTCACTAGCCCCAACACTATTTCTGATTTATCCATTTATCCGTCTCCGTTCATTAATACGCCTACATTGAGCAATACTGCATTTGTACTTGATGAAAACGACTTATTCTCATGGCAAGGCGCGTTTAATATCGCTAGATATTTAGGTAGCGTAGCCAACGGACCTTTATCGTTGTTGAAAACATTTTATTCAAACGAAATTCCCGAATCTGAATATCCCCTGTATAACTTTATTGTTGTTGGCAAGCCTAGCGACTCAGATTTCATAAAACTCATAAATGAAGACCTACCTGCACCGTTTGACGCTAACAGCAACATCGCCATTGAGAAAAACATGACGGTTAATTTCTTAGTTCCACCCAATGTCCCAATTGGATATATAGAGCTACTTCAATCCCCTTGGGAGCATAACAATGTAATTCTTGCAGTTGTTGGTAATTCACCTGAAGGAATTACATGGGCTTCAGCCCCATTAGGGGACTCGCCTTTGAGATCCCAAATTTCGGGTAATTTTGCAATCGTAGAAGCACAGCGTGTCATCTCTACTGATACTCGCCTCACACCTCTTTCTATGATTCAACAGACTCCCATCCCTGGTACAATCGCTGCACCAACAGCAGTTGCCTCAAATCCAAACACCTCAGCTCCTGCTGAGAACAATTATGCATGGATTCCTACCTTGCTCATCGTCTTTGGTATATTAACATTAATCGTCATCACCATTGCTGTATATCCTCTTTGGAATAATAACCGAACGCGAAAGAAGTAAACCCAATTTGGAAGACTCAGTTCCTAAAAGAGAGGAATGATAACGTTTTCTCTCTTTTAGGAAATTTGGCTTTATACCTCTACCATCACTTACGCCTCATCTTCCTTTCATCGAACAATCGCTTTTGCAAATAAAAGGATATATTTGCTACATGGATAATTTGGGTAATATTAAAATTACACGAGTAGAAACAATTCAAGAATTTGAGAGTTTGAGAGAACAATGGAATTCTCTCCTATTTCAATGTCCCGAGAAGGATGTTTTCCTTACTTGGGAATGGCTGTTTGCATGGTGGAAATGGCTTGGGCAGTCTGAACATCAGCTATGGATTTTACTATTCCATGAAGATGAAAGATTAATCGGTATTGCGCCACTTATGTTAAGCCCAAAAAGAAAATACGGGGTAAATTTGAATTGGCTAGAAAATATAGGCAACCCCGAATGTGATGTCAGTACATTTATTTCAATCGAGCCTGAAAAAACCACAAAAGCCTTCTTAAAATACTTACGCGAAAATCAGAGAGAGTGGGATGTGCTTGAATTGAAGCAAGTGAATATGTCTAACACAGGAAATCAACGGTTTATAGCCATACTAGATTCATCTCCATATGGCATAATTAGAACTACACAAAACCATCTTTATATTCCCTTAATGGGTGACAATTGGGAAGCATATTACAGTCGTCTTTCAAAAAATATGAAGCATAATTTGAAACGTCGCATGAAACGCCTTTCTGAAATGGGTCCAGTCACTATTCAGAAGTATTCGGGCGAGTCGTTAACGTGGAAACAGTTTCAAGTTATGCTTGCTGTAAGCGAAAAAAGCAATTTCCCAGATCTTTATAAATCTGCTAATCTTTTTTCTTTCCATAAAGAACTTTTAGCATTTACGAAAGAATTGAAATGGGTTCAAATTGAAATGTTATTTGTTGGTGACCGTCCGATCGCTTTCCAATATGGGTTTTGTTTCAATAATAGATACGAAGATTGGCGTGGCGGTATTGATAAAGAGTTTGAAATATTAGCTCCCGGAAAACTATTGATGATGTTCTCATTAGAGGACCGCTTCAAGTGTGGGATTGAAGAAAACGATTTTTTACGAGGTATTTATTCTTATAAGCTAGATTGGAATCCGCAAAGCAGAGAATTTACGAGTACGCAAATCTATAATACCGATAATTTAAAACCTAAATTAGTTTATTGGGGATTGATATATGTAAAGCCATGGATTAAGTTTTTTTTTGATAAGGTGAAACGAAAGCCAAAGAAGGAGAATCAAGATTCCCCTTAAAAGAGGCAGGTGAAATGTTATATGTATTCACGCGATTTGTGCTAATTTGAATAACTTAAATACTGATATAATGCCAAACTATATAGTTACTTCTTAATATGTCTCATAAAAAAATAACTTTTTATCTATCTCATTTGTATCAAGGAGGTGCTGAAAATGTCATGGTGATTGTTGCCAATGAAATGGCAAAACAAGGCCATGTGATTGATTTTGTGCTTGCAAAGGCGGAAGGTGCTTTTATTCATAGGCTTTCTTCAAGTGTTAACTTAGTTGATTTGAACTTGCCGAATCCATATTTTGCAGTTTTTGGATTAATCAAATATCTTCGTGTGGCTCAACCTGATGTAATCATTAGCTCCTTGCATTTGAATAATATATGCGCTGTTTTAGCCAAGAAATTTTCAGGGGTAAAAAAGACAAGAGTTCTTATTAGGGTCGCCAATGTTATTTCGGTGAAGCGTGTGTCTTTTTGGAAAAAAAGATTGGAACGTTTAGCACTTTCTGTTTTTTACCCTTGGGCAGATAAAATTATTGCAGTTTCTAAAAACGTTGCTTTAGACTTAAATTCGTTTTTGGGAATTCCAAACAAAAAGATTCTTGTCATTTATAGTCCATCTATTACCCCCGAAATGATGGCTGCTTCACATGAGCCTGTAGATCATGCTTGGTTTCAATCCAATTACCCACCAGTTGTGCTTGGGGTTGGGCGACAAACGGTAGTTAAAGATTACGCAACTTTGTTGAAAGCATTTGCGCTCGCCTCAAAGGAAAAGGACATGCGTTTGTTGTTATTGGGTGATGGACCTGAAAGGCTTGCGCTTGAAGAATTAGTAAAAGAATTGGGTATAGAGAACAAGGTAGAGATAAAGGGATTTGTTGATAACCCATTTAATTATATGCGGAATGCTGCGGTGATGGTTTTGCCTTCTTTGTGGGAAGGTTTGCCAAATGTTTTGATTGAAGCATTAGCTTGTGGATGCCCCATAATTAGTACAGATTCGCCTGGTGGCGTGAGGGAAATTCTCAAAGATGGTGAGTATGGGGAATTGGTTCCTCTTAGAGATGCTCAGACAATATCTGATAAAATTCTCGACGTGTTGCGCGGAGAAAAAAAGCCGATTGATGAACATTGGCTTGAGCAATTTAAAGTGGAATATTCTATAAAACAATATCTTCACGCAATGATGGAGTAGTTATGCGGTCTTACCAACGAATTGTAAGTTTTTTTGTTTTGGTGCTAGTTGTTGTAAGTTGCCAAAGCGTTTCCTCTCCGTTATATGTTCCAACTGAAGATAGGAAGACACCTTATCCAACAACCACATCTGTGTCTCCTTCTCCTGCATTTGATTTTGGAGTTTCTCAAATTCTTGTTTATTTGCATCCTTCTTGGGGAGCGGGAGAGAATTATTTAACAGATAGCGAAGTTGCATCGCGGTTTCAGTTAATTTTGCGAGATAGAATCCAAATGTTGGAGGATTTGCCTGAGTATCGTGAGGCTGGTTTTTCAGGGGAGGTTTATGTATATTTATCAGGCTCTGGCATTGCTGGTCCTGAGGGGTTGGAGTCACCTCAAGCACAATTAACTTTATGCACCGATGCTCAAAAATCACTACCTGTTTTTGGCGATTCGGTGACTATGGATATTGGAGACTTTTGCGAAATTCATGATGCGATTATTTCACAAACATCTTTACCAGATTATCCGGATATTTTTCCTACAGAAAATTGGTTTGTACATAGCTCTGATGGCACGCGCTTCACACGTGGGTATGCAGGTAAGGGTGCAGTGTATTATGTGATTAACCCTGGTGATTTTGGTTGGCAAACATATTTTTCCCGTCGGGCTTTGCG
This sequence comes from Anaerolineales bacterium UBA2317, assembly GCA_002345215.1. Lineage (GTDB taxonomy): Bacteria > Chloroflexota > Anaerolineae > Anaerolineales > Villigracilaceae > Villigracilis. The sequence continues at coordinate 226,051 of DDVH01000022.1, forward strand.
TGAGATCAAGTTTACAGACCCTTCTCACCTACCAATACCACAAGCCACGGGTATCTTTATTGACAATCTTAATTCAACGTTTTATTTTCCGAGTGGTTTTATTCCAACTGAATATTCTTCGTTAGAAGAATATGAAGAGAAAAAACTTGATATGCTTGTTGTGACATATCAATTGCTTTCACAAGAGGGTATTCCTATCATAGGGAATTTAAGCGATATGGATTATCCAGAATCTTGGGATTTGTTTTTGCCGTACCTTTCTGGGGTGATGGCAGAATCGTGGATATCTGCTTGGGGGGACGGAATCCTGCCTCCGCATAGAATTGAGGCGGAACTGTCACTTGCTGAAAGAGTACTCCAGCAAAATAAAAAATTCCTTGGTGTCTTTCAGGGTAATGTATCAGGTGACTATCTAAATTTTGCCTTTGCAAATCTCTTATTAATTGCCAATCATCAAAATGCTTATTTTAAGTATAAAAATTATGCGGGTGAGTATAGCGAGTATTATGAAATTCCAGAATATTTTTACAAGCTTGGTTCTCCGCTGGGTGCTAGAGAAAAAGTCTCAGATGATCCATTAGTTTATACACGCGAATTTGAGTGCGGAAACATAATGGCAAATCTGACGACTGGAGAAGCTGAAATTTTATATACTTGTTGATTTATGGAGACCAAGCTGACTTGATTAATTTTCTTGTTTCTTCAGGTCCGATATTAAAAATTGCATCAATAACTGAAAGACCTGGAACAAATGGGTCTTCGCCTTGTGAGTATACGATATTGTTAAAATCTAAGTCTTGATATATGACTTTAATTCCTACTGCTTCAAATTTATCTAATTCCATGTAATCTTTTCCGCCTCGTCCGGAAATATAACTCGTTGCGTTGGTTTCCTTGCATAAATCTACTAATCTTTGTGTAGGGTCAAGTGTATCTACGGGTAGGTCACTGGCAATATGAATTTTTACATGATTGATTTCTAGTATCTTTAAAAGAACTAGTAAAAGATTATAATTCAGCCTGTCTAAACTCTCTTCGTCTTTTAGAATCTCGTCGCGTATTGGGTTCCAGTAGTCCTTAAAGAAAGGTTTTCTGCGATATAAATTATCAATTGTTAAAACAATATTCTTTCGCCAATCTATATCTTTTACAAGTGTCACATCTCGTATTTTTGTCTCTCGTTGCGAATGTACCGGCACGGATATCCAAATTGCTTCATTTCCTCTTCTTACTTTTGCACGATTCTGATAATAGCGAGGTCTATACTGAACAGTATTCAGTATAATAAATACGTCACTCCTCATAATTTTATTGATATATCCCATCCATGGTAGAAAATGTGGCTGATGGATAGATACAATCATGTAATCCACCGAATTAATTCAAAACACTCTGCATACTCACGTTCAATTTGCTTACCGCGTACGCGTGCTAAATCTTCCACGATATTGTTTGAGAAAAAAGTACGGCTTTTTTGAGTGGCAAAGGCGTTTACTGCGTTTACTTTTGCTTGAAGCGATTCTTCATCCAGCGTAATAAATACGTCTAAAGAAAATTCAGTGTAATTCCATGGTAATTCATAACCTAGAATCGTAGTATGTTTAAACGCACGTCGTCCTTCTGCATAGACAACCTCGTGAGACTGGTGCATGTCGTAACTATTAGGTAGGAATACTAAATCAGGTGCATATTGTTTTTTCATATCGTAAAACAATTGTAAGATTTCGCTACGTGAGTCAAATAAATTTCTAGGGTCGTAATTTTTTAAGATAGTATTTTCATCCTTCAAGCCAAGAATTTTTGCACTCGCGTAAAATTCTGCCATAAAAACATCTCTGTCCACTAAAGGTGGCATAGATAACCCAACATATATTACTTTGTTGTTTTTTCCAAGATGATAAATTGTTGCCCCTGCCCCTAACTCAACATCGTCTATGTGTGGAGCAATGGCTAATATAGTTTTGTCTTTATAATCAAGCATAGAAATCCTCTGCCCCAATCTATTTTTTTATTTTCATTTTGTAAGAGTTTACGCGTCCTTGCTTTACCTTAACCTTCTGCGAAGTGAATTATATCATTTTTCTGTTTGCTTCAAGCCTACATATTCCACAAGTTTTAGTGTTATACTTTTTTATATTATGATGAAAAAGAAACTTTCGGTTTTAATCCCAGATGGGGAAAGCAAATTTACACTAGCGGTTTTTCGTACTTTATCACGGGTGGATGATTTAGAAATTCATATCCTGTCTAACCAGCCTAATTTACCAATACGCTATTCGCGTTTTTGCTGTTCTTTTACAACCTATGAGCCCGGTAGTGATGCAGTTAAGGCAATTCTTAATGCCATCCAAATAGTGAAGGCAGATGTATTACTTCCCATAGATGTCCCTATGATTAGATTGGTTTCCTCTCATCAGGATACATTCGCTTCACTGATTTCATTACCACCGCTTTCTCCGCCTGAAACAATAGATTTAGCCGGAGACAAAGGGCAGCTAGCAAAACTCATGCAAGCGCATGATATTCCTCACCCTGCTACTGTCTTTTGCAACGAAGTGGCTGCCGAAGAAAGAAACTTTTCTCATTTAGAATATCCGGTTTTGTTGAAACCAACAATAGGAGCAGGTGGGGAAGGAATCATTTTATGTAAGGATTTTTCTGAGCTGAGTCAAAATTTGAAAGCTGTCTCGAAGCCAGAAACGTATATTGTCCAATCCTTTGTGAACGGTTATGACTTAGACTGTAGTGTATTATGCGAAAACGGAGAGATTTTAGCTTATACAATACAAAAAGGAATCATCCCCCCAGCACAGCCTTTTGCTCCCTCTTCGGGAATAGAGTTTTTATATAATGAAAAATTATACACAGCAGTTCAACAATTGATGCGTGCCTTAAATTGGTCGGGACCTGCTCACATTGATACGAGATACAATCCTGAAAAAGATGTGGTGAAGATAATAGAAATCAACCCACGTTTTTGGGAAAGTATTATTGGCTCTGCGATTGCAGGCGTCAATATTCCGTACCTTGCTAGTTTGGCAGCCATGAAAAGAACACTTCCACAAGCTGATTATAAATTTAAACAATATATGCGCTTTAAAATGTGGTTTAAATTGTTGAAACAAGGTCTTTTTGATAAAAGTGTTTCTGTTCCGTCTTTATTTGAAAGCACAATTACAAGATATATTATTCAAGACCCTTTACCTGAGCTTTATAGAAAATTTTCTAAAATTTTTACAAGAAGCTCAAGCAAAAATTAATCCAACTCTTTATTATTTTTATTTATTAGGGTTGCCTTTATCGTTTTTACGAAGTTAAGGCTTGGTTTTAGGAATAAATTTATAAAGGGAGATAGAAACTTTGCAAATGATTCCCGCACAAAAACCCCACTTTGCATTTTTCTTTCTTCAGCCCAAATAGAGTCAATAAATGATTCACCGTAAGTTCCACTGTCGAAATAATCAACATGGTCAAATTTATTATTAACGGATTCCAGGAAGAGTATTTCGTTTAATACACCTGGTGAATATTTAGCATAATTTACATCCCACCCTATTTTAAATGCAAACCCTACATTGCCGGATATAAAGTTGGAATTGGAAGCGATAGCTTTGTCATTTAAAGTTAACCGCATAAAATAGGCTTTATTCTCTCTGTTGAAGTTTTGTATCATCTCTTGGAAGAAGAGAACTGCATTAGGATTAGAGTAAAGTGAGGATTTCCTTTTCCCTTTCCAGCCCATGTTTTCCAATTCTAAAAACTCTTGAATATATGCAGCATTGACATCACCATGAGAAATAATCCCCCAACTCACTTCACCTAACTCACCTATTTTGCGTAGATTTCTCTTGAAATTCTTATTTAATCTTTTTGAAAAATTTTGTTGAACATTTTTTGCTTGATTTACCGGCAGTGTTTTTCGTTGCCACTCTTTATAAGGGAACCATCGAAAGCCTAAATTCTTAAAGATATCACTTATGAGCAAATATAAATTTCCATCTGCAGAGGTTTCTTCTACCTCGATCCCATATTGACTGACTTGGAAATTTGTTATATTTCTTAATAAAATTGGAACAACTTCTTGGATGTATTCCTTATGAGCGAATATGCCAGAGAGATAAGAATGCCGGGTATGGAAAAAGGAGACATGTGGCAAAGGTAAATATCTACTGAAATTATATTTTTTCAAAATTGCCAACCCTACCAAGGACGATAAACCTATTGCAACTTTTCTTACAGTCACAAAGGTTATTCTTGATTCATTTTCTAAGTACTTAAGAGCTGGCAAGACAAAATGCGGTGAAAGATAAGCATTGGGTTCGGTTGCAGTTGTTTCCAGCTCTTTCCATTCTTCAATATCTTTTGGAGTTAAGTCATTAAAATGTAAATGTTTGACCTCATAACTGGTATTATAAGAACTAATTGAAGCATTTTTCATTAATCAAATCTCCACCTTCGTTGAATAGCATCAATCGTTACCAAACCATTGACTTTATTAAATGTATGCGTTGTAAGCAACTTTATGCCAATAGGTGGAGGTTTAAAATAATGAATCCGAGTTTCTTTATATTCTTTTTCGTTAAGGGTAGAAATTTCGTTGAAGTTGATAGCATATCCATAAGCAAGAGAGCAGTCTTGTGATGGTCGAATTATCTTTTCATTGTCCATAAATATCCTTCCCGCCGGGCGGGCGGATTTTATATTTTTTACGATTGGATTTTGTGGATGGGGTTTCCAATTGCTTGAGAGCGGATTGTCTGAATAATATAAATGCAACGTGTCAAATGTTGAGCCACTTTCACTTTTGATATTTGCAAATAGCCACCACTTGCCACTAATTTCTAACAACGTAGTGTCTAATGCAGGTAAGTTGTCAATCAAAGTTTTTTCATATTCCCATTTATTGGGGAAGTTTTTACAACGATACAAATCAATTTTATTGTTCTTCATAGTTTCCGGTATCATATACATTTCCCCTTTGTATTCAAAAATATAAGGATAAGAAAGATGGTATGGCTTTTCAAGAATAACTTGATTATTCGCGACGCTAAAATCTTTATTCAAAGTTAAGACTGAAATGTGCCCACGCTTTTCCGAATATAAAAATTCTTCAACAAAAAGATAGAGTTTATTGTCTTTTGCCCACGGAAATGGATCCGCCCAGAAGCGGTCAAGCGGAGATTTTAATACTTTGAAATCTTTCCATCTCATAGATTTATAATCTGCCTGAGGTGAAAGCAAAACAGTCCACTGATTAAAGTAGAAAGGCGAAAGTAGCTTGTTTAGAATCCGTGCGGTTAAGTATGGTTTTGTGAATTTTGTTAAGATGTTGGTTTTTTTTTGCATTATAGATAATAAAAAATTTTGAATTTTATTTATAACCACTTGGCTTACTTCAGAATTATATAAAAAGGCGCCTCAGGCAGGAGTCGAACCCACAACCTACTGATCCGAAGTCAGGCGCTCTATCCATTGAGCTACTGAGGCGTGACCGCGATTATACACGATTCCCAAATCAGACAAGTCTTAAGAACAACCTACCCCAGCAGGAGAGAAAAGCCATTCTATAGGAGGGCATGGCTAGGCTTGTTCATACTGCCAAAGACGCTTAAAATCCTATCATCAAAGATTAAGGATAAACATACATGTCAAATATTCAAGCCTTTGGCGAAAAAATATTGAACAATCTAGAAAAAGTAATTGTGGGGAAACGCCAATCTTTAGAAATGATCGTTATTGGTTTATTATGTGAAGGACATATTTTGATAGAAGATGTACCCGGCGTGGGTAAGACCATGCTGGCACGCAGTTTAGCACGTTCTATGGATTGCGTCTTCAATCGCATCCAATTTACGCCAGACATGCTTCCCAGTGACGTAACAGGCATCTCTATTTATAACCAGCAAAAAAAGAAATTTGAATTTCGCCCCGGTCCAATTGTCGGGCAAATCATCCTCGCAGATGAAATTAACCGCGCTACACCCAAGACTCAAGCGGCGTTATTAGAGGCGATGGAAGAACGTCAAATAACAGTAGACGGAATCACACATCCTCTACCTAAACCATTTATGGTTTTAGCAACTCAAAATCCAATTGAATATGAAGGTACGTTTCCGTTGCCAGAGGCGCAATTAGACCGCTTCTTATTGCGCATGAGACTTGGCTACCCAAATATTTTGGATGAAATTCGTATTATGGATGACCAACGTTTAGCACATCCGATTGAATCTTTGAAACCTGTCATCAAAGCAAAAGATTTGACTCAAGCGATGGGCAACATCAAAAAAATATATCTTTCTAATGCAGTCAAAAGATATATTGTGGAGTTATGTACGCGCACACGTCAAAGCCCAGACGTATACTTGGGTGCCAGCCCCAGAGGGAGTCTTTCGCTTGCGCGGGCAGGACAAGCCAGAGCCGCGTTAATGGGGCGTGACCACGTCTTGCCAGATGACATTAAATCTTTAGCCGTTGCTGTTTTGGCACACCGCATCATTGTTAGCCCTGCCGCACGTTTACGAGATTTAAGCTCAGATAAAATTGTACAAGAAATTTTACTTTCAACACCAGCACCGGGTGGTTCATTCACTGCTGACTCAAGGAAGAAATAATGAAGGCTGGGCGAGTTCTCATCGCCTTAATGTTTGCGCTTGGACTCATCGGCGTATTTGTGAATGGCGCGCCGTTATATTCACGTTTCTTATACACAAGCATTTTGTTAGCATTCGTTTCATGGGCTTGGACAGTTTGGGTAGCCAACCGAATCTCATTAGAACGAAGCACACGTGAATTACGCGCCAATGTAGGGGATGTATTTGAAGAAAACTATAAAATTTTAAATCAAAGCAATTTGCCTGCTTCATGGATTGAAGTTATCAACCAATCTAAAATTCCATTTGCGGCAGGTTCACGTTTGCTGACGTTGGTGTTAGCAAATCAAAAAAGAACTTACAACGCGCGTACGTGGTTAACCCAACGCGGAAGTTTTGAACTCGGACCTACAGCCATTAATATCGGCGACCCATTTGGGATTTTTACAACGAAAAAAATATTTCCAGCACAAGAGACGTTAATTGTCTTCCCGATGATTCAAGAAATAGAATATTTCCCTTCATCACCAGGTTTGTTGCCGGGCGGGCATGTCATTCAAAGAAAATCACACGATATTACGCCTCATGCCGCTGGTGTGCGTGACTATATACATGGCGATGCCATGAAAAGAATCCATTGGCGTACCAGCATACGGCGCGATAAGTTAATGGTCAAAGAATTTGAACAAGACCCACAAGCCGAAGTGTGGATATATCTTGACTCGCAAAAAGATGTTCATTACCAAAAAGAACAAGTCTTTGATGAATCACCGATGCAAACAGTTTTATTTGTGCGCCGACCTAAAATAAAATTGCCACCATCCACTTTAGAATATTCTGTTAGTATTGCGGCATCGTTAGCACATTATTTTATTCGTCAACGCCGAGCCGTAGGCTATGCCAGTGCTGGGCAAACTTATACCATTTTGCCCGCAGACCGCAGTGAAAGACAAGAAGCAAAAATTTTAGAAACACTCGCATTTGTTCAAGCCAATGGAGAACTTTCTATCGCAGGTTTAGTCTCAACCCAAGCCATGCAATTGCCAAAACGCTCCACCGTAATTTTAATTACGCCAACAGTCCGCACCGAATTGTTACAAGCCGTAGATGATTTACTTTTGCGTTCACTGTATCCAATCATTGTGTTACTCGATGCACAAACTTTTGGTGGACCAACAGGTACAGATAAAATAATCAACTCGTTGCGCGAAAAACATGTTCCAATTTGCAACATCGCTTGTGATGACGACCTTGCAACCGCACTTAGTAATCTTCGCTCCACTTTCAAAACTCAGGATTTTCGTTCATGGCAAACACCCGTATCATCAGCATAGATTTACATTTTCAAAATAAAAAACAAGCCATTGCCTCTTACTTGATAAAAAAAGATGATGCTGTTATTTTGATTGAAAGCGGACCCGCTTCGACTCTTCCTACGTTGCAAACTGCTCTTACAGCGGAAGGCTTATCTTTAGGAGATATCACTCACGTGCTATTGACTCACATTCATCTTGACCATGCTGGCGCGGCTGGTCAACTTGCTCAACTCGGTGCACAGATTTATGTGCATCCATTAGGTGCTCCGCATTTGATTAGACCTGAAAAATTAATCGCCAGTGCCTCGCGCATTTATGGCGACAGAATGAATCAACTGTGGGGTGAGATTCTGCCGGTGGCGCAGAATCAAATTCACATCCCGAATGATGCGGAAGAATTTACAATCGGCAACTTGAAATTTCTTCCAGTCAACACGCCGGGGCATGCCGAACATCATTTTGCTTATATCTTTGAAGATATTTGTTTTTCAGGGGATGTGTGTGGTGTGCGCATACCGGGCTATCCATATTTGCGTGTGCCGATGCCACCACCAGAATTTCATTTTGAAAAATGGCGTGAGAGTATTACGAAATTAAAAAAATTAAACCTCAAACAAATCGCCCCAACACATTTTGGGATGTATGATGATGTAGATTGGCATTTGAATACATTGCAGGAAAATTTAGATGCCACCGAAACATGGCTTGATGAAGTGATGCCTAGCGAACCTTCGTTGGATGAATTGCGCGAAAGTTATACAAAATGGATGGAACAACAAAGCCGCGAGCAAGGGTTGAGCGAGGAAGTGATTCAGGTTTATACAGTATCAAACCCAATTGGCATGAGTGCCGATGGTTTGTTACGTTATTGGAACAAACATAAAAATGCAAAATAAAATTTGGTTTGATGAAGTTTTGCAGTTAACAAAAGCTTTGATGGGGATTTCAAGTATTAGCCCGAATATAGAAGATGAAAATAAATGTGCTGATGCGATTCGTGATTTGACGTTAGCACCATACCAAAATGGAAAGCAACCCGATGTGCTTTCTGGTTTTTGGTTTACAGAAGATGGTAGAAAAAATTTTGCTTGTTTATTGAAGAGCAAGAAAAACTCTGGCAAAACAATTATCTTGATGGGGCATTTTGACACTGTTGGGGTAGATGATTTTTCCCGTTACGGAAATGTACAAATTGCTTTTCAGCCTAAACAATTGGCTGAAGAAATGAAGAAACATTTTCAATTGAAAAGTGATTTGGATATTTCAGAACAATCTGCATGGACTCATTTGCAAACGGGAGATTGGCTATTCGGGCGTGGTTCCGTAGATATGAAATCAGGTGTGGCTATTAATATTGCATTGATGCGTGCTTTCGCTAAACCTGATGAAAATGATCATCGCTTAATTGATGAATTAGATGGCAATATTTTGTTATTGGCTTGCCCCGATGAAGAGACAGAATCTGTGGGCGTGCTTTCGGCTGTGCCGGATTTGTTGAAATTACGTGAAAAAGAAAATTTGGAATACATTGGTGTGATTAACACGGATTACATCGCACCACGTGATGAAAATGAGAATATCCGTTTTATTTATTCAGGCACAGTAGGGAAGTTGTTGCCATCGTTTTATATTTTAGGCGTTCGCACACACGTTGGCGAAATTTTTCGTGGCATCGATGCTTCTCAAATTGCGGCAGAATTGGTGCGTGAGATTAATCTCAACCCAGCATGGATAGATTCATGGACGGGTTCATTGGGAAATGAAGGGTTAACTGAAATTGCAGTTCCGCCTGTAGCTTTGCAAATGCGAGATTTAAAGCCTTCGTATAATGCTGAAACGGCAGGTGAGGCATTTGTTTACGTCAATTGGTTGACGTTGCAAATGAATCCGCTTGACGCGATGAAAATGATGAGGGATTCAGCGAAACAGGCTTTAGGTCAGGTAGTGAGGCGGGTGGAGGAGAGTTATCAAGAGTTTAATAAGTTAGGTGGTCAATTACAAAAGCCACCTACATGGAATCAAATTGTCATCTCTTATGATGAGTTACTTCAAAAGGCATCTAAAGAGATGGGTGATGAAAATTTGAATCAGTTATTGAAAGATAAAGTAAACGAATATTCGTCGAAAGTAAAAGATAGCCGCGAGTTAAGTTGTTTATTGGTGGCGGAGTTGGCAAAAGCCGCAAAATTAAGCAGACCTGCCATTGTGACATTTTTCTCGCCGCCATATTATCCTTCTGTCATTCCGCAAGAAAATGAGTTGACTCAAGCATTGGCTTCTGTGATTGGCGAATTTGAGGATGAGATTCAATATCGTGGGTTCTTCCCATACATTTCTGATTTAAGTTATTTACGCCTTGACCATGCTGATGCTTCGGAAAGTTTGAAGAAATTCATGCCTTTGTTTGACGTAGCCAAAGAAGATAAAAAGAAAGTATATTTATTAGACTCTGATAAACTAAAAGAGATTCAGGCATTGAATTGCCCAGTGATTAACATCGGTCCGTTTGGTAGAGATGCGCACGGACTGTATGAACGGGTTTATATGCCTTATTCTTTTGAGACTGTGCCGCAGATAATTTGTCAGACCATTAAGCAAGTTTTTTCAAAATAGAAAAAATCACCCGCAACTCTACCCCGTTTTGGTTGTTAACCTGATAATAACTCTTGCGCCTTGACAGGTTCAGGCTTTTTACCTATCATCACGGCGTTTTAACACACGTCACACTGAGCAGAGCGAAGCATCTCTACGGTGGTAGAGACCCTTCCCTTCGTTCAGGGTGATAGTAAAATTTGAAAAGGATATAGATATGATTAGGCACGCAAAAATTGTCGCAACCATTGGACCTGCTTCTGATTCAGAAGCAGTATTAGAGAAATTAATCAATGCGGGGATGAATATTGCTCGCTTGAATTTTTCACATGGCACGCACGAACAACACGCTGAAAGAATAAAACGGATAAGAAAAGTTGCCGAACGGTTAGAAACTCCGCTAGGGATTTTGCAAGATTTACAAGGACCAAAAATCCGCGTGGGCAGGTTAGAGGCGCCGCTTCAACTTTCGATTGGCGAAGAGATATATTTATATCCCACCAAAGAAGAAAAGCCCAAAACAGAATGTCAATTAATCCCTGTAGATTTTCGTGAATTGTTTGATTCTGTTCAAGTGAAAGATAAACTTTTGCTTGATGATGGTCGCCTTGCTTTAGAAGTGCTTGCTTCTGATAGTCATACTGTTCATGCAAAAGTATTGGTAGGTGGCGAATTATTTTCACACAAAGGTATTAACTTGCCTGGTGTAAAACTTCGCATTGCAGGTTTTACGGATAAAGATAAAGCCGATTTGGCTTTCGGTATTTCTCAAGGTGTAGATGCAGTTGCAATTTCATTTGTACGCAGTGCGGAGGATGTTCGTACTGTGCGTGCCGCCATCAAAGAATATTCCAATGGCAAACGTGAACCATTGCTAATTGCCAAATTAGAAAAACCAGAAGCCATGGATGAGTTAGAAGAAATTTTAGACGTGGTAGATGGTGTCATGGTCGCACGTGGAGATTTGGGTGTAGAGCTTCCTCCTGAACAAGTGCCATCTTTGCAAAAGACAATTATTCGCTCGGCAAATGCAAAAGCAAAATTAGTGATTACCGCTACACAAATGCTTGAATCTATGATTCAAAACCCGCTTCCGACTCGCGCCGAAGCATCAGATGTAGCCAATGCAATTTTTGATGGCACAGACGCAGTCATGCTTTCTGCTGAAACTGCTTCAGGTGAATACCCAAGTTTAGCAGTTGAGATGATGTCGCGCATTGTCATCGAAGCGGAATCGCATTTCAAAGAGTGGGGAAGTCGTCAGGATGGCAGAGCAGGTTTAGGTCAGAGTGATGCGGCAACAATGGCACGCGCGGCAAATGCCCTTGCCAGCGACCACGATGTCAGAGGTATTGCTGTGTTCACCATGCAAGGTCGTTCGGCATGGCTGATGTCGAAAGCACGTCCACCAAAACAAATTCTTGGTTTTACTCCAGAACGAAATACGTTAAATCAACTTTCGTTCTTGTGGGGCGTTGAACCGCATCTCGTTCGTTATGCAAGTTCATTGGATGACATGATTGCCGATGTTGATTCTGTTTTGTTGAAATCAGGAATTCAAAAAGGAAGCCAAGTTGTGTTGGTGTGTGGATACCCCATCGGCGACCAACGCCCACCCAACATGGCATTGCTTCACACTGTTGGAAGTGAACCAACTGTAAAACTCGTTCGCAAATTAGCCGAAAATAACGTTGGGAAGTAACGCTTCATTCTTCGTGGATAACTGATTCGTAATCCTCAACATTTTTTGCGCATACAAAGAGACAGTCATCTTCTAAATGACTGTCTCTTTTATTTCTCAAATGTCGCAATTAAAATTCCAATCGTGATTAAAATTCCACCAAAGATAAATAACGGCGTAATTGTTTCTGATAAAAAGAACCAACCTAATAATGTACCAACAACAGGTTGAGCAAAAAAAGTTAACGAAGCCACTGCGGCGGGTAGTTCAGCAAATGCATAATTCCATAGAAACATAGCCACTGCTGTAGATATGATTCCTAAAAATAATAATCCGCCGATAATTCCAATTGTGATTTCACCAATGCCTTGTGAATTAATTTCCCATAGGCTGAATGCAATGCTGGTTGGTAAACCGCCTAATAACATAATAGTACTTGAGGTTAACAAATCCGCATTTTGAGAAACTTTACGGACTAAAACAGAATACAACGCCCACGTTAACCCTGCCGCGAGTAGACTCATATTTCCCCAAAACAGTGAAGGTGATAACTCAGCCGTACGCGGGTCAATCACGGCTAGCACACCTAAAGTCGCAATCACCAAAGCAATGATTCGTCTCGGCGTAGTTTTTTCGCCCAATAAAAATGGAGCAAATAATAAAACAAACGCTGGTGTAGTGGATGTGATTAACGCCCCATTTGATGCCGTAGAAAGTTTTGTACCCACAAATTGAAAGCCCAATGAAATTCCATAGCCGACAAAGCCAACCCAAAAACTTGTCCAAGATAATTCTTTGGTGATATTTATTTTTGAATTTGTTTTTCTATTTCTAAAGTAAAGGACAATTGCTAAAGCAATTGCTCCCATTAACAAACGTAAAGTCAATAATGAAAACGGCGGAATCACTTCCAAAACCACTTTGCTGACCACATACATACCACCCCAAATGGCGGCGGCAGTGAGACCTGATATTAAACCTGCGAATGAATTGTGTTTATGCATAAGTCCCCGATTATACCGAGAATAATTTATGAACAATACAATGTAAGTTATTTCGGCTTACGAACCATTGACCATACCTGTAAAGAACTTTTTGGCACAACTCCGCTATCTGCTACCTCAAATCCAAGTTTTTGATAAAAAGATAAATTTGATTCGTTTTGTGTTTCTAAATAACAAATTTGACCTGCTTCATCAGCTTTTGAAAACACAGGTTGCAACACACTTCTTCCTAGCCCTTTCCCCTGCTGAGAAGGGTCAACACCTAATCCCCATAAATACCAATGCGGTTGATTTGCAAATTTTTTGTGTAGATTATCTGTATAAGTGACAGCTTCGTTAAAACGATTAAATCCAGCCCAGCCAAATTTGAGAGGCATGGTCAACATACCAGTTCGTAATACGCCAATAAACGTAGGCGATGTTTTACCGGGTTGTAACCAACAAGCAATAGTATCAAGCGATGGAAGCGTCCAAACTTCTCCATACAAAAAGCAATACTTAACAACAATACTGACAAATTCAGGAGTGAGGCGTTTGCGTCGTGCATCGTCTGGGGCTAAATACTTAAGAAAGGGGTCATTGAAAAAGGATTTCCCCATCACATCAATTGCTTGCTGAAGTTGGGATTGTGTCAATATAACAGGTTGAGGTAAATCTGACATGTATACTCCTTAATCAAGTTAGAATGTATTAAATTATACGCTTTACTTTTCAAAAAGCAATTATTTTTTCCTACTAATTCCACGTCGCCCCAATCATTTGATGATAAATCTCCAAAGATATCATCAACAATTTTGAAGTTCTCCTTATTAAAATAATGCTTCTTTTACGACATACTTAACAAAAAGTTTCAGCTATTTCACCATAAATGTAGACCATCATTCTTTGCTGGACCAATATTTGAGTTCCAATAACTATAAATAATTATTAGTAACAAGATAAACAATAGTAGCCCATAAAAAGAACCTGCATAAAGAGAAATAGTATTAGGGTCAATTTCGTTTTCTTCACAGAACCATGTTGCAGACCAATACGTATCGCTACCAATTTCGGATATTTGTTGGGTGTAAGTCAATTCTTGACTTGGGCAAACAAATGGCTTTGCAACTCGATTTAACTGCGGATATATTGAACCAAGTCCCATAGAAATACCAGTGATGCCTATGAATATGGAAAAGATGAAACCCACTGTGAGCCAAGTGATGAGAGAACTTGTTTTGACTTTTCTAATTTTCATACCAAACAACTCCTTATGCTGAATACCATTTCAATACTCGTAAAGCACGCAATGTATTCCAGCGGCTTGGTTTGCCTTCGCCTTCGTTTATCTCAACTGGCATGATGCCTTGATATTGAACATCAAGAAGCCATTTCCCATCATTATCACGCTTTGATATTACAACTTCAATCGCTTCTGCTATTCGTTCATCAGGTGTGACCTGGGCATTGCGCAGGTACTCAAGCCCACGCAGGATGTCATATCGCCACCATGTGGGGAAAGCGAAGCTTGCCCAAGCATTTCCGCCTTTGCGGTCTTTTTCAATTACCTCACCAGTTGATTTTCGCTTGAAGAGATGGCGTTCGAGCAGGTATTCTTGTCCGCGTAGGCGTGCCGCAGTGACTTCTTGATTTTTGCAGTTCAATTTTTCGTATTCTAATAAAGCCTCTAAAACGCAGATTGTAGTGTTGAACGATGAACGTGTTGAGCCGTTTTCCGCTTCGCAATTCCAACCGCCATCTCGTAATTGCTCACTGTGTAACCGATTGATAATGCCACTTACATCCTGACCAAAATAAGCACTAGCAGTTGCTACTTGACCATTGATACATGGTTCTATTTCACCACTGAAAAACGGATTGTTATCACATTCTGGTGGACCTGAACCTTGCCAAGTTACATACTCACGGACAAGTCTTAATGCATGTTGTGTTTTTGCACTTGTTGGGTCAAGCCCTAAGTGATACAAAAGCCATAATACATGCATTGTGGAGTTCCACCCATGATTCCATGCTGTGCCTGCCCACTTGCCATCAGTACCTTGTAAAGCGAGTAATTGCGCTCCCCAGCCTTCAGTAGCGACCTTTGCACGTTCCTTCGCAACTTCATCAGCAGGTGCATCCATTAAATCTTGCATCACTTGCCAACGAATGGATGGGTCTGAATCAAGCAACCAATTGATGACTGATTTGCTTGGTTTATATCTTGGAGTCATTTTTATTCTCCGCTCACTTTTCCTCTAAACTTCTTAATTTCACTACGTTTTTTCTTTTCACTCAATCGTTTCTCTTTTGAAGCCTTGGTTGCTTTTGTTTTCTTGCGAATTTTTGGCTTGACACTTGCTTTTTGAATCAACTCATAAAATTTTGCAATCACGTCTTCGCGATTACCCTCTTGCGTGCGAAAACGTTTGGATTCGAGAATCAAAATGCCATTAGCATTGACTCTTTTTCCCGCGAGCAGAATCAAGCGTCCCTTAGTTTCTGAAGCGAGGTTGGAGGAGTTGAGAATGTCAAAGCGCAGTTGAACAGCCGTCGCAACTTTATTGACATTTTGCCCGCCTGGTCCCGAAGCGCGGATATATTCCAATTGAATTTCTGAATCAAGTTTTTTCATTTCCCTCATTATAAACAAAAACCCCTCTCCTTTTTAGGGAGAGGGGCAGGGGTGAGGGTTAAAACATCAACGCATTAACTTTTTCAATCATTGATTTATCAGGTCGTAAATCGGTTTCAGTCAAGCGACTCATTGGCGTATCTACCAAGTTGAATGTATCGGTTAATGTTGGCTTTTCAGGGTTAACATAAATCAAACCAGTTAACAACCAATTGTTTTGCGCCGATTCATTTGAAACACGCAAGGCTTCTTCTTTATTGGTGGGGTCATAACCTTTTTCAAGATTTTTCAAAATGACATGTGAACCATCATGCAATGCCACTTCACGAATTTCACCTGCTTCCATTTCACGTTCGAGCATAATTTCATTACGTGGTGGGATATAAGAAATTTCATGCAAAGGTTGTTCATGTTCTTTACCCCACGCATACGAGTGATAAGCAGTGGCTTGGTCATTGA
Organism: Anaerolineales bacterium UBA2317; assembly: GCA_002345215.1. GTDB lineage: Bacteria > Chloroflexota > Anaerolineae > Anaerolineales > Villigracilaceae > Villigracilis. Next base: position 242,307 of record DDVH01000022.1, read on the forward strand.
ACGTAACGCACGGACTAATAATATCTAATACCGCAATACCATGATGTGAAAGCGCGGCTTTCAATAATTCTTTCACTTGTTTCGGATTCCCCGCAAACGAACGCGCCACAAAAGTTGCGTTAGAAATTATCGCTTCCATACAAATATCAACAGGCATGTATGGGTTTTCACCTTGCTTTTTTAATTGCAAACCTTTTTCAGCAGTCGCAGAAAATTGTCCTTTGGTGAGTCCATACACGCCATTATTTTCAATAATGTAAATCATGTTCACATTGCGGCGCATGACATGTTTGAATTGCCCCATACCGATGCTGGCTGTATCACCATCACCAGACACTGCAATGCCGCGCATTTGTGCATTTCCAAATAATGCACCTGTTGCAATCGAAGGCATACGTCCATGCAAACTGTTGAATCCAAATGTGCGATTCAAAAAATACGTCGGTGATTTGGATGAACATCCGATACCACTAAATTTCAATACATCTTCTGGCACAATATCCATTTCATACAATGCCGAAATAATTTGATTTGAAATTGAGTTATGTCCACAACCTTGGCACAAAGTAGTGGGGTTGCCACGATAATCATTTTTTGCTAAGCCAGCCTTATTCAAATTCGAAGGCGCACCAGCCATAGGAAGAGTTTCAGTTACCATAATTTTTACTCCTTATCCGCTAATCTTCACGAATTTTCGCTAAATTTTTTTTCGCGCAGATTAGTACGGATTAGTGGATTCATTTTTTCTTTTTCGCAGTTGACTTTTTCTTTGTCACCGCTTCTTTACTTGACTTTGTTTTTGGTTTTACAACTTTAGCAGTTTTCTTAACTTCTGCCTTTTGCTTTCCGCTTTTTGCCTTCTGGTATTTTTCAAGAATTCCATCGCGAACCCAAGTTGCAGAAGCAGGCAAACCATCATGAAATGCCACAGACTTAAACTTCATCGCATATTGTGGATATTCTGCCAACAAAATTTTATACATCTGACCATCACGATTTTGCTCGACAATCATAATTTGGTCATGTGCTTCAATAAACTTTGTCACTTCATCTGTAAATGGAAGTGCACGCAAACGCAAGAAATCAGATTTGATTCCATATTCTTTATCTAACAAATGTTGCGCTTCGAGAATTGCGTTTTCAGTTGAACCGAAAGCCACAATACCCATATCAGCACCTTTGACTTCTCTCAATACAGGTTTCGGCATAAAGTTTTTTGCACTTTCAAACTTTTTCTTCAAGCGTTCCATGTTACGCATATACACGTCTGAATCTTCTGTGTATCTTGCATATTCATCGTGCCCAGTTCCACGTGTGAAATAAGCACTGGTGGGATGTTTATTACCGGGAATGGTTCGGTAGGGGATTCCATCACCATCTTTATCGAGGTAACGTCCCCAATTGCCTTTGAGTTCTTCTAAATCTTTTTCCCATAAAACTTTGCCTCTATCCATTGGAGCATCAGGATATTGAAATGGCTTGCTCATCCATTGATTCATGCCAATATCTAAATCACTCAATACAAATACAGGCGTTTGTAAACGTTCAGCGATATCAAATGACTTCCAACCGAATTCAAAACATTCATCTAATGTGCCGGGTAGAAGGATAATGGATTGTGTATCTCCATGCCCGATTGAATAAACAAAAGTTAAATCCGCTTGTGAGGTACGAGTCGGCAAGCCGGTGCTAGGTCCGATGCGTTGAATATCCCAAACTACAACAGGCACTTCAGCATAATATGCCAAACCTGCAAACTCAGTCATTAAAGAAATGCCAGGTCCAGAAGAAGATGTCATGGCGCGTAAGCCGCTCCAGCCTGCGCCGATTGCCATACCTAACGCGGCGAGTTCATCTTCTGCTTGAATAACCGCATACGTTTTCTTGCCATCTTCACGTTTGCGGAGCATGGGCAAATAATCGATGACTGATTCTGCTAATGATGACGCAGGTGTAATTGGATACCATGCTGTAAATTGCACGCCACCAAAAATAGAACCAATTGCGGCGGCGGTGTTGCCATCGGTCATGATTAAATCTTTTGTGGCATCCATCGCTTCCAAATAAAATGGGTCTTTCTTTTCAAAATTATTTTTTGCATATTCCACACCTGCTTTCACCATGTTGAAGTTCATGTCAATTGGTTTTTGTTTACCTTTGAAGTGAAAACTTAATGCTGTATGAATTGTTTCCAAATCTATGTTAATCATGTGAGCCAATGCACCAACATAAATCATGTTGCCGACCAAATCACGAAAATCGCTTGGAATAGTTGTATCTGCACGAACTAAACTTTTTATTGGCAAAGGATATATAGCAATATCTGTCCGATTGATTCCAAGCTTAATATCGTCAGAGTAGAAAAATGCTCCACCAGCAGAAACAGATGCAAGGTCCTTTGCAAACGAATCGGGGTTAATCGCAATCACAATATCATTGGTTGTTTGTCGCGCAATAAATCCATCTTTGTTGACTCGAATCGTATACCATGTTGGCAACCCTTGAATGTTGGATGGAAATAGATTTTTTCCAGAAACAGGAATCCCCATTTTGAAAATTGCTCTCAAAATTGTGTTGTTGGCAGTTTGGCTCCCTGAACCATTTTTTGTGCCGATGGTGATTGAAAAATCATTTACTTTTTTATTCATTGGTTTCCTCTTAGATATGGAGTCGGGGAGCTTGCTCCCGTAGTGCGCCAGCGAGCTGGCTGACTCCAAAAAAATTATGGGCGATGATATAACAGGTCAGTATGTTTGACTAACGCTTCATACCCGACCTCAAACTGGTTATTGCATATCGACTCAATCATTACTTGATGATATTTCCAAACTTCTTGTAAATATTCATAACCACCTGCATACATATTCAAACCGACATTTTCATAGGCATCCCAATACGCTTCTAAAATTCCAATTACAAATGGATTATCCAAGCGCCTAAAAATAATCAAATGTAATTTTCTATGCTCTTCATGTGGCACTTGAATATTGACGCGGTTCAATTTTTCCCACGCTTTGTTTAAGATATTTTTCAATTCTGTTTTATCTTCTTCAGTTAATAACTTGACTGCTTCATGCCAATACGCCGCTTCTAAATGATTTCGCATCTCAGCAAATTTTCTAAAATGTTCATCATTGAGTGCTAGGGCATATCCCAAACTCTGGCGAATGGCAGGTGCAAAAGAATATTCCAAACGACGTGTGCCCGTTTTCGGTTTCACTTCTACAAAACCCAATGCACGCGCTACCTCTAATTGTTCGCGCAACGAAGCCACACTGATATTTAATTCTTTGCTGAGTTCATTTAAAGAGGGGAGCTTGTCATCTGCTTCTTGATGTAAAGCGAGATAACGAAGAAATTCAGAAATGTTGGGGGAGATGCGTTCTCTTAGCATAAAATTCAATTAATCTGATTAATCATATTTTATGCCTGTATATTCCTTTAAGTCAAGTTAAAAAAGAACTCGGAGGTTTTTAAAACCTCCGAGTTTTATCATTATTCTTCAATTACTCTGACAAACACATACTCGGCTCGTGTGCCACTTGGGTCAGTGAGAACAAACGACTCAGGGAACATCGGCGTGGGGTCTGGGTCGGGGTCTGGGATTTCTTGAAAGTTATTGCAAATAGGTACGCCTTTGTGGATATATGCCATCCAACCTCTATCTACAAGATTGACTCCATCTACAGAGGTGACGTGTAACCATTTATCACCGCGTCTTACTTCGGGTCCATCTGCTGGGGCTTCCCACACTTCATCTCCCACAATCAGTTGACCGCGATTGTACGATGTGATGGAACTTGAAAAGGTGTTATGGTCTGTTCGTAATCTCGTTCCGTTGCTAATAGGGGTCATGCTGTATTGAGGCATATCATTCTCCTAATTTACTTTCCTATATTCAACTTTTACATTTCCAAATGTTGCAATCAATGTGGCTTGTACTTGCGAGTTTGGATAGCGTGCTAAGAAATCGGCTTCTGTGCCGTTGAAATAATTTAAATCAATGTTAAGGCTTTCAACGCCGTATAAAGTCCCGTCGCCATTGTCAGTAAATTGCCAATATAACCAATCATCCCAAATGGGTGGAATGCGTGGAGGTTCAGGGTTGTACCATGCAATCCATAATGGATATTTGCCAAAATAACTAATGCCTGCGGCAAACTCTTGCCAGTAATAATAGCCTGTGTAAACGCCGAGTTGTTTATGTGGCACTAATTGACGCAAGCGTTCCATAAAATCAAACCAATGTCGCCAACCCGTGAATTGTCCTCCGTAGCGGTCTTCAAAATCACACCACATTTCCATTTCGCCTAAATCGTTGCCCATCACTTCGACCCATTTTTCGGCTTGACGTTTCGGGTTGGCGCGACTGTCATAAAACCAATAAGAGCCTCTTGAAAGACCGGCATGTTTGGCATTTGCCCATGAAATTTTGAATTCGTTATCTTCCCACAAGTTTTGACCCGCACGAATGATGACGCCATGTGTTAATGTTTTCATTTTTGTGAAATTAATTCCTTGCGGCGTGGTTGGGTCATCTTGCCAGAAGGAAACATCTGGAAATTTATAGTAGTTAAATGTTTGCGAATCTCTTTGTGGCTGAATCATCGGTGTAGGGAATTGGTTTGAGTCCATTGTTTGCTCGTTGTGATGTGATTATAAAGCAAAAATAAAAACGACTTCATGTTTATTTGAAGTCGTTTTTATTTTTGAGATTGCTTCGCCTTCGGCTCGCAATGACAAGGTGTTAATTATTCAACGCGCCTTGATTAATCCAATCAATGATGAGTTGTAATTCAGCGCTTGAGACTGCGGGACCACGTTCGGGCATTTCACCTGCGGCAATTAATTGTACGGTCAAACTATCATTGGCATTAGCGGGGATGATGACTGCTCCATTGAATGAGCCTGCCATGAGTGCATCATAACTGGTCACATTTAATCCTTCGCGGGTGCGGATCCCGCCGTGACATTCAACACAGTAGGTTTGAAGAACTGGCAAAACTTGATTTGCAAAACTAACATTGCTGGCAAGGCTTTCTATTGGTGGAACAGGTGTGGGTTGAATCTTTTCAACTGTTGGAGCGGTAGTATTTGTTGGGAGGGGTGTTTCGGTGGGTGGTAATGTTGAGGTGACAATAACAGGTTCCATCGTAGGAAGAGGCGTTTCTGTCGCTGTGGCACAAGCGGAAAGAATTAGGGCTATCAATAAAGTTGGGACTAGGATTTTTTTCATCTTCTTTTTTCCTCAAATTAAATTCGTTCAAATGTACTTTAGAAAGTTGAGAAATTGCTGAAAAAATGATGTGATTTCTTATATCTGTTCTCATCTTTTACAAGGTAAGGTATAATTTCTGCGCCTCACATTGGGGCAACTTCATTATCAAGGCTGAGTATGACTGGCGAATTTAACTTACCCGAAAATTATTGGAACAATATTCAAGTCAATTCAAAAGACGTTGAAAATTTACACACTTATCTATTTGAACGTGAGACTCCATTGACGACCCATGACCTCGCGTTTGAGTTTATTGAGGCACGTGTGCGTGCTGAGCAAGCCTCTAAAGAAAATGGAAAAAGTGCTGAGGCGAAAAAATTTTTGCCGAAAGAAAAATATGCAGTGGGTGATGATTTGGTTTTCCCTGCAGTTGGTTGGAAGCATGGCAAAGTAAAAACGGTGCGGGCTGGTGTGAATCCATCGTTTCAAAATTTTGATGTGTTAGTGGTTGAGATGGATGACCAAAGCGAGCGTTTGTTTGCGGCGGGTTTAGAACAGCATCGTTTGAATGATGTTCCGATTGCTACTTCTGAAAGCAGTGAGAGCAATGCCAATGCCATTTTAAAAGAACATGGTTATGTGATTGAGAAGGCGTTGGAGTCTGCATTAAACAATGATGATGGTTTGGTGAAAATTGCTGGGCGATGGTTTCCGCGTGCTTTATTAGTGGATGTGAATCAAGGTCAACTGAATTTGGTGGAAGCCGCGTTAGATATGGCAAGTGGTGAACCTTTGCCAACCGAAGCCTTGATGAAAGATATTGAATTGCCTGCGGGGGTGAATCCTAAACTGGCTGAATTTTCTTTGAATTATGCTTTACAAAATGATTCAAGGTTTGATGAAGTTGGTGCGGCTGGACAAGTTTTGTGGTGCTTGCATCGCTTAGAACCTGAGTTTGTGCGAGATGTTCCGCCTCAATTGCGCTATATTGAAATTCCGCATGACCGTGAAGATATGATGGTTGCAATGGCAACCCTTGAGGCGCAATTAGATGATGAGTTGACGCCACACGATGAAGATAATCAAGAAGATATATCATCCTTAACGATTACATTAATTTACCCACATTTACGCGCTGGCACATTGCCAATGTCTGCTAGGGCACGCAAATTGTTCCCAACGGCGTATGAATCTCCGCGTGTGCGTTTTACTTTGGTAGATGGCAAAACGAAGCAAAAAATCCCTGCTTGGGTTGTGCGTGAACATGGATATGTGTTTGGTTTGCGTGAATGGTATAAAGCACATCAATTGATTCCCGGTTCATTGGTGCACATCAAAAGAAGTAATGTACCCGGTGAAGTCATTGTGGAAGCAAAGACGCAACGCTCATCTAAAGATTGGGTGCGGACTGTCATCGTTGGTACAGATGGTGGTTTGGTATTTGCGATGTTGAAGCAAGCCATTACTGCTGAATTTAATGACCGTATGGTCATTCACGTGCCAGACTTCAAAGCCTTAGATCCAGCCTGGGAAAAGAAACGTCCGTTTGATGAATTAGTTGTACACGTATTACGTGAATTATCAAAATCAAATCCGCAGGGGCATGTTCATGCTCAGGAATTGTACGCAGGTGTCAACTTGGTAAGACGCGTCCCGCCTGCACCATTGTTCGCCTTATTAGCGACAAATCCAATTTTCAAACATGTCGGCGATTTGCACTTCCGCCTTAATGAGGACGAATAATGAGTTTATTGAAACCTAATATCAAAACACCATTTCACATTGATTTTGATTGGTGGAAACAAAATGAACGCGATTGGCAAGTATTTTTGCGTTCTTTTCTATGTGAAGAACATCAACAAGCCTTTGCTGATGTAGAAGATGGAAACTTAATTGATTGGATTGACCCCGACACTGCCGAAGTAAAACAAGTGGATGGCGTGCAACATGCATTGATTAGTCATTGCGCTTTATTGCCCGAATTCTTAAGTGAACGCACCACAATTGTTGAAGCCGTGTTTCGTACATTTTTAGCCAATGGAAATATTCCTATGTCTACTGAAGAATTGGGGAAACGCTTAGGCAAATCGGCAGATACAATTTTGCGCACGCTTGCTGGTCCACGTGTGTATCGTGGGTTAAGACCGATACAAAACCAACCAATCAATTCGGCAGTGGTAGAATAGAAAAATAACCAGCCCTCGTAGCTCAATGGACAGAGCACCTGCCTTCTAAGCAGTAGGTTGTCAGTTCGACTCTGGCCGAGGGCGCACTATATTTCAAGTAGGGACACAGAAAAATAATACATACAATAAACTGTGTTCATATAATTTATTAACATAATAAAGGTAAACTCACTTAATGCCTGCTCAAAAATGGCACGCTGGAATTCACAATTTTTTTCAACCGAAAGACCGAACAGACCTCGATTTGTTTCATAACCTAATGTCTGCCATCCTCTCCCAATCATCGGATAACGAAACCGCCTCTTCTGACCTTCCATCTGGTTCTGAATCCTCAACACAAAAATACCCCGACGCCCTTCCCATTCTGCCTTTACGCGGATTGGTCGTTTTCCCGAACAACTCTGTTCCATTAACAGTTGGTGTGCCACGTTCTATCAAATTGGTAGATGATGCTATGAACGGCGATAAGTTGGTGGGTTTGGTGGCGGCAATCAACCCAGAATTAGAAACACCTGGTCCGAATGAATTGTATAAAGTTGGCACGATTGCTACAGTCCATCGTCTGTTACGTGCACCAGATGGGACTGTGCGTTTGTTGGTTCAAGGCATTGAACGTTTCAGACTCGGTAAATTTGTGCAAGAGGAACCATATCTTAAAGCTAAGATTCATCTTGCGCCTGAGTTAGATGAAAAAAATATCGAGACCGATGCACTGGCTCGCAATGCACGTGACCAATTTCAACAAATTACCCAAATGATTCCTTCCTTCCCGGAGGAATTAGCAAATTCTATTATTTCTTTAGAAAATCCATTACAAACAGCGTATGCGATTGCAAACTTCCAACGTATGGATTTGAAAGATGCTCAAGAAATTTTAGAATTAGATTCTGTGTACAACAAGTTAAAGAAATTAATCGGCTTACTGGTAAGAGAGGCTGAGGTTTTACAAATCGGGCAGAAAATCCAGAATGAAGCGCGTGGAGAAATTGAAAAAGTCCAACGCGAATATTTTCTGCGTGAGCAAATGAAAGCGATCCAACGTGAACTTGGTGAACGTGATGACCAAGCCCAAGAGACCGAGGAATTCCGCAAAAAAATTGAAGAAGCGAAAATGCCAGAAGAGGCAGAGAAGCAGGCAAAACGGGAGTTAGAGCGTTTGTCTCGTTTGCCGACGGCGGCGGCAGAGTATGGCGTTATCCGCACCTATTTAGATACTTTGGTTTCATTGCCATGGTCGGTGATAACAAAAGATAATTTAGATATTGCTCATGCCCGTAAAGTTTTGAATAAAGACCACTATGGACTTGAAGATGTGAAAGACCGCATTTTAGAATTTTTAGCAATTCGCAAACTCCGCATTGACCGTAAAGATGATAAGAAAGATAAATCCACGGACGCGATTCGCCGTGAACGTGAAGGCGTGATTTTGTGTTTTGTCGGTCCGCCTGGTGTTGGTAAAACTTCGTTGGGACAATCCATTGCGCATGCCATGGAAAGAAAATTTGTGCGTGCTTCTTTAGGTGGCGTGCGTGATGAAGCCGAGATTCGCGGTCATCGCCGTACATACATTGGTGCAATGCCCGGCAGAATTTTACAATCTCTAAAACGCGTTAATTCTAAGAATCCAGTTTTTATGTTGGATGAAGTAGACAAATTAACCAATGATTATCACGGCGACCCTTCTTCTGCATTGCTAGAAGTCTTAGACCCAGAACAAAATAATGAATTCCGAGATAATTACATCGAAGTTGGTTTTGATCTTTCACAAGTATTTTTTATTGCTACAGCCAATTCGCTAGATTACATTCCGCGTGCCTTGCGTGACCGCATGGAAGTGATTTATCTTTCTGGGTATACAGAAAATGAAAAAATGGCAATTGCGCGCGGATATTTAATTCCGCGCCAGATTCGTGAAAATAGCTTGCGTGAAAAAGAAATTAAATTTAACGATGATGCTCTGCGATTAATCATCCGTCAATACACCCGCGAAGCAGGCGTGCGTAATTTAGAAAGAAAAATCGGTGCGGTTTGTCGTAAAGCCGCTACTAAAATTGCAGAACGCAAAGCAAAGAAATTTACTATCACAGCCAAATTGGTAGAAGAATTTTTAGACCATCCGATTTTCCTCGGACCAGAAGAATTAAACAAACGTACATCTATCCCCGGCGTTGTGCCCGGCTTAGCATGGACATCCTTTGGCGGAGATTTGTTGTTGATTGAATCGACTGCCATGCCCGGCGGGCGTGGATTTCAAATCACCGGTTCAATTGGTAACGTGATGCAGGAATCAGCCCGTGCGGCATTATCTTACGTCCGCTCACGTGCAGATAAATTAAAAGTGTCACACGAATTTTTTGAGAAGTTTGAAATTCACATGCACGTTCCCTCTGGCTCCCAACCCAAAGATGGACCTTCTGCTGGTGTGACGATTGCAACTTCTTTGGTATCTTTAGCCTCTGGCAGAAAAGTTAAACCGCAATTAGGCATGACCGGTGAAATTACATTGCGAGGTCAAGTTTTAGCGATTGGTGGCGTCAAAGAAAAAGTATTGGCGGCACATCGCAGTGGAATCAATACAGTCATTTTGCCAAAACAAAACGAACAAGATGTAGATGATGTGCCGGATGAAATTAGAAAGACTATGAAATTTATCTTCGTCAATACAGTAGATGAAGTCATCAAAGCCGCGCTTGAGCCTGCTAAGAAAATAGCAAAGACAAAAAAGAAGCCTGTAAAAAAGAAAAAAGAGACAAAGGCAAAAAAGAATGTCAAACAAAAAAATAATGCTCGCAGAAGATGACATCACAATGGTCTCATTGCTGAAAACCCTTCTCAAAATGGAAGGGTTTGAAGTGATTGCAGTTCATGCGGATGCAAACATCCCTGAAGAAGTGAAAAAAGAAAAACCAATTGTTTTATTGTTGGATTTTCATTTGGGTGCTCAAAATGGATTAGATATTTTAGATGAACTTCGAGGTCAAAGTGAAACGCGCGATATACGCGTCATCATGTCTTCTGGTGCAAGCGTCAAAGAAGAATGTATGAATCGTGGCGCAAACGGTTTCTTGCTTAAACCGTACATGCCCGATGACCTCATCAACCTTTTGAAGCAAACAATTTCAGCATGAGCAACTTTCACATCCGCGAATTTTCTTTTGATGAAGATTATGAGCGCGTTTTGAATTTGTGGAAAGAAATTGAAATCGGAATGAATGTGGGGAAATCCGATTCGCCTGAAGAAATAAAAAAGAAAATCCAACGCGACCCAGATTTATTTTTAGTGGCAGAAAAAGAAAATCAAATTATAGGCACTGTCATTGGCGCATTTGATGGGCGACGCGGTTTCGTCTATCACCTTGCTGTGCATCAAAACTTTCGCCGTCAAAAAATTGCTAGCCAATTATTAAATGAAATAGAGAAAAAGTTACAAGCCAAAGGTTGCATTAAGTGTTTGCTTTTGGTATTTTCCGATAACACCCACGCCATTGAATTTTATAAAAAACAAGGTTGGAAGCACCAACCCGAAGACTTAGTTTTCGCAAAAGAATTTTAAAATGATTCGATTTGGGATTTTGACTCTATCTGACCGTTCATCACGTGGCGAGCGTGATGATGAATCTGGACCTGCACTCGCTTCGTTTATCAACGGGGAAAACTGCTCAGTCACCCAAAGCATTATCTTACCTGATGAAGAATCTGTAATCCGCGACACATTAATCCAATGGGCAGATAGCGGCGAGTATGATGTCATCCTCACCACGGGAAGCACTGGCTTTGCGCCACGAGATATTGCCCCCGAAGCCACAAAAGCTGTTATTCAAAAAGAAGCGCCAGGTTTAGCCGAATATATGCGCGCCGAAAGTTTAAAAAAAACAAAACATGCCATGCTTTCGCGTGCAGTTGCAGGTATTCGTGGAAAAACTATCATCATCAATTTGCCCGGAAGCCCAAAAGGCGCAGTGGAAAATTTAGGTTTTATTTTCCCGCTACTACCTCACGCCGTGCAATTACTCACTGACGACCCCAATTCAGAAACATCTCATTAGATAAAAAATACCGCGACATGAAAATGTCGCGGTATAAATTCTTCTTTATTTCCAAACAAAATTTATTTCGTCTGTAACTGGATTCCAATAATTTGGATTTGGGCTAAGCGTTAAGCCTGAATCATCCCAGTTTGAGACGATGTATGCACCACTGGAAATGATGGTGCTATCTTGTGTGCCATAACCAGACGAAGACAATGCATCTGGGTGCAAAATAGCAAAAGCAGGATGTGCAAGGTATTCAAGCATTTCTGGCACCGGGCGGGTGAGGTGAATCAATACGGTGTTGACGTCAACTTTTTGAATGCCATCTACTAAAGAAACAGCGCGGTCATCAGCATCGCGCTCGCCGTTAAAGGCGAGGAATTTTTCTAACCAAGTTGGGTAATTTCCATCGCCATGCAATGGGCTTTGGGGGTCAAACCAGCGATTGAAATTATCTACGATAATGTCTGTGGTGATAGGGGTTCCGTCACTGAATGTGGCATTGGGACGAATTTCAAAAATGTAGTCCAGTTGGTCGTCTGAGACAATCCATGAGGAGGCGATAGCTGGTTGGACGTTGCCACTTTCGTCTAGTGTGACTAGACCTTCATATATGTATTTGCTGACTAGTAATGAGTCGGTGTCTTCTGTTGTTGCTGGGTCGAGAACGATGGCTGAACTGATTGCCATGCCTTCGCCTTGCTCAGGAGAAGATTCTGCTTGGGATGTAGAATCAGGTGATGGGGTAGAATCTGAAGCGTCTTGTTGGGGCTGACATCCAGTCAGCACTAGGAGAAAAATCAATATTGTTAGAAGTAGGTGTTTTTTCATCATACATTCCTCATTTATTATAGTTGCTGTTAATTTGGCTTTTGGTTTACAGATTATAGTGTAGTTTATTTTTTGACCTTACTGAATTGCAAGTTTATATTATTCTAGCGCACCTTTTTGAATTAGGGAATATAATTGAAAAATTATTAGTTATTTTATAAAATTGCGACCCTTTTTTGCTACAATTTGCTACTAACACTCTGAATTAAAAGTATTTTGACTACATTTGTTTGAATGATTAGAGGTCCTATGAAACTGCAGAGATATTCAATTTTGTTTAAGCTTTTTTCGCTAGTGATGATTTTTTCTCTTTTGCTAGCAGCTTGCGCCCCAGGTAATTTCCTTTCTGGTACTGGTGGCGAAGGCGGGGATCAGACTGAAGAGGCTCCACCTGTGGAAGAACCGCCTGTGGAAGAACCACCTGTGGAAGAACCACCTGTGGAAGAACCACCTGTGGAAGAAGTTCCGCCTCCAACACAAGAAGAAGCCCCCTCTGAAGTTGTTGCGACTTCTACAACACAACCTTCAGAAACAGCTCGAGCAGAGGCAGCGAATGTAGCGACAAATACACCAACGCCAACATTTACACCAACGTTGACATTTACACCAACGGCAACGGGTGATGTTAATGTAACTGCAACAGAAACACCCCTCGCTACAGCTACCCAAGCGGTACCTACTGCAACGGAAGCTCGTGCTTCTGGTGCTACTGTGGCGAATGACCCTTATATTGGTTTAAGTGTGCAGTGTAATAACGACTTATCTGCTACTTTCACAATTGAAAATGCGGGGAGTGGACCTTTAACTAATGGAAGCTATACATTGACTGAGCCTGGGGAAGCATCGGTTACTACCTCTCTTAGTTTAAATGTCAACGATAGTATTTCTTTTACGGCTGCTGGTAATGCAACTGTTGAGGTTAATTATGTAACATCCGTAAAAAATGTGTATCTTAAAGCAGTTGGGACCTGTTTGCCATTACCGTCAAGCACTCCAACAAGTTCACCTACAATTACAAATACACCGACTGCAACGCGTACCCCGACCTTAACACGTACCCCAACGCTTACACGTACTCCAACTTCATCTCGTACTCCGACTGCGACAGTGACAGATGGTCCTTCACCAACAGCGTCTTTGACCCCATCACGGACACCGAGTCGCACGCCTACGGTCACACGTACCCCAACACTTACACGTACTCCAACTTCATCTCGTACTCCAACTTCATCTCGTACTCCAACTGCGACAGTGACAGATGGTCCTTCACCAACAGCGTCTTTGACCCCATCACGGACACCGAGTCGCACGCCTACGGTCACACGTACCCCAACACTTACACGTACTCCAACTTCATCTCGTACTCCAACTGCGACAGTGACAGATGGTCCTTCACCAACAGCGTCTTTGACCCCATCACGGACACCGAGTCGCACGCCTACGGTCACACGTACCCCGACTTTGACTCGAACTTCTACCTTAACTTTTACACCTACCTTTACTCCTACTGTTACATTAACCCGTCAGGTATTTGATGGTCAACTGGACTTGAAAATTTTCTGTAAGGCTGATGATTCTGCTGACTTTGTAATTCGCAATATATCTGGAGCGGTGAGCAACGCACAATATAGTTTATCGGCAGACACTAACGGGCAACCGGATTCTGGACCAATTACTTTAGGCATTGGTCAATCTATAACCATTAACGGTGCTGGATATGCCACTATGACAGTAACATATAGTACCCAGCAACTCAGTGGAGTGGTTTTAAATGTAACAGGCTTTTGTTCTTCACTGCCGACTAATACACCTACCTTTACTCCTACTGTAACATCAACTCCTACAATTACATTTACGCCTGTTGTTCCTCCATCTTTATCAGTGTCCGGTATTTGTAGTAATGTAAACGTTGGCACTGCCACATTCGTTGTTACTAATAATGGCGGCAGTATGACATCTTTATATAACTATGTCATCACTGATGCTAGCAATGCACAAGTTGATCAAGGTACTTTCCAATTAGGTGCAAATCAGAGTACAACGATTACGTATACTGGAAATTCGACTTCATATACCTTCTCTAGCCCTGATGATAGTAATTTGACAACGGTTGCTGATATGACACCTTGTGCACCGCCTCCTCCACCACCCGTACTCAGCGCTACTGGTGTGTGTACATCTAATGCTGGTGAAGCCACATTTGTTGTCACCAACAATGGCGGCGATATGACCACTTCATATACTTACAATATCACTGATGCTAACAACGCTGTTGTAGATACTGGAACATTCCAATTGAATGCTGGGCAGAGCACAACAATTACTTATACAGGTAATTCAACTTCATTTACATTGACTAGCCCGAATGATGCTTCTTTGAATGCGGTTGCCGACTTGACAAGCTGCGTGAATCCACCCGCCTTGGTGATTTCAGGTGCATGTACATCAAACGCTGGTGTTGCTACATTTACTATCACCAATAATGGTGGTGACATGCCCAATGCATATTCATATACAATTACTGATGCAAATGGCAATCCAGTACAAAATTCTTCATTCCAATTGAATGCTGGGCAAACAACGACGATACAAGTTAGTGGCGGTTCGGCTTCATACACATTTACAAGTCCAAATGATAATAGTCTGACCACAACTGCTGACATGACAACTTGTGGTGGTATTGTAATAAACTCGCCATTGCTTTCAGCTTCTGGAGCATGTACCTCTAATGCCGGCATTGCCACATTCGTTATAACGAACACTGGCGGTGATATGACCTTCCCTTATGATTATGATGTTGCAGATGCAAATGGCAACCCAGTTCAAAGTGGTCAATTCCAATTGCTATCTGGGCAAAGTATTACGATTACTATAAATAATGCCACATCCCCATCTTATACTTTGACCAGCCCACAAGACCCTGGTTTGAATGCAACAGCTGATATGACGACTTGTGTTACGCCACCACCTCCGCCTGCGTTGAGCGCAACCGGTGTTTGTACGAAGGAAAATACTGCTGGTTTCAACATCACCAATAATGGTGCTAATATGCCAGCGGCTTATTTGTATCAAATCACAGATTCCAATGGCAATCTTATTCAAAGTGGAAATTTCCAATTGAATGCTGGACAGAGCCTTAACTTGACAGTGATTGGTGATTACGATCAGTTAATTCTCACAATTACAGATGCAAACAACACCACAGTCCGTGCTGCTCTGACGGCTTGCTACGAATCACTAGTCGTAGGAGCTGCTGAACCCACGATTTGTATTCAATGCTTGGTCTTCCACACTTTCCGTGATGACAATTTGGAAGTGTACCGTCTCGATGGTATTGAAGGGCAAGAAGATTTCAAATTGTATAACTTGTCCAAAGATGGAGCAGTGGATAGCCGACCGAGTCGTGCACCAGATGACTCTTGGGTTGTGTTCCAAAGTAACCGTAATGGAAATGTCGAACTGTACTACACAGATTTGGTCGGAAGTGGCGAAGCGATACGTCTGACAGAGTCGCAGTCGAATAATACGAATCCAATGTACGGACCGGATTCACAGACTGTGGTCTTCCAATCAGATAGAAATGGTCGCTTTGATTTGTTCACTATTGACCAACTCACTGGTAGAGAAACCCAAATTACCAGTGATCCGTCAGACGATATCAACCCGTTCTACTCACCAGATTTGAAGTTCTTGGTGTTCCAAAGCAACCGCAACAACAATTGGGATTTGTATGTTCTCAATGTTGAGACAGGTAATGAACATCAACTGACTGATTCGCCAGTAGATGAAACCTTCCCGGCTTGGTCACCAAACGGTAAGCAGATTGCCTTCCTCTCTAACGAAGATGGCGCAACGGATTTACATGTGATTGATTTGGAAACTGGAGAAATCACGCGCCTTACTGTGGATGGCAAGACCAACAATGCGACTTGGTCTCCTGAAGGTGATAGGATTGCTTACCAATCTGAACGCAATGGCAACCTTGATATCTATAGCTATGATTTCAATGAGGACAAGGAATACCGTGTGACCGATTACGAAGGTATTGACTCTGGTCCAACTTGGGACTGTGGTGGCACAAACTTAGCCTTTACATCCTTACGGGATGGTGATGCCAATGTATTCCAAGTGTTCTGGCAAGGTGGCGGAGCAAGCAATATGACCATTGACCCTGCCACAGATAAATGGTCTCAATGGCGACCTTCCAATGATGTATCGAGTACGGGTTACTAAAAGATATATCTAAGTGAATTAAAACTCCCCGATTTTGATAAATCGGGGAGTTTTCTTGAGCCTAGCCATGATACGCTACTCGTTGGTATAATCCGCCCGCTTATAAAAATTATTCAAGGAAAGAAAAACGCATGATAGATGTAAATGAACTACGCAAAGGGGTCACATTTGAATTAGATGGAAACCTCTACAAAGTGATTGACTATAGTCACAACAAAACAGGGCGTGGCAACGCCACCATTCGCGTGAAAGCTCGCAATTTGTTGACCGGGGCAAACATCGAACGAACTTTTAATTCAGGCTTGTCCGTACAAGATGTAAGTTTAGATTTCGCTAATGTCTCTTATTTATATAACGATGGCGATATGTATTACTTCATGGATAATAAAACCTTTGAACAGCCTGCCATCAAAAAAGAATCATTGGGTGAAAGTGCTCAATTTCTCAGCGAAGGTATGGAAGTTAAATTAACTTTCTACAAAGGCGAAGCCATTGATATTGAAATGCCCACTTCAGTAGATTTGAAAGTTGTGGAAGCTGAAATGGCAATTCGTGGTGACACTGCTACAGGCGTTACCAAGAAAGTCACTACTGAAACTGGTGTGGTTGTACAATGCCCGAACTTCGTCAATGTGGGTGATACCATCCGCGTAGACACTCGTACAGGTGAATACGTCACACGTGTATAGAATATGAAAACTCCTGCTGGTCAAGAATGCCCGCACTTTTATGGTGATTACTTTCGCGGCAAAAACATTGAAGAATGCCGTTTATTAAAAGCGCAAGGTCAAACATGGTCTCGTGATTTATGTAAAACATGTATTGTGCCTGAAATTGCGCGCGCTAATTCTTGTCAGCATTTACAATTGAATGTCGTTGTTGCACGTCCACTTGCGTTTCTGTTTCAAAAAAGAGTGCAAGTGAGTGCATTTTGTGAAAAAGTAAAACGCGGCGTGGATGAACCACATATCGGCTGTGGGGAATGTCATGCATTGCCGTTCAAATTTGAAGTGAAAGAATAAAAGTAAAACGTCCCGCAGGTTTTTATAAATCGTCAGGTTTATCTACTAAACCTGCGGGACGATGCTTAATTAAACATGACCTTAACTTTATTATTAGATTTAGACGATACCCTACTCAATACCAATTTACAAAGTTTTGTTCCCGCATATTTTCAAGCGTTAGCAAATGAACTTGCGCCACAAATTACGCCAACGCTGATGTTTCGCGCGTTAATTGCAGGTACACAAAAAATGAACGAAAGCACAGATTTCACAAAACCATTGCGTGAAGTTTTTGATGAAGAGTTTTACCCACAAATTGAAATGGAACGTGGCAAACTTGATTCGGCTATTGAAAATTTTTACGATAATATCTTTCCAACCTTACAAAATTTAACTTCTCCAAAAGCAGGCGCGAAAGAATTTGTAGAATGGGCATTCACAAAAAAATTTCGCATTGCGATTGCAACCGACCCACTTTTGCCAACCAAAGCTACGCATCACCGTTTGCGTTGGGCGGGCTTTCAACCTGAACAATTTGAAATTGTCTCTACCTACGAAAATTTTCATTTTTCAAAAACATACCCCGCTTATTATGCTGAGGTGTTGGGAATGATGGGGTGGAGTGATAACCCTATTTTGATGGTGGGCAATGATATGGATAGAGACATCCTCCCTGCAAAAAGGTTGGGGCTGAAAACTTTTCTTGTAGATGTAGAACCCGCCTCCACGTCTAAGGGTGAAGCGGATTCAGCAGGGTCATTAGCAGATTTACGCCTGTGGCTTGAGTCTATCAACCTGACGGAATTGAATCCAAATTTCAAATCGAAAGATTCTGTTTTGGCAATTTTATCTTCTACGCCTGCAGTCTTAAATAGCCTGTTATTAAATTTAGATTCCGATTCATGGTCTCGTAAAACAGATAAAGATGATTGGAATTTAATCGAATTGATTTGTCACTTAAGAGATACAGAACGCGAAATTCATTCTATGCAACTTAAATTATTTAATGGGCATGAAGAACCATTTATCCCCAGACCTGATACAGGTGTGTGGGCAAGCCAGCGTGATTATTTACACGAAAATGGACGACAGGCTTTACAAGAATTTAACATTGCTAGAAAAGAAACAATTGACTTTTTACAAAAAATATCAGATGAAGCATGGAATCGAAAAGCACGCCATGCCATTTTTGGACCAACCAACTTTTTAGAAGTGGTCAGTTTTATGGCAGACCACGACCGTTTGCATATTCAACAAACATGGGATGTGTTGAAAAAATTGTAATTTTGTGGCGTGTCGAACTGGAAAAATGAGGGTTAATCAATTAGGTTAATGCTTTGAAGGAGTAAAACAATACATGAGAAAACGAGTTGTAGTAACAGGCATGGGTTGTATTAGCCCTGTTGGAAATAATGTAAAAGATACTTGGGATGCTTTGCTGGCGGGAAAATCTGGTGCTGGCTTAATTACTCAATTTGATGCAAGCAATCATAAAACAAAATTTGCCGCCGAAGTAAAAAACTTTGACGGTGTGGCATTTTTTGGCGTGAAAGAAGCCCGCAAGTTAGACCGTTTTGCTCAACTTGGGCTTGCGGCGGCATATGAAGCCTTAGAACAATCAGGCTTGAAAATTGATGAATCGAATCGAGACCGTGTCGGAATTTTTATCGGCTCTGGAATTGGCGGCATTAACATCATTATCGAACAATATGAATTAATGAAACAACGTGGACCAGACCGCGTCAGTCCATTTTTAATCCCGATGATGATTCCTGATTCTGTTGCTGGGAATCTTGCCATTCGCGTTGGCGCGCGCGGACCGAACATGTCTATGGCGACGGCTTGTGCTACAGGCACAAATGCTTTAGGTGAAGCGGCTGAGACGATTCGGCGCGGCGCGGCAGATGTGATGATTGCTGGCGCCTCTGAAGCGGCGATTAATTCACTTGCTTTTGCAGGTATGAATACCATGACGGCACTCTCTACTCGAAATGATGATTATCTGCATGCTTCTCGTCCATTTGATAAAAACCGTGATGGTTTTATGATGGGGGAAGGTGCAGGCATTATGATTTTAGAGTCACTTGAACATGCTCAGGCTCGTGGAGCCAATATCATTTGTGAATTTACAGGGTATGGAACATCGGATGATGCACACCATATCTCTGCGCCTGCGGATAATGGAGCAGGTGCGGCACTTTCTATGAAATGGGCATTGGAAGATGCAAACTTCAAACCTACTGATATTCAATATATTAATGCACATGGCACATCCACTCAATTGAATGATAAAAGTGAAACCGCCGCCATTAAAACTGTATTTGGCGAGCAGGCTTATAACATCCCTGTTTCATCTACAAAATCAATGACGGGGCATTTGTTGGGAGCATCCGGCGCGGTTGAAGCGATTGTTGGGGCGTTGGTGATTCAACAGGGTGTCATCCCAGCTACCATCAATTATGAAACGCCTGACCCTGAATGTGATTTGGATTATGTTCCCAATCAATCACGCAATGCCAAAGTAGATGCAATCATGTCTAATTCATTTGGCTTTGGCGGACATAACGCCACGTTAATTCTTAGCCGCTATCAATAAAGGAGCCTCATGCCTTACGCACACATCACAGGCTGGGGAATATCCGTCCCAGAACCTGTACTAACAAATGACGATATTTCAAAAATGGTGGATACCAACGATGAATGGATTCGTGAACGCACAGGCATTCGTGAACGCCACATTGCACGCGAAGACCAATTTCCATCCACGCTAGGGGTTGAAGCGGCGATTAAAGCCTTGAAGGTAGCCAACATTGCACCTACCGAAATTGATTTAATCATCTGCACGAGTTCATCGCCAGAATATATTTGGCCCCCCACAGCCTGTTTAATCCAAGACCAAATTGGTGCCACCAAAGCAGGTGCATTTGACTTGCAAGGCGTTTGCACCGGTTTTATCTATGCTACCAACATGGCGGCGCAATCCATTCGTAGTGGTTCGATTAGGAATGCTTTGGTGATTGGTACTGAAACATTATCTCGCTTCATCAATTGGAAAGATAGAAGCACCTGTATTTTATTTGGTGATGGGGCAGGGGCGTTTGTGTTACAAGCCAGTGACACTCCGGGCGGAATCTTATCTGCTGTGATGCGCTCTGACGGTTCAGGTGCAGAATCTTTGATATTAAAAGGCGGTGGCTCACGTTACCCAGCCAGTGAAACAACACTGGTGGAGAATAAGCACTATGTTGAAATGGATGGCAAAGCCGTATTTCGTTTTGCAACGCGGGTGATGGGACAAGCCGCCAAAGAAGCCTTAGAAAAAGCAGGCATGACCACGGACGACATTCAATGGATTGTTCCGCACCAAGCCAATTACCGCATTATTGAAACAGCCGCAAAATATCTTAAAATGTCACTTGATAAGTTTGTTATCAATGTGGATAGATATGGAAATACATCGACTGCCTCAATTCCAATTGCTACAGTGGAAGCGGTAGAAAAGGGCATGATTAAAAACGGAGACAAAATAGTGCTAGTCGGTTTCGGTGGCGGATTAACATGGGGCGCGTTAGTCGCCGAATGGACTGGACCTGTACCTTCTAAACGTAACGTTTACCCAGAGCAATATCGTTTCTTTGCACGTTTACGCTCGTTGGCTCGTCGGGCATTCCGTTATCTCGAAGGTTTATTCTCTCGGCGCGAGTTGTAAGAGAGTGCCTCACGCTTTATGTCATAGCCACAGAGAATACTGAGATTTTGAGAATCTTTCTCGGAGATCTCTGCTAAGTTTTTTACACTACAAATCTCTAACCATTTTTTCATTGACTCGTGGTACGATTCAATTTGAAAATTAATTAAGGAGTATGGAATGTTTGGTTTACCACGCGGTTCAGAATGGATTATTATCCTTGTTATTGTGATTTTGCTTTTTGGTCCTGGTCGCATCGGAAAAATTGCAAGCGAATTAGGCAGAAGCATCAAATCATTTCGTGAAGGCTTAGGCAACAAAGAAGAAGAAACAACTGATAAGACCGAAACCGAAGAAACAAAATAAACAAAAGGCTCTCAATTTGAGAGCCTTTTGTTTTTAGTAATCAAATTCTTTTACGTCTTTATCTTTCAACATTAACATCGTAAACTTCTCATGATTTTTTGGTGAACCAATTGTCTTCCATGAACCGATAATAGATTTTTCATTCTTTGATTGATGGTGCTCATAGATTTGTAACGAGCAATCCGCAAGGGCTTCCTCAATTTTTTCAACTTTCTTGAGGTCTTTCGCACCAACTACAATTCTATAAGAACGTGCTTCGCGTAAACGGTCAATCACAATTTCAAAGCGTGGGAAAATCACCAACACCAAAATGGTAACGCCTGTTGCGGTTAATACAAAATACAACTCGCCTGCACCAATCCCCATACCTAATGCCGCCGCTAGCCAAATTGTTGCGGCGGTTGTCAACCCTGCTACACGTCCACCTTCGCGGATGATGGCACCAGCACCTAAGAAACCAATACCTGTGACAATATTTGCGGCAATACGGGTTTGCGTATTTTCAGGGTCTAACAACAAAGAAAAAATTGTAAACAATGTTGAACCCAACGTAATCAAAATAATTGTGCGAAACCCTGCGGCTTTATCTTGATATTCTCGTTCTGCGCCGATAATTCCACCCACCAAAACTGCCATACCAATCTTAATTAAATTTTCTACTAAATCTAAATTTGTTTCCATAGTTCCTCTTAAGAATTTAATTGCTCAACCAACTTTTCAATTTTTGTTGTCGGTTGCTTGCACACAAAACCTTCGCACACATAAGCCGTTGCTTGATTTTCAAGCATAATTCTATCATTTAATAACGCAGGGGCATTTTCTTTTATTGGATAAGATGAACAAGCCATGATGATATTCGGGCGATATTCAGATTGGATAATTTTTTTCAGCGCCTCAAAATTTTCTTCACCCGCTTCGCCGATAAGGGCAACCTGCTTCATGGTCCCTGAAACATTTTCTACACTTGATAACCATCTCGCGAACCCAAGCGGATATCGCAAAGTATAAGTCGTGATTAATGAAAGAGATTTTTCTGCCAAGTCTCTATATTTTCCTTCCCCTGCATATTCCGCCATTTTGATTAATGCCTCACAAGCCAATGAATTTCCGCAGGGAGTAGCATTATCTTGCACATCTTTCGGTCTGATTAAGAGATTCTCGCCATCGTTTGGCGTATCGAAGAATCCGCCTGCTTCATCGGAAAATTTTTCTATCATTTCATCCGTTAATTCCTTGGCAGAGACAAACCATTTGTTATCAAAATCGGTTTGATACAGTTCAAGCAGACCTAAAATCAACGCGGCATAATCTTCAAGGAAAACTTCGTTTGTCGTTTTGCCATCTCGCCAAGCACGGACTAATTTTCCATTCGGTCTTAATTTCGAGAGTAAAAACTCTGCGTTGCGCGTAGCCAGATTATAGTATTTAGAATTACTAAGTTTTGTATTTGACTCCAAAGCAAACGCTCTAGCCGCTTCTGCAAAGCCTGCCAGCATGAGACCATTCCATGCAGTGAGCACTTTATCATCAGTGCCCGGGCGGATGCGTAGGTCACGGACGGATAAAAGCTTGGTGTGAGATTCTGCTAACTTAGTGGTGACAGTTTCCACGTCAAGTTTGAAGCGGGCGGCGAGGGAGGAATCATCTAAGACGCGTTGTAAAACTGTTTTGCCTTCCCAATTCCCTTGCGCAGTGATTCCATACGCCGCCTCAAAAAAATCATAATCCTCTTTCAAAATATTTTTTATTTCATCTTGAGACCAAACATAAAACTTACCTTCTTCACCTTCGGAATCAGCATCGAGTGAAGAATAAAATCCGCCATCTGGATGAGTCATTTCGCGCGCCACAAAATCTAAAGTTTCTTGCACGATGCGTTTGTAAAATGGATTTTTTGTGACTTGCCATGCATGTAAATAAGCACGCACGAGCAAGGCATTATCGTATAACATTTTTTCAAAATGCGGCACACGCCAATTGTTATCGGTGCTGTAACGTGAAAATCCGCCACCGACCACATCATACATGCCACCGCGCGCCATAGCGTTGAGACAATGTGTGATGAGATTTTCAAATTCATTTGTTTGATTCATGGCTGAATGATGTAACAAAAATTCAAGCGCCATCGCTTGCGGAAATTTCGGCGCATCACCCCAACCGCCATAACCCCAATCATACGAATCACGCATGGCATTTGCAATTGCATTGAGATGTTCTTTCGTGAGCAACTCATCATTTTGTGACTTGTTAGTTAACTGCAAATGATTTGTAACTTTTTCACTGGTGCTAAAAACCTCATCGCGTTCATTTTTCCAAGCGTTGCTCAAACCACTTAACACATCTTTGAAGGCGGGCATGTTGTAACGCCGAGTGGGTGGGAAGTATGTGCCTGCATAAAACGGTTTCAAATCTGGCGTGAGAAAGACCGACATGGGCCAGCCGCCCGAACCCGTCATTGCGATTGTGGCTTGCATATAAATTCCATCAATGTCAGGGCGTTCTTCACGGTCCACTTTGATGTTGATGAAATGCTCATTCATATATTTGGCAGTTTCTTCATCTTCAAATGACTCATGAGAAAATACGTGGCACCAATGGCACGCCGAATATCCTATACTTAAAAATATAGGTTTATTTTCATCTTTGGATTTTTTTAACGCTTCTTCACCCCATGGATACCAATCTACAGGGTTATTTGCATGTTGTAATAAATAAGGGGATGTTGTATTGATTAAACGATTAGGCATGAGAGAGATTATAGCCTAATGGAAAGCGTCTCGTCTTTAAGCGAAGCGAGAAGGCGGATGTACGCAAAGTTGGACAGATTTCAGGTTTTAGAAGATAATTTTTGTGCGTCTGTTCTACTAAAACTTACGTTTTTCAATCCTGATTGAATATCTTCGATACTTTGGTAAGTAATTCTACTTTCACTATATCCTAATATGCCACGAACTGTTGCTGGATTGAGGGCAAGTAACCAATAATGTATTAAACGGTCTTTATCGTCGCGCCTAAAAAAATCTTTTGCAATTTCAAGTACATCTCCAATTGCAATAGCATCATTGACCCACTGCACTAATTCTGGATACTTTTTTTGGTCGGATTCGGAAATCACAAAAAGTGCCGATTCTCTTCGTTGAAAGAAACGTACCATGTTGGTTATTGTTGTGTTATACCAGTTCTTGTAATTAATTCTATAACTTTCTTTTTCTATACCTACCTGTGCTGGTAAATTGTCCCGAAATTCTTTTATTACATCAGCGGATGCTTTTTCAACTACATCATACGGGGCGTATTTATCTTCACTGTCCAACATTTTCGAGAAAATTTTCCATGCTCTGCGGAAATGCCCACCTGACAATGTGAAAACATGATTCATAATGTCAGGCGGAAATTTTTCATCTATAACATCTGGGCTAATTTTATTTAGTGAAAGTAATTTCACGAGTCGGTTTTCCATTGCCCGCCTTTTTATTGTTCGTTTCGCTTTGTCTAAAGATGCTTCAATATTCAGGTAGGTAATTTCATTTACGGTTGACAGGCTGATTGAATTTAATATATCGACTGATAGATCGGTTGCGGAAAATATTTTATAAGATACAGAAACACCATTTTCTTTAAATTTTGCCTTTAATCTTGCAAGTGTTTTGAGTATTTGTACTTGAGAGACGATTGAAAAAAGATGGTAATCATCTATTAAAATAAATAAATTCCGAACTCCCACTTCTTTCAAGCGGACGCAAACTTCCTTTGATAAATCAGAAAGCAACTGTTCAGTATTGATTTCAAGATCATCAATAGGACTTTGTCGGTTTACTAGGTCTTTATCTGGAGAAATTTTGAATCCTAATTGAAGAGGGGTAATCGAAGCGTTGCCTAATTTCAACGTGCCTGCGCTAAATGCCGATAACTCAACTTCGCCTATTCCAGCAGAAAGTTCAAGGCGAGTTTGGGACAACAAGGACGATGTCTTTCCTGAGTTTTTTCCTTTATCGGATGCCACTAAATCTTCGGAAAGTTTTCTTGCGTGGCGCAGGTCGAAGAAATTCCTTACCCCTACATAAGTGGATGATAACCATTTCCATCTTTGGTATTTTTGCTTTGATTCGATTGTTTCAATAATGTTATCGAATATTCCTTTCAAAACTCTGCCTACATGAGTTTCGGCATTTACATCATTTTCAAAAATTGACGAGTGAATTACGCATGAAATAGAATATGGCAATTCTGAAATTTTCCCCTTTGCTATTGTCACAAGTGACGACTTGCCAGAACCTTTGCTCCCAAAGAAATAGTGATTTTGTTGTCCAGTAAGAAACTCTTCAACTCCCCAAATATCTTCAATAGTAAAGTTGTAACTTGGCGCAATAGCACTCCACGCTAAATTATCATCTAGTATTCTTTGGATGCGTTTATTTATATCTGCCATGATTTAACCTTGTGTGTAGTGTTATAAATTATCTGCCCAACTATGGTATACAACACACTGTATAATCCCTTATATTACATAACAACATTATACAACCTATTTTCCCGAAAAGGCAAGATATTGCTATGACCCAAGCCCAAAACCTAAAAAACTGCTAAAAACTGACTACTGTTCACTGATAACTATTCACTAGGATAAAACATGCAACCTCTAAACGGAATCCGAATACTCGATATGACCCGCGCCTTAGCAGGTCCATACTGCACCATGATGCTCGGTGATTTAGGCGCAGATGTCATCAAAATTGAACGCCCAGAAGTGGGCGATGAAACACGTGGCTGGGGTCCGCCGTTTGTAGGCAAACCTTATGGAAATTATCCCGGCGAATCCGCTTACTTCATTGCCGCCAATCGAAACAAAAGAAGTATCACGGTCAATATTCAAAGCAAAGAGGGTCAAGACCTTATCAAAAAACTTGCTGGCGAATGTGATGTCTTTGTAGAAAATTATCGCACTGGCGATTTAGATAAACTTGGTTTGGGATACAACGATTTACATAAACTTCATCCAAAGTTAATTTATTGTTCAGTCAGTGGATACGGTCGCACAGGTCCGTATGCTGAACGTCCTGGTTATGATGCTGTGCTTCAAGCTGAAGGCGGCATGATGAGTATCACCGGTCCCGCCGATGGTGCCTTGTCTCGCGTTGGCATTCCAATTATTGATATTACATCTGGCATGTTTGCATCCACTGCAATTCTGGCGGCGTTGCGTGCGCGTGATGTCACGGGCGAAGGGCAACTGGTTGATATTTCACTTTTTGATTCGCATCTCGCTTTGCTTACCAATGTCGCTTCAAATTATTTGGTGGGTGGTAAACCGCCAACGCGTTTGGGTAATGCACATCCGAATCTCGTCCCGTATGATTCTTTTCGTGCGCGCGATACTTGGTTTATTCTCGGCGTCGCCAACGAAAAACAATGGGGCACCTTGTGTGATGTTTTGAATCGCCCCGAATGGAAAAATGATTCACGATTTGAGTCCAATCGTAAACGAGTTGAGAATCGCGAAGTCTTGGTAGATGAATTAAATAAGATATTTTCAAGCCAAGATGCTGAACATTGGCTGGAACAATTGCGTAATGCAGGTTTGCCTTGTGGAAGAATTAATACCGTGCCAGAAGTATTTGATCTTGAACATACGCGTGCGCGGGAAATGATTCTAGAATCCCAACACGCCTCAGCCGGGACGTTGAAACTGGTCGGTTTTCCTTATAAATTATCTAACACCCCAGCCGAAGTGAAAAATCCGCCGCCCCTGCTTGGTGAACATACTGAAGAAATATTATCAAGTGTATTGAATTATTCGTCAGCCGAGATTACTGCTTTGAAAAACAGCGCAGCGATATAACATTTTTGTAGGGACACAGCGAAACAATCTGACGTCAAAATCTTAAGGCGACTTGCTGTGTCCCTACTTTTCTATTTTTATTATGAGCATGAATAAATCCCAAATCCAAAAATATCATAACGAAGTTGTTGAGGCTTTAATAGCAATTGGTGACCCTGCTCGTGGCAAAGCCATTCAAGCAGACCGAGGCTCAAAACTTACGCATCTTGGCATTTCATTTCCAAATTTAAGAAAACGAGTCAAGCAAGGTTTTTCTTTTTATGGTTTACCTGAAAATCAAATTTTAGAAATATGGGATTGGCTTTGGAAAAATTCTCAATATGGCGATGTGTTATTCGCAACTTTAGAATTTTATATCCCCATTGTGAAAAAGCAAGTTCAATCCAATCTTTGGCATGTATCTAAACATTGGATTGAACGCGTTGATAATTGGTGTCACTGTGATAATTTGTGTTCCATGTATTCTCGCATTGTAGAAAGCCAATTTGATGAAGTGTATCCAATACTGAAAAAGTGGAATCAAGCCGAAAGTGAGTGGAAGCGGCGTGCGTCACTGGTGAGTCTGATCCATTACAGCGGAAAAAACGCGGTCTTCTTAAATCCCCAAAAAGTTTTGCCCCTCGTAACTAATTGCTTAGACGATGACCGTTACTATGTGCAAACTGCCGTTGGTTGGGTTTTGCGCGAGATGGGGCATGTGTATAAAAATGAAATTGGGAAATATATTGAGACGAATATTGATAGGTTCAGCGCACTCGCTTTTTCGCGAGCCATTGAGCGAATGAGTTCTGCTGAAAAGAATCGTCTTAAGAAATTAAGAAAATGACGAGCTATATTCATTTATCACACTAAAAAATCCTGTCAACGCATCTGACCCCGAAGTTTCACCAACCGAAAGTATTTTGCTCATCGGTAAATAAACATTATCGTCTTTGATTAAGGCATCAAAAAATTCATGCCATAATTCTCCCGCTTCACCCTTAGCCGCTGACCTCAACCACGCACCCGAAAGAGAAGTAGTTAATGGCGTGGCGATATTCGCAATTTCTTCCGTAATCTTTTTCGCATCGCTTTCTGAATGAATCATCCAAGCCGCATGCATGGCACCCATCAGAAAGTCATCACCAGCAGGGGTGAGACCAATACCTAAACCAGCAAGTTTCGATGAAATATTTTTTATTATGGGAATATCCGTTTTGATAATTGCATTTGATAGCAAATTGGAGAATTGGAGAATGCTTTCATTTTCAATATCCATTTGTAAAAGACTCAAACGATTGATTATCTCGTTTTTATTTTTTTTCAACACTTCCCACTTAGGCATTGGATTCCAATCTTGCGTGTAGGCAAACGAGATAGCCAAATCTCCAATTCTGAGTTGGTTATCTTCAATTGAAATTTTAGAATCGACATCAATATGTTTGGAAAATAAAACTTGTTCTTCAATAACTAAATTGAATGGTCCATTTCCAATCTCTTTATTGACAATAGATAAAATTTCTTTTTTTTCATTGATTAAGTTGCAAACCTCATCAAATATATGCAAAATTTTTGGCTGTTGAGAATTTTCTAGCCAGTCTTTTACATTATCAGTAATTGAAATAGCTTTAAGCATTTGATTCATTTTGCTTGATAAATGTCTCTAAAGAATTTGGCTCACGTTTCAAAATCCATTTCAACATATTTGAATTTCCAACCAAGCCGAATTTATCATAATACTCAAACATCCTGACTAAATTCTCAAGTGCGTAATCACTTAATCCCTTTGCACTTTGTTTCCAAGTTTCAATTTCTATTTTCTCAGCATGAATTTGACGATTTAATGCTTTACTAAATATTTCGGCAATTCCCGTATGTGAGATCGGATTTGTACTTGCCAATTCATAAATTGCATTTTTGTGATTTGGCTGAGTCAAAACAATTTTTGCAACTTCGGCGAGGTCTTCTAAATCTAAAAAACTAAATTTTGAATCAATAGAATATGGAACTGGTAAAATTCCTTCTTCAAGAATACTTTTCCAATTTGCTAACAAATTTTGCATGTAGGGAGCAGGTTGTAGAATTGTAAAAAGGATTCCAGACTCGAAAATCATCTCTTCCACACGCATCTTCTGCCAATGGTGATTCATGACTTCAATTTGTGGATGCAAAACAGAATGATACACAAAATGCTCAATTCCGTTTTGCTTTGCAGAATCAAGAACTAACTTACCTATTTCCACTTCATGCTGATTCATATTCGGGCAAATGTGATAAATGGCTCTGATGTTTTTTGTAGCAGAGAGCATTGCAGATTTATCTAGCAAGTCACCAACAATAACTTTTTCCGCGCCGAGAGATTTGAGAGACTCAGTATGCTTTTCATCTCGCACAAAGGCACATACTCTTTCAACCTGCGAAAGTGATTTGATTACTGCTTTTCCTGTCTTTCCGCTTGCACCTGTGACGAGAATCATAATAGTTGAATATAATCAATTATACAAACTATTTAAAGGATTATCGAATGACAATTACAAAACACAACCCAAAAGATTTGTTTCCACCATATCGGAATTACAGCCATGCAGTTGAGGTCGGTGGAGATTCACGATTACTCTTTATCAGCGGATTAAATGGATATTTGGCAGATGGGAAAACAATGCCCGATTCTTTTGAGGAGCAAGGAGAAATTATTTGGAAGCATATCGGTTCAATTCTAAAATCCGCGAATATGACGTATGACAATATTATTTCTTTGAGAACGTATTTGGCTAGCGCAGAATACGATGAGCCGAACGTAAATTACGGATGAAATATTTAGGAGATAATCATCCTGCTTCTACAGTGATTTGTTGTCAATTGTTAGAGTCTAAGTGGAAATTAGAGATTGAAGCAGTGGCGGCGGAGTAAAATGTTTTCTGTTGAGAAATGCTCTCCGCCTAAAGACACATTTTTAGAAAATTACTTAATAAATGGAAATTATGTTGATTGTTACGTCACAACGATTGACAAACAAATTTCCTTCTCGGAATTTGTTTTTGCATTTTATACTACTTGGCTTTTTAAAGTAGAAGCGTTTATTTTGACCTACACAGTCAGAAAACCATCGTCTGATGTGGAAGCAAGAAAGTTGTCAAATGCTGAAATTGAACAATTCGCGGCATGGACGGTTGAAAATCGAAGCGAAAAAGAATTATTGATGTGTGATTTTGTGAGTCACACACGCTCATGGTTTATGGTGGAACAGGTTGAAGATAAAACAAAACTATACTTTGGGTCAGCAGTTGTCCCGAAGAAAAGAGGCGAGGGCTTGGGATTCATCTTCAACTTGTTGTTAGGGTTTCATCAAATCTATTCTGTGTTGCTTTTGTATTTTGCAAAACAAAGATTAAGCCACAGAGGTGACAGAGACCATTGAGAAAACCTTTTTTAAATCTCCGAGCACTCTGTATTCTCTGTAGCTAAGTACTTGTCAAAATAGAACTTATGTTCTAAAATCAAACAGAAAGGATGTGACACATGTTAAATCTAAATTCGGTAATGATTGGTACGATTCAACCGCAAGCCTTGGCAGATTTTTATGCAAAAGTTTTAGGCAAGCCAGCCGATATGGTTGACCCAGAAAATGGTTTTTGGGGCTGGCAAGTAGGCGGTGCGTTTATGTCTGTTTTGAGTCACTCGGAGATGGGCGGCAAATCGAAAGATGCTGGACGTGTGATGATTAATTTTGAAACGGAACAAGTGAAAGAAGAATTTGAACGAATCAAATCTGCTGGTGCTACCGTTATCAAAGAGCCGTATGAAATGGTTGAAGGTGGCGGTTGAATTGCAACTTTGGCAGACCCAGATGGAAATTATTTTCAGTTGATTAGCCCCATCGTCGGGCAATAAATTTATTTCCACAAGATGTTTTGCAAAGGCTAAAGATTGTTTTTCAATCTTTAGCCTCTTTTTATTTTATCGAGTAGAATTAAATCCATTTTTATATAAAAGGAAAAATATCTTATGGCAAATGAACGCATGTATCCAGCCTTGCCTTGCAAAGAAATTGACGAGGCGATTTCTTTCTATGAAACACTTGGTTTTAAAAAGACGTATCGACAGTTGCGACCAAATCCTTATGCAGTTGTTGCTTTAGAAGATATGCATATTCATTTATTTGGCATGGATGGATTTAATCCTGAAGATTCTTATGCAACTGTGATTATCGTTGTGCCTGACCCTGATGCTTTATATCAAAACTTCGCTTCAAGATTACGGGAAAAATTTGGTAAGCTACCTGTAAAAGGCATCCCTCGTGTTACACGACCGCGTAAAAAATATGGGACTGTGAGCGGTTTCAGTGTTGTAGATGTAGGTGGTAACTGGTTGAGAATTTCTAAACTTGGTGATACAGAGCAAGAAGATTCAGCAGAAGAGAAAGATGGTTTGATGGGGTTTCTTAACGTCGCTACACGGCTGGGTGATGCCCATGGAGATGAAGCACTTGCGCTTAAGACTTTGCAAAACGGAATCAAACGCTTCCCAGATGCCGCAACTTTAGATAAAGTCAGAGCGTATTTATATCAAGCAGAATTGGCTGTACGCGTGGATAATATCAAATTAGCAAAATCATCATTAGACTTGGCAAAATCACTTGAATTAACTGATAATGAAAAAGATTCACTTGCTGATGAATTTGCTCATATAGAAAGTTTGCTCCATCAAAAATAAAGATCTCAAAGAGGATGTGTCACGATGAAAGCAGTCATTTGGACAAAATACGGTTCTCCTGATGGACTTCAATTGCAAGAAGTTGAAAAGCCGACTCCGAAAGATAACGAAGTGCTGATTAAGATTCACGCGGCGGCGGTTTCAAGGGCAGATACGGAATTTCGTAGACTCAAAATTCCTTTCCCGTTTTCGCTTCCTATCAGACTTTATATTGGTCTTTTCAAACCCAGCCGAATCAAAATCCTCGGCACGGAGTTTGCAGGTGAAGTTGTAGGAGCAGGCAAAGATGTGACTGAATACCAAGTCGGTGACCGAGTGTATGGTTACACGGGTTTGGGATTCGGAACGTATGCCGAATACAGATGTATTGCGCCAAAACCAAATGAGTTGGCAGGTGTGATGTCGAAAAGCCCGACCAACATCAGTTATGAAGGGGCGACAGCCGTGCCTTTTGGTGGACTCGAAGCCTTGCATTCTCTTGATAGAGTAAAAATTCAACGCGGACAAAAAGTTTTAATCGTCGGTGCGGGTGGGAGTATCGGCACGTTTTCTGTTCAACTTGCTAAACTTTATGGCGCCGAAGTGACAGGTGTGGATAGTGGCGGTAAATTAGAAATGATGCAATCCATTGGTGCAGATTATGTGATTGATTACACTAAAGAAGATTACACAAAGAATGGCAAAAAATATGATGTGATTATGGATACAATCGGCGGAAGTCCGTTTTGGGAAAGTGTACAGTCACTGACTGAAAATGGAACATACTTAAATGTGAATCCTAAAATGAAACACATGCTTCGCATGGCAATCTCAAAAAATGTTGGAAATAAAAAGTTGCTTGTTTGGGAAGCAGGTTATACAACTGAAAACTTGCTCAGACTCAAAGATTTGGTTGAAGCTGGCAAGCTAAAACCTGTGATTGATAGAAGTTATCCACTGGAGCAGATTGTGGAAGCACATCGTTATGTGGATACGGGAGAGAAGATGGGCAATGTGGTGATAACAATAAATTAAATTTGAGGAGTATAATTACTAAAACAAATGAAAGGATAAAAATGACAAAAGAATTTAACGTCATTATTGAACGTGATGAAGAAGGTTATTACGTTGCCAGTGTGCCTGAATTACAAGGTTGTCATACACAAGCCACTTCATTAGATGTCCTGATGGAACGAATCCGTGAAGCCATTGCTTTATGTTTGGAAATGGAAGACGATATTGTTTCAAATGAGTTTATTGGCGTGCAAAGGATTGCTGTTGAAGTATGATGGCAAAAATGGCGCGGCTGACAGGGCAGGAGGTGATTGTTGCATTGAAAAAAGCGGGTTTTGATGTTTTACGAGTTAAAGGAAGTCATCATTTTTTAGGACACAAAGACGGTAGACGAACAGTAGTACCAGTTCATCGGGGCGAAATTATTGGTCCAGGTTTAATGCTGAAAATTTTACGGGACTGTGAAATTGAACGCGATGAGTTTATGAAATTAGCAAAGTGAAATTTTATAACTCAATAATAATAATTATTAAGGTTAATATTTATGATTAAATGGGAATATTTATCAGTAGTATCTATACGTCTTAATGGTAGCTGGCGGGTATCTTTTGTTAACGATAAATCATTTGATGAAGGATCAGACCCTGACTTAATTGAATACTTAAACCAATTGGGATCACAAGGATGGGAACTGATATGTGAAGATTTTGATACTTTTAATTCCCGATTTTATAATCTAGAAAATTACAAGATTGAAGAAAGTATAAACAAGATGGCGGATGAACTTGCTAATAAAGGAAAAGTAATAGTATCTGTAACTAGCTTTCCAGTTGGAGATTTTGGAACAGGGTCATGGCTAGTATGTACTTCTACAAAGATTCGCCGACTGCGTTTTAAGAGAATCCAAGCAGATTGAAAATATCTGTTTATTAAACATTCTTACTTTTTCTTACAAGCGATTCGAATTAATAGAAATTTCTAAAATCTCAAAACTCATATCATGCAGACCCTAAAGGTCTCCTATAAAATAAATTTGATGGATAGCGAATTATCTTTGCTTGAAAATTATTTTTTTATACAAGGCAGACCTTTAGGGTCTTAACTTGAAGCAAATAAAAAGCCGAAGGTCAGAATCAACTATCGGCTAAGAAAGAAGCGGGAATTTCATCCAATGACTATTTGCTATTCACAATTTCCCAAAGTCTATTGGAATTAATCGGAATTTCTAAAATCTCAAAATTTGAATCATGTAGTGCGTCTTCCAATGCTTGAGCAAACAACGGACCAACAGGAATCGCGCCTGCTTCACCTGCACCTTTCATGCCCATCGGGTTAAGCGGCGAAAGCGTTTCGCCATGTCCCGTTTCGATGCGCGGCACTTCAAGGCTCGTCGGCAGGTGATAATCCATAAACGTGCCGTTCAGCAGTTGCCCATTTTCATCATATTTGAGATGTTCATAAAACGCATTGCCAATGCCCTGCGCCACACCGCCATGAATTTGCCCATCCAAAATTAACGGGTTGATCACTTTTCCGCAATCATGCACCACCAAATATTTTTGGATTTTGATTTGCATCGTCTCAGGATTCACTTCCACGATCATGGCATGGATTCCACTAGCAGTTGCGCCTCTTTCTGGACCGAAATAATTGGTTGCTTCTAACCCCGGCTCTGTACCAGGTTTGACAGCTCCACGAGTCGGATTCGCCATGCCTGCCAATTCACCCAATGAAATAGATTGTTGCGGAATATCTTGCACGCGTATAAATCCATCATCGAGTTCAAGTTCATCTTCGGGCGCATTGAAATGTTCGGATGCAAGTTTGAAAATTTTCTTGCGCACAACTTTTGCAGCTTCGTTAATTGCATTGCCTGCCACCACTGCACCACGACTCGCAAACGTGCCAGCACCCCAATAAAACTGGTCAGTATCGCCAGTGACAACGTCAATCTTATCTACACTGACACCGAGTTGCTCTGCAACGATTTGAGCAAAACTGGTGAAGTGACCTTGTCCTTGTGTACCCACACCTGTGACGACAGAAACTCGTCCGCTACTCATCACTTGTACTTTTGCACCTTCGTAAGGTCCAATGCCTGTACCTTCTACATAAGCAACTAAACCAATGCCGACATATTTGCCTTCTTTTCTTAACTTTGGTTGAATTTCATTGATGAATTTATGATAATCAATTTTTTCTAAGGCTTCATCTAACAAGGGTTCGTAATTTCCACTGTCATATACTAATGGAGCAAAATCTTGGTAAATGATTTCATTGTCATACGGAAATTGTTTTGGTTGAATAAAATTTCGTCTGCGAATTTCGGCACGGTCAATGTTTAATTCTTTGGCGGCAATGTCTAAGGCACGTTCAATCACAAACACGCCATGTTGACGTCCCGCTCCACGATAAGGTGTGACAATTGTTTTGTTTGTAAATAAAGCCGTAAATTCACTGTAATAATTTTTGATGTCATACAATCCCAGCACATTGGCTTGAGAATTAAGCGGAACAGTTAATCCATACGGTGCATACGCGCCTGTGTCATGCAAGAACACATCATGCACGCCGAGAATGTGACCTTCTTTATCAAATGCAATCTCAGCATCATGGATTTGTCCGCGTTCGTGTGTCGTGGCGACAAAATTTTCGGCGCGGTCTTCGATCCATTTGACGGGGCGATATAACTTCATCGCCGCCCAGGGAACCAAAACTTCTTCT
The DNA here is from genome assembly GCA_002345215.1 of Anaerolineales bacterium UBA2317. Taxonomy (GTDB): domain Bacteria; phylum Chloroflexota; class Anaerolineae; order Anaerolineales; family Villigracilaceae; genus Villigracilis. The sequence goes on from DDVH01000022.1 coordinate 278,112, forward strand.
TGATAGAACATCATAATCTTTGGACCAAATCCGCCGCCGATAAATGGTGCAATCACGCGGACTTGTCTTTCAGATAAACCAAGCATGCCTGCAAGTCCGTTGCGAATCACAACGGGCGCTTGAGTCGTATCCCAAACGGTTAATCGTCCCGCACGTTTATCCCATTCCGCAACAATTCCACGATTTTCCATTGCGGCGGCACAGCCATGGTCATATTTGAATCTGCGTTTGACGATTAATGCCGCATCTTTCTTAATCGATTCATAATCACCTTTGGTTTGAATCACATGTGCGGCGACATTAGATTTAATTTCATCATGAATAATAGGACTATCTTCTTGCAATGCTTTTTCTAAATCAACGACTGCTTGTAATGGCTCGTAATCAATTTGTATATCTGCTAAGGCATCTTCGGCGATGTAACGACTCTCAGCGACAATCATCACAATCGGTTCACCAGCAAATTTGACTTTATCTTTTGCCAATGGCACTTGTGTTTTTTGATTAAAGGTAATGTCTTTGACAGGCGGCGGCGAAACCAACAATGGACCAGGTTGCCAGTAATCACCCAAATCATTTGCTGTGTATGCGGCGATTACACCTTCGCGTTGTAATGCTTGCGAAACGTCAATGCTATTGATTTTTGCATGTGCATACGGACTGCGCAAAAATGCAACATGCAACATATTGGGTAAATCTACATCGTCCACATACAACGCCTGACCCGTTAAGAGTCGCGGGTCTTCATTACGTTTGATTCTTTCGCCAAAATATCGTGTCGTCATAAAACCTCATTCATGTCATTGCGAGGAGTTGCAAAGCAACGACGAAGCAATCTTCTAATTAATTTGGAGATTGCTTCGCCACAAAAAGCAAGAGCATGGCTCGCAATGACGGATTACTTACGCCCAAGCCACTGCTCTACAAAACGCAGCTTCACCACCTTTGAATTTCCATGGGAACACGCCGAGGGTGATGCGTTTGTTGTGTAATTCTTTCAAACCAATATCACCACCGAGATTTTCAACATGCATACAATCATGTGGGAACAAAGCATTATGGGTTAATTGATAAGCAGAATCTGGGAACAACTCATCCATTTTGTCTGCACCAAATTTTGCCTCAGTCAACTTGCGGACTTTTTGCCAATGCTCCAATCCGCCTTTGCCAAGAAAACGACCAATCGGTAAATTCATCGGATGGTCAGTAGAAATCATATCCACGCCCCAAATGTGAATCTTTTTCTTTAACAACCAATCACAAATGCTGTAATGTGGACCTGGATGCCTTTGAATATATCGCTCTTCATCACCTGTTGGACTGAAGAATGAATACTTATGCCAACCTGTGTGAATAAATAAAATATCACCTTCACGAACATCAGCACGTTTTTCAATATCTTCTGGCGTAAACATGCCGAGGTCATCAAGCATGTCACTCAAGTCAACGATGACGCCTGGTCCATAACACCATTCAATTGGAATTTGCTCAATCGTTTTGCCACTGGTCACAAAATGTTTCGGCGCATCCAAATGTGTGCCCATGTGATTGGATGTCATAATATATTGAGCATTCACGCCTTGCTCCGCTTTGCGTTTTATATATTTCACTTCAAACGGCGGATAAAAGGGCCAGAACGAAGCATCGGCGTTTAGGTCTTGCGAGAGGTCGTAGATTTTGGTCATTGTATAACTCCTTATAAATTATATTTTTCAGCAAATGCAAAAATTGCATCTTCAAATATCTTCAACGGCGGTCTGACTAAACCCGCGCCCACTTGACCAACACCAGCATTCTTGTGAGCAATGCCAGTATTGATGCGTGGGGTAATTCCTAACTCAACAACTTTTCGTAAATCAATTCCTGTGGGTGTACCACGAAAGTCCAGTGATGGCATGGTAAAGAATTTACTTTCAGCAAATGTGATTTCATACATTTCCAAAGTTGCATTCATTGCATCTTTGGGTGTGCCGCCGACAAATGTCACAATCGCTGGTGCAGTTGCCATGGCGAATCCGCCAATGCCTGCGGTTTCTGTAATGGCACTATCGCCAATGTCTGGATTTGCATCATCTTGCGAAAAACCTGAGAAAAATAATCCAACTGGAATTTCAGCAGGAGCTGTGAACCATTGTTTTTCACCAAGCCCACTCACTCGAATTCCAAAATCCGTTCCATTGCGTGCCATCGTCGTGACAATCGTTGAACCCTCAACTCCGTGCGCGGCATCGGTCATTGCTTTGCACGCCGCCATTACTGGATTCAAAACACTCAGTGCATTATCGCCAAGAAATTGCAACACTTCAGACATCGCCGCATTATCTTTCATTGTCTTTGCAATCAACGGCGCGAGCAATTTCAAATACAACAACGAACCTGCTTTATTTCTGTTATGTCCCTCGTCGCCCATGTGCAATGCTTCACTCATCAACGCGCGCATATCAATTCCATTTGAAGATGCAAGCGCATCGGCTAAGGCTGTTCCCAAAACATCATTCATCCAATGCAACTTCTTCAACACATCATCACTATACGCGCCATAACGCAAAACTTTTCCATAACCTTCATTCAAATTGGAAAAAGATTTATTTCCATGTTCAGCATTTTGAACCACATACACTTTCATAGATGCAGATGTGACTCCCGCCATCGGACCAACCGCGCCATGATGATGACATGAATCAAATTCGACTTCGCCTCTTTCTACCATTACGGTTGCTTCTGCTTCGGACGCCGCTATCTTCTCAAACAGCATCGCGCCGATAATCGCTCCACGCAACGGACCAGACATGCGCGCCCATTCAATTGGCGGACCGGCATGTAAAAATAAATTATCTTTCATACCGGGGATGACATCTTTTGCAGTTGCAACACCTTTAAGAATTGGTCTTGCCGACATTAATCGGTCAACAGCGGTTTGATTTGCTTGGTCAATATCCATGTTTAACTCCGTTTACTTTTTGCTTTTCATCTTCGCTAATAGATTTGCCATTTTTTCATTTCCACCGGCAGGTGGCTTCCATTCTACATGGACAGCTCCCGCACCTTGTGAAATGAGGCTTTCATAAAATGATTCAAGCCCGACGTTAATCCCTGCTAGTGGTTGTTTGAGTTGACTAATATCTACAGGCTTATATTCATTTGTATTTTTGGCACTGAACTTCAAACTAATGTATTCAACTGCTTCTGCCGCAGTTCGGAATACAATCACATTTGCTTCTTTGAGTTTATCAATTTGTTGACTGATATTTTGCGGGTCATCATCTGTGCCAATGACTATGGCGACGAATTCGATGTCTTTTCTTGAGGCTTGTATTTGTTGAATAGCAGGAACCAACTCTCCCGTAGGGTCAAGATGCGAGCCTTCACCGAGAACTACATCAAACAGAATCATGCTCACATCTTTATCAGATGCTTCTTGTTTCATGCGTCTGATGCGTAAATCGTTATCAATCATCGGGTGTAAACGCCCGACCATGAAAAATTCATCACCCAAGTCAATGATGGAATGCGCTTCGCTTTTGAGCGGGTCTTTGAGATTTTGATTTGGCGTAATTGGACCATTGGAATAAATTGGCGAAAGACTGGCTTGCAAGCCAAGCAGAGTTTCATACGCAAGCGTTCCACCAGAAAATAATCCGCGAAGATAACCTTTGCTATTATTAACTGATAACTGATTACTGCTTAGTGATAACTGACTCACTGCAATCTCAGCGGCTTCACTTAAACTAATTGCAAAATGCAAATTGCCAATTTTTCTGGCAGGTGGGGGATAACCGATAAAATAAATCACGACAGGTTTGCCCGTTTGTTGAGCAGAAGAAATTAATTGTGTAGCAACATCAGGTGATGGTGGTTTGGAAATTAACGCAATTACTTTTGTTTCATCATCATGTGCCAATGCTTGCAGTGCTTGATTTGCAGTAATCGCACCAACATCGGATTTTAAATCTCGTCCGCCTGTTCCAATGGCATGAGAAATTCCAGCACCAAGATTATGAATATGAGCAGTGACCGCTTGTGTGCCTGTGCCAGACGCGCCAACAACTCCAATGCTTCCACGCCGCACACGATTTGCAAAACCTAAACCAATGCCATTGATGATAGCAGTTCCGCAATCAGGTCCCATCACAAGCAAACCTTTTTCTCGCGCAGTTTTCTTTAATGAAATTTCATCTTCAAGTGAAACATTATCACTATAAAGAAAAACATGTTTATTTAATTCAAGTGCTTCACGGGCAACGCCAGCTGCATAACGACCTGGCACAGAAATCAAAACCCAATTGGCTTCGGGCAATTGTTTTACTGCAGCGCTCAAACTACGTGGGCGAAAATCTTCTGAAACAGTGGATGATTTTCTACGTGCAAGTAATTCATCTACTTTTGAAATAGCATTTTCAGCAGAAGAATCATCATTGGCTTTGACGACGATTAATAAATCATCTGGATTTGCATTTACATTTTCAGGCAATAAATTATTTGTCGCAAGCAAATCTTTGTTGGCATGCGTCGCCATCGCAACACCTGCATCAAGCACGCCACTTAATTCTAAAAGTCCGCGTTGAAGTTGCATCAACACAACTGAGTCGTAATATGTACCAGCCCGAACATTCCATTTAACAACCGTCATATTTTTCTCACAACCTTTTCAATTTCTTCTGCCCAAGCGAGTAACGATTCGTCAGCATTCCATTTGCCAACGAGTTGTAATCCCATTGGTAAGCCTTCATCATTTTTTGTGGTTGGGATGTTCATGGCAGGAAAACCAATTTGAGTCCATGGCAAACACATGACAGGATCACCTGTGGATTCAAGTCCTTTAGGTGCGGGTCCAACAGCGGGAGGACAAATCCATACATCAATTTGATTTTCATCCATAGCATTTGTGATTTGATTTCTAAACTCATCACGCGCTTCAATCTGTGATTGATAGTTGGTGACTGTTCTTCCACGTTTTACTAAGTCCGAAAATTTTTGTGAGTACAGTGCTTCGTGTTTATCAAACCATTCTTTATGAACTTGGGAAGCATCATAAGACATGATGGCATCATGCCGAGATTTGATTTCATCAAAATCATCCATCACTTGCACGCGAATAATTTGGTAATTGGTGCTTAGTAATTTACAAACCTCTTCAAAATGTTTGAGACCTGCTTCAGATGTATTTTGCAAATATTTTCCATTTGGAATTCCAAGAATCGGCTTTCTATCCCAATTCTCTAATCTCCAATTTTCTAATAACGCACTCGCAATTTGCTTTGCAGTCATAATATCATTTGCAAAAATTCCAATGTGATCAAACGTCGGTGACAATGGAATCACACCTTCACGCGAAATTCTTTCGTATGTTGGTTTGAATCCAACCGCGCCACAAAACGCGGCGGGACGAATCACCGAGCCGATCGTTTGTGTGCCAAGTGTGATGTCACAAAGATTCGCACCAATCGCGGCGGCAGAGCCACTGCTCGAACCGCCAGGCGTGTGATTTGGATTATGCGGATTACGCGTGGGACCTGGTGTGAAATATGCAAATTCAGTTGTGACAGTTTTACCCATGACGAGCGCGCCAGCATTTTTTAATTTTGTAACACTGGTTGCTTGCTTGCCTTGAATATCTTGAGTAGGTAATTTACTGCCTGCTTGTGTCGTGAAACCATCTACATGAAAAATATCTTTTACACCTAAAGTCATTCCAAACAATGGTGGACGATTATTTACATCAGGATATTTTTTGAGGAGTTCTTCTGCTTCTTTAAGTAATCTTTCAAAACGATTCTCTTCGGGAATAAATGCAAGCACATCAGGCTCATGGGAATCGAAATGAGATTCGAGATTGGAGATTAAGTCTTTGGGTGAGACTTCATTTTTTTGAAAAGCTTGAGTAATTGATAATGTCATAGTCTCTAATCTCTAATTACCAATTACTATTTACTAACTTTCATTTTTTCACTTGCAAGTTTGACCGCATCCACAATGTGTTGATAACCTGTACAGCGACATAAATTGCCAGAAAGTGCATGGCGGATTTCATCTTCTGTCGGGTTCGGATTTTGTTTGAGAAATGGAATCATGCTCATTAAAATGCCCGGTGTGCAATAACCACATTGAAGTCCATGTGCTTCCCAAAATGATTGTTGTAATGGATGCAAATTGTCTTTGTTTTTTGCTAGCCCTTCAACAGTTGTAATTTCATGCCCATCGGCTTGAACGGCAAACGTTAGACATGACCTTGCAGATTCACCGTCGAACAAAATCGTACATGCACCACATACGCCATGTTCACATCCCACATGTGTGCCAGTTAAACCAAGTTCGTGACGTAAAAAATCACTTAACAACATTCGTGATTCAACTTCTTTTTTATATTCTGTTCCATTAACAGTAAGTGTGACCGAAATTTTTTGTGTCATACCAAAGTTTCCTCTGCGCGTTGTAAGGCTTGCTTTAAAGTCTGCTTGGTTAATGAATTTGCTAAATGACGTTGAAAATCTACTGAGGCGTGGATATTGCCAAACGGAGTAATCTCTTTTTCACTGGCGTGTGAAGCGGCGGAATTAATTAATTCATCATTCACAATATTGCCCTCTAAAAGTTTTTCTGCTTCAATTGCTTCCACAGGTCCATCACCTGCATTCAAATAAACCAACTTAACCTGCTTACATTTTTTGTTGTTATCTAAAGTCACCAATGTTGCTACACCCATCATTGCATAATCACCCGAACGTGGCGCAACTTCCATGAAAGACCAGCCTGTATTTTTCTCGGCAAATGGCAATTCAATTTCAACCAAAACTTCATCGGGTGTAAGTGCAGTCGTGAACATGCCTGCAAAAAAATCTTTAGCATCCAACCAGCGTTCACCAGATTTATTTTTTGCTTTCAATCTCGCACTCAATGCCAACATCAAAACAGGTAACTCAGCAGCAGGGTCAGCATTGACAATGCTTCCGCCAATCGTGCCGCGATTACGAATCTGCGGATGTGCAATAAACGGCACAGCTTCATGCAACAACGGCGTATGTTTTTTTATTGAATCATTAAATTCCAAATGTCGTTCACGCGCCATTGAACCAACTCGAATTACATTTTTTTCTTCTTTTATAAAACTTAATTCATCCACACGATTCAAATCAATCAACACACTCGGTTGCACAATCCGAAAATTCATAGCAGGCACAAGGCTTTGTCCGCCCGCTAAAAATTTGGCTTCATCGCCATGTTGATATTTCAAATCTAAAACTTCTTCAATTGTATTTGGTGCGTGATATTCAAATGGAGCAGGTTTCATAAATGTTCCTTGTAAGGGCGACCCATCACGATCGATTAAGATATTTGATTAATCATGGAGGGTCGCCCCTACCATTATCGCTTCTTTCTTTGTTTCAACTTGATTCTGTTTCCTGTAACTTTTTACCACTTCCGACATAATTGCCAACGCAATCTCTTCTGGATTCTGTGCGCCAATGTCCAAACCAATTGGAGCATGAAGCCTTGATAATAATTCTTCACTTACACCTTCGTTCAATAATCTTTCTGCTCGTTTCGCATTTGTGACTTTGCTTCCTAAAACACCAACATAGAATGCAGAGCTATTCAATGCAATTTTTATAGCAGGGTCATCAATTTTCGGGTCATGAGTTAATACGGCAATTGCAGTAGAAGAATTGATATTAATTTTTGCAAATGCTTCATCAATCCAAGATTGAATAATTAAATCAACATTTGGAAACCGCTGAACATTTCCCCAAGCCTTGCGAGGGTCAATGACGATGGTTTGATATCCCATTGTTTTTGCTAATGATACTAAGGCAATCGCAATATGCACCCCACCAACGATAATTAAGGTAGGTTGAGGTTGGATTGTGTCTATAAAAATTTCGGTTTCTTGATTTAACATCACACGATGAGATGATAAAGTATCCATTGCTAAATTTAACACTTTTGAGTCCCATTCGTTGCCGAATGTGCCAATTATTTGTCTGGCTTCTGTAATAATGATTTCTTTTCCCAACAAATCATTTGAACTTTGGATGATAGCGATGTGAATAGCAGGTGATTCGTCATCTAGAATCGATTTTAGTTTTTTGAAAAATTCTGGATTTAATTTATTAACAAAAATATCAATACTTCCCCCACACGCCAAACCGACTTCCCATGCGGTTTC
>DDVH01000022.1:286492-329030 GCA_002345215.1 Anaerolineales bacterium UBA2317
CCAAAATGTAAAAGTTGAGGTTGATTATTTTTTAGAACTTGATAACCTGCTTCAATGACTGCATTTTCCACACATCCGCCACTGACTGAACCTGTGATTTTTCCACTTAAAGTAAACGCCATGTGTGACCCAACTTTTCGCGGAGATGAACCCCATGTTTGAATCACAGTGGCAAGCGCGATGGTTTCCCCCGTGTCTATCCATTTTTCGATATCTTTCAAAATATCGCGCATATTATTATTGTAGGGGCGAGGCATGCCTCGCCCCTACGATTATTTATTCTTTCTCTATCCTTTTCTTTACTTCATCATAAAACACGCCTGCCAACTTTTGTGAGACAGGCACCATAAGTCTTGAAACCAAACTCGCCAATTGACCTGAGACATTAATATCCGCAGTCCATTCGACCAGTGTGGAATTATCCGGTGCGTCAGACATTTTCATTTCGCTGATGGCATCGGCTATGCTTCCTGTGGCTTTGCCATGTGCTTTTAGTTTTGCAAAATTGGGTTCTTCTAACTCTAGAATATCTACTTCGCCGTTAAATTTTGCTTTGACAGAACCCAGCCCAACCGAAACAACGCCACGATATTTTTTTAATTTTTCAATCTCTTCTACTGATTCAATACCGGGCACACATTGCGCGAGTTGATTAGGGTCTGTTAAAAAATCCCAAACTTTTTTGCGTGGTGCTTTGATGGTGACATTACCTTTGAGTTGCATAGGCTGTGAGTTTAGCACAAGGGTATTGTGAAAGTCAAATGAGGTGGGGAGAATGTGTCTAAACAGAAACAGGTGTCCCGTAGGAAGAGGCGGTTTTTCATCTAAAAGTGCGTATCCCCATCTATTTTGGTGTGTTATTTCTTGTTAAGATGAGATTAAATCAAGGTCATTTTTATGACTGTGTTGGGAAAGGACTCATTGCCCGTGAGTTTGATTTATTATTCTTTTCTATCGCTGTGCTGAATTTGCATGGCGATTTTTGTTGGAGGTGATTATTGCGGATTGTGCGTTTGATTGTTTTCACCGATTTGAGAAAGGAGAATGTAAAAGATGGCAACAAAAAAGAAAGTAAGCAAAACAAGTAAGCCAAAGGCTAGTGTTTCTAAATCATCAAAATCAACAACAGGAGAAATGACGATGGCAAAAAATAATGTAATTGGTTATATGCCCAACGATAACCCGCCTATGGGACAAACAATTTTATTGGGCTTTCAACATGTATTGACGATGTTCCCTGCAACTGTATTGGTTGCGGCTTTGTGCGGTTTCCATCCGGGAACAGTATTACTTGCATCTGGTGTTTCAACCATTGTGGCTTTGATACTTTCTAAAAATAGTATCGGAAATTTCATTCCACTTTTCTATGGTTCTAGTTTTAGTTATATTGCGGCGTATCAAGGCATAGCAACTGCTATGACTGGTTCTGCGCCCGCCTTCGGTGTGCCTTTGCCCAACGAAGTGATTAGCACCATGCAAGCTGGTATCGTAGCGACTGGTGTGTTAAACATTTTGGTCGGTTTTATTATTCGTGCTATTGGTAAAGCCAGCCTCGATAAAGTTTTGCCTCCAGTGGTCACAGGTTCTGTCGCCGCAATTATCGGTTTTGGTTTGGCTTTTGCGGCATTAGGTCAGATGGCAAGCGCAAACTTTACAGTTGCTTTGATTACATTAATTTCAACTATTTTGTTCTCAGTCTATTTACAAAACAAAGGTTTCCTCGGGATGTTGCCAGTCATCTTTGGTGCAATCGTGGGTTATATTGCATCTGCAATTTTTGCACCGGGTACAGTTAATTTCGGTGGCGTTGCGGCGGCACCTTTATTTACAATGCCAAATATCACGCTCCCAAGTTTTGCTGGTGAATTTGTAGTGACTGCCATTTTCAGTATTGCTATTATGGCAATTGCTACCATTCCTGAATCTACTGCGCATCTCTATCAAATGAGTTTATATGTTGACCGCTTCGCAGAAGAATCCGGACGTGAAAAAATTCATTTGGATAAAAACGTCGGTTTAAACCTTGTGTTTGATGGCGTTGGCGATTTCTTAAATGGTTTGGTCGGTGCTACTGCTGGAACAAACTATGGTGAAAACAATTCACTCATGGCAATCACACGCAACTATTCAGGTCCAGCATTAATTGCGGCTGGTGCTATTTCAATCTTGCTTGGTTTCTTTGGTCCGCTTGCCGCTTTTGTGCAAAGTGTGCCATTGGCAGTCAGCGGCGGTTTAGCTATTTACCTCTTCGGCGTGATTGGTATGCAAGGTATTGCGCTCATGCAAGAAAACAAAGTGAGCATGTTTAGCCCACGCAACCTTGCTATCGGTGCAGTGATTATGATTGTCGGTATCGGCGGTAACATTGGTTATCCCGGTGGCTTTATTCCTGTGGTTCTCCCCGGCTTCCCAAGTGGTTTACCAGCCATTGCAACTGCGGCGGTCTTAGGTATTTTGATTAACGCCATCTTCTTAATCTTCAAACCATCTTCCGAAGAATAAGATTTACTTTTACAAAACAAAAGCGGAATTGAGAAATCAATTCCGCTTTTGTGCTTTATGGGGGATTAACTTCTTTCTCAGCCTCTGTATAATCACAAACAAAGGAGAATATTGAAGATGAAAAACTATAAGATTTACTTTGCCATTTTGACCTTAATCCTCGCCTCTCTCGCATGTCAAACTGTTTTAGGCGGCGGAAGCAGTGACTCACAGGAAGAACTTCCGCCTTTTGAATACTCTGGTGGTGATTCAGCAACTGAAGAACCTTCCACTGAATCAGATTTTTCTTTCGGCGGCGAGTCAGACTTTCCATTGCCATCAGATGCTTTCAATGTGACCACTATTGCCGGCACAACCAATTTCCAAACAAAATTGAGTCTTGATGATGTAATGAAATTTTATCGTGATGAATTTAGCAAACAAGGATTGACAGAACGTGAAATTACCACTGTTATCTCCGACGGCGTTTTCAGCATCGTCTTTGATGGCGACCCAAGTGGTCAAGCGGTTGTCATTCAAGGTGTAGATTTAGGCGATGGCAGTATCAACGTGACGATTAGTTTGCAAGATGTTTAATTAATTTTGTAGGGACATGGCACGCCATGTCCCTACATTTTTGTTTCAACCCATTTCCTCACCGAATTAATCAAATAAATTTTCTCAAACTGATTCAATTCGTGTTTATAAATAACTCTTTCTTTAATTTTTCCTGCTTCCAATAAATGCTCTCTAAAAGTGCCTGCTAATAGTCCGCAAGAAATTGGCGGGGTAAAAAATTCGCCATTTGATTCCACAACCAAATTCCCAATCGTAAATTCTGTCAATTCACCTTTTTCATTGAAAAGTAAAACATCATCAAAACCTTTTTGCATTGACTTTTCATATACTTCTCGGTGAGTTGTCTTGTGAAAAAGAAATACATCATTTGAATCAACAGGCTGATTTGCCAGGCAAGCCTTGAAAACTTTATTTTGCGAATCAAATTCTTTTACTTCGCTGGTTAAGTTACCGTTTTTATCTAAAATAATTTTTACCCTAGCCCTTAACGACTGATTACTGATAACTGATAACTGATTTTCTACAACTTCCCTCGAAAACTCAAAATCAAAATAATTTGCTGAATCTGCCAAACGGGCAATATGCTTATCTAATAAAAAATAATCTTCTTCTTTTGTCCACAATATTGTTTCAAATAGAGAAAATTCAGGCTGTGGGGGATTGGTCAAAACTTTGGCTTTCAATAATGCTTCTTCATATTCATCTTTATCTTCCGAATCCCAGACAATGCCGCCGCCAACTCCATACTCTGTAGTTTTATTTTTTTTATCAATCAAAGCTGTGCGAATGGCGACATTGAATCTGACTTGGCGATTTGGTGAGATATATCCGATACTGCCCGTATAAATCTTTCGCGGACTTGTTTCCAATTCATTGATAATTTTCATCGTGCTGACTTTTGGCGCGCCAGTGATAGATGCGCATGGAAACAATGCCGAAAAAATATCAGTCACAGAAGCATACGTTTTTGCTTTTACTGTTGAAGTCATTTGAAAAACAGTTGGATATTTTTCAATTTCAAATAATTTTGTAACTTGCACACTTCCACTTTGAGCAATTTTCCCCAAGTCATTGCGAATCATATCTACAATCATTACATTTTCAGCACGATTCTTTTCTGATGCGCGTAGCCACTCCGAGTTAATTAAATCCTCTTTTGTTGTTCGCCCTCTTTTGATTGTGCCTTTCATTGGCTTGCTTGTTATCACATCGCCATTTAATTCAAAAAATAATTCAGGCGAAGCGGAGCAAATTGCAAACTCATCTGTTTCAATGAACGCGGCGTATTTGTTTTGTGTTTGGGAGAGGTGGATGAATAAAGAAACCGGATCAAGTTGAACGTCAGCAATGAGGCGCATGGTGTAGTTGACTTGATATGTCTTTCCGTTCGCAATGTAATCTTTGATTTTTTGAATTGCATTGTTATATGTTTCAGAGGTCTGATTGGTCTGAAAAGTCCTATTGATCGAACTGGTCTGAGAGGTCTGACTAGTCAGACTTGTAAGACTTTTTAGACTTGTAAGACCATCATATAACCCAAACCATACCAATGGAAAACTTGTTGACTCAAACGTTTGCAATGCCGAATCAAAAGCTCTCGCCGCCTCATAACTGACAAAACCAACTGCGTGCCATTTTTTGTCATTGACTAACGCCTCGACATTTTCTAGCGCTTCGTGAACCTCATTGATATTTTGTGTAGTGATAATTTTTTGCGGATGTTCAAACGAAAGCCATTCATTATCTTTTTTGAGATAAACTGTATTCAATGAAACCTCTTAATTTAATTGTACCCCGTTGGCTCCCTGCATTGACTTTGATGATTGTCATTTTTTTGTTTTCGTCACGCTCTAGCAATGAATTGCCAAATTATGGCTCATGGGATTACTTCGTCAAGAAATCTGCTCATGCTATTGGATATGGATTACTTGCATTATCTTATTTACATGCACTTCCAAAGAGAAATTATTTTCTGGCATGGCTCTTGGCTTTGATATATTCCGCAACGGATGAGTTTCATCAATCGCTTGTGCCGGGGCGGAATCCTTCAGTGATTGATGTGTTGGTGTTTGATAATATTGGAGCGATGGTTGCGTTGTTTTTACATTCTCGGTGGTCAAGTAGCCGCGAGTGAAACGAGTGGCGTACCGAGACCATCTGTTAATGAAAAGGTTTTATTTAACTGGTGGTTTCGATACGCCGCAAAAAAACAAGAGCGCGGCTACTCAACCACCGATTAATTTATAAAAATAAAAATGAAAAAACTAGCCCGCCGAGATTTTTTGAAAGTCGCCTCTATTGGAACTGCATCCGCATTTGCTATCTCTTGCGGATTGATTCAAGACTCACAGGAAAATTTTATGCCACAAGAAAATAATTCTCGTCATGCCAAGGTGATTGTGATTGGGGCTGGGATTTCAGGTCTCGCCGCCGCACGGACTTTAGCAGATAAAAATATCAGCGTAATGATTTTAGAAGCACGAAACCGAATCGGTGGGCGGATGTGGACGGATTCATCTTTAGGTGTACCGTTGGATTTAGGCGCATCATGGATTCATGGAGTCAATGGAAACCCGATAACTGAATTGGCGAAAAAGTTTAATGCAGAAACTGTCCCGACATATGATGAAAATGAAATTGTCTTTCATGCAGATGGCAGAGAAATGACATCTGCTGAGTTTTTGAAGATTGAACGATTATATAAATCTATTTATGAAGAAACGTCGGAAATAGCAGAAGATTTAGATGAAGATACTTCGCTGCAAGAAATATTTGGCGAAGTGATTGCAAAACGGAATCTTTCAGCCGAAGAATTGCGCGGATTGAATCTTTACATCCAATATGAAACATCACTAGATTATGCGGCTGACCCAAAGAATCTTTCAGTATGGGAATGGGATTCGGATGAAGAGTTTAGTGGGCAACATGTGATTTTTCCGCAAGGCTATCATCAAATCACAAATGGACTCGCGCAAGGTTTGGATATTCGTCTGAATACAGAAGTGACGAAGATTAAGTATTCTCAAAATGGTGTAGAACTCCAAACAAGCAATGGAATATTTACATCAGAAAAAGTCGTAGTGACGATTCCGCTGGGGGTGCTGAAACAAGCGTCCCTTAAGTTTGAGCCGCCGCTTCCTTCATCAAAACAAGAATCGATTAATCGTCTTAAGATGGGACTCTTAAATAAAGTCTATTTGAAATTCCCGAAAATTTTTTGGGACGATGTGGAGAATATCAGTTATGTAGGCGAGTGGATGCTGTGGCTGAATTATGCGGCGTATAACGGCGAGCCGATTTTGCTGGCGTTTGAGGGTGGTGAGAAGGCGTCCGCTTTGGAAGAATTATCGGATGATGAAATTGTGGCGAGTGCCATGCAGACGTTGCGCTTTTTGTATGGTGATGAAATTCCTGCGCCTGAAAGTTTTTTGATTACGCGTTGGGGAAAAGACAAGTTTTCGTTTGGTTCTTATTCGTTTATTCCGCTGTTTGCCAGTGGTGACGATTTTGATGCGTTGTTTGAACCTGTGGATGATGTTTTGTTTTTTGCAGGTGAGGCGACTTCACGAAAACATTTTGCGACTGTGCATGGGGCGTATTTGAGTGGGGTGGAGGTGGGGAGAATGGTAATTGGTAATTGAGGATTAGAGAATTGGAGAATTGATTGCGCCCGGAGTGCGTCGCACTTTAGGATTGGATTTTATTTTGTTAGCAAGTGAATCTCATTTCAGAATTATCTTGCTAAAGTATGTGCGACGCACCCTTCTGTTCACACAAGGCGACTTCACGAAAACATTTTGCAACGGTGCATGGGGCTTATTTGAGTGGTGTGGAGGTGGGGAGATTAATAACTAGTTAAGAAGTTATATCAGTTTTTCATATGCTGTTTGGGTTCAATTACCAACTGTTGAATTGAGAGTATAAACCCAAGTAATAATGAAAGCCCTGAAATAATTGAAAACGTCATAACAATTATATTTGGTAGTGTTATTGTTTGCCCCAACGCCCAAATAAAAAATGAAGTTATTCCTATGGGAATAATAAATACTATTAAGAGTGTTGAGAGAACAATTAATAAGTAAGACGAAATATAAACGATACCTTTTTTGTCTATATCTTTTACCATTGATGGGCTTATATACCAAAAGACAGTTTTACTAACCATAGCAGAATTAATTTCAAAGTGTTGTGAATTCCCAAAATATTCCCTTGCTGTTTTCTCGATTTCATACTTGTACCTATATTGTATTTCGTAGAGAATAGAAATACGAAGATAAAGAAATGAAAGAACGATAGGCGCAACTGCTGCAATCCATTCTTGAGGTATAGAAAATTGTGCCCCTAAAAATTCTAAGTCAGTTGTTTTGAATAAATGAAGCAAAATGAATAATAATGAGTACAAGAAGAAATTTCTGAGGGACTTATTAAATTCTGCAGCACTTTTATCACCTTTAGGCAATAGTAAATTCAAATATACAAGCAAGTCATTTCTTTCTAAATCATTTCCCATTTTATGTGCCTCACTTTTGTATAAAATATTTAGGTATTACCAATTAACTAATACTATAACAGCAATACTGCTCTTACTACTCGAACTCAATCTCAATTTCCTCATCCTCATTCCAATCTCCGCTTTTCTCGAATTCGATATCACCGAACAATTCAGTTTGCACAGCAGAAATGCGATAACGCTTGATTAACTCCAACATTGCCAAAAACGTCACCACGATTTCAACCCGTGTGGCTTTGTCAGTGATTAATCCACTGAACGTCATCTTATGAATGCTTTTCATCGTCTTGGTGATGAATTCAATCTTTTCACGAATCGTCACCCGCGGGGCAGTAATCACTGTGCTGAGTGGTTTCTTTTCTTTTTCACGCGCAAAAGCACGTTCTGCCGCATTCAACAAACCTTCTAACGTTAAATTCGATAAATCAAGTTTAGGTTCAACTTTCGGCGGAGGCGCGACGCGTAAAAACGTCCGCAAGTTATTTTGTTGGCGTTCTTCCATCCACAAAGCAATTTCTTTATAGCGTTTGTATAACTTCAATTGCTCAACCAATGCAACGCCAGGGTCTTCTTCGCCCACTTCACGTTCCACTGGGCGTGGCAACAATGCTTCTGATTTTATTTGCACCAACTTTGCCGCGATCACCAAGAACGATGAAATTTCATCAGGCAACATTTGTTCAAGTCCGCGCAGATATGCCAAATATTGGTCAGTGACCGAAGCCAACGAAACAGCAGTAATATCTAACTCGGCGCGTTCAATTAAATTTAATAACAAATCCAAAGGTCCCTGATACACAGGAATTTCCACTTTGTAATTGCCGAGTTGTTTGCCTAAAATATTTTCCATCGCGCGCGAATTATAACATCCACATCATGTCATTGCGAGGAGGGCGCAGCCCGACGAAGCAATCCCCAAATAATAAGGAGATTGCTTCGCCACGAAGAACAAGAGCGTGGCTCGCAACGACATAGAAAAAGGTCTTATAATCATCCTATGTCAAAATTAACTCACATTGACGAACATGGCAACGCCAAAATGGTGGATGTTGCACACAAGCCTGATACCGAACGCATCGCAATTGCGCGTGGCGAAATCCACATGCAAAAAGAAACACTTGATTTGATTAAGGCTGGGCAAATCAAAAAAGGCGATGTCTTAACCGTTGCGAAGATTGCTGGTATCACCGCTTCAAAACGGACCTCAGACCTGATTCCGCTGTGTCATCCTCTTCCAATCTCCAGCATTGATGTGGATTTCGCCTACAATGATTCTCCACCTTCAATCATTATCACTGCTACAGTTAAAGTCACTGGTAAAACAGGCGTAGAAATGGAAGCGCTCACTGCCGTTTCAGTTGCGGCTTTGACGATTTACGACATGGCAAAAGCTGCCGAAAAAACAATGACGATACAAAACATTCGACTGATTGAAAAACATGGTGGTCAATCTGGTGATGTGGTAAATGAATAAAAGGATATAGTTGCAAGTCACAGGTCAAAAGTCAAAGACCTGCGACTTGTCACCTGTGACTAAAAATGAATTACAACTCAATCAATCTCCAACAAAAATTATCTTTATTCTCCGAGCATTGGTCACCAAAAATCATTGCTCAACTCAATGACTATCATCTCAAATTAGTCAAAGTCCACGGTGAATTTGTTTGGCATGACCACCCTGAAACTGATGAGGTATTTCTTGTGATCAAAGGACAATTAAAGATTTTATTCCGTGATGGTGAAGTTAATCTAAGCGAAGGAGAAATGTTTGTTGTCCCAAAAGGCATGGAACATAAGCCTGTTGCAGAAAATGAATGTCACATTATGTTGATTGAACCTGCGGGTACGGTCAATACAGGTGATGCTGAAAATAGTAATTTGACTGCACCTAATGACGTCTGGATATAAATAATCCCGAAGGGATGGCATGATTATAGAAAATAATGAATGCCAAAATAAATCCCGTAGGGATGACATAGATTTGAAAAAAACAATGACACCCCTTCGGGGTTTTGCGAATTGTAATCATATATCTATAATCATTTGACCCCTACGGGGTCATCAAATAAGGAAATAATGAACAAAATCAAAGTTTTATTTTTCGCAACCATACGCGATAAAGCAGGCACAAAATCTGTTGAATTGAATATTCCAAATGAAATGACAGTGCAAGCATTAAAAGAAAAACTTGCGAATGAATATCCAAACCTAAAAGATTCCTTGAAAGCTGTTTTGGTTTCTGTTAATCAAGAATATTCATTTGACGATGCTGTCATTCCATTCAATGCTGAAATTGCATTATTCCCGCCCGTCTCTGGCGGATGACAAAGACTTTAGACTTTTGACCTGAGACCTTCAACTTATAACCTTTAAACATGCAACCTTCAAACTTTCCAACAATTTATTCCATCACCGAATCTGAAATTGACCTAAACGATTTGCTTGCAAAAATTACGCTACCATCCACAGGTGCGGCGGCGATATTTACTGGCATGGTGCGCGGAGTCACATCACGTGATGACCCACATGAAACAGTTTATCTAGAATATGAATCTTACGTCCCAATGGCAGAAGCAAAGATGAAGCAAGTGGCTGATGAGATTCGAGAGAAATGGTCAAGTGTTGAAGGCATTGCCATTGTGCAAAGAATTGGAAAGTTATATCCAAAAACACCGACGGTGTTAATCGCATGCACAGCCGCGCATCGTGATACTGGCGTCTTTGAAGCCGCGCGTTATGGCATTGACCGCTTAAAAGAGATCGTGCCTGTTTGGAAAAAAGAAGTCGGTCCAAATGGCGAAGAATGGATTGAAGGAGATTATTTTCCAAAGGCGGGGGAATGATAGCCATGTCACTCTGAGCCGTGTTCTTGTTCTTTGCGGCGACGTGTGCCACGAAGTGGTAAGAGTCTCTACTTCAATTGTCAAAGATTCTTCGGTCGCAACAAACGCTCCCTCAGAATGACATAGCTTCAAGCGAAAATAAATGCTGAAGAAATAGAATCAAGTATCCCCGTAGAATGAGGCGCGGATTTTTATCGCGTGACGGTTTTAACAACATGGGGTTTTATTGATAGTCAATAATTTCATCGGAGGCAGAATGCAGGAAAAAATTGTGATTACGGGTATGGGGACTGTAAATCCACTTGGTTTGAATGTAAAAGAAACTTGGGAGAATGTGATTGCGGGAAAATCTGGTGTGGCGCCAATTACGTTATTTGATTCGCGCGCGGCAGATTTGAATGTGCATATTGCGGCAGAAGTGAAAAATTTTGTGCCATCAAATTTTATGGATGCGAAAGAAGCCCGCCGACGTGACCGCTTTGAACAATTTGCAATTGCCGCGGCGCGTGAGGCGATGAATCAATCAGGTTTACAAATTACAGAATCAAATGCGGGCAGAATCGGTGTCATCATTTCATCTGCCATTGGTGGATTAACTTCTTTACAAGAAGCGATACTTACAAATCATGAAGTCGGTCCTCGAAAAGTGAGTCCATTTTTTATTCCGATGTTGATGGCGAATGGTGGGGCAGGGATGACGGCGATTGAATTTGGAATCAAAGGTCCGTGTTTTTCTGTGGCGTCGGCATGCGCTTCTGGCGCGGATGGAATTGGTACGACTTTGATGATGTTACGTTCGGGGATGATTGATGCCGCTTTTACTGGTGCGGCAGAATGTACTTTAACTTCAACGGGTGTGGCGGCGTTTGATAGAGTCGGTGCAACATCTCGTAAAAATGATTTTACGCCACAGCCGTTTGATAAAGAACGCGATGGCTTGGTGATGGGTGAAGGTGCGGCGGTGTTTGTTATAGAAAGAGAATCGGATGCGAAAAAACGCGGCGCGAATATTTTTGCTGAGTTGGCTGGATATGGTGCCACAGCGGATGCTTTTCATGTGACTGCGCCTCACGAAAAAGGGGAAGGTGGTGCGGCGGCAATACGTATGGCTTTAACTTCGGCAGGTGCAAATATTGATCAAGTCGGTTACATCAATGCGCATGGCACAGGGACAATGTTAAATGACCAAGCTGAGACTCGTGCCATCAAAGCCGCGTTTGGGAATGAGTTGGCTCATAAAATCCCTATTTCTTCAACAAAATCTATGACAGGTCACATGATGGGTGCAACAGGCGCGTTAGAGATTATCTTTTGTGTGAATGCCATCAAAGAAGGCATTTTGCCCCCGACGATTAATTATCAAACCCCAGACCCTGAATGTGATTTGGATTACATTCCTAATAAGGCTCGTGAGGCGAAAATTTCATTGGCAATCAGCAATGCGTTTGGGTTTGGGGGGCATAATGCTGTTTTGGCGGTCAGGAAGTATTAATGGATTATGTCACCCTGAGCGTAGCGAAGGGTTTCTAATATAATCATGAGATTCTTCGCCGCAAAGAGCAAGAACGCGGCTCAGAATGACATATAACTAATCTTGTAGATTGTGAAAATGCGTGCTATAATCCGCCCTCGCGCTTAGAAACTAACTAATCAGAAAGTTAAGGAAGAACGAAAATGGCAGACCTACTTAAATCCGTAGAAGCAAAAGATAACGAAAAAATCCCCCAATTGAACGCTGGGGATACCGTCAGTGTGCATGTGAAAATTAAAGAAGGTGAACGTGAACGTATCCAAGAGTTCAAAGGCTTGGTGATTCGTTTACGCAACAGTGGCAACAATGGCTCTGTTACCGTCCGCCGTATGGCATCCAACGGCATTGGCGTAGAAAGAACCTTTTTACTTCGCTCACCCCGTATTGACAAAATTGTTGTAGAACGCAAAGGCAAAGTCCGCCGCGCACAACTCTACTACATGCGCGAACGCACTGGTAAAAGTGCTCGCATCAAAGAAAAATTTACAAACTAGTTTTACCAAGTCCCTGAATATTCAGGGACTTTTTATTTCCCTATCTCATTGCGAGGAGGCTTTAGCCGACGAAGCAATCTTATAATTTATTGGGGGATTGCTTCGCCACAAAAACCAAAAGCGTGGCTCGCAAAGACATAGATGCCTTGTGGTATGCTTATTCAAAACAGGAGACTTCATGGCAAAACCATTAATTGGCATTACAACTTATAACGGTAAAAATCCTTATGGACGTGATATTGCGGCTGTGCAACATACGTATATTCGGGCAGTCACGCAAGCGGGCGGAATTCCAATTTTAATCCCTGCTATTTTGCCAGCTGATGAACTCAATGAGTTATATGCACGCTTACAAGGCATTTTATTTTCAGGCGGCGGCGATATCTCTCTTAAATATTTTGATGGGGAACAGCACGCAAGCATCCACGAAGTTGATGAGGCGCGTGACGTCACTGAATTTTCTCTGCTTCGTCAATCTGTTCAACATGAAAAACCTTTTTTGGCAATTTGTCGTGGTATGCAAGTGATGAATGTGGCGTTGGGTGGCACGTTGCATACGCACATCCCAGACCAAGTTTCAAATTCACTAAAGCATGATAATCAAGACTTTACTTTGTTGAGTCATCCTGTCAACATTGATGAAGAATCAAAGATGGCTGAAATTTTTGGTGAGACCTTGTTGCAAGTCAACAGTTTGCATCATCAGGGATTAAAAGACCTCGCTTCAAGCTTGCGGATAGTTGGTCATGCACCTGATGGCGTGATTGAAGCCGTCGAAATCCCTGACCATCCGTATGGAATTGGTGTGCAATGGCACCCTGAATGGCTGACCGACCAACCTGTGATGCAAAGATTGTTTAAGTCGTTTGTGGATGCGTCGGAAAAGTAAACTTGGTGGTTGAGTAGCCGCGCACTTTTCTTTGCGGCATATCGAAACCACCGCTTAATAAAAATATATTTTTAACATGTTGGTCTCGATATGGTCTCGCAAAAATCGCTCAACCTACTCGACCAACGAGTATGATACTTATGACCTCAAATCCCATCGGCATATTTGACTCAGGTGTAGGCGGACTTTCTGTTTTACGAGAGATTCGCGCATTGATGCCGAATGAAAATATCATCTATTTCGGTGACCAAGGACATGTGCCTTATGGTCCACGTTCGATGGAGCAGATACAAAATTTTTCAGAGGGGATTACAAATTTTTTACTGAAACATTATGCAAAAATAATAGTTGTGGCTTGTAACACGGCTTCCGCCGCGGCATTGAAATATTTACGCGAGAAATTTCCTGACATTCAGTTTGTAGGCATGGAGCCTGCCGTTAAACCTGCGGCTGAAAAAACACAGACGAAAAAAGTTGGCGTGCTTGCAACGCCGACCACATTTCAAGGCGCTTTATATGCTTCTGTGGTGGAGAGATTTGCTTCGGATGTAGAAATTTTTCAAAACACATGTAATGGACTTGTCAGCCAAATTGAAGCAGGGGAGTTGGATTCTGAAAAAACAAAAAAGATTTTAGACGATGCTTTACTTCCCATGCTAGAAAAAAATATTGACACGGTTGTGCTTGGATGTACTCATTATCCGTTTGTTATTCCGTTGATTGAGAAAATTGTGGGTGACAAGGTGCGCGTGATAGACCCTGCTCCCGCAGTAGCAAAACAAACACAACGTTTGCTAGAGGCAAAGGGATTAAGAAATTCGTCAAATGAACATGGGGAAGTAGTATTTTTTACTTCGGGGAATGTAAAGTCAACTGAGAATGTTGTATCAAAATTGATAGATGAAGAAGTGGAAATAAAATCCGTGGTGTGGAAGAATGATTGCGAAGTTGTAGAGATGTGATCTCTGCTTATTTGCTCCCATTAAAATTCTGCAAAAACTCATCCGGTCGGATAACATTTACATCGAAGATATTTTTTAACTCTTTTGATAAACAAATTATTCCATCATCCCAAGTGAGAAACATATCTCTTTGTAATAAATAGTGTGTATGGACATGATCCCAATCTCGCCAATCTGGCGGAGTTTTCCCGCGCTGTTTTGCTAATTCAGACGCTGTGGAGAGAAAATCACCAAATTTCTGGTCGCCAAACATTTCACGCCCATCAAGCAACCAATATCCAAATCTTGCAATTGAACCTGTTTCTGTGATTTGTAATTCTGGCAACTCATTGAGTCTTTCTGAAAGTGCAGGAAACGGGATATCTTGCCGAATCCTACGGGTTACAGCTAAATCTACTTTTCCTAATTTTGCTAATTCAAGCAAACTCTCAACAGTACCCGTTTTCTTTCGTTGCTTCCAATACTCAATTAGTAGATTAGTGTCTAGAGTTAATTTAGGAATAAACATGTAAATAACCTAATAATTTTATGATCTATAAATATAGAATTCATATTATATAATAAACTAATACTGCTTTTGGCAATTCTTCATTTATCAACACAATATGTTTCAATCTGCAAAATTGATTTGCAAATCCTCTGTTTTAATTTTTACTCCGTTCAATGCTTCAAAACTCAAATTCCATCGGTCTAAATTGTATCCACTTGCGACGCGGTCAAACAAGGCGTGATAGCCTGCTTTGACCATCGTATTCCAATTTAAGTTTAGTAAATCAGAAACATTTTTTATAGCAGTGATGTCATTGCTTTCGATTTCAACAAATTTGCCGTATGGCAATTCATCAAGCATGATGTGTGTTTCATGCAATTCATACGTTGTCCGAAATTTTTCATAAAACACAACGGGCTTAAAACCAAGTGACTCTAGCAATTGTTTTGCTTTGTCAAAATCTTCAACTACAAACTCAATTTCTTCACGGCTCATCACGCCGCTTTCACCTTCTTTACTTGGACCCTTAAAAGTTAATTTCGCTTGCTCATCTTTTCTGAGTCGTAATACTTTTTGATTATTTCTCAATTCATTATTCGGAAAATCAAAGCGATAATTAATTTCATGCACGCGAGGTTGAATCAATTGCGCCTTCAACTCCAGAAGGCGCAACTCAATCGGCTTCAAATCCCGCACAAAAAATTTAACTTCGGTTTCTTGATTTAACATATTTTCACATAATCTTTTAGCCACAGAGGTCACAGAGATATTTGAGAAAACCCTTTTAAAAATCTCAGTGAACTCTGTGTTCTCTGTGGCTATGCTTTTTACTTCACACTTAAGAGTGCTTGCTTTTGCTCCACACTTTCCCCAGCCTTCACTCGAATCCGCTCCGCGATTCCATCTTTCGGTGACTTTAATTCATTTTGCATTTTCATTGATTCAAGAATAATCAACACTTGTCCCTTTTTGATTTCTTGACCTTCTGAAACTGGAATGGCGACAACTAAGCCTGGCATAGGGGCTTTGAGGTTAAACTCGCCTCCTTCTGCCACGCCTCCACCTGCCGCGGCTCGCAGACGCTTTTCTCTTTCATCTTCCACTGTAATTTGATATTGCTTACCGCGCATCAAAACTTGCCAGCCTTCATCACTTTCAGAGATAAACGACTCGTATGATTTTCCATCTAAGATAACAGAAAAGACAGGCTGACCATTCACAGATTCAAAATCCACAGCCAGCAAACGGTCACCAACGCGGATGTGTTTTTCATCCACAACTTCTATTAGATATTCTTTTCCATCAACGGTTGTTATATATTTCATCAATTAGCCTCAATCGTAAATCATAAATCGTCAATCGTAAATTTAACGATGCATTCTTTCCCAACGTCCAACCCATTTCCAATTGCTGGTATCACGTTCATTCGGGCGGAAGATTCTTGCGGAACGCTCAGTTTGTTGATGGGCAACCAATGTCGCTAGAATCGCGGCAATTTCCACGTTAGGATCTGAAGCGTTTTCTGTATCCATTGAAAAACGTTCTTCCACAAAACGTGTATCAAATTGCCCGCCCATAAAGCGATGCGAATCCATCAATGTTTGATGAAATGGAATATTGGTGCGAACGCCAACGATGCGATATTCTTCCAAAGCACGGCGCATTCTCAAAATTGCTTGGGCGCGAGTTTCACCCCACACGATTAATTTCGCAATCATTGGATCATAATACGGCGTGATTTCAAAACCTGGATACACGCCTGTATCCACACGCACGCCCGGACCTGTCGGTAACAAACTATGTGCAATTCGTCCAGTAGATGGAATGAAATTATTAAACGGATCTTCGGCATTCACGCGACATTCAATGGCATGACCATTAAATTTAATTTGGTCTTGTGTGTAACTTAATTGTCTGCCACGCGCGATACGAATTTGTTCAGCAACAATATCTACGCCTGTAATCATTTCAGTAATCGGATGTTCCACTTGCAAACGCGTGTTCATTTCAAGAAAATAAAAATTTTTATCTTTATCAACTAAAAATTCAATCGTGCCTGCATTGACGTAATCCACAGCCTGCGCAGATTTCACCGCCACGCTCCCCATTTTTTCGCGCAACTCTTCATCCATAAATGGCGAAGGCGCTTCTTCCAATAATTTTTGATGACGACGTTGAATCGAACATTCGCGTTCGCCCAAATGAATCACATTGCCATGCGAATCAGCAAGGATTTGAAATTCGATATGACGCGCGCCTTCGACTAATTTTTCAAGATAGACATTCCCGTCACCGAAAGCGGATTCTGCTTCACGCCTCGCGGACTCAAGTAAAGCTGGCATCTCGCCTATGCTTTTTACTTCCCGCATGCCTTTTCCGCCACCACCAGCAGTGGCTTTGATTAATAATGGAAATCCAATCGTCGGTGCAATCTTAAGTAAATCTTCGTTGGTCATATTGCCGACATCTTCAGTGCCGGGTACAACCGGCACACCGGCTTTGATGACTGTTGCCCGCGCTTTGCCTTTATCTCCCATCGCCGCAATGGATGATGGTTTCGGTCCGATAAAAGCAATGCCTAAGTCTGCACATTTTGCGGCGAAGTCTTCACGCTCTGCTAAAAATCCATAACCCGGATGAATCGCATCCGCCCCAGATTTTTTGGCAATATCCAAAATTTTATCTGCTCGTAAATATGATTCGCGTGATGGTGCCGGACCTAATAAATAGGCTTCATCTGCATAACGGACGTGTAACGCGTTTCTATCTACTTCAGAAAACACAGCAACAGTTTCTAAACCGAGTTCTCTGCATGCGCGAATGATACGAACAGCAATCTCACCACGATTTGCAATTAATACTTTTTTGAACATAAAACCTCATTTATTCGTTATTGCGAGGGCTGGTGGTTGAGTAGGACGAAGTCCGTATCGAAACCAAGCCCGAAGCAATCTTATGATTATGTAGGAGATTGCTTTGCCACAAAGAGCAAAAGCGTGGCTCGCAATGACATTAATTACAATGGAATATTTCCATGCTTCTTAGCAGGGTTACTGTCACGTTTATTGCTTAACATTTCTAAAGCATTAATCAAACGTGGACGAGTTTCTTTTGGCTCAATCACATCATCAATGTAGCCGCGTTCTGCCGCAACATATGGATTCGCAAATTTTTCTTTATAGTCTGCAACCAACTCTGCTTTTTTAGCAACTGGGTCTTTTGCCGCTTCTAATTCTTTACGGAAGATAATATTGACCGCACCATCTGGTCCCATCACTGCGATTTCAGCAGTGGGCCAAGCAAAATTAACGTCACTGCGAATATGTTTTGATGACATTACGCAATAGGCTCCGCCGTATGCTTTTCTTGTAATCACAGTTAGTTTTGGAACAGTTGCTTCACAATAAGCATATAACAATTTGGCACCTGAACGAATAATGCCATGATGTTCTTGGAAGGTACCGGGTAAAAATCCTGGCACATCTTCAAACGTGATAATCGGAATGTTGAACGAATCACAAAAACGGATAAATCTGGCGGCTTTTTCGCTGGCATCAATATCTAATACACCTGCTAACACTGCTGGTTGATTCGCAATAATCCCAACCGAATGACCACCTAATCTCGCAAATCCAACCACAACATTTTGCGCATAATTCTCATGGATTTCAAAAAAGTTTCCGTCATCCATAATCATGTGAATCACTTCTTTGATGTCATAAGGCTTATTAGGGTCATCTGGCACAATTTCGTTTAATGTTTCATCCATTCGCAATGAGTCATCGCTTGTGGCTACAAATGGCGTATCTTCCATATTATTTTGTGGCAAATACCCTAGCATTTTGCGAATCAAATACAAAGTATCAGCTTCGCTATCTGCAGCAACGTGACATACCCCAGATTTTTCTGAATGGACACTTGCGCCGCCCAATTCCTCTTGAGTCACTTCTTCATGTGTCACTGCTTTAACAACATCAGGTCCCGTCACAAACATGTAAGAAGTATTGCGTGTCATAAAAATAAAATCAGTCAATGCTGGTGAATATACAGCACCACCTGCACATGGTCCCATAATCGCAGAAATTTGTGGAACGACTCCAGATGCCATTGTGTTGCGTAAAAATATATCGGCATACCCTGCGAGTGCCACAACACCTTCTTGAATGCGTGCGCCACCTGAATCATTTAATCCAATGATCGGCGCGCCATTTTTCATGGCTAAATCCATAATCTTACAAATTTTTTCAGCGTGCACTTCACCTAAACTCCCACCAAACACTGTGAAGTCTTGCGAATAAACATATACCAATCTTCCTTCAATCGTTCCCCAACCTGTCACAACAGAATCACCAGTAAATTTTTGTTCATCCAATCCAAAATCATGGGTACGATGTACAACAAACGCATCCACTTCACGGAAAGACCCTTTATCAAGTAGCAAGTCCAATCTTTCCCGTGCAGTGAGGCGTCCCTTTTTATGTTGAGCATCTATCCGCGCTTGCCCACCTCCCAAACGCGATTGTGCTTTTTTATCATTCAGTTGTTGAATTTTCGATTGTGCGCTCATAAGCCTCTCTCGATAATGATTTTGTTGCAAAGTAGATAAAGATTAATATTATAAGATTTACAGCGATAGCAAACCACAAATTTGTTTTTCCATTTTGCCAGATTATTCTTTCGCTCCAATACCAGACGGTGTAACCTGCCGCAAGCGCGGGGAGCATTTTTACGCTCCAAACTTTTTTTTGCAAAATTCCCCTACATAAAACAATTCCTGCAATCACCAAGATTGTACTAATGATGACACTCATATATAGATTTGGGCTAGTTGCAAATTCAAGCAAAACATCTTGCCATGCAAGTAACGTCCATAATTTGATAAAGTTCCATGCTGTGAAAATTAACACCAACACTAGGGAGAGGGTTACTGAAAATGGTCGATTCATCTAATACTTTGGTTCTTCAAGCAAATAGAGTAAGTCTTTCCCACCATAACTGCTGTATCTTACTAAATACGGCGCAAATTGACCGTAGTATGGCGGAATAAGCAATAAACGTGGATTTGCAAACAGAATTGTCACTCCATGTTCATGTAAATAAATTGGTGCTTCTCCGTCTTTTAAGGCTTGGAAATATTCATAACTATTAATGAGTCCGTCCATATTTACAATAGTTCTGTCTTTAATTAGATAGCCGACATTTCCTCCGCCTGTCATACCAATTACACTGCCGGGCGGTGTGTTTTCCTCTATATATGCTACAACTTCCATATATGCGCGGTCAGGTGGGAAGTAATCTCGCACCATTACAATTGAAACGATGCGGTTGAAATGATATGCATAATAAACTATGACGATGAAAGCAGTCACTTCTAATAAGCGGCGTGCAACTTCGATTTTTTGTAATGGCTTGAGAATTAGGTGAGTCAGCAGACTAAACCCTAACGTAAGTAATATCATTTGGCTGACCCAATACCATTCTTTTGCTCCGCCGTAGGCTGTGGCTGTGTAAGATAAAAGTTGAATGCCACTGCCTGCGATTAATGGGATAAAACCAAGTCTTGTTAATTTTTGGGTTGTTTTTTGTTTATTGAACCAGAATAATATGAAACCAAAAACTGTGAAGATAACTATTACAGCGTAAAATCTTTCATCATACTTATCTGCTCCAGGAAGTAGCGGACGCAAATAATTTGAAGAAAACCAAAAAATTTCAGTAAAAGGTTCCCATGCTGTTATTTCTGTTGTTCCAGTCCCAAAATAGGAATGCCAATCTGAAGTGGGACGTTCATACGCGGAATTTGGCAATGTACCCCACCAACGTTTGATTTGTCCGCTGACGGGGCTGGATGTACCAAATGCTAAATGATTGAAAAGCATGTAGATGATTAATAAGCCACCTAGCACACCATAAAATGCAAGACCTTCGTTAAACCATGTTTTTATGTTGGATTTAAATTGTACAAGCGGTGTCTCGGCTTGACGAATGCCGGGGTTGGTAAACAAGTGGAAGGTAAGTCGAAGCGCAGTGAATAACAGCAGACTGATTCCAAAATCTAAAGCAAAGGCAGAACGCGGGAAATTTTCCCCAACTCCAATTTGAAGAAGCAGAAGATATATTCCAGCAGTAATTGCTGAGCTGATAATGGTTGCATAAAAAATGTTGAGAACATTTTTCAAAATTGAATTTGCGCGGTGTTGATATGTGCCAAAAAAATAAAGCGATAATGTTTTGACTATAACGGCGATAACCGTTGCTTCAACTGCTGAACTTGCGTATGTTGTATTGTAGGCTGAAAAACCAACGCGCAAAATTACGGAACTAGTCATCGAAATAAGAATAATCAAAATATCAAGTGGCAGTAAATACCGTATAGGTGTGCCTCGAAATAAAATCCAAACGCCGATGATGACTGCTAGGAAAATTAAATCCAAACGGCTGAACATAACAATTGCCGACAGAAAACCTAGCCATGCAATTTGCTTGAGACTTACTTTTTCGGTTCGCCATATCTCTTCAAATTGTGAAAGTTTATAAACTAAATAAACAATAGCTAATGCCGCAATTGGTGTTTCTAACCCCATTTGATAAACAGTTTGATGAATATAAAAATTGAAAGACCAAAACGTGGCGGCTAAAATTGCAACTGCATGAGAAAGATGTTTCTTAATTAATCTATATAACAAAACAGCAGTTGTTGCTTGCATAAGAGAAATTACAACCAATAAAACGCGTAACGGCAAAATAACATCAAAACGAGCCAATGCGAAAATGGGAATACAAATCAACATCCATAACGGATGATAGCCGTTGGTTGAGTTGATGCCATCAAATGTACTTCCATATCCTTCGGTGATATTTTGGGCTACCTTGAAGTAATAATATGCATCATCACGTTTGAACCAATAATTTGGAAATGTATAAGCATCGGCTAATGATGCTTGTATGTGTATCCCTAAAATTGTTATCGTTAATAAAATTTCAAAAATAGAAAATTGTTTTACAAAATTTTTCATTGAATATTAAGTGTAATCTTTCCAAAATTTTCATTATGCCAAAGCCGTTCTTGCGCAAGGGCGGCGTCTTTCAAATCAAATGTTTTATCAATCACAGGTTTAAGTTTTCCTGCTACAACTAAATCCATCACCTCAGCAAATTCGGATATGGTGCTCATGGTTGAACCAAGAATCGAAAGATGCTTGGCAAAAATATAGCGGTTATCAATTTCAAATTTTGGGGCTCCACTGTTCCCAACTGTTAATAACCTCCCACCTTTTTTCAATGCCCGAAAACTTAATGGAAAAGTCGTACCAACATTATCTACAATGACATCCACGCCACGTTTTTCAGTCGTCAGAAAAATCGATTTCGACCAATCCTCTTCTTTCAACCTATCAATCAAAACATCAGCCCCAAGCATTTCGGCTTGCTCTAATTTTTTTTGATTAGACCCAATCACGATAACTTTTGCGCCAAGATATTTTCCGATTTGAATTGATGCGGAATTAACGCCTCCACCTGCGCCTACAATTGCTACAGTTTCCCCAGCAGTGACCTTGCCTCGACTTACCATCGAATGCCATGCAGTTTGATACACCAATGCCGCCGCAGCAGATTTGTGAAAATCAAAATCTTTTGGCAATTTATATAATTGACGAATTGGCAAACAAATATATTCGCAATACGTTCCCCGAACAGTTTCACCAAGTAAATGCCAATGTTTGCATAAATTATCTCTTCCGGTTTTGCAGAATTCACATTCACCACATCCTAAGTTTGCATTGATCGCAACTCTATCACCAACTTGAAATTCTGTTACATTTTCGCCAAGTGCTTCAATTTCACCTGCACCATCTGCGCCATTGATGTGGGGCATTTCAAGTTTTAATCCAGCCCAACCATTGCGCACAAACACATCCATGCGATTTAAAGCCGCCGCACGGAGTCGAATCAAAACCTCGCCTGCTTTCGGTTGCGGAGTTGGGAAATCAGTATATTGAAGGACTTCAGGTCCACCATGTTGATGGAAGAGAACTGCTTTCAATTCTTTTTCCTGACAATTGCTGTAAGAGAACCGTTATCTGAATAAATGCTAAAACGGTTGAGAAAATTTATCATTGCTTGGTTAAATTTACCTAATTTTCCACCTAAACGAAATATTCTCCGATACAAAAACCCCAAGGTGGCATATTGACCTGCTCGTCGAATCTCTAGCACCTCAAATTTTTCTCCTAAAACTTTGCGAATCGTATCAGGTGCCCAATAAAAAACATGCTCAGGCAATTTAAATGAAACCCAATTTTTGCCAGAAATTTTTGCAAGCAAACTTTTGGGGTTGGGGGTGGTGATGGCAAGTACACCGTTGGGTTTTAGAAATTTGTGAATGGCATTTAAAAATTCTTTTGGTCTATAAATATGTTCAAATGTATCAAATGCGACTATTAAATCAAAACTTTCTGGCTGATAATTTGCAGTTTCAATTATGCCTAACTGAATTTTATTACCCCATTCTTTTTGAGCCATTTCTACAATGTAATCTGAGGGGTCAATGCCATACACATCAAAGCCTAAATTCTTTGCGGCAGTGAGAAAATAACCAGGTCCACAACCAATGTCTAGTGCTTTGCCTGATGATTTATATGGCGCAATTTGCTTTAATCGCAAAGTAAAGGTGTTTATCCAATTTCCACTGATTTCAAGATATTCATCATATCCCTGACCCGACACATTGGATTTGTAATATGATTCATCTTTATAGAATTTCATAATTGCATCTTGTGTTAATCTCGGGGAAAGATAATTCAAGTCACAAGAATTGCAAGCAACGACCTTATACGGACTAAAATCATAGCGAATATCTGCTAAGGCTGAAGGTCCGCAGAGGGGGCAAGTAACAGTTTCAAGGTCAGAGGGGGAGGCGATGTGTGTCATTTTCTTAAGATTCCTGCTAGGTCGCCGCGGTCTTTTCGGGCGAAGGCGTTTAATAGTCTTTTATTTAATTGAATTAACGCAATTAACATAGTAAAGATACCAGCAATTGCAAGGAGTGGGTCACGTATAGTGGAAGGGATAAATCTTAAAAAAATGATGTAAGATACTTTATCAAGTGTTGGATGCAAAATAATAGGGGAGAAAATTTTTGCAAAGCCGATGCCTGCTAAAAAAACACCAAACACAAAGATAATCATCCAAAGTTGTGTGCCAGCGCTTGGTTCAAGCCAACGCCAAAAGCTAGCTCGAAAATAGATTCTAATTGTATCAATCAATGCGGCGAAGAAATGACTTGACTTCATGCGTCCTAGATTGCCTTTGCGTTGATATAACACTTCGACTGGATATTCAACAATTTTATAGCCAAAGCGTGAAATGGCAACTAGCAATTCAAGATCAAAGGCAAAACGGCTGACTTGTAGGCGTGGAATAGATTCTTCTAACACATTTCGCTTGAAAAGTTTAATGCCAGTTTGTGTATCAGAAATATTTAATCCAAACAAAAAACTCACGCTTTTCCGATATAAGGAGCTCATTAAGCGACGTGGGAAGGGGAAGTGGTTTGCGATTGGGTCTTTTACACCTGCTATAACATCGGCTTTGTTTCTTTGCAGTGCTGAAAGCATTTTTGAAATGTAAACAGGTGAGATTTCTAAATCAGCATCGAGGAAGGCAATTAGTTCGCCTTTCGATTTTTCAAAACCTAAAAATAAAGAAGCACCTTTTCCTTGATTATTAGGTGAGTGAATTATTTTTATATTTTTATAAACTTTTGCAGCACGTTTGCATTCCAAATAAGTATTGTCGTGGCTTCCATCATCAACAACTATAATTTCGCAGTTATATTTTTTAACTAAGTTATTAACCCTTATTAAATTTTCAAATATATGCGTGCCCTCATTGTAAGCGGGCATAATTATTGAAATTTTTATTTGTTGTTTTATTTTTGGCATTTGGAAACTATTTTATTCCAAGTTCACTTCTTGAAATCACTAACCTTTGAATTTCGCTTGTGCCTTCATAAATCTCAGTAATCTTAGCATCACGGAAGTATCTCTCTACTGGGAGTTCTTTGCTATAGCCCATGCCGCCGTGAATTTGCACGGCTTGGTGGGTAACATACATAGCGGTTTCGGATGCAAACAATTTTGCCATTGAGGCTTCGAGGGAATAACGACCTTTGGATGTTTTAGCTTTATCTTTTGCAATGGCGGCGTTGTAAATTAACAACCGAGATGCTTCGATGCGCGTTTTCATATCGGCGAGTTTGAAGCCTGTGCCTTGAAATTGACCAATGACATGACCAAACGCTTCTCTTTGACCTGCATAACTGCGTGCCGCTTCGTATGCCGCTTCTGCAATCCCAAGCGCTTGTGTGGCGATTCCGATTCTGCCAGCATCTAAAACAGTCATGGCAATTTTGAAGCCTTCGCCTTCTTTGCCTAAAACATTTTCTGCGGGCACTTTGCAATTTTCAAAAATCAATTCACTCGTTGCAGATGCACGAATGCCTAACTTTGGTTCTTTTTTTCCGCGAGTTAATCCAGGTGTATTTCCATCTACAAGAAAAGCTGTAACACCTTTTTGTTTTTTGCTTGGATCGGTCATCATAAACACGACAAAATAATTTGCAACAGGTCCACTTGTGACCCATGATTTTCTTCCGTTCAAAATATAAAAATCACCATCACGAGTGGCAAGGCTTTTCATATTGCCTGCATCAGAGCCGCTTTGTGGTTCGGTGAGTGAATATCCACCGATGGCTTTGCCTGAAGCAATAGGCTCAACAAATTTTTTCTTTTGTTCTTCTGTGCCAAATTGTAAAATGCCGTGACAATACAATGAATTATTGACGGACATAATCACGCCGTGTGAAGCATCTACTTTGCAGATTTCTTCAAGTGCTAATACATAAGCGAGTGCATCCATATTAGCCCCACCATATTGTTCTGGGACTTGTATTCCCATGAAACCAAGTTCGCCCATTTTTTTTATAGTAGCTGATGGAAATTCTCCGCTTTCATCAAATTCTGCGGCGATGGGGGCGATTTCTTTTTGGGCAAAATCACGCGCGGCATCACGAAGCATTTTGTGTTCGTTGGTGAGCGGGTAGATGGGTAGTTCTGTCATTGAAAAATAGTTCTCCAAATTTTTTTTGAATTATACCCTGTGGAGGGTTGAGGGGAAAAGTTGTCTATATGTGGACTCTGTTGACGCGGGTGAAACAGGTTAAACCGTAGGGTGAGGCGGTTGTCGTAATCGGAAAACAAAATTTGACTTCCATTTTTCATTCTATGATAATTAAAACATCGCATCTATTATTTCCTGCGGGTGTATATCTTATTACCTGAAAGGAGGTGGCAGTGGGGTTGTTTAATTTTTGATGGTTTGTTTTTTTAGTTTTTAAAATTTAATAAGGAGAATGAGATGAAAAAGTTTACGTTTAAGTTGATGGTGCTTTTGCTCGTATCTACTTTTGTTCTTTCGGCTTGTGCTGGGGCAGGCGGTGGTGGTTCTTCTGCTTCTGGTGAAATGGAAGGCGCACTTTCCATCGTCTCTTGGGCGGGCTATATTGAGCGTGGTGAAACCAGCCCAGACTTTGATTGGGTGACTCAGTTTGAAGCCGAGACTGGTTGTATGGTTACAAATAAGACTGCTGCAACATCAGATGAAATGGTGGCATTGATGAATGAAGGTGGTTTTGATTTAGTGACTGCTTCTGGCGACGCTTCGAATCGTTTGATTTCTGGCGGCCGTGTTCAAGAAATTGATATTTCTCGTATTCCAAGTTGGGACAAGATTGACCCGCGCTTACAGAATGCTCCATGGCATACTGTAGATGGAAAACATTATGGTGTGCCTTATTCTTCTGGTCAAAATATTTTGATGTATAACACTGAAGTATTTGGTGATGAACCCCCGACAAGTTGGAATGTAGTCTTTGAAGAAATGACTTTGCCAGACGGTGAATCAAATCGTGGACGTATTCAAGCTTATGATGGTCCAATCTATGTTGCAGATGCAGCTTTATATTTGAAAGCCACTCGTCCTGAACTTGGTATTGATGACCCATACGCTTTAACGCGTGACCAATTTAATGCCGCGATTGAACTTCTGCGCCAACAACGCACTTTGATTAACCGCTACTGGCATGATGCATTCATTCAAATGGATGATTTCACTAATGAAGGTGTTGCGGCTTCTGGTTCTTGGCCCTTCCAAGCCAACTTGTTGAAAGCCGCCGGTGCTCCAATTGAAAAAGTTGTTCCTGTTGAAGGCGCAACGGGTTGGGCTGACTCCACTATGTTGCATGTTGATTCTGAACATGTAAATTGTGCTTATGCTTGGCTAGAATGGTCTTTGAACCCCAAAGTACAAGGTGACCTTGCGGCTTGGTTCCAGAACATTCCAGTTCGTTTGGATGCTTGTGAAAACAATCCATTACTCGGACCAGATGGTTGTGTGAATAACGGTTTGAACAACTTTGACCAAATCGTTTGGTGGCGCACCCCAACTTCCACTTGTACAGACGGCTCAAAAGATTGTGTACCTTACCATGAATGGGTCACAAACTATGTCGCTGTAATTGGTGGACGTTAATCCAAATCATTAACTTTAGATTCAGGCGAGGAGGGCGCCTGAATCTTTTTCATTTATATTAAACAAAAGATATAATCAAACTCATGACCAATTCTTCTTCAACCCCAGCGATTCGATTTAATCAAGTCAGTAGATATTTTGGCGAAGTGAAAGCAGTAGACCAAGTTGACCTTGAAGTTCATGATGGTGAATTTTTTGCAATGTTAGGTCCATCAGGTTCAGGGAAAACGACTTGTTTACGCATGATTGCGGGGTTTGATAGACCAACCAACGGCGAAATTTATTTATATGGGCAAGATGTTTCAAATCTGCCACCGTATGAAAGAAGTGTGAATACTGTTTTTCAAGATTACGCTTTGTTCCCGCACATGAATGTCGGCGATAACATTGCTTATGGTTTGATGATTAAGAAAGTTCCAAAAGCCGAACGAGAAAAACGCGTTGATGAAATGCTGGATTTAGTTCAACTCAAAGGATTTGCTTCACGCAAACCTTCGCAACTCTCCGGCGGACAAAGACAACGCGTCGCACTTGCGCGAGCCTTGATCAATCACCCCAAAGTTTTGCTACTCGACGAACCACTCGGCGCATTAGACTTGAAATTGCGCCAGCAAATGCAAGTGGAATTAAAAGCAATTCAAAAACGCGTCGGCATTACATTTATTTTCGTGACGCATGACCAAGAAGAAGCCATCACCATGAGTGACAGAATCGCTGTCTTCAACCATGGGAAAATTGAACAGGTTGGCTCACCTGCTGAAATCTACGAAAGACCCGCTTCAACCTTTGTGGCAGGCTTTGTGGGGACATCCAATCTAGTAAGTGGTGAAGTTGCCAAACGCATCACAGGTTCAGAACAAACATTTTCCATTCGCCCCGAAAAGATTCATCTAGGTCAAATGGAACAAACCATTACAACCAGTATGCTTTTTGTAAACGGAATCATACGGGATGTGGTTTATTTAGGTTTATATACACGTTATCTTGTAGAAGTAGATGGTGGCATTGATTTAGTCGTCGTTGAGCAAAACTTGAAAACTACTTCTATGGATGTGCTTGCCGCTAGAGGACAAAAAGTAAAGTTGTATTGGCAAAAAGACCACATTAGTTATGTGGGAGCATAAGATGTTGACAAGGCTTTCAACATACTTTTATCAACGTCCGAAATTGGTTTTGTGGTTATTCCTCGCCCCGCCGATGTTATACATGGTGGTGGTGTATCTTGGTTCTCTGTTTGCACTTTTGATTAATAGTTTTTATTACATTGATGATTTTACAGGTCTCATCGTCCGTGAGTTTACATTGCAGACGTATGCTCAAATTTTTACACCAGCCAACCGTGAAATTTTTACACGCACAGCCACCATGGCATTTTTTGTGACGATTGCCTCTGCAATTATTTCTTTTCCACTTGCTTATTACATTGCCAAATATGCCTCACGCCGTTTGAAGACTTGGCTGTTAATCGGCGTGACGATTCCATTATGGTCAAGTTATTTGGTGCGTGTATATTCATGGAAATTGATTCTGGCTCAAGAAGGCATTTTGTCTTACTTTATTAATCTATTTGGATTAAGCGGTTTATTAGAATGGCTATTGAGTTTTGAAAGTTTTGGCGGTTCATCTTTAGCCTTATCACCACTTGGGATGTTCATTGTTTTTGTATATATCTGGCTTCCGTATATGATTATTCCAATACAAACCGCATTAGAGCGTGTGCCAAATTCATTGGTAGAAGCCTCTAGTGATTTAGGTGCAAGACCTTTGCAAACTTTTAGAACAGTCATTTTGCCAATGTCATTTCCCGGTGTGATTGCTGGCTCCATTTTTACTTTTTCCTTAACGCTAGGTGACTTTATTATTCCTCTTGCGATTGGAAATTCAAAATTCTTTATCGGGCAAGCGGTCTATTCTTATCAAGGCACAGCAGGGAATATTCCCCTTGCCGCCGCAATGACGATGGGTCCCGTAGCCATTATGATTATTTATTTATTAGTCGCTCGCAAACTGGGAGCATTCGATGCACTCTAAAAAAGCGCCTTTACCATTAACGATTGCCGCCATTGGAACTTTATTGTTTTTGCACGTTCCAATGTTGATAATTTTTCTTTACACTTTTACGCCAGATGAAACCACATACACATTCCCATTACCGGGCTTTACAACCAAATGGTTTGGCGTTGCCTTAGGGCGTGCCGACTTATGGCGTTCATTGATTCTCTCACTTCAAGTTGCAACAGTTGCCACAATCGCCGCTTTGATTTTAGGAACGCTTGCCGCGGCGGCAGTGTATCGCAGTAATTTTTTCGGACGTGAATCAATTTCGTTTTTATTGGTTTTGCCAATTGCATTACCGGGTATTGTCTCTGGCATTGCGTTGCGTACTGCAATGGGCGGCATGGATATTCCATTTTCATTTTGGACGATTGTGATTGGCCACGCTACATTTTGTGTGGTCGTAGTGTATAACAATGTGCTTGCACGTTTCAGGCGCACGAGCGCATCCATGATTGAAGCCTCGATGGATTTAGGCGCAAATTCATTTCAAACATTTCGTTATGTTGTTTTGCCAAATATTGCTACTGCTTTATTGGCAGGTGGCATGTTAGCCTTTGCACTTTCGTTTGATGAAGTTATCGTAACAACATTTACAGCTGGTCAACAAACCACGCTTCCCATATGGATTTTCAGTCAACTCACACGCCCGCGCGATAGACCCGTTACAAACGTGGTGGCAACTTTTGTGATTTTGATTACCTTCATTCCGATTTTTCTGGCGCAAAGAATTTCCGCTGGTGCATCTGATACTGAAGGTGAAAATAAATAATTGATGTATGTCATTGCGATGAAAAAGTTACGAAACAATCTCCAACACAATTGGGGATTGTTTCTTTTATAATTACAACATGATAAAAAATACTTTCACGCCTCAACCCAGACTTTCTGTCTGCTTCACGCGCGTAAGCAGAATCATTATCCCCGAAAGAAATGTTGCACGAAGCAAGAATCAATTATCCCCGACGAGTGAGGCGTAATGAATCATTCATACTTGAATCCAAAATGTGAAGCACGCGAAAATCCACGTGGCGGATGTAGTGTCTTCGCTAAAGAATTTATTCCAAAAAATGAATTGGTCTCTTTATGGGGTGGGACGATTGCTCAGAAAAAAGAATTAGACCCAAACATGCCACGTTTTACACAACGTGTGATTCAAATTGACGAAGATTTATATTTGTTGACGGCTGAAGAAAAAGAACCGAATGATTGTTTCAATCATTCATGCGAACCGAATTTAGGTTTTTCGGGTCAAATTGGTTTGGTGACGATGCGCGATGTGCAAGCGGGTGAGGAATTATGTTTTGATTACGCCATGTCTGACGGCGAACCGTATGATGAGTTTGATTGTTTGTGTGGTTCATCGAATTGTAGAAAAAAAGTAACCGGCAATGATTGGAAGAATCCAGGTTTGTGGGTGAAATATAAAAATTATTTTTCACCTTATTTGGCAAGACGAATTGAGAATTTGAATAAATAGTGCCATGTCATTCTGAGCCACGTTTTTGTTCTTTGTGGCGAAGAATCTCCGTGATTATGGTAGAGACTCTTCGCTACGCTCAGAGTGACATATAATCCTAAAATGAAATTATCTTTCCCTGTTCGCATTTACATCATCGCACTGATATTCAGACTTGTACCTGTTTTTTTAACATCAAATCTTGGCATTGGTTTAGATGATATGTTTCAATATGATATGCTCGCGCGAAGCATCGCATCTGGGAATGGTTTTCGTTGGTATGCCGAAGATGATTTACAAATGTTGGCGCAATATGTAGATTTTGATTTATCTACAGCCAAAAATTATGACCCTGAATATGGTTTGTATACATCTTTTCGTGCGCCGTTATACCCGACATTTTTAGCGATTGTATATTTTATTTTTGGTCAAGAGTTTTCGAGATTTTTTTATGCACGCTTAGCACAAGCCATTTTTCTTGGGGCAACGCTTGCACCTTTAACTTATTTAGTGGCAAAACAACTTTTTCCTCTTTCTTCTTTCGATGTCAATCAAGAAAGAGGAAAGCGCCGCCCTGAGCAAGTCGAAGGGAAGAAAGAAGAAAGAGTGGCTAGGCTTTCCGCATGGATTGTCGCTTGCTATCCGATGTTGTTGGTGTATCCACTAGGTTTGGGGACGGAAAATCCATTTTTTATATTGCTTCTTTGTTCATCCTTTTTTCTTCTAAAATCTATTAACCAACCTTCTATTTTCCACTTTATTCTCACAGGATTTTTTCTTGGGCTAACTGCATTGACTCGCTCAGTGATCCTTCCTTTTGCTGGATTGGCGATTCTATATGTCGTTGCGAGGAGCGTGCTTTCCGCGACGAAGCAATCCCATAATTTAATTTCGAGATTACTGCAATATGCTCGCAATCACGGAATTGTGATGTTAATTGCTTTTGTGCTTGTCATCACGCCTTGGATTATCCGTAATTCTCTTTTACATGGAAAATTAACAGGCATCGAAACCTCTATGGGGTACAACTTATATCTTGGTTATCATCCGCTTGGAAACGGCTCTTTTGTGTTTGGTCCATCCTTAGATTTGTTAACCATCATGGATGATTCGGAACGCGATAAAATCGGCACACAAAAAGCAATTGAGTTGATTAAACATCAGCCTGAGAGGTTTATTCCACTGGCATTAAATCGGCTTGGATTTTTCTTTGGTTTGGAAAAACGAGTGCTAATGTATTTTTATTCCAACAATTTGCTTGGTTATATTCCGCAACCGATTTTGATTACGATTGCTTTTATTTTATTATTCCCATTTGTGATGATAAGTATTTTTTCTGTTTTCGGGATTTTATCTTTGAAAAAAAATCCACAAACTATTTTGCTCTTATTACTCATTACTTGTTACTTGCTCCCTCATATTTTCATCCTTTCAGAAGATAGATTCCATTTGGCTTTAATCCCTTATTTTGCAATCTTAGCATCTTATGGGTACTCATTAATTTCTGCAAAAGAATTGAATTTCAAAAAATGGCAGACTGTTGTATCAATTGTTTTGATTTGTTTGTTATTACTCAACTGGGGATTAGAATTAAATCGTGATGCCGAAAAGATTGCGATTTTATTTAGTCCCACAGGGAATACAGCAGGTTTTCCATATTAAGGATAGAAGATGAAATATTTAACTGGAGAAAAACTAAATTTTGACTGGAAAATTGTTACCGTAACAATCGTTTCCACTTTGTTATTGATGGTGGATTATTATCACCGTTTTTTTGAAGAAAAATATTGGGATAGAGTAATTTTGTATTTGATAATCCCATTGATTATCATCTTGATATTCTTTCGTGAAAACCCAAAAGAGTACGGTTTTTCGTTCGGGGATTGGAAATTAGGATTAACATACACAATTTTAGGTTGTCTGCTCATGGCTCCGGTGATTTATTTTCTCGGCAGTGGGGATGAATCTATGCAGAAATATTACGAGCGATTTTTAGATGGATTGCCGTGGACAACTTTCTTGGACTTAATCGGTTGGGAGTTTATCTTCCGCGGTTGGATTTTGTTCGCTTATGCTCGAAAGTTTGGTCACGAAGCATTATGGCTACAAGCCGTTCCGTTTGCAATTGCACATATTT
Organism: Anaerolineales bacterium UBA2317; assembly: GCA_002345215.1. Lineage (GTDB taxonomy): Bacteria > Chloroflexota > Anaerolineae > Anaerolineales > Villigracilaceae > Villigracilis. Next base: position 319,514 of record DDVH01000022.1, read on the forward strand.
CCAAGCCTGAAATTGAGACATTATCCACAATTTTTGGCGGATTTGCTTTTGGTTGGGTGGCATGGAGAACGAAATCGTTTGTGTATCCGTTTTTGATTCATTGGTTCATTGGCACGTTTATTATTTTAGTTGCCGCGGGTGTAGTGTAGATGATGTCAAAGTTTGAGATTCGCGCGGCGCAAGAATCAGAATTTGCTCAAATTAAGAATCTGATTCACGAAGTTGGAATCAATCCGTCAGGGTTGGATTGGAAGCGTTTTGTGGTGGCAGTGAATGATGAAGGCAAAGTCATCTCTTGCGGGCAAATCAAGCCACACAGTGGAGACATCTTAGAAGTGGCTTCGATTGGCACATTGCCAGAATATGAAAGGCAAGGTTTGGCAAGCGCGATTATGACTGAGTTATTGAAAACGCCAACGCGACCGTTATATTTAATGTGTATGGAACATAACGGTTCGTTTTATGAAAGGTTTGGGTTTCGGAGTATTACAGAGGATGAAATGCCAAAATATTTTCGGCGTTTGAAAAAATTATTCAAAGTGGCAGATGTTATTATGCACAGTGGGGAAGATTTGTTGATTATGAAGTTAGAGTAAAATACTTTTGTATGAAAAATATTTTATATGTTTTACTTGGTGTAATGGCTGGCTTTGCTTTGGCGGGTTTGCTTTTTTTTGTATCGCGTGCGCCTGCGGGTGAAGCCATTGTGTTACAACCTGCGCCAACAAAATCACCAATTGTTGTGCATGTGATTGGGGCTGTGCCGCGCCCGGGTTTGTATGAATTTATAGAAGGTGCACGTGTACAAGATGCGATTGATGCGGCAGGTGGCTTATTAACATCAGCAAATGTTGATTCAATTAATCTTGCGGCATTGTTAGAAGATGGTCAGCAATTAAATATTCCGTATAAATCAGGCTCAGAACCTGTAGAAACTTTCAGTGAAGAACCGAATGGTGAAGATAGTCTTGAACTTCCAAATGATAATCAAGATGAACCTGTAGAAGAAAATACAGATACTGATTTAGTTAATATCAACACCGCTTCATTAGAAGAATTAGATTCGTTGCCGGGCATTGGTCCCACGATTGCGCAACGCATCATTGACTATCGTGAAGAAAACGGTCCCTTCAACACGATTGAAGATATTATGAATGTTTCTGGAATTGGTCCTTCAACGTTTGAAGAGATTCAAGATTTGATTACGGTGTGATTACTTTTTAGAACCTGTTAGCGCTGTTGTAACACCAAGCCCAATATAAACCAAACCCGCAAAATATTTTTGTCCTTTTTGAAAGTTTGCATTTGCATTTAATCGCTCTGCCAAAGAACTTGCCACAAAAGCATAAATATTGTCTGTAATAAATGCTAAAAACACAAACAAAACACCTAACAACAAAGTTTGTATGGTGGCATTCCCTTTTTCTGGATTTACAAATTGAGGCAAAAATGCAAAAAAGAATAATGCTGTTTTTGGATTCAAAATATTGATAACGAATCCCTGCCAAAAGATTTGACTTAAACTCTCACGCTTCACTTCTTGATTTGTGCTTGATTCTTCCTTCGTCAACAGTTTTCTAATCCCCAAATAAATCAAATACGCCGCGCCGAGATATTTGACAACATCAAATGCCAACGCAGATGATAAAAGAATCGCAGAGAGTCCCAACCCCGCCGCAACGGCTTGGACTAGATTCGCCGCTTCAATTGCAAGCACTGATACAAACCCCGCCACTCGTCCTTGATTCGCACTTCGAGCGGTAATATACAAAACTGCTGGACCCGGCAGTAATAACAAAGCTAAAGATGCAGTGATGAAAATAATTAATTGGGATGATTCAAACATAGTACTCCTTAAGATATGTCACCCTGAGTGAAACGAAGGGTCTCTACGATAATCTCAGAGATTCTTCGCCGCAAAGAGCAAAGGCGCGGCTCAAAATGACAGGATGCTATTCCCTCGCCAACACATGCCTCGAAATGACTAGTCTTTGAATCTCACTTGTGCCTTCGCCGATTGTCATCAAACGCGCATCACGATACATTCTTTCCACGCCATATTCGCGGCTATAACCATATCCGCCATGAATTTGAATAGCTTCATAACAAACTCTTTCAGCCATTTCGGTTGCAAATAATTTTGCAATGGCGGCTTCTTTATTATATGGGCGACCTAAATCTTTCAGCCACGCCGCTTTATAAAGGTATGTGCGTGCCAATTCAATTTCTGTTTCCATGTTGGCTAACTTAAATTGAATCGCTTGAAAATCTGAAATAGCTTGACCAAATGCTTTTCGTTCTCGCGCATAATTTGTGGCAATTTCCATTGCCGCACGCGCAAGTCCAATTGAAATTGCGCCAATAGAAATTCTGCCAGCATCTAGCGTGGATAATGTTTGTTGTAAGCCTTTGCCTACATCACCAACTAAATTATCTAATGGCACGTGCACATTATCAAATGTGACTCCATGAGCGGGTGAGCCACGTAAACCCATTTTCTTTTCAGCGGGACCAATCTTTACGCCTTTTGAATCGGTTGGGATTAAAACCATGCTTAATGATTTTGAATTTTTATTTGCATCGGTTCTTACAAGCGCAATAATATATTCCGCAATGCCAGCATTTGTACACCACATCTTTGCGCCATTGATGACCCATTCATTCCCAACTTTTTCTGCTTTCGTAATCACGCCACCTTGAATGTCAGAGCCTGCACCGGGTTCAGTCAGTGCCAATGCGCCCAGTTTATTTTTTCCAGACGAAACAAGCGGAAGCCATTTTTGCTTCAAGCCAGAATTTCCGTATAAGGCGATTGGAGCAGTTCCAAGTCCATTATGAGCCGTAAATGCCAACGCGGTTGAGCCACATCCCCAGCCCAATTCTTCAAACGCAATCGCATTTGAAATCATATCCACATTCGAGCCACCAAATTCTTCGGGAATGCTCATGCCTAACAAACCAATTGGTCCGCCTTTGCGGGCGGCATCCCAATTGAATTCTTCTTTTTCATCCACTTCACGTGCTTTGGGTCGTAATTCTTTTTCTGCAAAATCATGCACAATTTTTTGCCACGCTTTTTGTTCTGGGCTTAACTCAAAATCCATTTTTACTCCTGAAATTTTTATGTCATTCTGAGCCGCGTTCTTGTATTTTGCGGCGAAGAATCTCTACGATAATCTAAGAGACCCTTCGTTTCACTCAGGGTGACATGGTTTGTTATTGTTTATGCTTTTGTAAAAAGCATAAACAATTTCATTGCTTCTTTCATTTTTTCTTTCGGAACAAACACTTGTACGCGACCTAATATTTCATTTGTGACTGGAAACGCATTTTGACCTACCGACTCTTGAAATAACTCGACATCAATCCCATTCGCTTCAAGATAACTTTCCAGCAGTTCGGCTTCGAGGCGACTGTTTAATTCGGTCAACATTTCGTACTTCATGTCATTCATGTGTCACATTATAATGGATGCAAATACCTCAAGGAGAGATTGTATATGGCAAAAAAGAAGTTAGTAAAACCAGCAAGTCAAACAGAAAAAAAGAGAAACCCTGCCGAGCAGACCATTCAGTATGTAGCAGGGGCAATTGTTTTGCTCGTGATTGGATTTTTTGCATGGAGATTGATTCCATCAAATTCTAATTCTGGCGAACCCAAGCAATATGATGCTCCGCCTGCTATTTCAATTGACATTACCAAAACCTATACTGCAACTTTTGAAATGGAAAACGGTGGCGAATTTAAGATCCAACTCTTCGCAGATAAAGCACCAATCACTGTAAATAATTTCGTCTTTTTAGCCCGAGAAGGTTTTTATGATGGTACAACGTTCCACCGCGTGTTAGACGGATTCATGGCACAAGGCGGTGACCCAACAGGCACTGGCTCTGGTGGACCAGGTTATTCATTTGAAGATGAATTTAGTGACTTGACATTTGATAGAGAAGGTTTACTCGCTATGGCAAACTCGGGACCGAATACAAATGGTTCGCAATTCTTTATCACTTATGCGCCAACTCCGCATTTGAATAATTTACACACTATCTTCGGACAAGTCATTGAAGGTATGGATGTGGTCAATGCTTTAACTCGTCGTGACCCCAATACCGCCCCTGATTTTGAAGGCGATGCAATTGCAACCATTATGATAACGGAAGAATAATTTTTGTAGGGGCGGCTCGCGAGTCGCCCCTACATGTTTATAAAATCAAAATTGTTCCAAACACAATTTCAAATACTACACTTTGCCAATTGGATGTATTGCTGGACTTATCTACAAAAATTGAAATAATTCTGGCAATGCCAACCAATAAATATCCATACCCAAGCATTTGATACGCAATTAAATTATTGACAATAATGGGGAATAATCCAAGCACGATAAAGAAAATTCCAAACACAACTCGAATTTCAGTCACACCTCTTGCACCTTCTGGTGCAAGCCCAGTAAAACCAACAGTTGATTTTGGTTTGAATGTTGCATACACACCAACAAGTGCAGTCAAAACACAACCAATTATTTTCAAAATTTCTAAAATCATGTAGGCTCCTATTTTCTATCGTAAAAAATTAACAACGTGCTCCCATATTTTCGTTGTTCGGCTTCAACTAAATTTTGTAAAGGCACTTCTTGATATTCTGTTGGGTCAATTTGCACAATTGCAGAGCCATCTTCTGTTAGCCAATTAATATTTTCATCAACTAACTGTAAAGCTTTTAACCACATCTCTTCATATTGTGGGGGAGCAATATAAATATATTCAAAATTTTTATCAACATGCCCTGCTAACAAATTAAACGCATCACCGCGTTTGATTTCACTTTGCGAATCAAATTTACAATGCGAAACATTTTCTTTGATTGTTTCAATCGGTAAACGATTCAAATCCGTAAAGCGCACAAACTTTGCGCCTCGGCTCAATGCTTCGATGCCAATTGCGCCAGTGCCTGCAAACAAATCCCACCAATTGGAATCAATCACATCACCAGCCAAAATATTAAACAATGCTTCTTTCACTCGATCCATCACAGGTCGCGTGGTATCACCTGGCACCGATTTTAATTTTCTACCTTTGGCAGAACCCGCAATCACTCGCAAACTCATTCCACACTCTTTCGCGCCGTCAAGATATTTTCATGCGATGTGACATACGGAACAACACAACCTGTACTCAAGATGAATCTTCGTCCTTTTGTTTCTTCGATGGATTGCTTCGCTTCTTTCTTAACGTCAGCTTGATTCCCGTTTTGAAGTGTATCTTGTCTGATACCACCACATACTACACCTTTGAATAAACTTAGACCTTCTGTCAGTGGTGGATATGTTTCTTGGTCATGCCAGTTGACAATGTGAAATTTCAATAAACGTAATAAAGAAAAATATACATCCGTGCCATGTAGATGAAGCATATTGCACCATAAATTTTCTGCTGGTTTTAGTGTCTCTTGATCAAATGGCAAAGCGATATCTTTATAGGTATCTAAGTCTATTACACTGGCTTGGGCATGTTGAACAGCATAAAAGATTCCGTCTACACCAATGTCATTGACTGCTTCAATAAATTTTATTGTCGTTTTGGTAATTGTCTCTAAACCTTTTACAACTGCATTAGGGTATTTACGAATATGTTCAAGTAACAAGTCATTGCCTGCTAAATTTTTCGCTTGTGACAATGGATTGAAAACTGTTTGAATTAACGGAGTCTCAGGCGAAAGATTCTGTTTGATTAGGCGCAAACAGGCTAGCTGTCCAGAAAGATGCGGAGAAGTTAATGGATCAAGCGGTTTAAGAGTCTCCCAATCTTGCGGAGTCTTAATCACATGTTTTGTATAAGCGCGCGAACCTTCGGGATTATTTTGCCATTCATCCTCAACGCCCCAATCTTTGACCATGAACGAAGACGCGGGCGTAACTTTGACAATATCGAAATCATACGTTTGTTGAAATTCAAGCGTGGCTTTTGCAAGTGATTCGGGATTTTGGTCTTCGTGTGGAAAATGTCGCCACAAAGCAATGGGCGTGCGGTCTGGCGTTTCATTATTGAGACTTGCTTGAATGCGTTCACGATGTGTTGTCATTTTTTATAACTCGCTTTCAAGGCGGTGACGATGATACATGCCTTCTCGAAAAGTTTTGACTATTGTAAACCCATTGGCTTGTGTGGCTTTGAGGCTGGCGATATTTTTTGTTTCAACACTAGCAAAAATTTTTTTATACCCGCGTTTTTTGCCTTCATCCATTAATGCTTTTTGTAAAGTTCTGCCTAATTTGTTGCTACGATATTTTGGGTCAACGGTAAAGTAAACACACTCAATTGTATTTGGTTCATCCATTTGATTTTGAATGGTAACACTTGAAATTAACATTTGAAAAAATGTTATCGGTTTTGTGAATAAAACTTTGAGAATATTTTTGATAAACCAAACTTTATCTTCGGTTAACTTTGAAGTTAATGCAGAAGGCTTAGGCGATGCAAGACTAAAGCCCATGATTTCTTTTGTTTCATCATCTTGTGCATAAAAGCCAAACGCTTTTTCATCTTTGATGGCGTTTTCAAAATATTTTAAAACAAAAGGAAAGCCAAGTTTAGATAATAAGCCTGCATCATGTAATTGAATCTCTGCAATGCGGGGTAATACATCGTAAGGTATTTCTCTTAAGGGTAAAAATATTGTTTTCATATTTATTGCTTACAAAGAGTCCAAAAAAGATTGTTTGTTTCGTTTTCTATATATCCAATTGCTGAGCCGTTTGGGGATAGCAGTCCATTGCGTATAAAAGGTTGTATATGAAAACTTGATTCCGCAAGAAAAGTCATTTTAGAACTATTAACATTGTATTTTATAACACTTATATATGGAAATGAGTCTGGCACTTGATATCCTACACTAACAAACTCACCTGTACTTATCCATCTGAAATCTAAAGGATTAAATACAGGAGTTAAAGTTATATTATTTGTGGAAATATCCCACATCTTAACAATTGGATTTCCATTGTATTCGACAAACATTATTTGGGTTTCATCAGATGTAAGGTCTAAATATTGTATGTTTCCATAATTGCTCGATTGAGGAATTTCAATTTCAATTGTTTTATTTGAAAAATTAACAATATAAGCATGCGCTTCTATTATTCCAGCAGGTGATTGCCAATCTATAGCAATAATTGCTTCCTCGTCTTTGTTAAACCATTCTATAGCTTCAATTTCCCCATTAATTTTGCCAATATAAAACTCTTCATTGTTGTTTTTTAATTTGTAGTAAACATCATAGCTAGAAGGTTTCCCACGAGTAAATAGTATTGTTTTTTCACTGGGCGATAAAAATAATTCATTAAAGTTTTTTATATTAAAACCGTTATAATTAAGTGTAGGTGTTTGAAGATAAGAATTGCTAACTATATCTATTTGACTTGAACTTATATTGTATTTATACCAAATTTCACTGTCAAATTCTTTATAAAAAATAAATTCTCCATTTTCTGACCAGTTGAAATATCGAATATCTTTATCTGAAATTATTGTTGGAGGTAAAACACAACCAGTATTTGGCGTTTCGCTTGCTAATATTGGTACTAAGGTTTCGTTGGGGTTTTGCGTATGTAGAGAAGAGATTTCATTTATATTTTGACATTGGAAAAGCACTAAAGGAAGGAAAAACATATAATATTTTTTCAGCATATTAAACTAATCCGCGAATCAAATATGGACCTATTAAACGAATAACAAAACTTGGCAATCTCTTCCAAACTGCAATTGCCAATTGAAACTTTGGACTTTTTTGATTTAGGGAAGGTACTTCATTTCCTTTTGCCAGCCAATACCAATAAGATAATAATTTCTTTTGTGGTGCCCATTTTGATTTGAAAATATCATTGCCTGAGCCAATTAAACTTCGTCCGAGGTCGAAGGTCGAAAGTCCTTTGTTGATGGCATGTTCAATTACAGACCAATATAAAAATTCACCTGCATATGTTGAACGAGCAAAATGCAAAATATTGGCGTGTAAATTGAAAATCGTTTTGTCTTGATAAATAAAAACACCAGCACCTGTGATTTTTCCACGCGCGTCATACGTCACTGCAAATTCTAAAGTGTCGCCTAAATATTCCGCCATTTTTCTCAAATATGTTTTTGCGTGATACGGTGAACCAAGTTCGTGCATACTTTTCGCAATTGCTTCATAAGCATCATCTAACAAATCCAAATGTCCAAAACGAATTTGAAATCCTTTCTTCAAAGATTTACGAATGTGATTACGATGATCTGATGAAAACTTTTTTAACAACTCATCAGGGTTTGGAGTCAAATCTATAAGATAAGTTTGATATACGGGATGTTGAATCCAGTTATCAGGTGGAGCTGAAGCGGCTTGGTCAAATCGAATCGAGACATATTCCGCTTCAATCTCAGCCGCAAGTTGCTTCGCGGACTTCAACAATTCATCTCGTGCCGATTCATTTTCAAATGCAAATCCGCCGTAATTGCCGAATGGAGCAGTTGCCAAATAATGCCCAAAAACTGGATGTTTGATTTCAGCCAACGAAAGCGCGCCAACGATTTGATTGTTCGCTTCAGCAATAAACCGATGAATTTTATGACCATACATTTCATGCACGAAATTCATCCATGAATCTAAACCAACATAACTGAGTTGATTTTCAAAATGTGGCGCGTTGATTAAGTCAACTTTTTGAATGTTCATTCAAGTAATCTTTCATCGTTGAAGTCGGGAAGTTTTTCAATAAATCTTTCAGAAACGCGGATTTATTCAAAGTAAATGGATACAACAATGGATGATACAGCATATCCACTGCAAATTTCTTTATAAAGTTTTCTGGTGAAATAATTTCGTATGGATGTAAAAATATGACAGGACTTAAACCTGCTTTCAACTCTTTTTCGATAATGTTGAAAACGGTTTTTGTAAACAAACCGCTCATCATACTTGAGCCGTAAGGGAATTCACCACCCAAAACAAGTGGCAAGTTCATATTGCGTGGTGCCTGAAAATTTTTAGGTTTTGATAACAAAGGCAATGTGCTGACAGGAATTTCTTGAATGTTTCCTTTTTGGATAACATTTCCGCTAGGTGCATAGATTGAGGAACTGTAGGTGAAATTATATTTCTCCAAAAGAGGATATACGGCTTCAATGGTGTTAATCATCGGCGCGCGATAACCTTGCACATTATATTTTTTCCGCCATTCGGCTGAGGCTTTGAAATCTTTTTCGATTTCTGCTTCACTGGTTAATGGTCTGTGAATTTGACAGTGAAGTCCAATCTCATGCCTTGCTGATGAAATTTTTTGAGGTAAATCGGGATACCAGTCAATTAATTCACCAACTAAGTAAAACGAAACTTTTTTGTCGCCGAAGATTTCCAGAATTGGATCAACCACTTGGTTACAAAAATTATCATCTAAAGCAAAACGTTTTTCTGGTGGAAGAAAATCATAACGACGTGAAGGCGCAAACCATGATTCGTAATCTATGGTTAACAATAAGCGGGG
>DDVH01000033.1 GCA_002345215.1 Anaerolineales bacterium UBA2317
GTATTTTCCATATTGCTCCTATTTATTCGCAATCACAATTAACAAACGGCTTGATTTTACATCAAGAATTTGTACTTCGGTTTGAAAACCTGCTTTTACAAACGGCTCTTTCATTTTTGATTTAATAGATTCATCCAACGCTTCTGGACTCTCGCCTGTGGCTTTATACAGCCATTTGAGAAATCTATTGGATGGAAACGCCGCAGGCAAGACTATCAACCTGCCACTGCTTCGGAGGCATCTCTTAATCTCAGACAGTGTTTTGCTGTCAAAAATATAATCGGTTGGGAATGTTGAAATGATGGAAGAAAATGATTCACTTGCAAAAGGTAAATATTGAGCAATCCCACGCGTGAGTTTTTGATTTGCTCCGATTCGTTTTTTTGCAAGACGAATCATCTGCGTAGACTCATCCAAACCAAACAGAGTCAGGTTGGCGTTAAGTAAGAAGCGTTGCAAATGTCCAGGTCCATGACCCAGTTCGAGGATGTGAGTCCCGCTGATAAACGGCAGAATGCTTCGTCCCCAATTTTTCCATTGACCAAACGATACAAACGCCGCGACGAAATCGTAAGCGAATGCAAAGGGGTGATAGAGCAGATAAAAGAAAATCCGCATAAAGCAGCGCATGAGGTTCATAACAAAAGACTTAACCATAGAGTGCACAAAGAGCACTGAGAAAAAAATTAAGAATCTCTGTGACCTCAGTGTTCTCTGTGGTGAAAGTTCTCAAAAAAATGAGGGTTTGACTTGTTCGTCAAACCCTCGTGTTTTGCTTACGATTATGCGGCAGTTGTATCGTCTTTCTTTGTTTTGCGAACTGCTTCAAGTGCGCCTTTGCCGCGTTCACGAACTTCGTTGGCGAGTTCGGCGGTTTTTTCGCGTGCCATTTTGGTAAGTTCATCGGCACGCGCGCGATATTCTGCGGCGGTGGCTTCTGCGCGAGCGATTAAATCTTCAGCAGAGTGAGTTGCGCGGTCACGCAATTCAATAGACTTATCTTTAATCAAAGCGCGGGTTTCTTCACCAGATTGTGGGGCGAATAACAAAGCGACGACTGCGCCAGTTAATCCACCTACTACAAATCCTACAAGAAAGGCTCCAAATTCATCACGGTCAGACATGGTATTTCTCCTTTTTCTTTTTCGTTAGACCTGAAAGGTCTCTTAATTTATTTGGGTTTTACACCCAACAATTCTAACATACGCCTCAAACCTGCTAAGTAGCCATTTAGTTTGATGACGGGTTCAACAACATTTTCGCCTAAAAATTCGGCTGTACCTCTCAGTGTATTGACAGTTTCATTGGTGGCATTGAGAATCGGGCGAATTTCATTTTGAATCAAGTTAATCAAACTAGCAAGTTGAACGATCAATACTATTAACGCAACACCTATCACTAAGGTTTCAAGTGCCACGACAATAATGAACACATCACGAATTTTGTCTGTGGGGGTATCGGGTTGTAAGAGGAAGTAAATCGCAACACCCAGCAAGGCTACGATTAATACCACTACCGCAATTGCACTAGCAATGATTATCTTCTGTTTTCGTTCCGCCTCTTTAATTGCCGCAATTTGCTCTGGAGTCAGCGGCGGGGGAGTTGGTTGTTGTTCAGGTTGTGGGAGTGCCATATCTTGATTATAAAGTATAAAAACAGAATTTATATATAAAATTTATTAATTCGCTGATTTCATTCCCAGCAAATTCATCTCATATTTCACTGTCTCTACCCAACCCTCACTCACGGGTCTTGGGTTGTAACCAAGTTCACGTTTGGTTTTGGCATTATCGCCCCAATAGGTTACTCCAGCAACCACACGCAAACCTTCGGATGAGTAGGATGACAATGATTCTGGCAAAATTGAATCAAATGGTGTCATCATTACAGACATCACTTTCATTATCTGATAAGGCACAGTTATTGGTGCGCGTTTGCCTGAAATTTGACTAACCAATTTATACGCATCTACAATCTTGTATGGCTCGCCGCAAATATGATAATTTTCGCCGACTTTGCCTTTTTCCATGGCAAGGATATGCCCTTGCACAATATCATCTACATGCGCCCAACAAAAAGCAGTTTGTGAAGGAAGCATAGGTAATCTTCCATGTAAAAAATCTCGCAACGCCGCTCTTAAAGATGAAGTGTCGTTGGGTCCATAAATTAATCCAGGTTGCACAATCACCAATGGCAAACCCTTTGCAATAAATTCTTTTGCAATGTCATGTGCAACGGCTTTGGTTCGGTCATATTCGCTGATGTGTTTTCCAGTGAAATGATAATTTTCGTCTACCAATTTTCCATTTGTATCTGAATTGACAGCCAATGTGCTCGTATAAACGCCTTTTGGAATTTTCAATTCTTGCATCAACTCCAACGCATTGCGCGTGCCTTGAATGTTGACTTTTTCGCCCGGCGTTTTATCTTTGACACCGACTTTATACCAACCCGCCACATGGAAGACCCCATCTACACCAGTCATCGCTTCACGCATTGACGTTTTATCTGTTACATCACCTCGAAATAATTTCACGCCCAAGCCTTTTAAATCCTCGGCTTTGTTCACATCCCGCACAGAGGCATGGACTTCATGCCCTGCTTCTCTTAGTCTTTTGGCTAACACGCCACCGACAAATCCTGTCGCACCTGTGACAAAGTATTTCATAGGATAGGTTTTCCTTGTTGATAATTGTAACTGATCCTTTTTGGTATAAAATCAATATGTAACATTTGATTTTATGACCTCACCACTTTCTAAAACTTGGCAATATTTATTTTCAGTTGTCCTAATTGCTTTGACAACGACTTTGTTTTATTTTCTACGTGATTTCTTAAATACAACCATCGTGGCACTTTTATATTTGATACCAATCGGCGTGATTACAGGAATTGGCGGGCTTTTTCTTGGCATTACCAGTGCAATATTATCTTTCTTTACACTTAATTATTTTTTCATCCAACCCTATTACACTTTATCCGTTCACCAACCAGCGGATTTGGTCGTCTTAACCGTATTTTTGATTGTTGCCGTTGTGTTGAGTCAATTGATGGGGAAAGCACAAGCAGGAGTCGCCGCCGCCAATGCCAGAGAGCAAGAAGCGACTCAATTGTATGAACTCAGCGTAGCTCTGACAGGCTTAAACGATGAATCTGCTATTGCTCAAACGTTGGCAAAACAAGTTTTGTCTATGACAAAAGCAGAACATGTGGAAGTGAAATTAGCAACAGACTCTTTTGGTTTGCCAGAAAAAACTTCACCAAATAGAAATCCAGATTTACAAATTTCAATTCAAACGGTCAGAAATGTTTTAGGGGAGATTCTGCTGTGGCGAGCAGAACCAGTTATCACGTCGGGAGTGAAGCGTTTGCTTGAGACGTTTGCGAGTCAAACTGCATTGGCATTAGAGCGTGCTAAGTTTGCTCAATCTGAATCAAGAGCAAAAGTTTTGGAAGAAAGTGATAAATTGAAATCCGCAATCCTATCTTCAGTATCGCATGAATTACGCACGCCACTTTCAACCATCAAAGCGGCATCATCAAGTTTGCGAAGCAATGAAATAAGTTGGGATTCGCCTGCGCGTGTGGAATTAATTTCTGCGATTGATGATGAAGCCGACCATTTGAATCTGTTGGTGGGGAATTTATTAGACATGTCTCGCATTGAAGCGGGCGTGTTGAAACCAAAACGTGAATGGAATATGTTGGCTGAAATTTTGGGCGGTGTTTTGGAACGCATGAAGCATTTTGCAGAGAAACATAAAATAGAAGTAAATGTTTCTGAAGATTTACCACTTGTGCCTGTTGATTATGTACAAATGGAGCAAGTGTTTACAAATTTATTGAGCAATAGTTTAAAGTATGCACCAATTAATACTATTGTGCGTATTGATGCAAAAGTAGAAAAAGATTTTTTGCATGTGACTTTAAGTAATCAAGGTCCGCAGGTACCCAATGAAGACCTTGAAAGAATCTTTGATAAATTTTATCGCGTCACAGCTACGGATAAAGTGACAGGTACTGGATTAGGACTTTCGATTTGTAAAGGAATCATCGAAGCACATGGCGGAAACATTTGGGCAGAAAATTTACCAAATGGCTTTGCGTTTAATTTTACAGTTCCACTATTGTGGGATGGCAAACCCGCACCAAAGTTACCAATTGATTCGGAGATGGAATGAATAACGCGCCACATATCTTAGTCATTGACGATGAACCGCAAATTTTGCGCGCACTTCGGACGATATTAACTGAAAAAGAATTCAAAGTTTCAATTGCGAATCGTGGTGAAGAAGGTTTAAATCTTGCCGCAACACAAACACCCGATGTCATCATTTTGGATTTGGGATTGCCCGATATGGATGGCGTTGAAGTTTGTAAACGTTTACGTGAATGGACTCAAGTTCCGATTATTGTATTGTCGGCACGTGATAATGAAAAAGATAAAGTGAATGCATTAGATCATGGGGCTGATGATTATTTAACCAAACCATTTGGGATTGAAGAATTATTGGCGCGCGTGCGCGTGTCGTTACGTCATTCCGTTCAAAAGCAAGGCGCACAAAGCAAAATTGTCAAAGCAGGAGATTTAACAATTGATTTGGTTTGGCATATCGTCAAACGTGGTGACGAAGAAATTAAATTAACAGGCACAGAATATAAATTGTTGGCATATCTTGCCTCTAATCACGGGCGCATCTTAACGCATCAAAGCATTCTTTCACATGTCTGGGGCGAAGCCGATGCCGACCACACTGAATATCTGCGTGTGTATATGCGTCAACTTCGTAAAAAGTTAGAAGAAAATCCCGAACGTCCCAAATATGTCGTCACCGAGCCCGGCATCGGCTACCGTTTTATGGCTGATGAATAATGTCTCAAAAACGCTCTGAAAAGGGCGTTTTTTATTTGTTCTTTATACGATTGGTCAAATTTTTTGTTACCTTTTTATTTCGGGGGATTAAGCTTTTTATATCCTGAGGTGACAAAATGCTAGATACAAAACATTCCATATCAAATTTATTTCCCGCTTCATTACCTGACCTGAAATCTGCTCGGCGTTTATTGGTGCTTGTGCCTAACTTCGACATTAATCTGTCCGCTTTTACAAGCAGAGTTTGGGAGTTAGCAACAGCTACAGGCTCAAGCATCCTGTTTCTTAGTCTAGTAAATGATGCGGAATCAGAATTAAAACAACGGCGTGAACTTACTAGCATCATATCTTTGTTTAAGAATGCGCATATGGATGTGCAAACGAAGATTGCATTTGGAAATGATTGGGTAGAAGTTGTTCGAGAAAATTTGCGTGTGGGAGATATGGTGGTGTGTATTGCAAAACAGCGCACAGGTTCGTTGAATAAAGTATTAAGCGAAACGTTAAGTGCAAGGCTGAATACCCAAGTTTATATTCTCACTGATATTGCTTCTCAAAAAGAATCAAACAAAAATTGGATTTCTGAAACAACGGCAAGGATTGGTTCGCTTGCTATCATTTTAGGATTTTTCTTTTTACAAGTCCGTATTATTGATTTGACAAAAGATGGCGTTCGTACATTATTTTTATTAATTTCCTTGCCAATTGGTATGGGGTTACTTTGGACTTGGAATAGTTTGTTTGGATAAGGAAAAGAATGATTAATCAAAATGATTCACCACAAACTTCTATTATTGAAAGAGATATTAATTACAAACCACCACGCACATTGCGTTCTTGGTTAATTGGTCGTCCATTATCCACTGCCGATGCACCACATCAAACAATTAGCAAAGCTGTTGGTTTGGCAGTTTTTGCATCGGATGCTTTATCTTCCACAGCTTATGCCACGCAAGAAATTTTAGGCGTGATTGCCGCCGCAGGCACAATTGCATATGGATATTTGTTTCCAATATCTTTAGCCATTGTTATCCTCATGGCAATTGTCACAATTTCTTATCGCCAAACGATTCATGCTTACCCGAATGGTGGTGGTGCTTATATTGTGTCGCGTGATAACTTAGGAAATTTAGCGGCAGAGACTGCCGGTGCGGCTTTGCTCATGGATTACATCTTAACAGTTTCCGTTTCTATTTCTGCAGGTGCGGCACAAATTGTTTCTGCCTTTCCTGAATTATTTCCTTATCGTGTTTGGATTGCGGTGGCTTCTATCTTTTTTATTATGCTGATTAATCTCAGAGGCGTAAAAGAGTCTGGAACTGCATTTGCTATTCCAACTTATTTCTTTATCGTCGTGATGATATTTACTGTCGGATATGGCATTATCCGCTACTTTACGGGCTCGCTTGGTATGGTCATTGACCCGCCATATTTTGAAGCACACAATGTCATTTCGGTGATTACACCTTTTATTTTGCTCCATGCTTTTTCTAATGGCACAGCGGCACTAACTGGGATTGAAGCTATTTCAAATGGCATCACAGCTTTCAAAGAACCACGCAGTAAAAATGCTGCTACTACTTTAGTTTGGATGTCTTGTATTTTAGGTTCGTTATTTCTTGGGCTTTCATTTTTAGCAGGTCAAACGCATGTTGTATTTTCTGAAGAAGAGACAGTGATTTCGCAATTAGCCCGCACTATTTTTGAAGGCAGAGGTATTTTGTATCTCATGGTTATCACAGGCACAACTATTATCTTAATCATGGCGGCGAATACAGCCTTTGCGGATTTTCCACGCTTGGGCGCGTTGATTGCTAAAGATGGATATTTACCACGTCAATTAAATTATCGTGGTAGTCGTTTGGTTTATTCACGTGGAATCATTGCGCTTTCAGTTATCGCTTCTATTTTAATTATCATCTTTCAAGCCAGCGTCACACGTTTGATTCCGTTGTATGCGATTGGTGTGTTTTTATCATTTACACTTTCACAAATTGGCATGTCACGCCGTTGGTGGAAGATTGGGCGACTTAAGAAAGATGAAGAGGTTGTTGAAGCAGGTTCCACGTTAAGATATGAAACGGGTTGGCGACAGCGTATGTTAATCAATGCCTTTGGCGGAATTTGTACAGCCATCGTCATGTTTATTTTTGCCATCACAAAATTTACAGAAGGCGCGTGGTTAGTGCTTATCTTAATCCCATCGCTGATAGGTGTTTTTTTATTGATTCATCGTCACTATAAAATATTAGCGAAAAAACTTTCACTCGAAAATTTTGGAATCATCCCGCCGCATCATACTCGTCATCGCATCATTATGCCTGTTAGTGGAGTACATCAAGGCACATTAGCGGCGCTTCGTTATGCGCGCACATTGTCTGATGATATTACAGCAGTGCATGTTTCGATTGAACCTGCTGATTCTGAAAAAGTTCGCCAGAAATGGGAGATGTGGGGCGAAGGTGTGCGGCTTGTGATGTTGGCTTCGCCATATCGCCTCTTGCTTGAGCCTCTGCTTGAGTACATCACCGACATTGCTCGCAAACGACAAACAGGTGAAACCATCACAATCGTTGTGCCTGAATTTATTTCAAACGATGTTTTCACAGGCACGTTGCATACTAACACGGCTGATTTATTGCGCAGTCAACTCAAACGCCAGCATGATATTGTGATAATCAATGTACCGTATCATGTGCATTAGATGACTTTCCGCTTCTTTCTTGATTGATAACTGGTTCTGTTTCTTCAACATTTTTCTTAACCGATACTTTGTCACGCTTCACACCCATATCTGAGTGCATAGCATGACCTACACAAAACTGCGAAACATCGTACCCTTGTGGTATTTATTTCGCAGTTTTTATTTTTGTAAGCCGTAACTCTTGACCTACCGCTCGGTAGGGTGTAAACTAGCAAAACCTACCGAACGGTAGGCAGGAGAGTTGCTTTGACTAGAGATGACATTCTCGACACAGCCGCGCAAGTGTTTCGTAAAAAAGGCTTTCATGGCGCATCAATGTCAGATATTGCTGAGGCATTAGGCGTGCAAAAAGCAAGTTTGTATCATCACGTCAAATCGAAGCAGGAGATTTTGTTAGCACTATTAGACCGTGCATTAATCATGCTAGCTAACCATATCTCCAAAATTTCTTCTGAAAACCTTCCTCCAGACCAAAAATTAAGAAAAATGATTCGCGGATATTTATCCGCATTGGCAGAAAATGCCGACCTAACTGCTGTTTTATTATTTGAACATCGTTCGTTAGATAAAAAGACTCATACCCGCCATGTCCCTCAACGAGATAAATTTGAGGCATTATGGCGCGATGTGCTTAATGAAGGGATGCGAGAAAAAATATTTCAATTGAAAGACGTAAATCTTGCTGTCCGCGCCTTGATGGGGGTGATGAATTGGACGTTAACTTGGTATCAACCGAATGGTGAAAAATCCATTGAACAAATTGCAGATGATTATTCTGATTTTATGTTGAAAGGTATGTTGAAGTAACTTGTTGGTTTCGGTACGCCACAAAGAGCAAGAGCGTGGCTACTCAACCAACGATATATGAATGAAAGGAAAAATAAATGTACTCATTTGAACCAAACGAAGAACAACAAATGCTCATTGATGCAGTCAACAAATATGCCGAAAATGATTTGCGTGCATCTGCTCATGAGAATGAAGAAAATAAAGAATTGCCAAAGAAACTAATCAACAAAGGTTGGGAGATTGGTTTATTGCAAGCATCTATTCCTGAATCTTATGGCGGCTTTGGTGAACGAAATGCTGCCACCAATGTTTTAGCTTTGGAAGAAATGGCTTATGGAGATTTAGCGGGTACGTTGGCTGTATTAACTCCGTCATTGTTTGCGACTCCAATTTTGTTGGCAGGTAGTGAAGAGCAAAAGAAAAATTATTTACCAAAAATTATTGCGGGCGAGTGGAGTCCATACACTGCGGCTCTCATTGAGATGAGTTTTGATTTTGACCCGAATGCACTTAAGACCACTGCGGAAATAAATCAAGATGAGATAACACTCAAAGGTGAAAAAGCATTTGTCCCGTATGCAAAAGAGGCGCATGAAATTTTAGTGTATGCAAATCTAAATGGCGTCACGCAAGGTTTTATCGTTCCAGAAGATTCGGTTGGCTTATCCATTTCAGAAGAACGTGAAAAGTTGATGGGATTAAATGCATTGCCGATGTATCGAGTCAAATTGGATGATGTGAAGATTCCTGTTGCTAATCGATTAGGCGGCGCTTCTGGTCATGACTTCGAGTTGATTCTGGCTTCGTTGAGACTTGGTTCTGCATCTGCGGCATTGGGTGTTGCAAAATCATCTTTTGAATATGCAAAAAATTATGCAAAAGAACGCGAAGCCTTTGGTGTGAAGATTGCTCAAAAACAAGCCGTAGCATTTATGCTTGCTGAAATGCGGACTGAAATTGAAGCGATGCGTTTGTTGACGTGGGAAGCCGCGTGGAAATTAGATAACAATAAAGAAGATATTTGTGTTGCGGCGTATCTTGCTCACACAGGTGCAGTGGATATGGTAATGATGGTCACAGACCGTGGCGTGCAAATTTACGGCGGGCATGGATACATTCGTGAAAACCCTGTTGAGTTGCTCATGCGTAATGGTCGCGGATTTGCGATGTTACTTGGCTTAGCAATTGTGTAAAGGAAATAAAAATGACAATAGAATTTGAAGCACCCAAACCGATAGCGAATCAACAAGTGATGTTGAAAACAGTTGCAGAAAATATGATGCGACCAATTTCACGCGAGTTTGATGAAAACGAACATGATATTCCATGGAGCTATGTGGAGTTTATGCACATGGCGATGAAAGCTGCTGGTGGCGGTGGTGGATTAACTGTCACTGAAAAGCCACAAGAAGGCGATGAAAAACGTCCGCCGATTGGTTATCAAAAATTAGCAACTCAAATTGAAATGCTTGCTTGGGGTGATGTTGGTATGTATTTGATTACTCCTGGTGGCGGACTCGGTGCGGCGGCTGTTGCGGCGGCTGGAACACCTGAACAAAAAGAAAAATTTCTTACAAGATTTAATAGTGATATTCCAACATATGCCGCGATGTGTATGACCGAACCTGGGGCGGGCTCAGATACATCAGCGATTCGTACGCGCGCTGTGTTAGATGAAAAGACAAATGAATGGGTCATTAATGGTGAAAAGATTTTCGTCACAGGCGGTGATAAGTCATTTACTGAATATGAAAAGCTTGGCAAAGGTTTTATCGTTGTTTGGGCAAGCATTGACCCTACTGCAGGGCGTGCTGGTATGCGTGCTTTTGTAGTCGAAAGTGGAACGGCTGGAGTAAAGATCAATAAACTTGAAAAGAAAATGGGTATTCGAGTCAGTGACACTGCCGCGATTTCTTTAGTAGATGTAAGAGTCCCATTTGAAAATATGTTGGGAAGTGCGACTGTAGAAAAAAATAACACAGGTTTTCGCGGAGCAATGGCAACTTTTGATGCGACTCGTCCCTTGGTAGCAGCATCGGGTTTGGGCGTAGCCAGAGCCGCACTTGAATTCCTCAAAGAAAAATTAGAAGAGAACGGAGTCAAAATCCACTATGGATTGCCACGTCAAAAATTATCGAATATTGAACGTGAAGTCATTGATATGGAAATCATGCTCAAGTCTGCATGGTTGATGACGTTGAAAGCGGTTTGGATGGCAGATAATAAAAAATCAAATGCGCTTGAGTCTTCGATGAGCAAGGTCAAAGCTGGAGATGTGACCACGAAGATTACACAAAAAGCTGTTGAGATTTTAGGACCGATTGGTTACAGCCGCGAATTCCTTTTGGAAAAATGGATGCGTGATGCCAAGATCACTGATATTTATGAAGGTACAGGTCAAATCAATAGACTTGTGGTTGCAAGACAGATTTTAGGTTACAGCGGAAAAGAGTTGAGATAACTATGAAATATAAAATCAACAAAGCAGTTGTCATCGGTTCTGGCACAATGGGCGCGGCGATTGCGGCGCATTTGGCAAACATTGGCGTGCCTGTTACTTTGCTCGATATTGTAGCAAAAGACTCACCTGACAAAAATAAAATTGTCAAAGAAGGCTGGGAGCGTTGTATAAAAGCCAAACCTGCCAATTTGATGTCTGATGAATTGAAGTCATTGGTGACGCTTGGAAATTTAGAAGATGATTTCAATGCAGTCGCCGAAGCCGATTGGATTTTGGAAGCAATTATTGAGAATTTAGAAATTAAAAAACAATTGATGATCCGTATTGATGAAATCAGAAAACCGACTGCGATTGTTTCTACAAATACTTCTGGAATTCCTGTTCATGCGATTGCAGAAGGTCGTTCGAAAGAATTCAAGAAACATTTTCTCGGGACGCATTTTTTCAATCCGCCACGATATTTGAAATTGCTGGAAATTATTCCAACAAACGATACATCCAAAGATGTGGTTGAGTTCATGTCTCATTTTGGTGAATATCGTTTGGGCAAAGGCGTTGTGCTTTGTAAAGATACGCCAAACTTTATTGGCAATCGTGTTGCCTTTGGAACTGGCGCGTTTGCAATGGATTTCATTCTCAACAATGGATATACCGTTGTTGAAGTAGACGCTCTGACTGGACCTTTGATGGGTCGCCCAAAGACGGCAACATTCCGCCTCATTGACTTAGTGGGAGTTGATGTGTGGCATCATGTGGGTGCCAATCTTGAGCCGTTGATTCCGCACGATAAGTTGGGTCAAAAATATTTAGCTTCTGAAAAACCGAAGAAGTTAATGGATACCTTGCTTGAAAGAAAATGGCTTGGCAATAAAACCAAAGTTGGTTTTTATAAGGAAGTCCGTAATGCAGAAGGTAAAAAAGAATTTTATTCTTTAGATTTGAATACACTTGAACATGTGCCGCCAACAAAACCACGCTTTGACTCTGTCAAGGCGACGAAAGATGTTGAAGATTTAGCTGGCAGGTTGAAGGTCATGTTAGAAGCGGATGATAAAGCTGCGAAATTAGTCAAAGCGTTGACCTATCAATCTTTCCAATATTCATCATCCATCATTCCTGAAGTTGCAGATACGGTGAAGCCTTTGGACGATGCGGTGCGTTGGGGTTTTTCACATGAAGCGGGTGCGTTTGAAATTTGGGACATGCTCGGCGTGAAAGATGTTGTGAAAAAAATGAAAGCGGAAGGTTACGCGCCTGCGAAGTGGGTAGATGAAATGTTGAAGGCTGGCGTTGAGACATTTTATCAATACAAAGGCAATAATAAAGTTGGTGTGTACGATGTAACCAAGAAAAAATATATCAAGTTGAAACAAGATGATAATTTTGTTTTCCTGAAAAATTTACGTGGCACGAAAAAAGAAGTCAATAAAAATGCTGGTGCATCATTGTTTGATATTGGCGATGGTGTTGGATTGGTTGAATTTCATACCAAGATGAATGCATTGGATGATGATATTTCAGCGATTGTCACCGAAGCAATGGACAGACTCGAAACTGATTTTGATGGTTTGGTGGTTGGCAATGAAGGCGAACATTTTAGTGCAGGTGCTAATTTATTTATGGTTGTAGTTGCCAGTCAACAAGGCATGTGGGATCAATTGGATGAAGCGATTCGTAAATTGCAAAATATGAACATGCGAATGCGTTATTCACCGAAACCAATTGTGGTCACTCCTGCGGGTTATACATTGGGTGGTGGATGTGAAATCACAATGCATGCTTCACGAGTTGTTGCTGCGGCTGAATCTTATATTGGATTGGTTGAATTAGGTGCAGGTGTGATACCTGCAGGTGCAGGCACAAAAGAATATATGCGTCGCTTGATTAACCCCGCGATGAAAACAGAACACGCCGAAGCACTTCCATTTTTACAAAAAGCATTTTTGCAAATTGGACAAGCCAAAGTTGCAACATCTGCAGAAGAAGCGCGTGGCATGGCAATATTGAATCCGCAAGATAGAGTGATTGCAAATCGTGACCATTTACTGACCGAAGCCAAACGCGAAGTATTACATTTGATTAATTCAGGCTATCGCGCACCCGCACCAGAATCGATTTATGCGGCTGGGCGTGATTATCTTGGTGCGTTGCGAGTCGGAACATTTATGTTCAAAGAAGGCAATTATATTTCCGAATACGATAATCACATCGCTAATAAACTTGCATATATTATGTGCGGTGGTGATTTAACTCGCGGCACTTGGGTATCCGAACAATATATTTTAGATTTGGAACGCGAAGCATTTTTGTCATTGTGTGGTGAAGAGAAAACACAAGCAAGAATGTGGAGTATTTTACAAACTGGAAAGCCTCTACGGAATTAGGAGTAAACATGAAAGAAGCAGTTATTGTAAGTGCAGTAAGAACACCAGTCGGTAAAGCAAAACGCGGAGGACTCACTACAGTTCGTCCTGATGATATGATGGCGAATGTCATCAAAGAATTATTGAATCGCACACCGAATCTTGACCCAAACCAAATTGATGATGTTGTCATTGGCTGTGCTTTCCCCGAAGGTGAGCAAGGTCTCAACATGGCACGCATGATTGCGTTGCGTGCTGGCTTGCCAGATACAGTTCCTGCTGAAACCATCAATCGTTATTGCGCTTCGGGCGTGCAATCTATTGCGCATGTTGCTAATGCGATTC
Organism: Anaerolineales bacterium UBA2317; assembly: GCA_002345215.1. Classification (GTDB taxonomy): domain Bacteria; phylum Chloroflexota; class Anaerolineae; order Anaerolineales; family Villigracilaceae; genus Villigracilis. Next base: position 13,536 of record DDVH01000033.1, read on the forward strand.
AATCAAATCAAATTGAAATTGGAATTGCAGGTGGTGCTGAATCAATGACTATGATTCCGATGACAGGATTTAAATTTTCACCTAATCCATATTTCGCGCAGGATTTACCGCACTATTACACAAACATGGGTTTGACTGCTGAAAATGTTTCCGTGAAGTATGGCATCAGCCGTGATGACCAAGATGCCTTTGCATTGCGAAGTAACCAACGCGCTTCTTCCGCAGTTCAAGCTGGTCTCTTCGACCCAGAAATTGTCCCACTTGAGGTAGAAGTTGTGGATTATGCCGATGGTAAAACTGTGAAGAAATCTTACACAGTGAAGAAAGATGAAGGTCCTCGTGGTGATTCGACTTTGGAAGCATTATCAAAATTGAAACCCGCTTTCAAAGATGGAGGAGTTGTCACCGCGGGCAATTCAAGCCAAATGTCAGATGGTGCGGCGGGTGTTGTGGTCATGTCTGCTGAAAAAGCACAGGAATTAAATCTCAAACCATTGGCGCGATTTGTATCCTTTGCAGTGGGCGGTGTGGCACCTGAATTGATGGGAATTGGTCCGATTGTTGCAATTCCAAAAGCGTTGAAGATTGCTGGACTTTCAATAAACGATATTGATTTGATAGAATTGAATGAAGCCTTTGCCGCGCAAGCATTGGCAGTAATAAGAACTTTAGAAATTGATCCAGAAAAAGTTAATGTCAACGGTGGCGCGATTGCTTTGGGTCATCCGCTTGGATGCACAGGTTCAAAATTAACCACGCAATTGATTTACGAAATGGGTCGCCGCAAATCCAAATATGGAATGGTGACGATGTGTATCGGTGGTGGAATGGGTGCCGCCGCAATATTTGAAAATTTGCAGAATTAATTAACGTAGGGGCGAGGTTATCTCGCCCTTGCGTTGCATTAATTGGGCAGGAAAACCCTGCCCCTACAAAACAATAACAAGGAGAAAATAAAATGCCATTAACAGTTGCACAACTTATGGAAAAAATGCCTGGTGCATTTATCCCCGAAAAAGCCGCAGGTTTAGATGCGGTGATTCAATTCAAATTCACAGGTGCTGAAGCAGGTGATTGGTATGCCGTTATCAAAGACGGCAAAGTGGAAGTATCTAAAGGTGAACATGCTTCACCGAAAATGACTCTCACTGCTGATTCTGCTGATTATGTCAAAATTTTCACTGGCGAAATTGACGGGATGCAGGCTTTCATGCAAGGGAAACTGAAACTTGCAGGCGATTTGAACCTTGCTATGAAACTGACTCAGATGTTTAAGATTAAGTAAACACGAATCTGCTGTAAAATAAATCCAACCAAACAAGTTGGATTTATTTTATTAAAGGAGTCATCATGGATTATTCTACTTGGTGGACGGTGGGTGGATTTGTTTGCCTTATTATGCTTGGTTTGGTGATTGTTGCACCAGGTTTTTATTTCGGCTATTTGGTATCGAAGAGAGCTAGAGAGGAACGAGAAAAACTTGAAGCCGAAAAACAATCTCTTCGCGAAAATGGTGGAGTTTTAGCACCAGCAATCATTGTTTCTGCAAAGAGTAAAGGTGTTAGGGATAAAAGATTTGTCAAGTTGGAGTATGAAGTAAATGTACAACCAGATGGGTTTTTACCCTTTCGTGCAAAATTTCGAGATGAAGTATACAGAAGCGGCTATTCAATATTCAATTATGAATTGATGGGCGAAGCGGGTCGAAAGATATGGGTGCTTTACGACCCAAACAATACCTCGCGGGTATATCTTGACCATTATGATGAGCAACATGAAGAAGCTATACTAAGTGCTCGCAGAGCGGAATTTAATAAACTAACGGAAAATAATGAAGAACTGAAAAAACGAGGTGAACCAGCGGAAGCAGTCATTACAAGGGTAGATGATTTAGAGTTGCCGTACCCAGCTAAAGGGTCAAGAGCGATGCGGATAGAATTTAAAATCACGCCTGTATCTGGGGCGAGCTTTACATCAGAAGGTAATTTTCTGATTGGGGATTCTGCTATCGAGAAATATTCTGTGGGTAAAAAGGTGTATGTTCGCTTTGACCCGCTTAAACCTGAAAATGCGGTCTTAGATAGTGAACGTAACAAGTTGATTAATTAAGATATTAAATTATAGTTTTAGGCTTTCCCATTTTTTCACTTATCCATTAAAATTGAAATTATCTTTTATTAGGAGCATATACCGTGGACTTTAGTTGGATTTCACAACCCGAAACATGGATTGCATTTATCACATTGATTGCATTGGAACTGGTACTAGGTGTAGATAATGTAATCTTTATCTCAATTCTTGCAGGAAAACTGCCTGCCCATCAACAACAACGCGCCCGTACGACTGGCATTGCACTTGCTGTTATTACCCGTATTTTGTTGTTATTCTCTCTTTCATGGATTATCAACCTTACTGAACCCATATTTTCTATCCCCTGGTTTGGCAATGACGTGATTGATATTTCTGGACGTGACTTAATTCTCCTAGCTGGTGGTCTCTTCTTAATTTGGAAAAGCACCCGCGAAATTCATGACAAGCTTGAAGGTGAAGAGGGCCATGCCTCTGCAAAAGTTGGTGCCACCTTTGCTAGTGTGATTATTCAAATATTGTTGTTAGATGTTGTCTTTTCTCTAGATTCTGTGATTACAGCTGTTGGCATGGTAGATCATATTGAAATAATGATCGTCGCTGTGATTGCCGCGGCATTGGTAATGATTTTCACCGCTGGTCCAATTTCAAGTTTTGTTGAGAAACATCCAACCATCAAAATTCTAGCTTTAAGTTTCTTGCTTCTAATTGGCTTTACATTAATTGTAGAAGGTTTACATGTGCATATCCCCAAAGGATATATTTACTTCGCTATGGGCTTCTCAATTTTTGTGGAATTTCTTAACTTACGTGTTCGTCAAAAACCTGCCGAACCTGTTCAATTGCGAACAGCCTATGTTCCAGAAACTGGAAGTCTCCAGCCTGTTTCAGCCAAATCTACTGTTAAGAAGACAAAGCCTAAAAGCAAAAAGAAATAAATTAAAACAGCCGTCAAAAATTGACGGCTGTTTTTTTAGATTAAGTGCACTCCTAATGAACTTGGTTTTGTAATCACAGATTTTGTTTCTATGCCGCGTTCTTCAAACACACTTCCAATTTCTTTTCTGGCTTTTTCAGCAACCTGAGATTCTACAAAATTAATAATAGACGGACCCGCCCCAGAAAGTGCCGCCGCGCCGAATCCTTTTGCCACTTTGTATGAGGCGTTTCCTCCAGAGATATGTCTCAAACGATAAGGTTGATGAATCCTATCATCCATCACTTTTTGCAAAAGAGATAAATCTTTACTTCTCAAAGCATCTATTACAAGAGAGGTTCTGCCGATGTTAAAAATCGCATCAGTTCTTGATATAGACTTGGGCAACACGGCGCGGGCAGTTTTTGTCAACCACTCTACTTGCGGTCTGACAATCACAATCGTCCAATCAGGTAGTTCATATCTGCGCCATAAAATTTCTTCACGAGTCATTACTGAAATTATCAAACCACCAAATAAAGCAGGTGCCACATTATCAGGGTGACCTTCCATATCAGTAGCAAGTTTCAATAAATCATTTTGACTTAATGGCTTACCTAAAATTTCATTTGCGCCAAATAAGCCTGCCACAATCGCCGCCGCGCTAGAACCAAGCCCACTGCTCATAAAAATTTTATTCTGTGCCGAAATTTTCACAACACTTAATTTTTTACCGCAGACTTGATGTACTTTCGCAAATGCTTTGGTCAATAAATTTCTAATACCCTTATTTAATTTTTCCGCGCCTTCACCAATCACAAAATGGCTCATCTTTTCAGCAGGCTCAAATGTGATTTCATTCCAAATATCCAAAGCCATACCCAAGCAATCAAAGCCTGGACCTAAATTGGCAGATGTGGCTGGCACTCGGATTTTTATCATAAGTCACATTATAATCGGCGCTTCTGTGTCATTGCGAGCCACGTTCTTGTTTTTTGTGGCGAAGCAATCTCCAATTTAATCATAAGATTGCTTCGGGCAAAGAACGCCCTCGCAATGACATGCATGGAGTTGATATGGCTTATCAAGGCTTAATTCACGCTTATAAATCTTTTCTCAATTTACCTGAACATACAAAAACCATTTCATTAAATGAGGGGGATACCCCATTAATTCCCATGCCGCGTTTGAGCAAAGAATTAAATTGCGAAATCCATATCAAGTTTGAAGGCTTGAATCCCACAGGCTCTTTCAAAGATAGAGGCATGACCACTGCAATTAGTGAAGCCGTTGGTCGTGGAGCAGAAACCGTCATTTGCGCATCCACTGGAAACACTGCCGCATCAGCCGCCGCGTATGCCGCCCGCGCAGGTGTTCGTTCCATCGTATTAATTCCTGAAGGCAAAGTTGCCGTCGGAAAACTTGCAGGTGCCATTGCTTATGGTGCCGAAGTGATTCAAATTCAAGGTTCATTTGATGATGCGCTTTCATTAGTTGTTGAAATCACGCAAAAGACTCCGATCGCTTTGGTCAATTCGATTAATCCATTTCGCATTGAGGGGCAGAAAACTGCCGCCTTTGAAATTTGTGATGCACTCAACTCAGCCCCTGATTGGTTATGTTTGCCTGTTGGCAATGCTGGCAATATCACATCGTATTGGGCTGGATTTAAACAATATGAAAAAGGATACCCTCAATTGTTAGGTGTGCAAGCAGATGGAGCCGCGCCTCTTGTCTACGGTCAACCTGTTGACAAACCTGAAACAGTTGCCACCGCGATTCGAATCGGCAAGCCTGCTCGTGGAGAACAAGCACTCGAAGCCGCAAGTGAATCAAAAGGGAAAATCATTGCCGTATCAGATGAACAAATTTTATCTGCACAAAAGATATTGGCTGGTGAAGGTGTGTGGGTAGAGCCTGCTTCTGCGGCAGGTCTGGCAGGTCTAATTGCTGAATCAAAATCCCCGAAGTTTGAAGCGAAAGGCAAAAGAGTCGTCATCGTTTGCACAGGTCATGGCATGAAAGACCCTGCAATCATTACTGAGTCATTTCAATCCCCAAAAATTGTTCCTGCAAAATATGAATCATTGGCAGAAATAATTTTTTCAAAGTAAAATAAGCCTACAATGACTCCTGCTCCTTTATCTGTAGAAAATTTAACTTTCAAATATCGCACCCGCCCTGAACTTGCTATCGAAGATGTTTCTTTTGAGCTCAAGCAGGGCGAGTTGTTATTAATTGCTGGCTCCAGCGGATGCGGCAAAACGACTCTGGCGCGTTGTATCAATGGATTAATTCCGCGCAGTTATCGTGGTGAACGAAGCGGAAAAGTTTTGCTGTATGGCAAAGATGTCAATGACATGGAAATTCCAGAAATGGCACAAATCGTTGGCACATTGCTACAAGACCCTGAACGTCAAATTGTGGCGAGCAATGTGTTTAATGAAATTGCATTTGGACCTGAAAACTTAGGCTTGCCACGTGATGAGATTATTGCACGTGTTGACCAAGCCATGAAACGCCTCAACCTTGAATATTTGCGTGAACGCGAAACGTTTAATTTATCTGGCGGTGAAAAACAAAAAGTAGCGTTGGCTGGTGTGTTGACGATGAACCCGTCTATCTTGTTGTTAGATGAACCACTTGCTTCACTTGACCCTGCTTCTGCACATGAAGCCTTACAAGTTTTTCGCAGTTTGGCAGATGAAGGCAAAACCGTCATTTTGGTTGAGCATAGAGTTGAAGATGCACTTGAAATTAAACCAGACCGCTTGTTATATATGGAGGCAGGCAAGATTAAATATTTAGGCGGCATTGAAAAACTGCCCAAAGAAATTGACCATACACAAGTCAAGTTGCCTGCGCCATGGGTTGTGCAAAGAGTTAAGGGATTAGATAAAGTTGAGGAAACAGCACGCAGTCATAAGTCAGTGGAAAGAGGCGAGCCGTTAGTCGTCTTTGAAGATGTAGATTTTCGTTATGGGGAAGATTATCCATTGATTTTGCAAAATGTGAATCTGACAATTAATCGTGGTGATTTGATTGCCGTATTAGGTCCAAATGGTGCAGGAAAATCAACATTAGTGAAACATGCCATTGGTTTATTGAAGCCAACTCGCGGACGAGTTTTAGTGGAAGGAAAAGACACGCGCGAAATGAGCGTAGCGCAAATTGCGAAAGTATTGGGTTATGTATTTCAAAGCCCAACGCACATGTTATACGCACCGACAGTGACTGAAGAATTGGAGTTTGGTCCTAAAAATTTAGGCTTTGCGCCTGATGATATAAAAGTTTCTGTCAAAGAAAGTTTATCAACTGTAAACCTAACAGGTTTTGATGAATACCCGCCATTGGGTTTATCATTTGGTCAACAAAAACGTACCACCATTGCGGCAGTCTTAGCCATGCGTTCAAAAATTATGATTATGGATGAACCAACGGCTGGGCAAGATTTTGCAAATTATACAAAGTTTATGGATGCATTATGCAACACATCGAATGGCGCACATTCCATTCTCACTGCTAATTTTGCATCCACATTATTTATTACGCATGATATAGACCTCGCAGTGACATACGCCAACCGCATTTTGTTGTTTGGTGATAAACACATTGTGGCAGATGGAAAACCAGAAGACGTTTTGAAAGATGCCGATATGTTATTAAAGTATCGCGTGCGCCCAACTTCGCTTCTGAGTCTTAACCTCGAGTTGTTATCAAAAACTGGAGAATTTTTACCAGCCGAATCGTTAACGAAATTTGTTTCGTGAATTTCCCTGTAACCTGTTTGAATATACAGGGTTAAGTTGTATGAGGTCAGCGTTTGTCCAAACAAATTTTTTATTAACAAAAGGAGAAGAAATCATGAACGATAAAGGTACTTGGGAATTTGGCACACGCCAAGTTGTGTACGGCGCCATTGGTGCCGCATTGTATGGTGTTCTTTCATGGGCATCCAATTTTGTTCCTCTTCCTGCGGCTGGTAACGTCACATTCCGCCCGGCAGTAGCTGTGCTTATTTTCTTCGCCGTCGCTTATGGTCCTTGGGTTGGTTTCCTTGCCGGCATTATCGGCAACACACTCGGTGATGCATTAAGCGGCTGGGGCTTCTACTGGAATTGGAGTCTTGGTAACGGCTTGATGGGCTTAGTGGCTGGTTTAGCCGCCGCTGCCATCAGCGACTTCCGCGCCCAAAAAGATATCATCAAAGCAGTTGGTTGGGGCATTGCAGGCGTAGCAGTCGGTATGTTATTTGCCTCACTGACTGAAATGTTCGTCGGCGGTATCGACTTGAACACCGCTTTGGTTGGTTACTTTACACCTGCTTTCATCGGCAACACAGTCGTCACTGCCATTCTTGTTCCAATCTTAATGATTGCATTTGCCGCAGTCGCATCGCGCCGGGGTCGCTAAAGTTTCATGTTGGTCACCTGGAAGTATCGTCCGCGTAATACCTTCATCCAAAGTCTAGACCCGCGTACACGTCTCATTTTCATGTTCAGCATTATTCTAGCGCTGACCATTCCTGAAATTTGGGACTATCGCCTCATCCTTGCCATCTTTGCTATCGCGCTGACCTTGTATTTGATGGCTCGAATTGAATGGAAAGATGTGCGCCGTATTTGGCTGTTCATCTTCATCCTGGTCTTCTTCATCGTTGGATTAAATGGTTTGCTCTCTGGGCGTGGCGGTCCTTCCTCGGTGACCAACTTACCTTCACCAATTATATTTAATGTGCCAATCAAAATTCCATTTACAGATATTGGTTGGGACGTTCCTATCACTGTTTCAAAAGCATGGTTTGCAATTACACAAGTGACTCGTATGATGACCATGACTTTGTTAGCTCTTCCAATTCCATATACCACAGATCCTAATGTTTTTGGAACAGCCTTTAAGCGTATGGGTGCAGGTGATAAATTTGCATTCACCATGGATTTAGCCTTTCGCTTTTTGCCGACCTTTGCGCGTGATTTTATAATTACAATGGATGCACAACGCGCACGCGGTTACGAAATGGATAAACTCAAAGGTGGCATTCCAGAACGCCTTCGCAAACTTTCACCGTTTATTATCCCTGTCGTGATGCAATCTACAGTGACGGGTGAAGAAGTAATTGATGCCATGGATTTACGTGCTTTTGGAACCAAACCACGCACATGGTTAAAAGTTTTGACATACGCGCCTCGTGACTACGTGATACTTGGTCTGGGTGTGGCGATATTTATCGCCTGTTGTACATTGAAGTGGGGCTTTGGTATTGGCGGATATTTTGTTCCAGATTTTTTCTCAAACTGGATTCTTGGTTTATAAATCAAAACGCCGCATGAGCGGCGTTTTTTTATTTATGTAAATCTCTGGGGTATGTTTCACCAGCAGTCACTCTAAAATCTAAATGATTTTGTTCAGGGGCGAAGACACAAGTTGCAAAATCAGTAAAAGCACATGGTGGGCAATAGGCTTTGTTGAAATCAAGAAAAACTTTTTTGCCGTCTTCTTCCACATCCGCAATTAAATAACGACCTGTCGGGTAAGTTTCATCTTCACTGGTAGGGTCCCAAAAGCGTAAGAACAAAGTACCATCATCTTCTTTATTGATATCTACTTTGTAATTCTTTTTATTAAACTCGAAAGATAAATATCCTTCTACTGGAAATTCAGATTTTTCACCAGTCAAATCAGGGAAGTATGCCATCTTTGGGCGTTCATAAGCAGTGAAAGTGACGGGGATGCGAAAATTTTCGTCTATGTCGTACCATGTGCGGGCTGGGAAAGAAGCGCGTTTTTCGCTTTTGTTATCCCACATGCGCACGCCCATTTTATTTCCGCGTTGAATGACGACGAGTTGAACACCATCAAGTTTTATAAAACTTGGATTTTCTGAAATATCTGGTTGGAGAACTGCAAAATCAGAGGCTTTGTCGTTGACGCTAACTTTTTGACCTTGATTCACTCTTAACGAAACGGATTTGCCGTTGTATTCAAAGTAACCTACATTTGCAGGAATGCGTTCTGGAAGTTGAATTTCACTTTTAGGGTCTGAACCAAAATTGTTTCTGCCGAGTTTTAGCCAATATAACCCCGCTAAAGACAGCCAGCCGTTTTCACGGCGGATGGTTTCATTGCGTTCATTGCGCCAATCGTTGATGCTTTGACGATATGTTTTCGATGCCATATTTTGGGATTATACCAAAAGCAAAACAATTATGAATATGTTTCTTGCGAGTTTGCATTTTTGTTATACAATGGCGTGTAAATGTATAGACCCTAAAGGTTTTTGAAAAGAATTCGTTTTATATTGTTGAATAAACCTTTAGGGTCTCATAATAAAATTTAGGAGCATAAAATATGGGTTTGAAACCTGACCACTGGATTCGTAAGATGGCGATAGAACATAAAATGATTGAACCGTTTGTAGATAGGCAAGTTCGGCAAGGTGTGATTTCTTACGGCGTTTCATCGTATGGGTATGATGTGCGCGTGGCAAATGAATTTAAGATTTTTACGAATGTCTTTTCGGCAACGGTTGACCCAAAGGATTTTGCGACCAACTCAATGGTAGATTTTGTGGGTGATGTGTGCATTGTGCCGCCGAATTCATTTGCCTTAGCGCGCACCGTTGAATATTTTAGAATTCCACGAAAAGTATTAACGGTTTGTTTGGGAAAATCTACGTATGCAAGGTGCGGGATTATTGTGAACGTGACACCGTTTGAGCCAGAATGGGAAGGCTATGTAACGCTTGAAATTTCAAATACTACGCCTCTGCCTGCCAAAATCTATGCAAACGAAGGCTTGGCTCAAGTGTTGTTTTTTGAAGCAGATGAAGAGTGTGAAATTTCGTATGCCGATAAAAAGGGAAAGTATCAGGGGCAACAGTCTATTGTTTTGCCGAAGTTGTAAAACTTTGCCACAGAGGGCACAGAGTTCTCTGAGAAAAAAACTCAAAGGTCTCTATGTGCTCTGTGGCTAGAATTTGAAAGTGGAGTGCGTTATGTCTGAATTGCCTGTTGAAGAGAATGTGATTCATCAAATATCAGAGATTCAAAAAAGCGTGATGCAAGCCATGTTGCAATTGGCGCGCACGAATCATCCGCAGTTTACGTATGTGAACCGTGAATTGGGGGCGATAGTGAATACGATTGCAACGTTAAAAGATAATGTTCAGGCGCACTTTAATGCACACCAGAAAAAAGTTGAGGCGTTGGTAGGGGTGGGGAGCGCAATCAATTCGACCTTAGGTTTGAAGCGCGTGTTGGAAGAGGTCATGGATTCAATTATCGCTTTGATGAATGCCGAACGCGGCTTCTTGATGTTGAAAGACGAATCAGGTGTGATGATTCCACAAATTGCACGCGGTATGGCACAAACTGATTTATTGAAAGATTCATTTGCGATTAGTAATAGTATTATCAAGCGTGTGGCGGATACGGGCGAAGCCGTTTTGACGACGAATGCCCAAGAAGACCCACGTTTTGACCAACAGGCTAGTGTTGCGGCGTATCATTTGCTTTCAATTTTATGTGCGCCGTTGAAAGTGAAAGATGTTTTGATTGGTGTCATTTATGTGGATAATCGCGCACAAAGTGGAATTTTTCATAATGACGATTTAGAAATTATTTCTTCGTTTTCGAATCAGGCGGCGGTGGCAATTGAGAATGCGCGTTTGTTTGATGGTTTGAAATCTAGTAATGAAGAATTGCAAATTGCGTATCAGGCTACGTTAAAAGGTTGGGTACGTGCTTTGGATTTGCGTGATAAAGAAACGGAAGGGCATACACAACGCGTCACATCTTTGACTTTGAAGCTTGCTACTGCAATGGGGATAGAAGGTGATAACCTGATTCATATTGAGCGTGGCGCGTTGTTGCATGATATTGGGAAGATGGCGATTCCTGATGGGATTTTGTTGAAGCCCGGCGGGCTGACTACAGAAGAAAGAAGTTTGATTGAAAAACATCCAGTTTATGCGTATGAGATGTTGAACCCAATTAAGTTTTTACAGCCTGCTTTAGATATTCCGTATTGCCATCATGAGAAGTGGAATGGCACGGGCTATCCGCGTGGTTTAAGAGCGGAGCAAATTCCGCTGGCGGCACGCATCTTTGCAGTAGCAGATGTGTGGGATGCGTTAGTATCTGATAGACCGTATCGCAAAGGTTTAGATCCGAGAGATGTGAAAGAAAAAATTAAAGCCGATGCGGGCAGTCATTTTGATCCGCGTGTTGTGGATGTGTTTTTGAGGTTGGAGTAGGCTTTGTATTTGGTTTCAGAAATGAGATTTCCACTCGCATCTGTGACGATAGAAGTAGAGCCGAGACTTGTGTTGAGCATAGTCGAAACATGGTCTCCAAAGAGATAGGTCAATGTGCCGTTTTTTCTCATGGCGATTCGTTGAGTCCCTGCGTAGTAATACTTGGTCACGACTCCATTGGTCACTTCGTAGTGGGTGCCAACAAAGTACGTGGTGGTTGAGCCTACATTCGTGGTCATTACAGATTTTACTCTTCTTCTATCACCTAGGTAGTGTGATATTTGAGAATATTAATTAAGGTATAAATTCAAAATCTACATAAGTACCTATACATTTGTCAGTTTCAACTCCGTTTTTATAAATGTAACCATGCACGACAACCCTTAAATTTTCTTTTTTTCTAAAACCGGTATTACATTTATTAGAAGATACTCATATTCTTTAGTACGGTCATTTTTTCCGACAACATATTTACCGTCAACTGGAAAATATTGTACATTATTTTTTATTTCTATCCATTTTCCTTGTTCAGTGTCAAACAATAGCAACTTAACATTGTGTCCTACTGGAAACATTACAGAGATATTTGATGTGGGTTCTAAACTAAAGTTTACATTCCTATCTCCTTCATATAACTTACCAACAAAATTCATTCTTAGTAGCGTATTCATTTCACAGTTTTTGTACATCTCAGAAAATAGAACCTCTGCTTCAAGTGCAGTGCTATTTGTGCAGTTTGTTATAACAACTACACAAAATATGACTTTTATAATATTAATTATTTTTATCTTCATATTACCTCGGAGATATTGTGTAAATAAAAGGCATATTAGTTTGCGTAATTCCTTCAAAGCCATGGTCAATAGGCATAGATAAAACCATAAACACTTCTATATAATTATTTTTATTAGGATTGAAAGGATGACTATATATTGTAGAACGATTCTCAAGGCAATTTTGACAAATCGTAATAATCTCAACTTCTCTTGGGTCTATATGTACCGGATATAAGGGTTGGAATGTACAGTTGGTAGTTATTGCACATGAATACATACTAGGAAGAGCCTCTTAAGACATTTCAATTCGGTTTAGTGTTGCACTTGATACGCCTGCATTAATTATGGTAATTCTTATATTTATTACATCGCCACCATCAGATGTAGAGTAAGATAGAAAGGCATTTAGTGTAGGAGGTGAATTTGGAGAAGCCATCTCAAAGAGGTTTAAAATATCGGCAAAAGCCTCTATACCTGCATCGCTGGCTTCACTTGGGCTACCACTACTAAAATGTTGCCACTGATATACACCAGCAGGTGATGCGCCACCCATATACCCACCTTGCAAGGGTGAATTGTTATTATTAGTAGCAGGTAGATTATACGAACCGTTACTAGCAGGTGGCGCGGGTCGGTGATAATAATTGTTTTCAGGCAAACCACCGCAATAAATATTATCAGGTCCGCACCACGTTGGATAATGGCCTGACGGGTCTACATACATTAAGGGCGAATTATTGACATAAGCATACCTATCCAACCCTTGGACTCCACTCGGCACAATCGTATCCGCCTGAGCAAAGCGTCCCAGTGACGGGTCATACCATCTTGCATTATAGAACATCAAGCCAAAATCATTAGTGTAAGAGAATTGACCTGTGAAAGTGTAATCCGTTGGGTTTGTGCCTGACGAGTAGCGAATCTCACCCTCGCGACCTGTACCCGAAGGGTGAGCAATCCCGTAGCGCAAGCGGAGGGGCAGGCTTTGTATCTTGTTTCAGAAATCAAAACACCAGATGAATCAGTGACGATACTTGTACTTCCCAAATGGTCTCCAAAGAGATAAGTCAATGCGCCGTTTTTTTTACAACGTCCCCAACCATTGACCAGCCATCTTCGCCAAACCTGCTACCGCGCCTTGGCGTGCTGTGCATGGCGGTAATGATTCTAAAAATAATCTGCCGTATTGTTTGGTGAGCACACGCCTATCCAAAATGGCAACCACGCCTCTGTCTGAAGCGGTACGGATTAAACGTCCAAAGCCTTGTCTAAATTTGAGGATTGCCTCAGGCAGATAATATTCATGGAATGAATCTTCATACAATTCAGAACGTGCCGCAATGATAGGGTCAGAGGGAACTTCAAAAGGCAGTTTTGTAATTACAACAACAGATAATGCATCACCCGGCACATCTACGCCTTCCCAGAAAGAGCGTGTGCCAAGTAATACAGCACGTTCAGTCGTTTTGAACGATTCAAGCAAGGCACTGGCTGAAGTTCCTTCACTTTGTTCATATACAAAAATATCTTCGCGCGCTAATGCACCCGTAATGGCTTGCGAAGTTTTTTTCAATGCCGCATACGATGTAAACAAAACCAACATTCGTCCGCCTGTAGCTTTAGCAGTAGCAATGATGGCTTTATCTAACGTTTGTTGATAATTAAATGAATTTGGCTCAGGCATGTCATTCGCTACATATAGCAAAGTTGATGATTCGTAATCAAATGGCGAGCCAAGGGCTAACGTTTCAACTTCTTGCGCATCTAATGTGTTGCGAACGTAATTGAATTCTCCATGTGTAGTCAATGTAGCCGAGGCTAAAATCACACTGGCTTTTTCATACCATAAATGTTTTTGCACCAATGGACCTACTCGCAATGGCGCGGCATTCAAAGATAATCTCTCACCACGCGGGTTGACCTCTATCCAATAAATCAACTCATTCGAAGGTTTGTGCATTAATCCAGAAGCGGCAACTTCGGCTTCGGTCATGCGGCGAATCAAGGTGCTTAAATTTCCCATCACATCTTCTAAATTGTCATGCCCTTCGCTGTATAAATCTGCCATCGCTTTATAAATTTCATCCAGCGTTTTAAGCAAAAGAGTCATCGTCTCGCTAATTTGCCTCCATAGCATTTCTAAATCGTCCCAGCCTTGTAAGGTACGTGCAGAAGGCGTAATGCGCATTTGCCACGAATAATTATTTTGTTGCTGACCTTGTCTTTGTATGGCAATAAACTCACTTAGGTAACTAAAAAATTGTTTGGATAATTGCTCTAAACGAAAGGCTTGATCTGTTGCGCGTTTTGATTTTTGTTGTAATAAACCAAAATCAGATGGACGTAAAGCATTATGGCTTTCTGTTAACATTTTTCCTAACAAGCCAGCCGATGAACCACCCAACTCTTTCAACATGCGTTCCAAGTCACTTTGAGTCAATCGAAACGAAAGCGCGTTTGTCACTGCTGATTCCATATGATGCGCTTCATCTACAATCACATAATCATATTCAGGCAACACTTTACTGCCCGTTGAAACATCAGATAATAAAAGCGCGTGATTGACAATTAACAAATGTGATTTTTGTGCCGCTTGTTTGGCACGATAAAAAGGGCACGCGCCTCCCATGCGACCTAAGCATGTTTCTGTTGTGCAGTTATCATCTTCCGCCGAAAGCCGTGACCATATTTCACGTTCAATGGGTCCTGTTAAATTCAAATCATTTCTATCGCCAGATGTGTTGTTCATTTGCCAAACAATAATTTTTGCTAACACACGCATTTCATTGGCATTTGATGGTCCACTTTTGCGTAGAAATTCTAGCCTGCGTGGGCAAAGATAATTGACTCGCCCTTTTAATACTGCCGCACGCACATCTAAATTCAGTGCGGCTTGTAAATCAGGAATATCTTTTTTGATTAATTGGTCTTGCAAGTTAATCGTATTTGTTGAAACAACCACACGCGTATTGTTTTGTACTGCAAACAATGCGGCTGGCACGAGATATGCAAATGATTTTCCTACGCCTGTGCCTGCTTCCACCATTAAATGCCCGCCATGTGATAATGCGTTGGATACCGCTTTCAACATCTCTACTTGTTCAGCGCGATGTTCATACGCTTCAAAATATTGGGAGAATTGTCCGCCATATTCAAGAACGGATGCCACTTCTTCAGGGTTTAGTGGTGTAGGCTCTTCGGTTTTTTGTATGGGTGGAGAATCATTTTGAGTTGCAGAATCAAGCATCCGTTTAGAGGAAGAGGCGCGTGATGTCTTTTTCTGTTTTATGCCTTGTTTGGCAACATCATGTAAAACTTGTTCAAAGACCCAACCTGAATCCCAATCTACAAAATTTCCTAACTCAACAATTTCTTGCAAAATATCAAACGGAAGTTCGCGGGCAATATCAAGTAAACGAATGTAAGCGGCTTGTGTAACACGAGCATCATCCAACGCACGATGTGTGGCGGGGAGCGGAATGCCAAGTTGTTTGCCGAGCGCGCCGAGATTGTAGCGTGTGGCAGTAGGCATTAACACCGAAGCAAGTTCGTATGTATCCAGCGTTTGTTGATATTCAAACAAACCGGCTTTGCGTAAAAATTTAATATCAAAACTTACATTGTGACCAAGTATTGGTGCATCACCAACGAATGCTGTTAATTCATGTGCAATATCGCGCAGGCGTGGTGCTTGGCGCACCATTGAATTATCAATACCTGTTAAGCCAGTAATAAAATCTGGGATTTGTTTGCCCGGATTAAGTAATGTATTAAATTCATCTTCAATGCGTTTGCCGTTAAATTTAACTGCCGCAATTTCAATAATTGAATCT
Organism: Anaerolineales bacterium UBA2317; assembly: GCA_002345215.1. Taxonomy (GTDB): domain Bacteria; phylum Chloroflexota; class Anaerolineae; order Anaerolineales; family Villigracilaceae; genus Villigracilis. Next base: position 29,403 of record DDVH01000033.1, read on the forward strand.
TGGTTTTCATTCAAGCCAGTGGTTTCGATATCTAATGAGACGATAATAGTCATATTAGAACAAGTGTACCATAAAGCTTTTATGTCGCTGTAATTTTTTGTGCTTGGTTTTCATCTGTTAGTGCAAGGTCTATCGTTACAATTACAAAAAACCACATAGATAATCTATAAATTATTGTTGACAATAAGGCATGGCGATTAAGTGCCCATGTGTCACCAAGAATGGTTGGAATAATTGTAATTGTGCCGGCAAGGATTAAATATGTGCAAAGCCATGCCCATGCAGGGGAAGATTCAGTTTTATTTTTTATAGCGGCAGTGATGATGCCAATAAGTAATATGAGACTTATTAAGAATGGCGAAGAGTTTTCTGGATGCAAAGCCTCGCCAACATCTATTAATCTTTCTCGCCAAAGTCTCATTTCTGGGGTTTTAAAATACGTTTGCTGGATTTCTTTAAACGCTTCAGGAAAATCTCGCATAAGTTTTTCTATGGCATAACCGGGATGTGCAAAAATAAATCTCACAATCGCAGTAGTGCCATGTTCTTCAAGCCACGGGTGAAATTCGGCAGTTTGCTGGTTTGGCATCCCAATTTTGGTCATGTAATCTACCCTCGTCTGATGAGGGAAAATATCAGATTGGTAAATGTTAATGGTAGAAATTGCCGATCTACCACTTTCTCGAAAAGTCACTATGCCCAGAATGAAGATGCTTATTATAAAAAACATCAGTGCTATTAGTGTTTTATGCTTTTTGAATTGAGTTGTAAATAAAGTTAATCCAATAAGCGCAAATAAAATCAAGGCAACATAGTTGTTTGTATCTCGCAAATTTGCCCACAGGAAATATACAACTCCCCACAAAATAAGATAAGGAGTAATTCTTGCTTTTGGATTTTGATAGAGAGAAAAGACAATAAAAATTAAAATTGATAGTTGAAGAGCGAATAAAGAGAACGTCATAGACTCAGACATCAAAATGCTATCCCAGTCTGCTACTTGGGGAGTATATGCAAAGGCTGGGATAATAAGAGCCGTTATTATTTTTGCAACAAAATTTCTTAAGTAATGAGCAATTGTCCAAGTAAGAGCAGACCACCCCAGAATGGAGAGAATGAGTTGCAAAATAACAATGCGGTCAAAGCCCGGCTGTAGTTCACGCCTTGATGTTTCAAGTGAGCCATTGACTAAAATTTCATAACCGCTTTCAGGCTCTAAAATTTTGTAAATTAAATTTGTTGTCAATAGCCTTCGTCCAGTCATCATTTCAGCAGAAAGTAAAGGCACTCTGGATGCCTCTACAAATGTAGGTGTGTCATTTCCTGCTATAGAAAGTTTTAAATCACCATAAGCAAATAGACGAAAGATAGCCCATGAGATAATAATCAAAAATATAAAAGTTTTTTGCTGTTTTGCGGAAAGTTGAAAAGATTTAATTTTATTAATCATTTTTATTCTTTAGGAAGTAGATTAGTTATTTCTGCAATTTGCGTATTAGATAAGACCCTGGGCTTTGAGTTTTGTCTCATAAAATCTTTGACTTGCTTTAACTTCATGGCAGGGATGGGAGAATCATTCGCTTCTAACTCAACGTTGTCATTGGTGAATACCAGCACGGCTTTCACTTCGGGGATAGTGGATTCTTCACCCATATTTTTTTTGAAGAATTTTTGCACAATTTCAACTTCTGTTTCGGATTCTAAATCTGGACGACCCAAGCCTTCTTGACCGAAAATGCGCATGTAGCCTGCAAAGAATCCGCCGCCTTTGTTCTTCCAACGTTTTTTAGCACCGTCATAGAAAATCTTTCCGCCTTGATGATAAGGACGCAAGATCCATACACCAGCAGGACCAACAAGTAAATGCGGAATAGGTGAAGCATAGTGATACATAGTAAATTCACTATGCATGCCTTTTAAACCTGCATCTATTTTTTCATCGGGGCGAGGAGAACGACCCCAGCGATTGCCCATATACATACCCACTTGCGTCATAATAAAACCAACCAGCAAACAAATCAGAGATACTGTAAATAATTCTGGGCGACTAATTGAAATATACATCCCACCGCCCAAAACAAGCAACGCCCCTAAACTTGTCCATTGCGCAATTTTGCTATTTCTTGTAATCAATCTTTCATTCTTAATAATTTTCATTGACCTATATACCTATTTTCTAAATTTATTTCTTCAAACTTTCTTCAATTGCAGATTTCATCGCGTCTAACACGTTCACATCCACAGCATGTTTAGCGACTCGAATCGCATTCTTGATTGCAAAGGCATCTGAACGTCCGTGACCGATAAAGACAAGCCCGTTCACACCAAGCATGGGAGCCGCTCCTTGTTCGCCGGGGTCAAGCAACTTTTTGATTTGCCCCAAAGCAGGCCTGACTAACAAACCGCCGATTTTTGTGAGAATATTTCCATTTTTGATGATGGTACGAATCGTATCAGTAATTAATTTTGCAACGGCTTCCGATGATTTCAACATGACATTTCCAGTAAATCCATCGGTCACTGCTACATCTACCTTACCGCCAATCACTTCTTTGCCTTCTACATTGCCGAAATAATTTAATCCTGAATTTTTAATCAACGGCGTAGCAGCTTTGACCAACTCATTGCCTTTGCCTTCTTCTTCTGCATTTGAAACCACGCCAATTTTGGGTTTATTGACGCCACGAACTTTTTCAGCGTAGATACTTCCCAAAATAGCAAACTGTAAAAGATTTTCAGGCTTGCAGTCTGGATTCGCGCCAATATCTAGCACAACGCACGTGCCAGTGGCTGTAGGGAAGATAGGTGCCAACGCGGGTCGATCAACTCCGCGGATGCGTCCGAGGCGGAAGAGGGCAGTCACCATGCCTGCGCCTGTGTTACCGGCTGTCACAAAGGCATCTGCTTTTCCATCTTTGACTAAATCCATACCCACCGCCATTGAATTTTTTGAATCTTTGGCACGTGCTTTTAAGACAAGCCCTTCCCCTTTATCTTCCATAGATAAAATTTCAGGCGCATCAACAATTGAAATACTTAAACCTTGCGTATTTTGTTTTTCTAAAACAGGCTTGATGATTTTTTCATCACCGACCAAAATAATTTCAGCGCCATATTCACGTGCGGCTTGCACAGCCCCTTCCACGTCAGGGGTTGGATAATTATCACTGCCCATTGCATCAACAACGATTCGTGCCATAAAATTCTCCTAAAGTATATTTGCTTGACAATAAAAGTAAGCCGATTATAATACGCCCTGCTTAAGCGCTGGTGCTGGAATTGGCAGACAGGCATGGTTGAGGGCCATGTGTCGCAAGACGTGGAGGTTCAAGTCCTCTCCAGCGCACTAAGTAACCCAAATTTCCGTAAGGAAATTTTTGTTTTAAGCAATTGGCAATGTAAAACAAAAAGTAGAACCCTTATTTATCCCTTCTGATTCAACCCAAACCTTACAACCATGAAACTCAATGATTCTTTTCACGAGTGCTAAGCCAACGCCAGTGCCTTCTGAATTTGGATCCAATTTATTAAACAAACCAAACACGCGTTCATGATAAGCAGGGTCAATGCCAATGCCATTATCACTGACAAAAAACACATAAGTATCATTTTCTTTTCTGACGCCAACCATAATCTTCGGATTTTTTTGCTCGCCCATAAACTTGGCGGCATTATCTAATAGATTTTGAATCACTTCGACGATTCTGGCGCGGTCAACTTTGACTTTTGGTAAATCCGCTTCAATTTCTACGGGAATTTTGTTTGCTCGTAGGCGACCTTGAGTCAAGCCGACGGCTTCTTTGGCAATTTCCTCAAATGAAACTTCTTGCGGTTCGTTAATCATGCGCCCAATGCGCGAGAGGGATAGCAGTTCATTTAAGAGACGTTCCATTTTGTTAACCGCATCTAAAATGCGTTCAATACTACGATGTACTTTCTCAACATTTCCACTTTTAACATCTCTTGCCAACAAACCTGCAAATCCACCAATGGTGATGAGTGGGGCTTTCAAATCATGCGAAACAGTGTAAGTGAAGCGTTCCAATTCATTGTTTTTGTCTTGTAATTCATTCAGGGCGTTTTCTAATTGAGTGATTTCGTAAATGGTATACAACAAACATTCTTCTAAATTTACTTTGACGGTAGAAACCGAAAGCAACACCACTGCAACATCCCCCGACTTTTTTCTTAGATGAGCTTTGAATTCACGTAAATAGCCTTGACGGTTCAGTGTTTCACGATGTTGTTCTCGCTCTGCTTGATTTGCCCAAATGCCCAATTCTGTTGGATAATGATTGACAGACTCTTCACGCGTGAAGCCTGTCAGATTTGTAAAAGCAGGATTCACGTCTAGGATGATGCGGTCTGAAACTCTGCCAATCACCATCGGCACTAAAGATTCATGAAACGTCGTCTGAAATTTTTCTTCTGAGGCTTTAATTACTTCATCGGATTTTTGCCTTTTGATTACAGCACCTAATAAACCCGCCGCAATTTGTATAGCATTCACTTCTACTTGAGACCAGGGCTTGATTCGCGTGCAATCGTCAAGCCCAATCACGCCCCACCATGCACCATCCACAAAAATTGGCACATCTAATAAAGTTTTGATTTCTTTACGGCTTTCTTTGTTTGCCCACTCTTCTGGAAATTCATCCGTTGAGTCGTAGTATGGTTTTCCAGAACTTAAAACTTTATACCACTGCATCATTTCTTCATGCTTAAGCGGCACATTTTGAAAGTCAGAAACATGGCTGGAAATATTATGATTTGGGTTTTCCCATTCATATCTTAAACTGGAAACTTCAATACCATTTTCATCTAAATGATTTTCAAACAAATAGGCATGGCTTGCTTCGGCGGCTTCACCTAGCAGTTTTAATACATCATAAATTTTTTCTTTCCAATCGGAAGTTTCTACCAACATCTGTGCTGACTGAGCGGCCACAGACAGTAGTTTTTCGTTTTGGCGCGCAGTTTCCAAATGTTTTTTGTTGATTGTCTTGCTTTGAAGGTCTTTCATAAAAAATATTTACTTCCAATTCTCCCAAGCCATTTCTGTTAAAGGCATTTGTTCAACTTGTTGATAAATTTCACTAACAAAAACAAATTCATAACCCTGCTCAGCAAGGAAACGTATCATCTTTTCAAAATAATCAAAGGCTTTGTTTGAGTTTCTTGATAATGCAATTTTTTCTAAGCCCTTAACGGTTGTGCTGGGAATGCTAGCAAAATAAAAATCATGTGGATGTGAAAGCAACAAAACCTGATTTGGCAAACCAAATAATTTTAAGAGCATAGAATAACCAAACCAGCCTAATAACTTTGCATAACTCAATGCAAAGATAATCCGAATCTTTTCAATGGTTGTGAATGGGAATTCAATCAGTGATTTTCCATCTGCTCGCCTCACACGAAATGGGATATTCGGCATGTGTAAATTTGAATATCCAAATTCACCTGGGCGGATGGACGGATACACACTAGCGTCATATACAAAACCATGATCAAGTAAATGACCCAAACCGTCTTTATTAATTCTGCCAATCGGAGCGCGGTATCCAGTGGGGGATTTGCCTGTAAATTTTGTGTAGGCTTGCTTTGAATTTTGTACTTCCTCTAACGAACAAGCATTGTGCGGGTCGTGAGTATGTGAATGAACAGCATACTCTAATGGAGTGCGCGTAGTCAATTTAGAGAAATCACTACTGCGTACCTCAAACAAATTTGTAACCGTAAACATGGTCACTTTCACATTGTATTTGTTTATGATAGAAATATATCTTTCAAGATATTCTGAATTCTCTAACAAGCGGATTCGTTTTTCAGGGTCGCCGTAATCAGGCTCCATGTCTAAGGTAATGCAGGCGAGTTTTTTCATTCAGGCAAATTCGTTACATAATAAAAATTGTTTTTATTAATCACCCGCAAATTTGTAAAGCCAAATGGCTCAGCAATTTTTGCAAATTTATCTAACGAATATAAATACACACCAGGTAAACGATTTACGCGGATATATACTTGACGTAACATCCAAGTGGGGAACTCTTTCTTTCTGCCGTAATCTGGAAAATCTAACAAAATATATTTCGTTTTTAAGTTTGCAAGAAATACTGCCATATCTTTTGCGTCAAAATATTCAATCACACCCAATGCAGTCACAAAATCCACTTGTGGTAGAACTGTATTCGGCAGTACTACATCTGTTACTGAAAACTCTAATTGATTTTGTAAATTTAATTCTTTGGCACGTTGGTTTGCAAATGCAACTGCCTCAGCAGAAATATCTGTGCCATATACTTTTTTTGCGCCCGCTTCAATCATCTGAAAAGAAAAACGCCCAGAGGCACAACCGACATCTAAAACAGTTTTATCTTTGATATGCGGTTTGATTAATTCCAATGCGGTTTGCATACGCACATACATCGCGTCGCCGCGAAAAACGGTTGAAAGCCTATCCCACCAATTTGCTTTTTGCTGACCTTCTTTAAAATACGCACTGGCTTCCCAACTTTCAAGATGTGATTCCCAATATTGGGCTGATTCGGATTTTTGATTTGTTTGATTCATAGCCGCGATTATACTCGCTTCGTTTCAGACTTGTTACCTGCTTCTGAACCTCAACATTATTCAATGATCAAACTACAACACGTCACAGCCCCTTCGGCTTTGGCGAGTTCATCTAGGTTTACATTTTTTATCTTGAAGCCTTTTGCTTCCAGCTTGCTTTGAGTCTTCGGGAATGCGTAAGGGTAGATGATGTGTCCACGAACGGGCAAGCAATTTGCCCCGTAGGGTTCTGAGGCGTGGACTTCTATCAAGTTGAAATCAGAAAAATGTGATTCATCCACCCAATCTTTATTAATCAATAAATTTTCTTCATCCACTTTGGTGACGGCACTTTTGAGATGTAAACAATCAGTTAATGTAACGCCAATTGCCTGATAGCCATATTGATTTAACAATTGATTAAGTTG
>DDVH01000034.1:0-9420 GCA_002345215.1 Anaerolineales bacterium UBA2317
CAATCACGAACGGGCGATATAACTCAAGTGCCATGCTCTTCGGCAAACCACATGGATTTAATTTAAATTGTGGACCTACCACAATCACAGAACGACCAGAATAATCCACACGTTTACCGAGCAAGTTACGGCGGAAGCGACCTTTCTTGCCTTTGAGCATGTCACTCAAAGATTTTAGTTCGCGTCGTCCACGGCGAGATAATGCTTTGCCACGTTGTGAATTATCAATCAAACTATCAACCGCTTCTTGCAACATACGCTTTTCATTGCGGATGATGACATCTGGCGCGCCGAGTTCGAGCAATCTCTTCAAACGATTGTTGCGGTTAATCACACGGCGATATAAATCATTTAAGTCAGAAGTTGCAAAACGACCACCATCCAATTGCACCATCGGGCGCAAATCTGGAGGGATAACCGGCAACACAGTGAGAATCATCCATTCAGGGCGATTGCCAGAACGGCGGAAGGCTTCTACAACTTTCAAACGAGTTGTAGCTTTTTTGCGTTTTTGTTTACTTTTTGTGGTGCGAACTTCATGCCACAATTCTTCAGAAAGTTTATCAAGGTCAAGGCGTTCGAGAATGTCATAAAACGCTTCAGCACCCATATCGGCACGGAAGACTTGTCCCCAACGTTGTTTCAATTCACGATAACGAATTTCACTTAAGAAAGTAAACGGACGTAATTCCAACAATTCATCACGCAAACGGGATGATTGATTGGAAGAAGCAGAAGTTTGCGAATCCAATTCATTTCGCAAAGATTCCATTTCCAAATCGGCTTGTGCTTTAATGGAGCTGGTTTGTCTCTTTAATTCTTCAATCTCTTCGGCACGTTTATCTTTTAATTCATTTTCTAAAGACTCAAGTTTCTTTTGAACAGTCTTTTGAATCAATGTAATGTGCTTGCTAGCAACTTTATCACCAGCATCAATAATCTTTTCACCAGTTTGTTCAAAGACAATCGTCTTCTTAGCGGCTTCACCCATTTGGTCTTGAAGTTGTTTTTCCAACTTCTGACCTTCCTTAATCACTGGGTCTAATTGTTCAGCAATGCCTTCATCGTACCCTTGCTCAAGCGTGGCTTGCTTTTGTTTAAGTTCAGCAATCTTTTGGTCGCGCTTTTGTTTAATTTCTACGATACGCGCATTGATATCTGCCGCTTGTTCACGCTCAGAAACTGTAATTTCATCTTCGAGGCGTTGTAAGGCTTTCTTACGTGATTCTTCATCCACGTAAGTAACAATGTACTGAGCAAAATACAAAACACGGTCAAGGTTGCGGCGTGAAATATCCAACAACATACCCATCTGAGAAGGGATGCGGCGGGTATACCAAATATGTGCAACCGGTGAAGCCAACCCAATATGCCCCATGCGTTCACGACGCACAGCCGAACGAGTTACTTCAACGCCACACTTTTCACAAACAATACCTTTATAACGGGGGTTTTTATACTTACCGCAATAACACTGCCAATCACGGGTCGGTCCGAAAATTGCTTCACAAAACAATCCATCTTTCTCAGGGCGCAAACGGCGATAGTTAATCGTTTCGGGCTTTAAAACTTCACCATAAGACCAAGACATAATCGTTTGTGGTGAAGCAAGGCTGATACGGAGCGCAGTTAATCCTTTAGTTTCCACAGAAGCCTCTCCTATAAATAAAATTCTCTCGAACTACTCCAATAGCGCATAGCAAAAAACTATCAGAGACAAACAAATGCAAGCGCATGAGATATTTTCTCAAGCGCTTGCTGTTATTAGCTCGGTTTTTACATCCAACAGAACGATTATATGCACTAGCCCTCTCCTCGTCAAGGGTTGTTAATCATAGAAGAGTCTCCAACCTTAAAGCAGACTTAACGCCTCACTTCCCTACGTGGATACCTGATTCTATTTCCTCGGCACTTCTCTTAATTGCAAATCCGAGAAGGCAAAACCACCATCTTCTTCGTATGGGTCAACCGTGAGGCAAAATTTTCCTACAGACCATGTTGCCTCTTTGAAAGAAGCCGCCAAGACACCATTAAAATACAAGCGGAATTGTGCGCCATTACAAATTAACCGTATACGATTATTTTCGTTAAATCCTTTTTTCAAAGCCGTATGTGAAGTCCATGGCAAAATCTTGTTCCAAACTAATTTATTTTTTTCTTTATCTTTGGTAAACACACCTACTTGATACGATGCAATTGCAGAGACCAAAACGGTATAACCGCCATCATCTGAAAAACGCACATAAAACCCAGCACGGGTCATATCTAATTTACCTTCAGTGAAACGTAATGTCACACTGGCATCAAAATCATCTAACAAGCCAGAACTTTTTAATACATAAAAGGCTTCATCTTTTTTGGGTGTAAATCTACAACGCATTTCATTTGGTTTGCCTTTATGAAATGTCAATTTATCTTCATTGAACAATTGCCAGCCCGGCATCACTTTATTACTAAAATCTGCGCCGAGTAACAAATCACCCATATCTGGCTCAGGGGTTAATGATTTTGGAATACGAAAACTCGTGCCGCAATATTCACATGAAGCAATATCACCTTTTATATTTTTTTCGGGCAATGCCGCACCACAGTTAGGACAGTTCAATGATTTCATATTCAGCCTTTATGGTGTAGGTGTTTCTGTTGGTGTCAATGTAGGTGTATCAGTTGCGGTCGGCGGAATGAATATAGTTGGTGTTTCTGTCGGTGGCGGAGTATCTGTCGGCGTAACAGGCGGTGGAGTTGGAGTCGGCAGGCTGAGGTTAAGTCTGATGCGTTCATCTACTTCTGTATGGTCGCCAATTAAAGTCAAACGCAATGTGATGATTCCATTCGGTAAGTTTGGAATCGTCCAATTATGTAAGGTTCCATTTTCAATTGGGTTGTTACTTTCAGCAAGTAAGTTCCATGAGCCTGGGTTATCACCCACGCCATATTCTAAGACCCATCTTCTGAAATTTGCATCGGCATTGGCTGTGCCTTTGATTTCTAACGTGGGCGAAATAATAATTTGACCATCAACAAGTGAAATTTCAATTTCAGGTTGTGGGTCATCAGCACGGCAATCACGTTCTGGAGCAATGATAGCATCTTCGGGTAAGTTATTATCATCCAGCCAAGCTCTGCCTTGATTGGTTTCAAACCATTCACGCGCCCATCTATCTTGAACATTCATCACTATCGCTTCTTCACTTGGACCTTGACATGCTTCTGAAGCCTGATACCCAGTCCACAAGTCAATTCGGATGCGGCGGAATAAATCTTGACTTGGCGGAAGCGGAAGTTGATCAAACGCAAATACTTCGGTGTATTCTGACCTACACATGTTAGATGGTTCTGTGCCGGATAAACGGCATACAACTCTATCTACGATTCCTTGTGGGCGTGAGAATGGAGTCGGTGCGCCATTGGTGATGTAAGGCACTGCAAATTCCATAAATTGTGACCATATCGGCGCGGCACCACTTAAACCAGACGTATCTGTCATGGGGGTGTAATCGGCGTTGCCAATCCAAACACCTGTTACTAAATCTGGTGTGTAGCCTAATGTCCAGTTGTCACGAATGTCGTTGGTTGTTCCTGTTTTTGCGGCAACTTGGAAAGATAAATTTAATGGGGAGTTGCTTCCAAACATCCATGAACGTGCTTGGTTATCAGACATAATAGATGAAATTAAGTAAGCATGCTCTGGGCGAATGACTTGTTCACCTTGTGGAGGTTGGTATTCGTAAATCACATCACCAGCAAAGTTTGTGATTTTGAGAATCGCAACGGGTGGAATTTTTTGTCCGCCATTGGCAAAGACTGCATAAGCAGAAGTCATATCTATGAGGCTGACATCACCACCACCAAGTGTAAGTGAGAGACCATAATCATTCCGCGTAAATGATGTAATGCCTAATCTTTCAGCCATGCCAATCATGCCTTCTTTTTCAGGCGTGTTGGGGTCATCATAAATGCCGACAAATTCAAGGGCTTTGACTGCTGGGATGTTAAATGAATTTGCTAATGCTGTGCGAAGCGTCATACCGCCATGAAAACGATTGTCATAATTTTTGGGTTCATACGGCGGATTCGCACCATCCGGGAATTGAGTTGGCACATCCCAAATCCAAGTGGAAGGAGTCCAACCTTTTTCAAAAGCGGCGACATACGTGATTGGTTTAATGGATGAGCCCGGTTGACGTGTGGGACTAATTGCCATGTTGATTTGACCAGAGATAGCCACGTTATTAAAGTCTGGTGAACCAATCATGGCAAGGATTTGTCCGGTAGAAGGTTGAATTGCAACCAATGCACCATTTTTGGTATTGTTTGCCGTCATCGAAGCAACTTGGTCAGTGACGAGTTGTTGCGCTCGGTCTTGTAGCACAGGGTCAATCGTAGTGTAGACGACAAATCCAGAACGATAAATTGTTTGGGCGTCGTATAATTTTTCTAATTCAGCACGAATGAAATTAACCCAATGCGGATATTTAGCACCAAAAGATGGTGGAATAAATTGATATGACTTAATATAGTTTGCGGCATCAACCGTTGCGACAGGGTCAACACAAATAGGTGTATCGCTATTACTCACTTCAATACAACCTTCTTGTGTACTTAACTCAAACATCAATACCAATACTTGTTGTTGACGCAATAGAGTCACTTCGGGATTTGTGTAAATGTCATACACAGCTGGTGATTGAGGTAAACCCGCTAAGAAAGATGCTTCTGCTAACGTTAAATCTTTGGCGGTTTTTCCAAAATAGGTTTCAGCGGCGGCTTCAATTCCATACGCCAAGTTACCATAATAAATTTCATTGAGATACAACTCAAGGATTTGCTCTTTTGAATAACGGCGGGTGATTTCTGCCGCGAGAATAATCTCACGAGTTTTTCTTGTATAGGTTCGTTGAGCGCGTTCTTCTGGTGATAATAACAATGCACGCGCCAATTGTTGTGTTATTGTGGAAGCACCACCACCTTGACCATCGGTGATGTAGTTTTGCCATAAAGCACGGATGATGGCGATAGGGTCAAAGCCGGGGTTGCTATAAAATTCTTTATCTTCGGTGGCAATGGTTGCGGCGATAAGATATGGAGATATTTCTTCTAATGGAATATATGTACGCCTACCAGCCGTTGGGTCTAATAAATCATATAAGGGTTGACCGTTTCTATCTAAGATGCGAGTTGTTTCAAATTGGGAGGCACGCTCTCGCAAGTCACCGACGGGGGGTAATGTACTGGCAATGGCGGCGTATTGATAGACGAAGAAAGAAGCAACACATAAACCAATTAAAGCAATAGCAAAAACAGAAGTGATACACCCATAACGAAAGGTTTTTCTATTTTTTCGTATGCCAGAGATAAATGATGAAAACCAGACTTGCAGGTTATCAAAAAATGAAGGTGAATGTGATTGCGGCTGACTTTGATAATTGGTATATCTTGTAGGTTGTTGATTTTGATTCTCTGGTAAACGATACACTGGTCTTTGATTTTGCCCGCCTTGATTTTGTCTCTGACGATATGCGGCGGGAGTGACGCGTGTGCCATCCATATCCACTTCATCCACACGTTTGGGAAGTGGCATGTTGTCTTTATCTACATCGGGTAGATTAAGCCGAGGCGTAGTACCTGTTGACTTTTTAGAAACAGTTGTCCCCGAAGGTGGAGGCGGTTCTACATCGTTACGAGTTTCTTCTTCGGATTTTTTTCGGCGTAATCTATCGTTATCGTCATTTCGCATTTTTATTACCTTTATTTCGGCTTGCTTAACACTAAAAGATTCAATGTTCCTTTTTGTAACACTTCATCTGTTTGATTGCGAACTTCAACACTAGCGATTAATGCACCTGCACCAATGCGTGGAAGTGCTTTGGTTTCGCTGACAGTTAACAAGGCATGAATGGTATCACCAATGAAAATTGGTTTTACAAATTTCCAATCTTGAATTTCACGAAACGCCAAGACCGTACCTTCAAGAAAACCCGTACGCATGATTAACCCTGTGGCAATAGATAAACCCAACAAACCATGTGCCACGCGTTGACCAAACTGAGTGGTCTTTGCAAATTCGGCGTCGGTGTGAATTTGGTTGTAATCACCTGTTAACCCTGCGAAGGTGAAAATTGCATCTTCGCTGACGGTTCGTGATAATGTTTTTACAACTTGACCTACATTAAATTCTTCAAAGTAAAGTCCAGCCATCGTTTTCTCCTTTAGGGTCTTATAGGTCTAACTAGTCTTACAAGTCTGACCTGTTAGACCAATCAGACTATTTAGACTTTTAAGACTAAGTAGACTAAATTATACCCGTTTGACCATCCATCATTCTGCCCGTACAATATGCGCCATGCGTGAATGGTCTCTGCGCGCTGGCGACCCGCTCTACCTCACCCTCGCCGCCGATGCGCGCCTTACAAAAACAAATTACGTCAACGACCATATCTGGGAAGTCGAAATCGGGAGTAACGACCCAGAACGGTCTGCCGTTGGCTTATATACCAACTTCGGTTTACGTGCGCGTTCCATGCGCATTTTTTTACGCTTCACCGAAGGCAACAGCATCATTACAGACCCAAACACTTTTGTCGGCAAACCGACACTAAAACGTTTCTATCCAAACTTCCTAACGCTCGAATTTGTTCCCTTTGAAAACTTACAAGTCAGCACCGATTTTTGGATTCCAGAATCAAATGCAGTAGCAGGGCGCGTTACCATTGTTAACAAAACCAACGCAGTTCGTCAAATCAAACTCGAAGTATGTGCCACGCTTGCACATCTCAATGGGCAATCCATCGTCCCCACACAACAACAATTAGTAAACATATTAGCAGGTCAAACCAGCGGAATTGCCCCTGTGATTTTTATGACTGGCGGTCCCAAACATGGACCTGGTCCTCATAATTCGCTTCTTCTTGACCTTGAACTTGGTCCGGGTGCCACTCGAATTTTATCTTTCGCCGAAGCCGCTCGCGACTCTATCCCCGAAGCATTTGACCTAGCCCGCAAAACCGCCGCACGCTCATGGAATGCAGAACTTGCTCGCATTCAAATGACAGATACAAGTCAAATCTTAGACATTCGCACTGGTGATAATGATTGGGATGCGGCGTTGGCAATGAGTCAAAGAACTGCAAATGCATTGTTTGTAAATAATGGCAATCATTTACCACATGCCTCATTTGTGCAATCACGTCACACAGACCAAGGCTTTTCACACGCCGGCGATGGCACAGATTATCCACCCGCATGGAACGGTCAATTCGCATTAGATGCTTATTATCTATCTAGTGTTTTGCATGGCACACCACAAATCACCAAAAATCTTTTGCTCAATTTTTTATCTACACAAGATGAAGATGGCGAAGTGGATGGCAAGCCTGGGTTAGCGGGTCAACGTGGGAAATTTATTTGCATGCCAATACTTTCAAGCTTAGCTTGGAAATATTACCAAACCACAGGTGATGAAAACTTTTTAGCAGAAGTATTTCCAAAATTAATTAAATTTTTCTGGGCATGGTTTGCTGGAATTCATGATAGAAATCGTGATGGCATTCCAGAATGGGACCATGTTTTACAAACAGGGTTTGAAGATAATCCATTATTTGATGTATGGAATCCATGGTCACAAGGTTTGGATGTTTCGTATGTGCATAGCCCGGCACTTGAATCAATGCTGTATAAAGAAGCCCAAACTTTAACAAAGATTGCAAACAAACTTGGTAAACCAAATGAAGAGACGGCATTAATCCAAGCGCAGGCTGAAAAAATAAAAGAATCGCTTGAAGCAGGTTGGAATGCTCGCACTAGTTTTTATTCGTACCGTGATAGAGAAACCGGTGAGATGACGGCCGGCAAAATCATCGCCAAGAAAAAAGGTGATGGCAATATGAAACCCAAGTTTGAGTCGGGGGCTGGAGTCAGGTTGCTGATTGAGATTCAGACCAAAAGTCCAGCAGCGAAGCGACCAGAAGTTATCATCAGTGAATTTTTTGCAAAGAATGCCAAAGGCGAATCCGAAACCATTGCAGGGCATCAATTTCAATGGCGCACCGGCGGACTGGTTGCAACGAGTCAAAAAATATTTAAAAAAATTGGCAGAGTCACAGTCACAGGTTTGGAATTCAATGACAAAATCAATGTCAAAGTTGTGGATACGACCGGCGAAGATATTACGTTGGGCTTGCCATTGTGGGCTGGTGTATTAGAAAAACAACGCGCGTATGCATTGGTTGGAAGAAATATTATGACGGCTGAACGATTCGATAGACCGTTTGGTTTGCCATTGCTACCTTATACATTGAATAAAGAATCTGAATCGGTTTCATTGAGCGTCAGTTTGCCGTGGAACACAATGATTGCAGAAGGTTTGTTGGCGTATGGCTTTCGCGCCGAAGCGACTCGATTGACTGCCCATTTGATGAATGCTGTCATTCAAAATTTAAAACAAAATAGAACTTTTTACCAACGTTATCATGCTGAAAAAGGTTCTGGTCTTGGCGAAAGAAATGCGTTGACTGGTCTTGCCCCAGTCGGTTTGTTTATGCAAACCTTGGGTGTGACGATTTATTCGGCTGAAAAAATTAAGTTAGAAGGAAAAAATCTTTTTCCATTTACAGTGACGATTAAATATAAAGGCTTGACGATTGTACGCAGTACTGAACAAACCACTGTCACATTTTCAAATGGCGAAAGTGTGATTGTGAAAGATGAATCGCCTTGTATGGTGGAGATGTAAGCCATTGATTGTCTGTTTTTATTGGTAACAAAAAATAACCTTAACTTAAAAATTTATGGTATAAAAATTTCTACACACTGAAGTGAGATTAACGATATGACCTATTTACTTTTCATTGTTGGATTAATTACTTTAATAGCCGGAGCCGAAATATTAGTCCGTGGAGCTTCACGCTTGGCGGCAGTTTTTGGCGTTTCACCTTTGGTCATTGGTTTGACCATTGTTGCCTTCGGGACGAGTTCACCTGAACTAGCCGTTTCTGTGCAATCGGCTTTGGCAAATCAAGCCGATATTTCTATTGGCAATGTGATTGGCTCCAATATATTCAATATTTTCTTTATCCTTGGTATAGCGGCTTTAATTCGCCCCATTAAAATTGCAGAGCAATTGATTAAGTTAGATGCACCGATAATGGTGGGTGTTTCAGTCTTTGCTTTGGTACTCGCGTTAGATGGTTGGTTAAGCAGGCTTGAAGGCATCATCCTGATTTCGTTGTTGATTGTTTATATCATTTTCACATTATGGGCAAGCAAAAAAGAGAAAAAAGATGTGCAAGATGAATANNATTGGCAATGTGATTGGCTCCAATGTATTTAATATTTTCTTTATTCTTGGTATTGCAGCTTTGATTCGCCCCATCAAAATTGCGGAACAACTTATCCGCTTAGATGCACCGATTATGGTAGGTG
>DDVH01000034.1:9509-19469 GCA_002345215.1 Anaerolineales bacterium UBA2317
GAAAAAAGATGTGCAAGATGAATACGCCGAAGAATATTCTTCCAACGAATCAAAAGGTTGGAAAACGATTTCAAAGAATTTATTTTTTGTAGCGGCGGGTCTTGTTATGTTGTACTTTGGCTCAAATTGGTTGGTAGAAGCCGCAATTATCATTGCACGCACGTTTGGCGTAAGTGAATTAGTGATTGGTTTGACGATTGTCGCGGCAGGGACTTCTATGCCGGAAGTTGCAACTTCTATCGTTGCCGCAATGAAAGGGGAAGGCGATATTTCCGCTGGAAATGTGATTGGCAGTAATATTTTCAATATTTTAGGGGTGTTGGGTGTCGCCGCCGCAACCACACCAGAAAGTATTCCAGTTGCAGTAAACATCATCAGGTTTGATTTACCAATTGCTATCTTCGCCGCCGTTGTCACCATCCCTGTCTTTATTGTAGATAATTACATTTCACGTTATGACGGATTGATATTCTTTTCTTATTTTGTTTTCTATAATGTATTGGTCGTGATGAGAGCCTTAAGCAACCCATCGGTTCCAATGCTTGAATCATTTCTATATGCATACATCCCACTGACTTTCTTTATTTTCGTTGCGCTTGCCGCGCGTTATTTATGGAAAAGGAGAAAAAGCGCATCGCCATGACCAGCCTACAAACCTGCCTCGCTTCCATTTATGGAGTTCAAACCGCTTCACAATGGATAGGCAGTTTTGAAACTCTGATTTCTAGTTATCAAACTAAAATTCAAGCGCGTGATGACGCATTGACAGAACGCGACTCAATGCTCATCACGTATGGTGATCAAGCGCAAAGGGGAAATGAAAAGCCGTTACAAACTCTCAAATTTTTTTCGGAAACATATTTAACTGATGTTGTACAAGGGATTCACATTCTGCCGTTTTATCCATGGACTTCGGATGATGGGTTCTCGGTCGTAGATTATCGTCAGATTGATAAAAAGCTGGGGGATTGGGAAGATGTCTCCGCGTTTCAGCCCAAGTTCAAATTAATGTTTGATGCGGTCATTAATCACATCTCATCACAAAGTGAGTGGTTTCAAAAATTTTTAGTAGATGATTCGCACTATCAAAATTATTTTGTAACAGTGGAAGGGGAGCCAGATTTATCTCAAGTGGTGCGTCCGCGTGCATTGCCATTGCTAACAAATTTTCAAACGCCTTCTGGCGAGAAAAAAGTTTGGACGACATTTAGCGCAGACCAAATTGATTTGAATTATAAAAATCCGCAAGTGTTGTTAGAAATTTTAGATATTTTATGTTTGTATGTTCAACATGGCGCAACCTTTATTCGTTTGGATGCGATTGCCTACATGTGGAAAGAAATTGGCACAAGTTGTATTCACTTACCTCAAACACATGCCATTATTCAATTTTTGCGTGAAGCATTAAGTCAAATTGCGCCGCATGTAAATTTAATAACAGAAACCAATGTGCCACATGTGGATAATATTTCATATTTCGGAAATGGAACAAACGAAGCACAACTTGTTTATAACTTTGCATTGCCGCCTTTAACATTACATACATTTCATACAAGTGATGCGACAACATTATCCGCTTGGGCGAAGACGTTGATATTGCCATCTGATAAAACGACATTCTTTAACTTCCTCGCCTCACACGACGGGGTCGGCTTGAATCCAGCGCGCGGAATTTTATCTAACGCCGAAATTGATTCACTTGTGGAAAAAACTCTTGAGCATGGTGGTTTGATTTCATACAAACACAATTCAGACGGCTCAAAAAGTCCGTATGAAATGAACATCAATTATTTTGATGCGTTATCGAATCCAAATGCAAATGAATCCATTGATTTACAAGTCTCGCGTTTTATCTCAGCCCAAGCGATTATGCTTTCCATGATTGGTGTGCCGGGTATTTATTTTCATAGTTTATTTGGCTCACGCAATTGGCGCGCAGGCGTAGAACAAACTGGACACAATCGCACTATCAATCGTCAAAAATGTTCGTTTGATGAATTGCAAAAAGAATTGAACGATGAAAATTCTTTGCGTGCAAAGGTTTTCAAAAAATATTCTGCTTTATTAAAATCAAGAAAAAGTTCTCCAGCATTTCATCCGCATGGAACACAAAAAATATTAGAGTTTCATAAATCTATCTTTGCAATTGAGCGAATTTCACCAGATGGAAAATCTTGCGTGGTATGCTTACATAACGTCAGTTCACAAAAAATTTCATTTGCTACACATTTTGAATCAGGCATTGATTTGTTTACGAATCAAAAGATTCAAATAAAAAATATCTCTCTTGAACCATATCAAGTGATGTGGTTTACACCAAACCGGTGGTTGAGTAGCGAGTGAAACTCGCGTATCGAAACCACACCTTAACAAATAAAATTTAATTAACTTGTTGGTCTCGATACGTTGCTTCGCAACTACTCGACCAACGGCATAGGAAAGGTAATATGACTCCCTCTTCACATAACATTGGATTTATCTCAACGCGATTCGCTGGAACAGATGGCGTTTCACTCGAAACAGAAAAATGGGCAATCGTTTTGGAACGCATGGGTCACAAATGTTTTTACTTTGCAGGCGAATGTGACCGCGACCCGAACATATCGCACGTCGTAGAAGAAGCGTTTTATCGTCATCAAGAAATTGATAAGTTAAATCAAATCGCATATTCTGGCAGTTGGACGGTGACTCAAGAAGCACGCAAAGCGCATCCTGAAATTGCTCAATTGCATAAAGATTTTTTTTCAATTTATATTCGTCCGCCGCAAATGACAAAGCGTGTCACTGAAATTAAAGAATATCTCAAAGAAGAGTTATATAAATTTGCACATAAATTTGATTTAGAAATTCTTATCATTGAAAACGCTGTCACGATTCCATTAAATTTACCTTTGGGTTTAGCCATTACAGAGTTTATTGCTGAAACGGGTTTTCCAACCATTGCGCATCACCATGATTTTCATTGGGAACGTCAACGTTTTCAAGTCAATTGTGTTGGTGATTATTTAGCCACCGCATTCCCGCCAAGTTTGCCTTCGATTCGTCATGTAGTTATCAATACGATTCAAGCGCGTGAGATTGCTTCACGACATGGATTGACCTCGCGTGTGATTCCGAATGTGATGGATTTTGACTCACCTCCACCCGCTTCAGATTCTTACACGCAAACTGTTCGCTCCGACTTTGGCATTGGCTCAGGGGAATATTTTTTCTTGCAACCGACACGTGTGATTCAAAGAAAAGGCATTGAACATGCTATCGAAATTGTGCGGCGACTTAACATTCCTGCTAAATTAGTCATCACCCACGCTTCTGGTGATGAAGGCAATGATTATGAACAACGCGTGCGTGAATATGCAAATTTATTAGGCGTGACAGTTCGTTTTGAATCAGACCAAGTGCAAGATGAACGCGGCACCACGAAAGATGGTCAAAAAATTTACACATTGGGTGATGTTTATCCTCATGCTGATTTGGTGACGTATCCTTCCAGCATCGAAGGTTTTGGCAACGCCTTTTTAGAAGCTGTGTATTATCACCGCCCGATATTGGTCAACAATTATTCTATTTATGAAGTAGATATCAAACCAAAAGGTTTTCGGGTGGTATGGTTTGATGGATACATCAATAACAATACTTTGGCAATGGCAAAACATATTTTAGAAAATCCAGACCAAGCCAAAGAATGGGCTGATTTAAATTATCAACTTGCCAAACGCTATTTTTCATATACCATGCTTGAACTTCGTTTGAAATTATTAGTCGAAGATTGTTTGGGGTATCAAGTTTAAAAATTATTACTCGTAGGGGCGACCCGTCAATATTAATTAGGCATTTGTTTTTTATGGGTGGGTCGCCCTTACATAAGGATTGGATTTAAATGAAGATTTCAATTTTGCATTATTCAGTTCCGCCCATTGTCGGCGGCGTAGAAAGTGTAATTGCACATCACGCGCGTTTAATGTCAGCAGATGGGCATGGTGTTAATTTAATCGCCGCGCGTGGTGAAGCATTCGATGAAAAGATTACGATAACAAAAATTCCACTAGCTGATTCACGCCATGAACGTATTAATCAAGTCAAAGCGCAATTGGATAAAGGCGAAGTGACTCAAGACTTTGAATCATTGCGTGATGAATTGACGAATGAACTACAAAAAGCGTTGAAAGACACAAATGTTTTAATTGCTCATAACGTTTGTTCACTAAATAAAAATCTCGCGTTAACAGCTGCGTTGTATAAATTACATATTGAAAAAAAATTACCGAAATTGATTCTTTGGCATCACGATTTAGCCTGGACGACACCGCGATATTTACCTGAATTGCATAATGGCTATCCATGGGATTTATTGCGAACAGATTTGAAAAATACTACACAAGTTGTTATTTCGGAATTAAGAAGAAAAGAGTTAGCCGGATTGATGAACTTAGATTCAAAATCCATTCATGTGATTCCAAACGGTGTAGACGCTTCACGCTTCTATAAACTTGAATCTCAAACTCAAAACCTTATTCAACAAATAAATCTTTTGGATAATGCTCCCATTTTGTTATTACCTGTACGCGTCACGCCAAGAAAAAATATTGAATTGGCTTTGCAAACTTTAGCTGAATTGAAAAAAACATATCCAAAAACCGCACTCGTGGTGACGGGTCCGTTAGGTCCACATAATCAAGACAATGTCAAATATTTTGAAAAATTAAAAACTTTGCGAAAAGAATTGAACCTAGAAAACTCAGCCCATTTCCTTGCCGAATTGATTGACGGTTTTTTACCTGATGAAGTCATCGCGGATTTTTATCGCGTTGCAGATGCGTTGATTTTCCCCAGCCGTGAAGAAGGCTTCGGCATTCCACTCATTGAAGCGGCTTATAGTCATTTACCTGCTTTTTGTGCTGATATTCCGCCATTGCGTGAATTGGGTTTAGAAGATGTTACATATTTTTCGCCAGATGAAAACCCAAGCCGTGTTGCAAATTTAATTGCAAATTATTTCAAAAATTCAACGACAGCAAAATTATCCATGCGGGCTCGTTTGAATTTCCGTTGGGAAGCCATTTATCGCCAACACATCGTGCCAATTTTGTAAGAAAGGACAAGCAATGCAAAAACATACAGACTTCTCACCTATTCATACTATTTTTATTCCTTTAGTCCATGATGGACCTGGAGAAAGCGCCATCGAAACCGCGAAGCATTTTGATGCGGATATTGTTTTGGTTGGTATTGTGGTTGTGCCAGAAGGTCAATCATTAAGTGTAGGTGCAGTTTCAGCTCGTGCTTTACGAAAAAAACTTCGTGATTATGGAAAAGATAAAAAAATCATCAGCAAAACACAGGTCATTGTTTCACACCAACCCTGGGGAGAACTTTCTAATCTTTTAAAAAAAGAACAACCTGATGTATTGTTTTTAGAATGGGATGCTCACTTAAATGCATTAAGCGTCACTGCAAATGAAGTATTAACCAACCCACCCTGTGATATCGCATTAATTCGCGGAAAAATTGTAAGCCAACCAAAGCAAATTCTCGTGCCAGCCAGAGGCGGTCCACATGCTGAGTTGGCGTTGAAAGTAGGTTTAGGATTGAATCCAAAGGGAGTCACTGCTTTGCATATTCGCAGAACAGATGACCCCATGGCTGGTACAGATGCGCCATTTATTGGTTTAGAGCGTGTGTTAAGACAAATGCCAGAGGTCAAGAAACAGTTTGAAGTCACAGATGAAGCGGCTGAATTTATCTTGCAAAACTCAAAAGACAATGATCTCATCGTTTTGGGTACGACTACAGCACAATCATTAACCAGCCCGGCATCTTTAGGTTATGTTGCCGATCGTGTTTTGCGTGAATCATCTAGCATTGTGATTGCTGTCAAGAAGGCTTCCGAAAATCAAACCATATATGATGAAAGCGCCGGCGTGGAAGCAATTACGATTTTGGTTGATAAATGGTTTGGCGAAAATACATTTGAAGCCGATGAGTATAAAAACTTGAAAGACTTGGTTGAGTTAAAGAAACAGCAAAACTTAACCATTAGTTTGGCTTTGCCTGCTTTGAATGAAGAACAAACGGTTGGCAAAGTGGTTCGGATGATGAAGAAAGAGTTGATGCAAAAAGCTCCTTTATTGGATGAAATTGTTTTGATTGATTCAAACTCTAAGGACCGCACGCGTGAGATTGCAAAGAAAGAAGGAATTCCTGTTTACATTCATCAACAAATTTTAGAACGCCTCAAACCTAGACGTGGAAAAGGAGAGGCGTTGTGGAAAAGTTTACTCGTCACAAAGGGCGACATCATCGTGTGGATTGATACAGACATCGTCAACATTCATCCGCGTTTTGTGTATGGCATTATTGGACCTTTGTTGCAAAATCCGCAAGTGCAATTGGTAAAAGGGTTTTATCGCCGACCTTTAAGAGTCGGTGAAAAAATGCAAGCAGGTGGTGGCGGACGTGTAACAGAATTAACAGCCAGACCTTTATTGAATCTTTTTTATCCAGAACTTTCCGGCGTAGTACAACCACTTTCGGGTGAATATGGCGGTAGAAGAACTGCTTTAGAAAAAATTCCGTTCTTTTCAGGCTATGGTGTTGAAACAGGTTTGTTAATTGATATTTATGATGAGTACGGTATTCAAGGCATTGCTCAAGTAGATTTATTGGAACGCATTCATCATAATCAAGCATTAGAAGCGTTAAGCAAAATGTCTTTTGCTATTATCCAAGCCGTATTGCATAAACAAGAAAAACGATTTGGCAAAGCCGCTGTAGAAGAAGTCAATAAATCTATGAAGTTGATTCGGTATAATGCCAATGAAGGATATTCTTTGGATGTTGAAGAAATTGCCGAACGTGAACGTCCACCAATGCTTGAAATCCCAGAATATCTTGAGAAGTTCAAACGAAGTTAATTTTACGTTATACTTTCACATCAAAATTGGAATTCTCATTAAGGAGAATTATTATGGATACTCCATCCCATTTACTACTCGTAGCAGTCATTCAAGACCAAGACCTTGAACCCGCCACCAAAGCCTTACAAGAAATCGGCGCGGCATCTACTTACTTATCAAGTGCCGGCGGTTTTTTAGGTCGGCGCAATGCCACTTTGTTAATCGGCTTGCCATTTGCGAAAAAAGAAGAAGCCCTAAAAGCATTACATGAATCCTGTCGTCAACGCATTGAATACATGACACTTCCATTAGAAGGCTCTGCCATGCCAATGCCTGCACCGGTTCCTGTCACCGTCGGCGGGGCAACAGTGTTTGCTTTGCCTGTAGAAAGATTTGAACAAATATAAAAAGTCTTATAAGTCTTATAGGTCTGATACTGGAGATGAGAAAATGAAAATGATGATTGTAATTATTAAGGATAACGACGCCGATACATTGACTCAAGCCTTCACCGCCTCAAACTTTCGGGTCACACGTGTGGCTTCGACCGGCGGATTCTTACGCTCCGGCAATGTCACCATGTTATTAGGCGTGGAAGATAATCAAGTAGATTCTGCTATTGATGTTGTAAAAAAATCTTTACCACCCAAAGGTGATACAAAACGTGCCACATTATTCGTGGTGCCAGTTAATCATTTTGAACAAGTGTAAATTTTGAAAAAGAAAGGGGTATTGTATGCAACAAGAATCTCTTGGCATAAATAAAATCCATACAATTGGATGGGAATCATTGTTTTGGATGGTAGTAAGCTGGGCAATCTTTTGGATGTATAGTCAGGTAATTGGATTCGAAATTGCTGAGTTAATACAAAATTCAACTGAAGTTTCTGATGGTATGCTATTGGATGAGATATACAATAATGCTCATAAGGCTGGTCTATTCATAGGCGGTTTAATTGGCGGGGCAGGTGCAGGTACAAGTATAGCTTGGGTATTACGAAAAGAAAATATTATCAGAAGAAAAACATCGTATTTGTTATTAGTAATGGGTTGGAGTGTTGCAGGTGGGATTGGTTTTCTTGCTTATACAGCAGTATGGGATATAACCATTGGTGGTGTCGTATGTGGGCTGATTGCTGGGACGATCATGGCATTCATATTCTGGAAAGAAAATATTTTCAGAAATAAACTTGCTATTAATGTTATAACTTTGAGTTGGGTATTGGGTTTAACAATTGGTTGGGGAATTACCTCATCTGATTTCGGTTATATAGTTCGATTTGCATCAATATGGTTAGCTGCTGGAGCAACGATGGTTTGGATACTATCACCATACATAAAAGTAGAGAATCAAAACAAAGCATTTGCTTGGATTGTTTTAGGCTGGCTCATTGGAGGAATAATTTCTTATCTTGTAATAAGGCAAGGTATTAATTATATTGAGTCAATAACAGTAGACGATGTTGGTGGCTTGATGGCTTTCGGATTATTCATTTTATTAGGTTTCGGCATTGGTATTCTAGTCGGCATAACAATTACAATTTTAGTAATAAAAAAAGAGAAACCACTAGATTATGCTCAAGTTTTTTTACGAATTGCGTTTGGGATAATAGGCATCGGCTTTATTATTTGGATAATTTTATGGAGTTTATCAGAATTAAAAAGTGAAATTCATAGATTCGCATACTTTGCAATCCAGAATGCCATCGGTGGAGTAATTAGTTGGGGAATTATGCTTTGGGTTCTTAGAAAAAATGCAATTCAGAAATAATTTTCATTTGTTTAATAAATGTTCATCAAAAAACTTGATGACTCTATTTTCATATCTCTGGGGATGATAAGCATACGTTCCTAAATGTGGAACACCATCTTCTACCCAAATTTGTTTTGGTTCATCCGCAGAATCATATAAACGATATGGGGAATTCATCAGAATCGCGCCACCATACCAACCATCAATAATAAACACGGCTCGCGGACTAATTTTCCCAATCACTTTTTCTACATTTACATCTTCAATCTGTGCGCCGCTTTGCGTTTCACTAAAAAATTTTACCAATGGATGTAAAAATTCAATCGGCATGTTTAACTTCAACACATCTTCTAACGATGGATAAGCACTATCAGCCACCACTGCTTTGATTTCATTTCGTTCAGATGCGGTCAATAAAACTGTAGATGCTCCCATTGAGCCACCCCATGCGCCAATATGCTCAACACCTTCTTGTGCTAATGCAAAATCTAATGCGGCTTCTACGTCAAGTTGTTCATAATATCCAAGTGTAGAAATTTCGCCCTCACTATTTCCATGTGCGCGAAAATCCCAAGCCAAAACACCGTAATCATGTTTTGCAAACAGCACATACAAACTTTCAGTGCGATTATCGTTATATCCATGTGCAATTAAAATCACAGCACCATTTTTAGGTGGTGTGTACCATGCTGAAAGTTTAATTCCATCTTTTGTGATTAATTCAATATCTTGATATTCAATATTATTTTCTTTGAGGTAATTTCCAGTGGGTGAAAATCTAGCAGGATGAAGAATAGATTGAGTCCAGCTGTAAGTGAAATAACTAGATAAAAATAAAATCGCCAGTGTGATACTCACAATAATGGCTGAAAAAATATTGAAAACGTAACGGAAATTAATTCTTGGTTTCATGTAACTTCGAAGGAGTGAAATGATTATAGATTCGAATGCAAAAAAATCAAAACCCCGTAGGGTGTTATAAAATCTGTGCCATCCCTATGGGATTATTTTAGGCATTACCTTGTTCTATAATCCTGTCATCCTTACAGGATTTTTTACCCCAAAACAAAGTTATCAATCAAACGAGTTTTGCCTATAAACACAGCCATAGAAAGCAAAGAATTTTTTTCTATCACATTCAATTCTTCCAACGAATCATAATCCGCGCAAGAGACATATTGCACGTTTGCCAACGGCTCGCTTGCTAAAACTTTTTTCATTTTCTCTCTTAGTTTTTCAGCATCACGTTCGCCAGCCTCATATAATTTTTTTGTTTCACTCAACGAGCGAAACAAAACTGTCGCGGCTTTT
>DDVH01000005.1 GCA_002345215.1 Anaerolineales bacterium UBA2317
TTGTTGGGTTTGGATGGTTTCAATGGTTTTAGCATAATGCGTTTCTCCTTTTATTTCACAAGCACAGCAATTTGATGAATTGTTTGAGTTTTAAGATTTTGCTGTGCCCCTATTCTCAGATTTAAGTATATTAAAACATCTAGAAAAGGATATTTGAAAAAAATTAACTGAAACTGAGTATTAACCTACGAATTTCCTACTTTTCTTATACAATGATGAGAAAATGACTAGTTTACTAGTTAGCTGGTTTGATGGTTGGCTAGTTTTATATGTAAGGTAAAATAAAGCAAGTTTCTTTTTATATAGGGATACTATGGCAAAAAATACGAACAAGAAAAGTGATAAAAAGAAAAAACCTGCTAAAAAATTGCAAGGTCATAAAATCGTTGTGCAAAAAGGTGGTGTTGCTTTTGTTGCAAACAATGTAGATGATTCAAATTTTGTGGCTGGGGAAAAGAATCTCGTAAATTCAAAAGAACAAAAAGTTCCAAGAAAAACAAAATCAGCAAGGTTTTCTTCAAAAGACAAAATACCTGATGTTAGCGACTTACCTCTCGGCTCGCATCTTCCATTTTCACCAAATGCCTTATTCACTGGACGTGAAAAAGAATTAAAAGCTCTAGCTGAAAATTTATTAGGTGATTCAAAAACAGGGGCAGTGATTACCCAAGCAGTGACCGGCATGGGCGGACTTGGAAAGACTCAACTGGCAGTTGAATTTGGCTATCGCTACGGAAAATATTTTCGCGGCGTGCATTGGATTAACTTAGCAGACCCAACACAATTAGATTCAGAAATTGCCAATTGCGGACGACAGATGTTTACAAATAATTTTCCAGAAGACCAACCTTCGCAAGTAGCATTGACTTTGCAAACATGGAAAACAAATGGACTCAATTTATTGATTCTGGATAACTTTGAAGAAACAAAAATTGCGGGTGATGTATTAACAAAATTGCGACATTCCAACATTCGAGTTCTAGTGACTTCTCGCCATACAAATTGGTCACCAACTTTAGGATTAACGCAACTTCCCCTTGATTTATTTTCAGAAGAAGAAAGTTTACAATTTCTCAAAGAATCTTTGAAGGATAGAAAAGATTCACAAGATGATTTGAAAAACTTAGCAGAAAGGCTTGGATATTTACCTTTAGGTTTAGAACTTGCGAGCCGATATTTGAATGGACATCAAAGATTAAGTATTTCAGAGTATTTAAAACAAACCGAAAATGCACTTGACCACGCTTCGATGAAAAACTGGCGCTCTGACATGCCCGCCGCCACAGGTCACGATTTGGATTTGCAAAGAACCTTTGCCCTTTCTTGGCAGGAATTACAAGATGAAACCGCACAAAAAATATTTATGATGACTGGCTATTTAGCACCGAATACACCGATTCCTTTAGAAATTTTTGAAAAAGCCTTAGAAATTGAGCAGGAAAAATGCGATGAAGCATTGAGTTTATTGTATGGCTTAGGTTTATTCAGAAAAGGAGAAGATGCTTTCCCAAATATTCATCCACTATTGGCAGAGTATGCCCAAAGTTTGGCAAAGGAATATAAAGAAGTTTTAGAAATACTTGTGAACGAATTAGCAACTTTATCAAATGAAGCAAATAAAACTGGTATACCAGCAAATTTCGCCCTACTTCGTCCTCACATGCCAGTGCTAGCATCATATGCAGAATCTAAAGAACTATACAATGCAGGGGCATTGTGGAATAGTTATGGCTATTATTTACATGATCTGGCCGATTATCAAGGTGCAAAATCCGTTTATGAACACACCGTGATGATTGGTGAAATCAACTTTGGCTTGGATCATCAAAATATAGCAATTTGGGTTAACAATCTTGGGAGTGTTCTGCAAGACCTAGGTGATTTGCATGGTGCAAAAGAAATGTATGAACGTGCTTTGAAGATTGACGAAGCCAACTTTGGCTTAGATAATCCCAATGTAGCAAGAGGCTTCAATAACCTCGGTAGAGTTCTACATGATTTGGGGGATTTGAACGGCGCAAAAGAAATGTTAGAACGTGCAGTAAAAATTGATGAGGCAAATTTTGGGAGAGAGCATCCGAGTGTTGCTAGGGATTATAACAACCTCGCCTTAGTAATACAAGATTTAGGGGACACAAAAGGTGCGAAAGAAATGTTCGAGCGTGTACTTCAAATTATAGAAAAAACTCTTCCTGAAAATCATCCACACGTTGCGCATACTATCAACAATCTTGGTCTAGTAATGAAAGACTTGGGGGATTTAAGCGACTCAAAAAAAATGTTTGAACGCGCTTTAAAAATTCATGAAGCTAACTTTGGCTTTGAACATCCCGATGTAGCAATAGATTTCAACAACCTCGGTAGTGTAGCTAAAGACTTAGGTGATTTGCAAGGCGCAAGAGAAATGTTTGAACGTGCACTTGCAATTTTCAAGAAGTTTTTGCCAGCCGACCATCCAAACATAAAAATTGTGCAGGAAAATTTAGATTTTTTGAATAAGTCTGACTAGTCAGACTTCTAGACCTGTAAGACCTATTAGATCAACCTAAGACCTATTAGACTAATCCAAGACCTATTAGACCAATCCAAGACCTGTTAGACTTAACTCCATGCTGATTTACGACCTTGATTTTTCCGCTTTAGAAAACAAATTAAAAGAATGGAACGAACCTGCATACCGTGCTAAACAAATTTGGCAGGGATTGTATGTGCATTTGTATTCTTCGGCGGATGAATTTACGAATTTATCAAAATCATTGCGTGAGAAAATTGCGGAAAATTTTTCGTTTACAAATTTCAAAATCAGAACATATTTGGATTCGTCAGATAAATCTACTAGAAAGACTTTGTTTGAATTGCCCGATGGAAATTTAATTGAAGCGGTGTTGATGAGATATGGTGACCCAGCAGATAATCCACAAATCACAGCATCATCCACAGAACGCGGTGCAAAAAATCGTCGCACGCTTTGTATCTCCACCCAAGCCGGTTGTGCTATGGGATGTGTGTTTTGTGCCACAGGTCAGATGGGATTTAAAAGAAATTTATCCAGTGGTGAAATTGTGGCGCAAGTGATTTATTATGCACAAATGTTAAAAGAAAAAAATGAATCGGTTACCAACGTGGTTTTCATGGGCATGGGCGAGCCATTTCATAATTACGATAATTCGATGGCGGCGATTGATAGATTAAATGATTCAAATGGATTTAATTTTGGCGCGCGCCGCTTCACAGTTTCGACTGTTGGTTTGGTGCCACAAATCAAAAGATTTGCTGACGAAAAAAGACAAGTCAATTTGGCAATTTCACTGCACGCGGCAGATGATGACGAACGACTTGAAATAATGCCCGTCAACAAGAGATATAAAATTGATGATGTGATTCAAGCCTGTAAATATTACATTGAGAAAACAAATCGGCGTGTGACGTTTGAATGGGCACTGATTCACGGAGTCAACGACACGCCAGAAGTTGCACAAAAACTCGCTTCAAGGCTTAAGGGACTCTTGTGTCACGTCAACGCGATTCCGCTTAACCCCACACAGGGTTATGATGGCGAATCTACTAGCCGTGAAAGGGCTGACTTGTTCAAAAAAACTTTAGAAAACGCAGGCATTCCGTGTACGATACGAATGCGTCGTGGAATTGACATCAATGCAGGCTGTGGTCAATTAGCAGGGTCACAGACCAACTCTCCCCGATGAAAGAAGCGGAAATGTATCAAGAGAATCACAAAATCCGTGTAAATCCGCGTAATTCGTGGCGAGGGTTTTTCTCTGCAACTGTCCTGATATAATCGCTCTCACGTTTCATTAAACTATATTTACTATCATTTACAAAATTTACCAAAGGTGCCTTTTACATGGAACAGAAAACCAACTGGCTCAACCGACCCATTCATACCGCTTTGCCCGCTATCACAAATGAAATCGCCATATTTGCATTCGTTATGCTACTTGCAGTGGTCACCCGTTTTTACGACCTCGAATCACGCGTCATGAGTCATGACGAAAGTTTGCATACATATTTTTCTTGGTTGTTATATCGTGGTCAGGGATACGAACACTCCCCCATGATGCACGGACCATTTCAATTCCATGCTTTAGCCATTGTTTACTTTTTATTCGGCGTTAGCGATTTTACAGCGCGTATCCCCGCCGTTTTATTTAGCATTGCCACGGTTGCCATGGTTTGGTATTGGCGCCGATATTTAGGAAATTGGGGCGCGTTAATTGCTGGTTTACTTTTGGTCATATCACCGTATATGTTGTATTACGGGCGTTATGTGCGTAACGAATCATTTGTCGGCTTTTCAGGCATTGTCATGTTATATGCCATGCTTCGTCATTTAGAAGTTGGC
The DNA here is from genome assembly GCA_002345215.1 of Anaerolineales bacterium UBA2317. Lineage (GTDB taxonomy): Bacteria > Chloroflexota > Anaerolineae > Anaerolineales > Villigracilaceae > Villigracilis. The sequence goes on from DDVH01000005.1 coordinate 4,361, forward strand.
GGCAAAAAATATTTATACATCCTTGCCGCCGCGTTAGCACTGCATTTCACATCCAAAGAAACATCGTTTATTTACACCGCCCAAGCCTTGCTGTTTTTAGCATTTTATTTTGTTGTGCAAGTTAGTAAAAAAGAAAGATGGTTTCAACTCGAAGGCAATTATTCAACCTTCATCATCACACTCTGCGCCACAATTTTATTTGCCACCGCCGCTGTAACAACCTATTTGATAACACATCAAGAAACGACTTTAACTGGTGCAGAGACCGCCATGCCTGCCAACCCAGAAGATGGAATATCGCCTCTCACTACGGGTGAGTCTGCTTCTTCACCTTTGACATTAATTTTCGGTGGAGCCGCTCTGCTTGCATTGGTAGCTTCTGCTTATTTCTTAATTCGTGGCTACTCATGGGAAAAACTTCGCAATGAACGTTCATTTGATTTGCTATTTGTAACCGGCACCATTGTTTTGCCACAGCTTTCTCCCTTTTTGATTAACTTAACCGATGTCATCATGCCTACCGATGTAGGTCAGGTACAAGCACTTGCCAATGACACACGCTCATTGCTTATTATCGGTGGCATGTTATTGCTCACTTTTGTTATAGCCATTGTGGCTGGTTTACTGTGGAATCCAGAAAAATTCTGGAAAACAACCCTAATCTTTTGGGTGCCTTTCACAATTTTATACACCACCATATTCACCAACTCCAGCGGATTCTTTACTGGCTCCATCGGCTCACTCGGCTATTGGATTGTGCAACAAGATGTGCAACGAGGTAGCCAGCCCTGGTATTACTATTTATTAATTCAAATTCCAATTTATGAATTTTTACCTGCCATTGGTTTGTTCTTAGCCTTATATCTCGGCTTTCGGAGAAAAACAAACCCTGTTCCTGAAAATCAAACAGAAGAAGACGTGCAATCGCTTGAGATAGCCCAAACAGAAGAGTTAAATTTCAAAAACACATTTGCATTATTAGTGTGGTGGAGTTTTATCAGTTTTGTCGCGTTCACTTATGCTGGCGAGCGTATGCCGTGGCTGACGTATCACATCACCTGGCCCATGATATTAATCACAGGCTGGGCGTTAGGTCGCCTAATTGATACAACTAATTGGCAAGCCGTGAAGGAAAATAATGCAGCTTTAACCTTCTTTAGTATTGCAGTGTTTATTGTTAGCATAGGTCGCGTTTTCTATCTTTGGAATGGACCCACGCGCCCATTTCAAGGTCAGGCATTAGACCAATTACAAGCCACCAATCAATTTTTATTTCCGCTCATCGCGGCAATCATAAGTGCTGTGGCGTTGTTTTACTTCCTAAGAAAATGGTCATTCGCTGATTTTCGGCGTGTTTTCGTTTTAGTGTTCTTTGGCTTTCTGGCTATCTTAACCATTCGCGCATCTTTCCGTGCTACATACATCACGTATGACCAAGCCACCGAATTTTTAGTCTATGCCCATGGTGCCACTGGGATTAAAGAGGTCATTGCCCAAGCCGAAGAAATTTCCAAACGCACTACAGGTGGCATGAATCTTGCTCTAGCGTATGATGCTTCTGCGCCGGATACCGGCGTTTCATGGCCCTTTGTATGGTACTTACGCGATTTTACAAATCAACGCTCATTTGATCAACCCACTCGCTCTTTACGAGATTCCGTTTTCATCATTGTAGATGAAAAGAATTTTGACAAAATTGACCCTGCTATCGGTCCCGGCTATTATCGCTTTGATTACATCCGTATGTGGTGGCCCATGCAAGATTATTTCAGCCTCGTATATGACCGTGACCCAAGCATTCCATTTGATGAAAATTACGCCTGCTCAGGTGCAATGAGTTTCTTGAAATGGAGAAAATCCAAAGATTATTCTGCCTTTTGCCAATGGTTTACAGACCCTGCCGTTCGCTCTGGCATTATTCAAATCTGGCTAAATCGTGATTATTCACAATATGCCTTAGCAAAAGGTCGCTCAGATTTAGATATTGCCAATTGGCAACCTTCTGACAGAATGCGCCTCTATATCCGACAGGATATTGCTTCACAAATTTGGAATTATGGCTTAGCCCCAACCACTCCTGCCGAAGTTTTACAAGACCCCACTGAGGGCAAATATGTTTTGCTTTCTGCTGATACAGTTTTTGACGCCACCCAAGCAAACCCAGTGATTCTCAATGCACCTCGGTCACTTGCGTTTGCGAATAATGGCACCATGTATGTAGCAGATTCACGCAATCATCGTGTGTTGCATTTAGATGCAAATGGAAATGTGTTAAATGAATGGGGAACGTATGCTGATGGAGTCAGCGTGCCAATTGGGGATGGAACATTTAACGAACCGTGGGGCATTGCAGTTGGACCTGACGGTTCTGTTTACGTAACCGACACTTGGAATCACCGCGTACAAAAATTCACACGGGACGGCAGATTTGTCAAAGCGTGGGGAGTATTTGGTCAAGGTGAAACGCCAGAATCATTCTACGGTCCACGTGGGCTGGCGGTAGATGCCGAAGGGAGAGTATATGTCACCGATACAGGAAACAAGCGTATCGTCGTGTTTGATGCGAACGGGAACTTCATCACACAATTTGGTGGTGCAGGTTTTGACCCCGGTCTATTTGATGAGCCGGTTGGTATCGCCATTGATAAAAATGGCACCGTATATGTCAACGATACATGGAATCAACGTATTCAAACATTTGTGCCAGTAGAAAATGAAAATGCGTTGGTGTTCTTGCCAGAAAAACAATGGGATGTATTTGGCTGGTTTGGTCAGTCGTTAGATAACAAACCATTTATTGCTGTGAATGATGATTTGCATGTATTCGTCACTGACCCTGAAGGTTACCGCGTGATGGAGTTTGACCAAAACGGTGAAGTCGTTCGTGTATGGGGTGACTTTGGTGATAGCTATGCGAGTTTTGGTTTAGCCTCCGGCATTGCAGTAGATAATCAAGGTCATGTGTGGGTGACAGACGGTTCTTTCAATCGCATCATGCGGTTTACACTTCCGTAATTTGTTTATGTAGCGCAAGATTCTATCTTGCGCTATTTTATTGGTATAATGCGCGTGCTTTTATAAAATTCTATCCCCAAAGGGAGACTCGATGAAACTGCACGAGTATCAATCTAAAAATATTTTTTCAAAGTATGGCATTCCGATTCCAAAAGGAAGGGTCGCGGCTACCGCTCAAGAAGCAAAGCAAATTGCAGAAGAGTTAGGTGGTCGCGTTGTAGTTAAATCACAAGTGTTGGTCGGTGGGCGCGGAAAGGCTGGTGGTGTAAAACTTGCTAAAAATGCCGCTGAAGCTGAGCAACTTGCCGAACAAATTTTGGCATTGGAAATTAAAGGGCTTCCCGTTCGCAAAGTGTTGATTGACGAAGCCTCAGCTATTGACCAAGAAATCTACTTTGCGATTACGAACGACCGCGCCGCAAAAAAACCGGTGATGATTGCCTCAGCCGCAGGCGGCATTGACATTGAAGAAGTAGCGGCAAAAGAACCAGAAAAAATCATCAAAGTTCATATTGACCCATTGCTTGGTTTGCGTGAATATCAAGCCCGCGATGTGGCTGTAGGCATTGATTTGCCACGCGAATACTGGAAAGATTTTACAAAAATTGCTATTGGGTTATGGAATGTTTATAAAGATACAGACGCAACGTTAGCAGAAATCAATCCGTTGGTGATTACAAAAGAAAAGAAACTGATTGCCTTAGACGGCAAAATGATGATTGACGATAACGCGTTGTTCCGTCAACCTGACTTAAATGAAATGCGCGATACAGACGAAGATGCACCTGCTGAAATTGAAGCCCGCAAGTATGGTCTTTCTTATATCAAATTAGATGGCAATATTGGATGTATGGTCAATGGTGCAGGGCTAGCAATGACCAGCATGGATGTAATCAAACTGTTTGGGGGCGAGCCAGCAAACTTCCTCGACGTAGGAGGCGGTGCAGACTCAAAGAAAGTCGCCGCGGCAATGCGAATCATTTTGACAGATACAAACGTCAAAGCCGTTTTGTTTAACATCTTTGGTGGAATCACACGTTGTGATGAAGTAGCACGTGGTATTTTGGTTGCTATGGATGAAGTTAAACCAAAAGTGCCAATGGTTGTAAGGCTTGTTGGAACAAATGCGGAAGAAGGAAGAAAACTTTTGGAAAACGCAAATATGATTACAGCCGAAACATTGGCTGATGCCGCCAAGAAATCTGTAGAAGCGGCGAAAAAGGTCAATTACGCATGAGCATTTTAGTTAATAAAAATACACGTTTGTTAGTGCAAGGCATTACGGGTAACGAAGGTTTGTTTCACACCACTCAAATGGTGGCGTATGGAACACAAGTAGTCGGCGGAATTACACCCGGCAAAGGTGGCGAATGGGTATTAGAAAAAATTCCAGTCTTTGATTCTGTCCGTTCTGCAAAAGAAAATACAGATGCCAATGCCACAATTATTTTCGTGCCTGCTCGCTTCGCACCAGATGCAATGTTTGAAGCCGCAGACGCAGGCATTCCTTTAATAATTTGTATTACTGAAGGCGTTGCCATTTCAGATATGATGCGCGTCCGAAATTATTTAGACCAAAAAAATGTGCGTTTGATTGGACCCAACTGCCCCGGCTTATTAACTCCGGGTGAAGCCAAAGTTGGAATCATCCCCGGCAACATTGCAATCTCCGGAAATGTCGGTGTGGTTTCTCGTTCTGGAACTTTGACGTATGAAGTTTTATATGCTATGAAAAATCTCGGCATGGGAGCATCTACCTGTGTCGGCATTGGCGGTGATCCGGTCAACGGCACAAACTTTGTTGATGTGCTTGAAATGTTTGAAGATGATCCACACACTGAAAAAGTGATTATGATTGGCGAAATCGGTGGCAATGAAGAAGAAAAAGCCGCAGAATTTATTCGTACAAAAATGACAAAACCGGTTGCTTCATTTATTGCAGGTCAAACTGCTCCGCCCGGAAAACGCATGGGGCACGCCGGCGCAATCATTGAAGGTGGCGAAGGTTCAGCGGCAGATAAAATCAAGACTCTTGAAGCGGCTGGCGTCAAAGTAGCAAAACACCCGGAAGAAATTCCTACATTGTTAAACTAAACAATGTAGGGGCACGATAAAGTGCCACGAAGTGGTATATCGTGCCCCTACGTCGAAAATTAAACATATAGAGCCGCCTAATTAGGCGGCTCTACGGTTATAATCCAATAAATTATTTCTTGTTCGCGTCAATGTACGCAACAGCCTCACCGACTGTGGTAATCTTTTGCGCGGCTTCATCAGAAATTTCAGCGCCAAACTTATCTTCAAACGCCATGATTAATTCCACCAAGTCCAGTGAATCGGCTTCCAAATCTTCACGGAAACGCGCTTCCATCGTAATCTTTGATTCATCTGCACCAAGCAAATCCTTGATGATGCCTTTCAATTCATTATAAGTGTCTGACATAAAAGCCTCCAATAGGGTTTTGATTTTTCAAATTGTAACCGCTTGACTTGCACTGTCAAGCCATCTATCAAACACAGGAACACTCCCCCATGACAAAAGTTGCGCCGATTGACCAACGAAAAGCCGACCACATAAAAATAAACTTAGAACAGGATGTTCGCTCCGCACTGACCAGCGGGCTTGAAAAATATCACTTCATCCACGAAGCCCTACCAGAAGTGGATTTAAACCGCCTCGACACTACAGTGAACTTGTTCGGCAAGCGTTTACATTCGCCAATCCTCATCAGCTCGATGACCGGTGGCACAGCCGAAGCAGAGACGATTAACCTACGTCTAGCAGAAGCCGCACAAGAATGCGGAGTTGCGATGGGAGTCGGAAGTCAACGTGCCGCGATTGAACATCCCGAACAAGCAAAAACATTTCAAGTACGCCGAGTTGCAAAAGATATTTTGTTATTTGCGAATCTCGGAGCCGTACAATTAAATTATGGCTACGGCATTGACCAATGCAAACAAGCCGTAGATATGATTCAAGCCGACGCATTGTATTTGCATTTGAATCCAGTGCAAGAAGCCGTGCAAGATGCAGGTGATACAAACTTTGAAGGCTTAGCAAAAAAGATTGAGGAAGTTTGTAAAAAATTGGAAGTGCCCGTGATTGCAAAAGAAGTCGGCTGGGGAATTTCAGAACGCACTGCAAAATTATTAAGTGATTGCGGAGTGCAAGCCATTGACGTTGCCGGTGCAGGCGGAACATCATGGTCACAAGTAGAAATGCACCGCGCACCTGATGAATTTACACGTCAACTCGCCGCTACATTTGTTGGCTGGGGAATCCCAACAGCAGAATCAATTCTCAATGTTAAAAAAGCTGTTCCTGATATGACCATCTTTGCATCAGGCGGAATCAAAGATGGACTCGATATTGCCAAATGTATAGCCCTTGGTGCAACACTCGGCGGCATGGCAGGTAATTTCCTAAAGGCGGCGGCAATCTCCACTGAAAAAGCAGTTGATATGATGAAGTTAACCAAAAGACAAATCGAAGTCACCATGTTTGCAACAGGGGTTGAGAAGTTGGAAAAATTAGAGGGAAAATTAGATGTCTAACAACGAAGTATTAGATCGTATTCAATATGTAGCAAAGCACCACAGCCTTATTTTGGACTTATCAGAGCTCGGTTTATCATCAATCCCCGATGAAATTTATTCGCTTACCTATCTGGAAGAATTAATTCTTACTAGGAATAATATTCAAATTATTCCTTCTAGTATTGGTTTATTAAAAAACTTGACTTCATTGGAAATTAGTGCAAATCCAATTAGAGAACTTCCTAAGGAGATTGGAAAATTAGAAAAGTTAAAATTATTAGGCGCTATAAGATGTCAACTAGAGACAATACCACAGGAAATTGGTCGTTTATCAAAACTGAAAAGGCTTTTCCTTGGGGGAAACAGTATAGAATCCCTTCCGTCAACAATTGGAGAATTAACAAACTTAGATTCTCTGCTTATCCCAGAAAATAAATTATCTACTCTGCCAGAAAAAGTTGGGAATTTGAAATCTCTTTCAGTACTAAATTTAGGAAACAATAAATTTAGTACTTTTCCTGAACAAATCCTGAGAATTCAGAAGTTAGGGAGTTTGTATTTGAACAATAATAAACTGACTTCATTACCTGAATCAATTGATCTTTTAACTGAAATAGAATCATTAAATCTAGATAATAACCATATCAGTGTATTGCCAAAAGGAATTAAGAAGCTTAAGAAGTTACGGTATCTTAATCTCAAAGGAAATCCTCTACATATTCCCACTGAAATTCTCGATCAAACAAATTCCCCATTTTCAATCATAGCTTCATATTTTGGAAGATTAGGTGAATCAGGAACCCTTAAAAATTACAGTCATCTTATCAGACGGAAACCTATACTTGAAGCAAAAGTTGTTTTCGTCGGTCAAGGATCAGTAGGGAAAACATCTCTGATTCATCAAATTCTTGATGGTACGTTTGACTTTGGTCAAATCAAAACTGAAGGAATATCCATCAAACAGTACAAGGTAAAAAAGCTACTAGAAAATGAAGGTCAAAACACTGAAATTAAACTAAATATTTGGGACTTTGGTGGGCAGGAAATTATGCACGCTACTCATCAATTTTTCCTTACAAAACGCAGCCTTTATATCTTAGTTCTTGACTCTCGGTTAACTCAAGAAGAAAACCGTGTTGAATATTGGCTTAAAATTATCCAATCATTTGGAGGTGAATCACCTGTTTTAATTGTTGGTAATAAAGTTGACCAACATCCACTTGATATTGATAAAACAGGCTTACAAAAGAAATACTCTAATATTGTTGACATCCTTGAAACTTCTGCGGCTACAGGTCAAGGCATTGAAAAATTAAAAACAGAAATCACAAAACAAGTGGATATTCTTCCGCATGTTCGCGATTTATTACCTCAAGCATGGTTTTTTGTTAAAACCAATTTAGAAGAGTTTGCAAAAAGTAGAAATTTCTTTACACAAGATCAATATTATGATTTGTGCAGAAAATATGATGTCTTTGATGAAACGAGCCAACATACCTTAATTGGTTTTTTACACGACTTAGGCGTTGTTTTACATTTTCAAGATGACCCACGTTTGGTTAATTTGGGAATTCTTAATCCACAGTGGGTTACAAATGGTGTTTATAAAATTCTAAATTCGCATGAATTGTTTCAAAATCACGGCAAACTTACTTTATCTTTATTAAATCAAATCCTTGACTTAACTGAATATCCAAGCAATAAACGTTTGTTCATTGTGGATATGATGAAAAAATTTGAATTATGTTATGACATTGAACCCGATAAATCTTTTCTTATTCCCGATTTATTGCCAAAAGACCTGCCTCAATTAAATTTTTCAGGTATTCCTGCATTTGAATATTTGTATCCTGTTTTACCTTCCAGTGTGATTACACGGTTAATTGTTCGGTTGAATCAAAAAATACACAAAAACATTGTTTGGCGAACTGGTGCAATGTTGAAAATCGGAGAAAATACTGCCTTAGTGAAAGCAGATATTGAGGATAGAAAAATTTCAATCGCAATTGATGGCTTAGAACACACCCGTCGAGATGCGCTTTCAGCAATTCGATATCAATTAGATGAAATTCATGAATCTATCAAAAGATTAAATCCACAAAAACGAGTACCTATCCCCGAAGCACCAAACGCAGAACCTTTGGATTACGATTATTTACTCCAACTAGAACGTGATGGATTTGAAGAACATCCAGTAAAAGATGGAAATCGCCTTCTTAAAGTCAATGTGCGAAAATTATTAAGTGGTGTTGTGAGTGAATCTGAAAGAAAGCAAGCTGTAAGGAATATTACAAATATTTACGGAGACGTTAGTGGAAGCAACTTTATTTTAGGTGATGAAAACCAAGCAAGCGTAAAAAATATTGAGAAAAAGAAGCAAAGAAAAAAGAAATCATAAATGGATACGAAAAGTAAAAAAATACTTGGCTTGATTTCTATAATTAGTATTGTTTTAGTATTTTATATATTTTTTCCCGGTTTGTCTACGCGTAATTCCGTAACCGAAATAAATACTCTCTCCCCTACTTTAACTTTGACTCCCCAAGCAAACTTTGAAGTGACAATTCCCTCAAAAGGATTACTAAAAAATTATGTGACTGTTTCTGTCAAAGCCGAGGCTGGCACAAGTTGTAATTTAATTTTCATTCCCGCTTCAGGTGAAATGTTAAACATGGATACCATTGCAGATGAAAATGGTGATTGTGTTTGGCGATGGAAATTGGAAGAATCATATAAAAAAGGGACGGCAAGATTAATCTTTACGATTAATGGAATCAGTGACACTCGTTTTCTGCAAATTTTAGAATCTTTCTAAATAAATCTATAAATAATAGAATAAATGTGCTAAAATATCCCAAATTTATATTTGGGATATTGATTATGAGTCTCATTCACATTGAAAATCTAAACAAACATTTCAAAGTTTTAAATCGCCGCGAAGGATTGAGTGGCGCGTTCCGTGATTTATTTTCAGGCGATTACAAAACTGTCGAAGCCGTATCAGGCATCTCGTTTGATATTGAAGCGGGAGAAATTGTCGGGTATATCGGTCCGAATGGTGCAGGAAAATCCACAACAATCAAAATGATGACGGGCATTCTTCAACCCACAAGTGGTGTGATTGAAGTGAATGGTTTGGTGCCATATTACAACCGCATTCGACAGGCGCAAACGATGGGCGTGGTGTTTGGGCAACGCACACAATTGTGGTGGGATTTGCCTGTGATTGAGTCGTTTAAGATTTTGAGAGAAATTTATAAAGTTGATGAAAAAACTTTTAAGCAACAAATGGAAATGTTTAACGATTTGGTCGGATTGAAAGCATTGCACATGCAACAAGTGCGCACGCTTTCGTTGGGTCAACGCATGTTATGTGACATTGCCGCTTCGTTTTTACATAACCCGAAAGTTGTTTTTCTGGATGAACCCACGATTGGTTTGGATATTTCAGTCAAAGCAAAAATTCGTTCGTTGATTAAGAGATTGAACACGGAACACAAAACAACGATTATTTTAACAACGCACGACCTCGGCGATGTAGAAGCCTTATGCACGCGCATCATTATTATTGATAAAGGAAAAATTTTGTATGATGGTGACATCAAGAAAGTAAATGCGCTTTTTGGTGCGTACAGAACTTTGAAAGTACAAATTGATAACTTTAATGAATCTACACTTCAAACTTTACAAGAAAAAATAGTCAATCACTTTGGCGTAGATAAAAATTTGACAGTAGCACAAACCGAAGAATTCTGGACAGATATTACTTTCGACCAAGCGCTCACTCCGCTTTCGGATGTGCTTAACTTTGTGATGAAAAATTTCTCTGTGTTAGATGTGCGCATTGTGGAAATTTCAATGGAAAATGTCGTCCAAAAAGTGTACGACGGAGCTTTGGGATGAGAAAGTATCTTCCGCTTATTCGCGCCAGCTATATGGTCAGTTTGGTGTATCGTTTTGGATTTTTGTTTTCCATCATCGGGAATATTGTGTACCTCGGTGTTGCGTATTACTTATGGAAAAGTATTTATCAAGGTAGAGATGTTCTGAATGGATTAACTTTTAACGAAACATTTTTGTACGTCGGTTTAGGTAGTGCGATTTTCATCTTGCTGAAAACATACGCAGATTGGATTATTCATTTTGAAATTCAGCAAGGCACAATTGCAACGTATCTGACTAAGCCTTTGGATTTTCAACTGTATTCACTTTTTACAAACTTCGGCGCGGTATTAATGAATCTGACCGCAATTACCGTCCCAACTGCGGTTGTGATGATTTTTGTTTTCAAAGTGCAAGTGACTTCTGGAATCGGTCTTTGGCTTTTCCCTATTAGTCTTATTTTTGCATTCTTAATCAGTTTTTCAATTGATTTCTTTGTCGGGCTAATAAGTTTCTATTCTGAATCCGTTTGGGGTGTGACTGCCACCAAAGATATTATCGTGACGGTTTTATCTGGCGGATTGATTCCACTGCAATTTTTCCCCGAAGCAATGCAAAAGATTTTATATTGGCTTCCATTTCAAGCCGTCTATCACACGCCATTGATGATGATTACCAAAGCAGATTTAGGCTGGGGTACTTTTCTTCCGATGTTGTTATTACAAATTGCATGGGCAATTATTTTGTTAATCGCTTCGCGTTTGTTCTATAACCAAGCCATTAAAGTTATCCGAATCAGCGGAGGATAAATGCGAACACTTGGCGAATATATCCGTTTGTATTTTATTATTGAGGCGCAATATATCAAAGCTCGCATGCAATATCGAGCCGATTTTATTATCAGTTCGATTGGCATGTTTTTTACAAGTCTGGCAACGTTGGGAGTCTTTTGGGTGATTCTGCAAAGCGTACCCGATGTTGCAGGTTGGTCATTGATGGAGATGGTTTTTATTTATGCATTTTTTATGATTGCCATTTCGCCTATGCAAATTCTATTTGACCACGCTTGGCAACTCCGCTTCCATGTTCAGGAAGGCACGTTTCTAAAATATTATTTTCGCCCATTGAACATGATGTTTTATTACATGTCTGAGATATTTGACTTAAAGGGTTTGATTCAACTAGTCATGGGAATCGTTCTGCTCATTTACGCCTCGATTCAGTTGCAAATTGATTGGACGCTTCTAAAAATTTTCTTATTGTTGATTACGCTTTTCAGTGCGGCATTGGTACAAATCTCAATCATCGTCGCCGCTTCATGTGCCGCCTTTTGGGTTGTTGAATCGTATCCCGTCTTAGGTTTAGCTTGGAAGTTGCGTGAGTTCGCTCCCTACCCAATGAGTATTTTTGATGGCGCGTTCCGTTTTATGTTTACATTTTTAATTCCAATAGGCTTTGTAGCATTTTATCCATCCCAACTTTTTCTCCGCCCAGAAGAAGTTTCCTTGCTTGTATATTTCTCACCCATCATCGGCATCGGTTTGTTTTCACTCGCCTATTGGATTTGGACAAAAGGTGTCAACAGTTATACAGGCACAGGTTCATAAAGTTCTTTGGTTCTATCCACCGAATCTTTCTACATACAATAAAATCGAAAAAATAATCGCTGTCAAAATTCCAATGACGCACAGACCAATTCCTACCGTTGCGGCTCTTTTATTTTCAGAACGCCTGCCCAACACTCCTAAAATAATTCCAGTAATGCCTAAGACTGTGCCGAGAATAGGAATCACGCCGAGGCACAGACTCAAGACTCCCAATGCGGCAGAGGCGATGGCATAAAATTTATTCAAACGTTCTTCAGGGTCAAGCGAGGCAGGGTCAGTTTGCATAATTAACTTTATGTCACTCTTCTTCACCAGATAACAACTTGATTCGTTCCCATGGCTTCAAGTTTTCATCATCTGCCAATAAACTTTTTAATTCATATAGCTCATCACGCAATGCCGCCGCTTTTTCAAATTCCAAATTCTTAGCGGCTTCTTTCATTTGTTTTTCCATCTCATGCATCACTTGGCGAAGTTCATTACGCGGCAAATCAGTTTTGGTTTTATATTCGCCTTTCATTTCACTCACCGCTTTAGCAGACATTTCTTCCGTGAGGTCATGAATCGCTTTTGAAATGCTAATGGGTACAATCCCTTTTTCTTCGTTATATTTCAATTGTTTTGCACGGCGACGATTCGTTTCATCAATCGCACGTTTCATCGAGTCGGTGATTTTATCGGCATACATAATCACTCGTCCATTCACATTACGCGCCGCACGCCCAATTGTTTGAATCAACGCTTTATCCGAACGCAAGAAACCTTCTTTATCCGCATCCAAAATTGCCACCAACGAAACTTCTGGCAAATCCAAACCTTCACGCAACAAATTGATTCCCACCAGCACATCAAATTTTCCTAAACGCAAATCACGCAAAATGCCAACGCGTTCCAACGTCTCAACTTCCGAATGCAAATAATTGACTTTGATTCCCAACTCTTTCATGTAATTCGTTAAGTCTTCGGACATTCTTTTTGTCAGCGTTGTGACTAAGACTCTCTCGCCTCTTTCTACTCTCAGCTTGATTTCTCCGACCAAATCATCTACTTGTCCTTTAACAGGTCTGACTACAACTTCGGGGTCTACCAAACCTGTTGGTCTGATGATTTGCTCTACAACTTGTTCCGCATGATTCAATTCATATTCAGAAGGCGTTGCTGACGTATAAATTGTATTGCCCATCACTTCTTCAAATTCCTCAAACTTCAATGGGCGATTATCTAACGCAGATGGCAAACGGAATCCATATTCAACCAAAGTTTCTTTTCTAGCGCGGTCACCGTTATACATGCCTCGAATTTGAGGCACAGTCATGTGGCTTTCATCAATGACTAGCAAATAATCACTTGGAAGAAAATCTATCATCGTCCATGGATGTGAACCTGGCGCACGTCCATCTAAATGACGAGAATAATTTTCAATACCAGAACAATAACCAACTTCTTTGAGCATTTCCAAATCATATTTGGCACGCTGTTCAAGGCGTTGAGCTTCTAAAAGTTTTCCTTCGCTCTTAAACAAAGCCAATCTTTCTTCCAATTCTTTTTCAATTTCAGTGAT
>DDVH01000056.1:0-17903 GCA_002345215.1 Anaerolineales bacterium UBA2317
ACAAATCCAAACTCAAAGGCAATATCTTTTGGACTAAAGAAATATGTAATTGATTTTGGATATAAAAAATTTGTGAATAAAGTGAGCAAAATTCCAAATACTAAGACATAAACACAAAATTGAATCAATCGGCGAAAATTAAATTTATTAAAGAATAATCCAATCACACCTTGGGCAATGTTGGTGATTGTGATTCCAAATAAAATTAAACCTGCTGGGACGAGAACAGAAAAACGATTTTCTTTTGCTTGAATTAATAAAAAGAAAAAAATTAACGAAGCCGCGCCGAAGATGTAGTTTTCAGTCAATGAGCCGAATAACAAGTGAGAAGCACTGAACCCTAATAACATCGCAAAAAGAAAAGCATAGGAATTTGAATCCGTGGCTCTTTTGATAAATAAATAAGCCATGAAAACACAAAGTCCAGCAGTGGCGGAAACGACTAACATTGCTCCAAGTGGATAATGCTCGCCCATCCAAAATGAAGCCAGACGCATGAGTGGACGAATGATGATTAAACTTAATGGATGAACAGCACGATTAATCGGTGCACTTTCTGGGCTGGCAAGAATTTCCATCCATGGACCTGCATCAGCTTCAAAGAGGACGACGTTGTAGCTTAAGGCTGGGTGATTTAATGTGCGGGCAAGAATCAGGTGAATGAAGAAGAACATTCCACCTAAATAGATGCCTAATCCATTTTTGATTTCAATATTGATTCTTTGAACTAAAAAGTAGGAAATGAAGCTAGAAAGGATTGCAGTGAGTATAAATGTCAAAAAATATTGTGAAGGAATAGAAATGTATTCCCATACAAGTATTTCAGGAAATTGCAAGCAAATGTAAATTGTGGCAACAAAGAAAACAGGAAGAGATAAAGCGAGGATAATATTGAGTGGATTGCTTCGCCACTTCATGTCTCGCAATGACAAATAAACTAGAACATTGGCTATCGTCATCACGATTAAAGTAGAAATGATGATAGCCAATGTTGAATCTAAAACTGGATTTAAGAATCCGATAATAATGTAGGAAAAACATAAACTGATTAAAGAACTTATCAAGAATCGTGAGATGGAATGTTTTGCCATGTTTGGGTTAAGAATCAAATTGAAGTGAGGAAACAAATATAAATTAAGAAAGAAGCGGTTTATTCTTTCACATTCATAATGATATCGGATACTAAATCATACCGATGGAATTGAGGCATCATGTAAATTCCGCTTGCCCACGATTTGATTCCTTGAATCAAATCCACAGCAAGTTCAACGCCTGCTTTGGCGGCGCCATCACCAGCGGATTCAATTCGCTTCAAAGTTTCATCTGGAATGAAAACGCCGGGCACTTCGTTATGCAAAAAGTTTGCGTGTTTGGCGCTGACCAAAGGAAGAATGCCCGCCAGAATTGGTTGATTTAATTTTCCATGCTTTGATTCGTAGGCTTCGATTAATTTTGGACCATCATCTTTGCGATAAATGGGTTGCGTTAAAAAGAAATCAACGCCTGCTTTAATTTTGCGATGTAAATTTTTAACTTCAGTTTCCATATCTTGCGGACAAAGATTCAATGCCGCACCAACAAAAAAGTTTGTGGGCTGACCAATACTCGTACCAGAATGGTCAACGCCCATGTTGAAACCTTGTTTAATTAATTTAATTAAACCAGATGGCACTAAATCATAATTATCTGCGGCTTCGGGATAATCACCAATTGAAGTTGGGTCACCCATGACGACAAAAATATTGCGAATACCAAGCGCATGTGCGGCGAGCAAATCACCTTGCACGCGCAAAAGATTTCGTCCACGTGTTGGAAAATGCAAAGTTGTTTCAACACCAATTTGACGTTGCACCAAATCACACACTGCCCACGCAGACATTCGCATGCGCGCCATGGGCGTATCAGCAACGTTGATAACATCCGCACCTGAATCATGTAACAACGATGCACCTGCAAGTAATTTATGTGTTGAAAGTCCGCGTGGCGGATCCATCTCAACACAAATTGAAAATTTTTGATTCGAAAGTTTTTGAGCAAGTTGAGTCGGTTGTTGAGCAGGTTCACTTGTAATTTCATCTTCTGGCAAAATAGAAATCTCTTGAATTGATTCACGAACAGCAGACTCTAAAGTTTTTTTCATTGCAGAAATATGTTGTGGAGTCGTTCCGCAACAACCACCCACAATATTCGCCCCCGCTTCACGAAACAACAAAGCATATTCACCAAAATATTCCGCATCGGCAGGATACATAATTCGTCCGCTCACTTGCTCGGGCCAACCTGCATTTGGCTTCACCCAAAATTTTCCATTTGGAACTGCTTGTTTCATTTGTTTCAAAATTCGTAATAATTGTGAAGGTCCGCCAGAACAATTGACTCCAATCACATCTGCACCAGCATCCGCAATTCTTGTCGCAACTTTGGCAGGGTCATCACCCAACAAAGTTCTATCATCGCGAGTAAATGTCACCGATGCAATCACTGGCAAATTACAAACTTCTTTCGAGGCTTTAATCGCTTCGCCTACTTCATACAAATCACTAAACGTTTCGATGATGATTAAATCCGCGCCTGCGTCTGCTAACGCTTTGATTTGCTCCGCAAACGCTTCTCTGGCTTCCTCCAACTTGACTCTGCCATACGGAGCGATTCTTACGCCTAAAGGACCGACATCACCTGCAATCAACACATCTTTAAAAGATGCGGCAACCACACGCTTTGCAAGTTCAACACCAGCACGATTTATTTCAACCAAATCATCTTGCAAGCCATGTTTGGTTAACTTAAAACGATTAGCACTAAATGTATTCGTAATAATTAACTCGGCGCCTGCTTCAATATATGCACGATGAATTTCTGCTACAGCGGCAGGATTGGTTAAATTCAATTCATCAAATGATTTGTCAAAGCCTACACCGCGCGCGTGAAGCATGGTTCCCATCGCGCCATCGGCGAGTAAAGTTTTATTGGAAATAGTTTCAAGTAAGTTCATGTTTTCTCTTTTCAAGGTTTCTTAATCACGGTCAACACAGCGTTCCCGCGTTTAATTTCATAAATAATTTCTGCATCAGGATAAGATTTTTCATTTAAGTTATAACGTGTGATTGTAACAACATATTCATAATTTTCGGCACGCTCCACTTCACCCGATGAATAAATTTTCAAATCTTCTCTCGCAAACATCGCAAACAATTGAGCAGGTCCTTCCACCCAAATGTTTGCATTCGGCGAAGCAACACTATTTACATATTCTGCCGCTTCACGATACGAAGTCGCCCAATAATCATTTTCAAAACGCTCACTTGTATCACCTGCAAACGTATTGTAATAAATATATTCGTATGGATGCAAATTTACAATTCCCAAAATATTTGGAATTAAGCATAAAACAATTAATGCAACTTGCCATTTTATATTTTTGATTTTTTCAAACGCAGCACCTGCCAATAAAAATATCGGCGGAATGATAAATAAAATTTGTCTAAAGTTATCATATAAAGCAATTTTAAAAATGATGAAAGCCACAAATGGGATAAGAAACCAAAGTAGGAATAACTCGATTAATCCACGCTTCTTTTCTTGACCTCGAATTGCTAGCCAAACGCCAACAATCGCCAACACCCAAACAGCCTCGCTGAATTGAATCCCGAACAAAATGGGTAAATATGTGTAAGGCAAGTCAGTGAGTGGATAATTTGCTCCATTGAACAAAACTGTTCCAGCCCATGGATATAGAGACATTTCTCTAAAACTTTCAAAAAATCTCGCAATGGGATTCATCCACAAGTAGGGCCAGGTCAAGTAGGTGAAGATGATTGAAAGAATGGCATAGATTGTTAATGGAAAAATGGCTTGCTTTCCTTTTGTTCGTAATTGGTAAATGGTAATTATTAGACCAGCAAATGGACCGAGGATTCTTGTTGAGGTTGCAAATCCAAGAAAGAAGCTGGCGGGAAGAAGAGAGAGAATCGTTTTTAACAAATTTGGTTTAAAGCGATAATAAGCATAAAACAAAAAGAAAGAAGAAAGAAGAAA
Source organism: Anaerolineales bacterium UBA2317 (assembly GCA_002345215.1). GTDB lineage: Bacteria > Chloroflexota > Anaerolineae > Anaerolineales > Villigracilaceae > Villigracilis. The sequence goes on from DDVH01000056.1 coordinate 4,036, forward strand.
GAAAATAGTTCGGGCTTGTAAAAATAAAAGGAAATATCTTTGTGTGTAAACTTCGGCTGAAACAGCGTTTATATTTTTGGCGATTAATGAAATGATGTTTGTATTCCCTGCTTGAGCAGAGATAACAAGCGTAGAGATATAGTCGTGAATGTTTTGGGTGAAGAGAAAAAGCCCAAAAACAGAAACAAGCCAAAGCGTAGTCAGAAGCGTAAGTTTTTTATCAAGTTTTAGATTTGAATCAAAATCAATTGAATCAAATGCTTTAAATCCAGTTGCAATTGAAATAAGAAACAGCGAAAGAAATGGCGTATCTTTTGGGTTGATGAAAGCATGTCCCCACAAAAGCGGTTGGGTTGCAAATAAAAGCGTCCCTCCAAGCGCAGCGTTTTGAGAAAGCCAACGTTTTGCAATGGAATAAAAAGCCAACGCGCCCAAAAAATATGTGATGAAATAAATAAGGTGACGAATATCGGAAATATGAAATGAGGTTTTTATGTTTTGTGCAAACCATTCAACCAACATGACATACGCAGGACCATAAAATGCTAAATCATCACGTGTTAAATTGACAATGCCTTCTTCACGCCAAGTTGAATACGCATTCAGAGATTTGATAGAATATGTTTGCAATGAGTCTTCATCCCAACTTTGACCATAATTATCAAAAGTTAACAGACCTGCAATTAGAATGATAGCGAAAATAAATACAGGAATAAATTTTTTCATTTAATTTTTAATGTATTGGTTGGTGATATTGATAAATGAAGTGGGGTCATTGTTTTTTGATGTAACAAACATTAACCACAAAACTATTAATGGCGCAATTAAACGTCCGTATGACCAAGGGAAGAAATCAAAAGATGGGAGCATAAATTCAAGAAAATATGCAAAGATAAATATCAACCAATGATTTGGGTTTTCAATGCGCTTAATTAAAAGTAGAAATGATAATGTGACGAACATGCCGTGATGATCCCAAACGATGGGAGAAGCGAGAGTCATTAAGATAAACAATGATGGAATGGTGTTGAATACTCTGTTTTCTTGTGAAAAAGATTTTTGTTGAATGTTTTTATACATCACAAAAAGGGTTATGATTAATAATAAAACTTTGAGGAATAAAACAATAATTCGCGTTTGCTCAATTTGTATTCCAAAGAAGGGATTTAAGAAACGCAAGAACGAATCAAATGAAGTGTCGTGGAAGTTTGTATCGGGGATTTGGGTTAATAAAAAGGCGTTGTTGAAATAATCAAAGTATGGGTATGTCCCATTGATTGCAATCGGAAACAATCCAATTAAAATGAAACTAACGGCAAACCAGAATAACCATTTCCAATTAAATTCAAGCAAGAAGGCGAGGACTAAAACCGCAGGGGAAGTTTTTAGATGAACTGCAAGAGCTAAAGTTAATGCGGAAAGAAAATTATTCTTTGGATATGTAAGCAGGCTAAGGATTATTAAATCCATGACGAGTAGGTTGACTTGCACAAAGCCCAAGGTTCTGAGAAGCGGTGTGTTGATAAGTAAGAATAAAATTGTGATGATAACAGCAAGATTTTTTGAAAAGTTGTAGCGTTTTAGAATTTGAATGAGTAGAAAATAGAAAGCGGATAAGGCGATGATGTTGAGAATCCAAAGTGTGACTAAGACCCCAGAATCACCGAGTGGGACAATAAATTGTAAAAGTGTCGCCCAAAGTGGAAGATATAAATACGTATCAGGGAGTGTTTGTCCATTGGCTAAAGCAATCGCGGCTTCGAGATAATAATGATAGTCACCATACCGAAAACGTTCACGAAAAATGTTTAGGTAAATAAATAGGACGAGAAAAAATCCTGCTACAAGCCAAACATTATCTTTGTTGATTTTTTCATTGGCAAGTAAATATATAAGAACACCGAACAGCATCCAGGTCAAAGAGGTTGAGGCGAGTGTGATGGATAAATCTGATAGGGGCCATTGTTGAATGAATAGGTTAATGCCATCCATTCCATTGCGGAGATAGATGGCAATGAGGCTAGCGATGATTAAGAAAGTTAATCCAAGCCAAATGTGGAATGTTTTCCGTAAAGAGTTTTTCATGTATGTTTATTAAGATTATATGCTAAGAATATTTCTTAATGACCAACAATGCAAATATTCTTACCAACACGGTTCTTTTGAGTAGATTTTTTTAATGTATGCTAACACGCCATTATCACGTTCAATGGAATAGACAATATCTCCATTCGTGCAAAAAAGCATATCTGAATTTGTGCGAGTGAGTAAAAGCACATAGTAGTATTCAGAGCCATTGGGGTTAATAGCATCAACCTCACCAAGAATAGTTTCTTTAAGCATGGGTCTAATATATATACGAGCAAGGTGACGTGGTCCAACGATTATAAATGTCTGAGTGGTTGGCTCAGAGTTTTCATTAATATATTCGATAGCTTCTTTAAAAGATGTTCCCGAATAATCTAAATCCATTTTTCGAAAAGCACCACCAACGCCACCAATTAACTCGTTGTAATAAATGTATTGGTAGGGATGAAGGCGGATATTGGCATGAATAGCAGGCGAAATGAATATAAGAACCAAGGCAACTTGAAATATAGTCAATTTTATGTTTCTTAATATCATATCTAACCCTATGCCAGCAATGATAAAAAGTGGTGGCGTAAGAAATAATAATTGACGAGCATTATCATACATTGTGCTACCAGAGAAACCGATAACTAAGGTTGGTATCAAAAACCATGCCATCAATAAAATCATGGGTTCTTTTGAATTGTCTTTTAGAAAAAATTTAAAAGCCACAAAAAGACCTACTACGATAAGAGTTAATACTGGTATTGTGAATTGAAGCGCAATAAATGTAGGAAAATAAAAAAAAGGTAGTTGGTTATTAAGATATATCTCTCCCATAAACAATGTGTAAAAAATTACAGGGTGTTTAGACATCGTAGTTATACTTTCAACAAAACGATGAATGGGGTCGCTCCATAAATAGGGCCAAGAGAGGTATGTAGTCATTACTGTTATGAATATATAAAAAAGGAGAATCTTCAATGTTTTATAAAAGTCTTTTCGTAATCCATAAAAGATAGCAAATGCACCTGCCATTAACCCGAATGAACGGATAGATGTGGTTAACCCGAGAGCAACCCCAGCAACAATGATTTTCCACCAAATAGAATTTGATTTACTATCAACCATAACATAGCTAAAATATACAGAAATGATAAAGAAAACCATAAAAGGTATATCTTTGGGGTTGATAAAAGCATTACCCCAAAAAAGTGGTTGAGTAGCAAATAAAAGAACAGTTCCTAGTGCCGCCCATTCTCTCATCCAACGGGCGCATAAGAAATACAAGGCGGGAAGACCCATTAAGAAAGTTAGGAAGTAAAAAAGATGATGGGCTTGGTAAATAGACCAAGATTTATTAATCTCATTTACATATTTTGAAAAAAGCGTTGAAAGCATAAAATGAGATGGACCATAAAGATTGAGTAATGGATCCGATACTTGCGATTCGAAATCCCATGGATGTAGGATTTTGTCATAGGCTGTTAGCATTTCTTCTGAATATTCATAAATGCCTAATTCATCCCAACTTAAACCATAATCACGGGCGGTTAAATATCCGATACAAGCGCAGGCAAGTAAAAATATCAATAAGATGATGCGAGGGTAATAGCCTTGATACTTCATGATTGTGATAATTAACGCATCAACTGCTCAACTCTGGATTCGCCAACACTGTAATACTTCGCCTGTGGATGATGAACAATAATCGCAGCCGTAGATTGTTCTGGAATCAACTGACCTGAAACAGATAAACTCATTCCGAGTTCAGATTCAACAGCAGGCAATAACTTGAAAACTTTGAAATGGTCTTCTAATTCAGGGATGGCGGGATAGCCCCACGAATAGCGTTTGCCTTGTTTTTCGCCGATGCCTAATTCTTTGCGGATGTGTTCATGTAAATAATTTGCAGTGGCTTCGGCGGCTTGGACTGCGAGACCATGTGTGAAGTAGGCTTCGGTGTAATCGTTAGCGGCTTGCATTTTGTCAAATTTATCGCTGGCTTCTTGACCAACTGTCACAACTTGCAAAGCCACAACATCCATTTGACCTGACTCAACGGAGGCGTAATAATCTGAAAGCGCAAGATGATCATCATAAGGTTGACGCGGAAAATTAAATCGCGTCAATTCTTTTTTGCCAGTCCCATCTTCATAGATAATCAAATCATCACCATCAGCTTGACAAGCAAAATATCCATACACACCTTGTGGCTTGAGCCATTTGAAACGCAACGCATCTTTGGTCATTGCTTCAAGGCGCGCATCGAAATCTGCTTTCATCTTGACCCATGCTTCACCATGTGTATTCTTCGCGCCCCAAGATAAACGATACAACTCGTTGATGTTGAGATGTTTCAACACAATTTCAAGCGGCATATCTTTGACAATGCGTTGACCCAATTTTTCTGGTAACGCAATTGGTTTTGGAACAATGTTTGAACGTTGACCACTTGCTTCTACTTGCTCTTTCTGCGAAGCGCGTCCTAATTCCATTTCTGATTCTTTGCGAATCTTTGTCAACAACTCAGGACGTTTGGAATCATCAATCAAAATATCCATGGTTTCTAAACCTTCAAACGCATCTTTACAATAGAAAACGCCTGATTCATAAAACTCTTCATTGGATTCAGTTTGCAGGATTCTTCTACCAAACCTGCGATTAATTGCCGCGCCTCCGATCAGGACTGGGAACTTGAGTTTGCGCCTATGTAGTTCATTCACAATCAACGGCATTTGCTTGGATGTGGAAACGAGCAAAGCAGATAAACCAATTGCTGTTGCTTTGTTTTCCACAGCTTTGGTTATGATAGTTTCAGCAGGCACTTGTTTGCCCAAATCTACAACTGTGTAACCATTGTTTGCCAAAATTGTTTTGACCAGATTCTTTCCAATATCATGCACATCGCCATAGACAGTTGCGATGACGACGGTTCCTTTGGTGACACCTTCCATCTTTTCAAGATAATTTTCAAGGTGAGCAACAGTTTTCTTCATCACTTCAGCAGATTGAAGCACGAAGGGCAGAATCAATTCGCCTGCACCAAATTTATCACCGACTTCTTTCATGGCGGGAAGCAAAACATTGTTTAATGTATGTACAGCCACTTCGTGGCGAGCAGAGCGTTGACCTGTAGGTTCGCGATTGATGATTTCATCAATATCAGCTTCGACACCATCTTTGAAGCGATGCAAAATCTTCCAATGTAATTTTTGTTCAGAGGTCATGCCTTCGGTTGGGTCAGCGACTGTATCACTTGAAATTTCAACATTTTCAAAATGTTGAATGAATCTTTGTAAAGCATCTTCACGGCGATTGAAAATTAAATCTTCGCACAGTTCGCGTTCTTCGGCATCAATTTCAGCATACGGCTTGACGTGTGCCGCATTGACGATTGCCATATCTAAACCGGCTTGCACACAGTAATACAACATCACCGAGTTCAAAGCTGGTCGTGCTTGTGGAGCAAAACCAAATGACAAATTGCTCACACCTAATGAAGTCATCACGCCAGGAAGTTTTTCTTCAATCAGTCGAATGCCATCAATCGTTTCTTTGGCAGAATCGACAAATTCAGCATCGCCTGTTGCTAAAGTAAATGTCAAATCATCAAAGACTAAATCTTCGGCTTTGAGTCCGTGGTCGTTGACAGCGATGTCGTAAATGCGTTGAGCAACTTCATATTTTCTTTGAGCAGTTTTTGCCATGCCTTCTTCATCAATCGTCAAACAAATCACTGCGGCGTTATATTTTTTGGCAAGTGCAAAAATCTTATCGGCTTTTTCACGACCTGATTCAAGATGCGTGGAGTTAATCAAACAACGCCCAGGTGCGGTTTGTAATGCAATTTCGATAACATCTAATTCAGTCGAGTCAATCACAAGTGGAACATCAACACCCATTTGTAATTTCTTAACAACTTTACGCATCAGTTCAGCTTCATCAGGTCTTTCAGTGACGGCGCAAGAAATATCTAAAGCATGTGCGCCACCAGCAACTTGGTCACGCGCAATATCTAAGATGCCATCGTAATCTTCTTCGAGCAAAAGTTTTTTAAATTTGCGTGAGCCTTGCGCATTGCATCTTTCGCCTAACAATGTTGGCGCAGGGTCTTGACGCATAGCAATGGCTGACATAGCAGAAGCAAATTGAGGCGTAGATTGAAGCGGTCGTTTGGGATGCGGATGATTATCCAATTTTTGAATCAATAATTTTAAATGTTCAGGTGTCGTTCCACAACATCCACCCACAATTGAAATATTATGTTTGGTTACAAATTCATACATATCATTTGCATATGGCTCAGGTTCAAGCGGATACACAGCCTGACCATCCACATTTAACGGAAGCCCAGCATTTGGAATACATGAAACTGGCAAGGTTGCATTTTCACCAAGAAAACGAATCGGCTCGCGCATGTGTTCAGGTCCAGTGGAACAATTGAGTCCAATCACATCAATGCCCATGCCTTCAAGAATCGTAAGCGCGGCATTGATATCGGTTCCAAGCAACATGCGCCCCGTTGTATCCAACGTGACTTGCGCTTGAATGGGCAAATACATTTGTGTTTTTTCAAAGGCTTGATGAATACCTGTGATTGCGGCTTTGACTTCAAGAATGTCTTGCGATGTTTCAATGAGCAAAACATCTACACCGCCTCTTATCAAACCTTCAGCCTGCTCAGCGAATGTGGCAATCAACTCATCGTATTTGACATTTGATAATTCAGGGTCATTGGTGGATGGCAATTTACCTGAAGGTCCAATAGAACCTGCTACAAAACGTGGTTGACCTGTTTTCTCTGTATATTCATCCGCGAGTCTTTTTGCTAACGAAGCCGCGGCGATATTGATTTCAATAATGCGGTCTTGTAATTGATACTCAACCATCGTCAAACGATTCGAGCGGAATGTATCTGTTTCAAGAACATCCACACCGACATCCAAAAATGAACGATGGACTTTTTCCACAGCTTCAGGATACGAAATGACGAGATAGTCATTGCATCCGTTGTATTGTTCGCCGCCGAAATGTTCGGCAGTTAAATTTTGTAGTTGCAAGCTCGTTCCCATTGCGCCATCGAATACAAGCACTTTCTTTTCAAGGGCATCAAGGTATGAGCGGTTTGTGTATTTGCGTTGAGTCATTTATCACCTTTGAATATTATTACAATTATTTTTGTTCAAAAATTTCTTTGTAAACTTGTCTTAAATTATTTCTTAAAGCTTCTATAGGTTGAGAATCTGCATATTCATTTTCTGTAAGCAATTTTACAAAAATTATTACTTGATTATCGTCCCAATTATTGAGAGCAAGCTCAAACAATTCTTTTGTTTTTTGATTTTTCTCCGTAGAAAAATGTTTTCTGAAAGCAACGCCTAACATTTGTATGTCGGGTATATCACCATTCTGATTTTTTTCAGGGTCTATTTCAATTAATCTTTGCCATAATTCACTTGGCTCTAGTAAAATATTTTTACTCATTATTTCTTATTCCACAACCAAAGAATAAAATCCTGTTCAAAAGTTGGCGCACCGAGTTCAGTTAACTTATGTAAAACGATAGCACGATGGTCTGTTCCGTGATTGACAAGATGTAACAAAATTTGCCAAGTGGGTTCAGAAAGTTTTTCTATAGGTTGATTTAATTTTTCCTCGGCTAAGTTAATAACATAATCACCTAAGTCTTTGCTAATTACTTCAAATATTTCTCTGGCTTTGGCTATTGAATCATAATTCTCTTGTTTCAAATGTGGCACATCTTCTCCATTTTTTAGTCCTGCCAACCAACGGCGTTCCACGCTGGTAAGATGAACCATCAAATTACGAATCGAGCCATGTGAGTAGATATTATCCGCGAGAAATTGTTCTTCGGTTATTTGTCCAATCGAATCCCAGACGCGACGAGTCATGTCAATGTGATATTCGATATAGAGTTTTATCAAATCAAGTTTCATAGTTATGCCCAATTGTCTATTTCTTTTTCAAAAGCAATTTTATTCTCTTCCAACCATTTCTTGAATTCAAAATACGATTGAAAGTTTTCACTTAACCATTGAATCAATGAAGCTTCATTTTGTCTCGTAATCAAGCATATCTTATTAACTTCGCTAACTGTCAAAATGTAAGCAATATCGTTTCCAAAGGCGTTTTGTGCCTCTTCGCTGAAGTCATAATACTCTACTTTGAGTTGATTATTCTCTAACCAAATCCATGTGACGGTTTTATCGAGTCCGCCAGTGAGTTTTGTTTTTTCGGTCATAAAATATCTCGTTGGTCGAGTAGACCGAATGAAATGAGGGCGTATCGAGACCAAAAGTTTACAAAAAAAATTCTGTTTATTATTACCTGTTAGTCTCGATACGGTTTCGGCTACCGCCTAAACCTACTCGACCAACGGGGTTATTACAACAAAAAACCTCTCACAAAATGAGAGGCGACATGAATTTCATATCATCTCTCATCTGTCAATTGAAAAATCAATTGCCGAAGTTGGCACCGTTCTTTGGTCGTTTGGTCTAACTGGTCTGATAAGTCTTATTGGTCAATGACCATTCGACTTGTAAGACTAATTAGACTACCTGACCACATCGGTTGCCGAGGTTTCAAAGGGTCGGTCCCTCCGCCTCTCTGGATGAGTACAGCGTTATTTTTCTTTTTTATATCATGGGCGCAGGAGCATGTCAAATATTTTTTTGCTTGACTCATCTATCTTTTAGATTTAGACTCACAATTAAGTTTTTCCTTATATGAAAACGATTCATTCCCTTAATTCTTTTGACAAAATAAAATTACTAGCGGATTCTCACCGCTTAGACATTTTACGCCTGCTGATGGCATCCCCTGCTACATTAACACGCCTCGCACGGACGTTGAAGCAGTCACCTGCTTGGGTGCGACATCACATCTTGATACTTGAATCTGCAAACCTGATTGAAGTGAGTGAGATTCGCAAAACAGGAAAAATAACCGAAAAATTTTATAAAGCAAAATCTGATGCTTTGTTGTTACAAGAAATCGTTTTACCAAAAAGTAAAAAGCCATCTGTCATTTTTTCAGGAAGCCATGACTTGGCAATAGAAAGCATTGCAGAACATTTATCGAAACATATTAATGTATTAAGTCTGTCTGTTGGTTCGTTGGATGGGCTTGTGAATTTACGTCAAGGCTTGTGCCAAATTTCAGGCTCACATCTATTAGATGAAAATGGCGAATACAACACGCCTTTTGTTAAGCATCTTTTTCCAGAACGAAATGTGGAAATATTTACAATGGCATATCGCACACAAGGTTTGATGCTTGCGAAAGATAACCCCAAAAACATAAAAAAAATAAGTGATATTGCCAAACCGAATATTCGTTTTGTAAACCGTAATGCAGGCTCAGGCACACGCTTGTGGTTCGATGCTGAATTAAAGCGCATCAAACTTCCAGTTGAGAAAATAGCTGGGTATGAGAAACAGGTCAAAACACATAGTGAAGCGGCGAACTTAATCGCATTAAATAAAGCGGATGTGTCACTCGGTTTACAAGCGGCGGCATATCAACATGGTTTAGATTTTATTCCGTTGTTTGAAGAAAGATATGATTTGGTTTTGCAAAAAGAGCAAGAAGAGATGCTCAATCCATTGCTTGAATACATCCAAACTGCAGATTTTCGCAATTTGCTTCATTCATTAACGGGTTATAACACCGTGCATAGTGGTGAGCAGGTGGCTTTATAAATTTTTATTTTTGCAATTTCAATTAAGTTTTTCCTTAATTGAAAATCACATCAAAGGAGAAATGTATGAAATCCCAAAAAATTCTTTTTAGTTTGTTGTTCGTTCTATCAATTTTAGTAGCGGCATGTGGAAACACCGCCCCATCGAATCCGAACATCATTTTAGCAACCACAACCTCCACACAAGATTCTGGTTTATTAGATGTGTTGGTTCCAATGTTTGAAGAGCAAACAGGATATGTGGTTCAAACCATTGCGGTAGGAACAGGGCAAGCCTTACAAATGGGAGAAGAAGGCAATGCCGATGTGTTATTGGTTCACGCGCCTGCATCTGAAGAAGTATTTATGGAAAATGGTTTTGGAAAAGAACGCGCCTATGTGATGTATAACGATTTTATTTTTGTCGGTCCAACATCTGACCCTGCTGAATTACTTGGTCTCACTTCTGCTATTGAAGGCTTGGAAAAAATTTATGAATTAAATGCCAACTTTGTTTCACGCGGCGATGATTCAGGTACACATAAAAAAGAATTAGATATATGGAAGAAAGCCGAACTCGACCCTGCTGGACAAAGTTGGTACATTGAAACGGGTCAAGGCATGGGTGCTACATTAACTGTTGCTTCGGAAAGAGAAGGATATACTTTAACAGATCGAGCCACATACCTTGCACAAAAAGATAATCTCAATCTAGTGTTAGTAATGGAAGGTGATGCTTCATTGTTGAATCCTTATCACGTTATTACCGTCAACCCAGAGTTGTGGGAAAATGTAAATTATGAAGGTGCGTTGGCATTTTATAATTTTATGCTTACACCCGAAACCCAAGCAGTGATTAGTGAATTTGGCATTGACCAATATGGTGAGCCTTTGTTCTTTGCAGGTGTAGAATAAACATGTAATCAAGTAAACAGGTAAACAAATAAGCAATTGAAACATATTTGTTTACCTGTTTTTTATACAAAACATGGAAATTTTTCAAATCACTCTTTTATCATTACAAGTTTCTACCGTTGCCACACTCATCAGTTTATTAATCGGTTTGCCATTTGGAACGTGGCTAGCACTCGGAAATTTTCGCGGACGTTCTATTTTGTTAAGTATTATCAATACTGGTATGGCATTGCCACCTGTTGTGGTCGGTTTAGTGGTAGCAATGACTCTGTGGCGAAGTGGTCCGCTTGGTGATTTGAGATTAATTTATACACCGATTGCTATCATCATTGCACAAGTGATTATCGCCGCACCGGTCGTCACTGGATTAACCGCCGCCGCATTAGAAGCCTTAGACTCGCGACTTCAGCAACAACTTTTAGGACTCGGCGCTTCAAAACTGCAGATGATTTGGTATTTGTGGTGGGAAGCACGTCTTCCACTTTTAGCGGCGTTAATGGCTGGCTTCGGTTCTGTGATTTCAGAAGTTGGTGCTTCCATGATGGTGGGAGGAAATATCAAAGGTCAAACCCGCGTATTGACGACTGCCATTGTGTTAGAAACATCAAAGGGTGAATTTGAAATTGCATTGGCATTATCAGCTTTGCTTTTAATTCTGACTTATTTAATAAATTTAGCACTCACTGTGATTCAGCAAAAGAGTTCAAAGAAATAAATGAAATCTTTTATTCAAATCTCAAACCTTCTTGTTAAACGTAATAAACGTGATGTATTAAAAATTGATTCGCTTACAATCAAACGTGGAGAAATTTTGGCTGTAGTGGGTCCAAATGGTGCTGGAAAAAGTACATTTTTATTAGCCCTTGCAAATTTAATTCAACTTACGCATGGTGAAATTATCTTTGAAGGAAAAAATCAAAACGAATGGAATGAATTAGAGTATCGAAGAAAAATCGCATTTGTATTTCAAGACCCATTGTTAATAGATATGTCTGTTGAAGAAAATATTGCCTTGGGATTAAAGTTTCGGGGTGAGAAAAATTTTGAACCCCAGATCATTAAGTGGAGCAAAGCCATGGGGGTAGAATCACTTCTAAAACGCCGAGCAGGTCAGTTATCAGGTGGTGAGGCGCAGAGAGTGAGTCTAGCCAGAGCATTTATTTTGAATCCCGATTTGTTATTGATGGATGAACCTTTTTCCGCAGTTGACCCACAAACGCGCAATCAATTACTAAAAGATTTATCGAAAGTTTTATCAACAGAAAAGCGCACTACTATTTTTGTGACACATAATTTAAAAGAAGCCATGCAATTTGGTGATCGTGTGGCAGTAATTATGGATGGCGAGTTAAAACAAGTGGGGAAGCCAGCCGAATTAATTCAAAAGCCTATACATACTCAAGTGAAGAAATTCATAACTTCAAGGAAATAAGATGAAGTGTTTTTTCGTATGGATACTTTTATTCTCAATCTTATTAACAGGATGTAGTTCCGCTTCATCTACACCGATAGTTGATTCTGCACCTCAAACATTGCTTGTCTTCGCCGCCGCCTCATTGACCGATGCCTTTACCGAAATTGGAGAAAATTTTGAGGCACAGAATCCAAATGTAGCTGTCACATTTAACTTTGCTGGTTCACAAGCTTTGCGAACTCAAATTGAAGAAGGCGCACCTGCTGATGTATTCGCATCCGCAAGTGGCAAAGAAATGGAAACCTTGATAACAAATGCATTTGTTATCAAAGAATCTTCACAGATTTTTTTGAGCAATCAATTAATAATCATTTTGCCTGCGGATAATCCCGCTGGAATTAATTCATTAGAAGATTTAGCAATTGATGGCGTGAAAATTGTCTTAGCCGCAGAAGAAGTGCCGGTTGGCAATTATGCTCGCCAAGCCTTAGACTTAATGAATAAATCATTTAGCAATAATTTCAAAGATAACGTTTTAAAAAATGTTGTTTCAAATGAAGATAATGTCAAACAAGTAGTAGCAAAAATCCAGTTAGGTGAAGCGGATGCAGGGATTGTTTACACATCCGATGCTATTGCCGCGACTGATTTACAGACAATCGAAATTCCAACTGAATTAAATATCATTGCAAAATATCAAATTGCACCTTTGGTTGAATCAGCCAATACGGATTTAGCAAATGAATTTATCGCTTATGTACTTTCGGATGAGGGTCAGGCAATTTTGCAAAAATGGGGCTTTGGTTCTCCGTTACAATAGCGTATGTCATTCTGAGCCGCGTTCTTGCTTTTTGCGGCGAAGAATCTCCAAGATAATCTAAGAGACCCTTCGCTACGCTCAGGGTGACAAAGGCATGGTAATTTGAAAAAACTCCTTGACTCAAAATGGATATTCATCTTCCCAAGCATTTTTATGTTGGCATTATTTCTGTTGCCTTTATTGGCTGTCTTCATTCGTTCGGTCAACGCTGAGTTTTTTGATTATGCCTTTTCACAGCAAGCATTAAGTGCATTGAAATTAAGTTTAGTCACCAGCACAGTCACAACGATTTGTGCGATTCTGTTTGGAACTCCACTTGCTTATATTCTTGCAAATTGGAAATTGAAATATAAATCATGGCTTGAATTGTTAATTGATTTACCGATTGTGCTCCCCCCATCTGTGGCGGGTTTGGCTCTGTTGATTACATTTGGTCGGCGCGGATTGTTAGGTTCAACATTAGAAATATTTGAGATTTCGCTTCCATTTACAACTGCGGCAGTAGTGATTGCTCAAATGTTTGTTGCCGCGCCATTGTATATCCGCTCTGCGAGAGTTGGCTTCATAGGCATTGATAAACAACTCGAAGAAGCCGCCAATGTCGAAGGTGCGAATCGTTGGCAATTATTTCGTGAGGTGATGTTGCCACTTACGCGAAAAACTTTATTAAGTGGTGCAATCCTCACATGGACTCGTGCTTTGGGCGAATTTGGTGCGACAATTCTATTTGCAGGAAATTTAGAAGGCGTGACGCAAACCATGCCAATGGCAATTTATTTGGGTTTTGAAAGAAACCTCGGCGTGGCTTTGGCTTTATCGGTTGTGTTGATTGTTGTTTCGTTTTTCTTGTTGATGTTGACAAGAAGATTGGAAAAAGAAGACTGAAGTATAGAGTTGTATATAATATAAGTCTAAATTTTATGCTGATTCGAAAATTTGAAGCA
>DDVH01000056.1:17944-56860 GCA_002345215.1 Anaerolineales bacterium UBA2317
CATTATCACTGGCTAAATAAATCTCCCCATTTTGTCCTTGACCAAATGACGTAATCGTCACGCCCGTTTCAAACATGCGTTGATTTTGAAATTGTCCGTTTGATAAGAACAATCCCCAAACGTAACCGGTGCAATAGTCACCATAAATATAGATTCCATTCCATTCAGGCATGGAACCACGATAGACATAACCACCTGTGACAGAACAANNGACAAGAAGATTGGAAAAAGAAGATTCTTAAATCAGCTACAGAGAACACAGAGAAAAATGAGTAAAGATAATAATCTCTTCTCAAAAAACTCTGTGACCTCTGTGGCAAAAGATTTTATTTTCTAGTCAACGTATATACACTACCATTATCACTGGCTAAATAAATCTCCCCATTTTGTCCTTGACCAAATGACGTAATCGTCACGCCCGTTTCAAACAAGCGTTGATTTTGAAATTGTCCATTGGATAAGAACAATCCCCACACATAGCCTGTACAGTAATCGCCATAAATATAGATGCCATTCCATTCAGGCATCGAGCCACGATAAACATAACCACCTGTGACAGAACAACCTTCGTATGGGCTGGAATGACTATATTCCGCCGCAGGGAGCAATAAACCGGGTTGAGGTTCCCCATCATAGCCGATGCTTCCTTCCATGATGCTCCAACCGAAGTTTGCACCGCCTGCTGAACCAGCAGGTAAATAATCTATCTCTTCTTTTTCACCCTGACCAACATCGCCAATCCATAAATCGCCATTGGCTAAGTCAAATGAAATGCGCCATGGATTTCTTAAACCATACGCCCACACTTCGGTGCCAAATGGATTGCCTGCTGGAATAGAATACGGGTCGCCATTATTAACATCAATGCGTAAAATTTTTCCGAGTAACGAATCAATGTTTTGACCATTTTTAAGCGGGTCACCTACCGCGCCACCATCACCCATACCTAAGTACAAATAACCATCAGGTCCAAAGGCAACTGCCCCACCATTATGATTTGGAAACGGTTGGTCAATCACCAGCAAAACTTTTTCACTGTTTGGGTCTGCTATATTTCCACTTGCTGTAAAACGTGAAATACGCGTGTGACCTCCATTGCCAGTGTAATTAACATAGAAGAATCCATTTTGCTCATAATTTGGATGAAACGCCAAACCGAGCAAACCCATTTCATTGCTCCAATCTTCTACGCGGTCATCAATATTCAAAAATGGTTCACTTAACAATTCACCATTTTGATAAATCCGAATCGTGCCGTATTTTTCGATGATGAATAATCTACCAGTGCCATCGAATGCAGATTGCACATCAACGGGTCTATCTAAACCACTGATGATGGCAGACCATTGATAATCATTTGGGTTTGGAAAAGTATTTGCATTGGTTGCAGAGGTTTGTGTGGGCGGTGTGGTTGGTGATTCAGGTTGAGAATCTGTTGGGGGTGCTGATTCAGTTATCCCCGATGGAAGAGGCGTTATGGTCGGGGCAACTGAATCAGAAAATCCGCCACATGCTAGCATGGGCAGTATTAATAAAATCAAAAGTTTTTTCATTTTTTTATTCTTGTGTATCAGTTGCTTCCGCATCTATTACATCATCTTTCGATGAATCAGCATTCATGTTTCCAGCCAGTGCTTTCATGTGTTCTTGCACAACTTCTGGCGGACAAAGTTCGGTGAAGATGTATGAGCCAAGCCATAATAATGCGGCATCATCTACCACGCCGATAATTGGGAGTGAGATTGCATCTAACGGAAAAAGTAAATAAGCAAACGCGCCCACTGGGACGAGTTTTGCAAAGAAACTTACACGTCGGTCTCCCATCAAACGGAAGATGAGTTTAAGTTGGTTGAGAATATTACGCATTACGCCGCCTTGTTGCGGAACGATAATGTCGGATGCTTTTTTTTCTGCCATGTTGGTCTCCTTTTTGTTAATTATATACGTTTTATATATCAAAATGGTGCGTCGCACTTCACACTTTTAGATTCTCTTAACCTATGCAGTGCGACGTACTCGACCTTAAGAGGTACAATTTTAGAATGCCTTATTTGATTGACGGACATAATTTGATTCCGAAGTTGGGATTAAAACTTTCAGACCCAGATGATGAATTAGAACTGGCGCATACCTTACAAGAATTTGCTCGTATGCGACGACAACAAATAGAAGTGTATTTTGATGGCGCACCACCCGCCTCAGCCCGTACGGGGAAAGTTGGTACTATAACTCTACATTTTATTTCGCGTGGAAGTTCCGCCGACTCAGCCATCCGTGCTAGATTAATGAATATGGCAAAATCCGCCAAAAACTGGACGGTGGTTTCTTCGGATAGAGAAGTGCAAAGCGCGGCAAAAGTAAACGGAGCAAAATTTATTTCATCTGAAGAGTTTGTGAAGTTGATGAGAGATACTTTAACAAGTTCCGTCAAAACCAACCCTGATGATAAGAAATTAACCACTCAAGAAGTGGAAGAATGGTTGCGATTATTTAATAAAGATAAGTAAAGGCTATAATTGTTTTATGTCCACAGTGTATACATTCGTACCATCGCGCAACCATCAATTCCCAGACCATCCTGAAAGACCGGGCAGATTAGAAATTCTAGAACCATTGCTTGATTCATTCGGTGCTGGAAAGATAGAACCTGTCCGCGCGAAAGAGGAGGAAATTGCAAAAGTTCATACAACAAATTTAATTAAGTCTATTGAAGAAGTGTGTAAACAAGCACCAAAAATTATAGACCACGCTCCTACTTATGTCACCAAAACTTCGTATGAAGATGCTTTACTCGCCGCAGGCGGAGTTATCACTTGTACACGAGCTGTCTTAAATGGTGATGCAAAAAATGCGTTTGCAATTGTCCGCCCGCCGGGGCATCATGCCGAACCACACAGGTCAATGGGATTTTGTATTTTCAGCAATATCGCAGTCGCCACACAAGATGCACTTGCAAATGGAATGAGTCGCGTAATGGTGATTGATTATGACGCTCATCACGGCAATGGGACTCAAGAAGCCTTTCGGAATGATGAACGCACAGGATTAATCTCAACCCATCAATGGGGAATTTATCCTGGCACTGGTGCAATTGATGATATACCTGATGCAAAAAAGAGAATCGTCAATATACCTTTGAGTGCTTATGCGGGTGATGAAACTTTTGAATTGCTGTGTGATTCTATTTTTAGACCGGTAGTTCAAGCATTTCAGCCTGAGATGCTATTAATCTCCGCTGGGTTTGATGCACATTGGAATGATCCATTAACTTCGTTAGGATTATCTACTCAAGGGTATTATGCGATGTCTAAGAAGTTAGTGGAGATAGCAGAAGATTTTTGTGGTGGGAAAATTGTGTTTGTTCTCGAAGGCGGCTATGATGAGCACAACGTCGCTAACGGGGTTGGAGCGGTTTTCAGTGCATTGAGCATGTCTCCCCTTAAGAATGAGGCGGATGATTTGTCACCGTATCAAGAACCGAATCCTGAATCATTAATTCAAAAAGTTCGTGTGTGGAATGAAATCTAAAAAGGAGAAGAAATGAAAAAGTTATTGACGTTTGTTTTGTTGTTAGCAATTTTAAGTATGGCTTGTAATACAGTTTTGCCCAGTGTAAATTCTGAGGAACCAGTTGCTGAGACAACATCTGAACCTGAAACCTCAACAGAATCAGGTATTGGAGAATTTAATGTAATTGAAGATATCACACCAAAACTAGCAGAGTTAGGCGGTGTGCCGTGTGAAGAAAATGAAGAATTAACTTGTGTTACGTTACAAGTTCCATTAAATCAATTTGATTCTGCCAACACTGAAACCATTGATGTTGTCTTTGGGGTATTGCCTGCCAGTGGCGAACGCTATGGCATGTTTGTGCAAGCCTTCCCTGGTGGACCTGGTGGCGAAGGTATTAGTTCAGCCTATTGGGATTATTTTGATGCCAGTATTTTAGAACATTATGATATT
Source organism: Anaerolineales bacterium UBA2317 (assembly GCA_002345215.1). Taxonomy (GTDB): domain Bacteria; phylum Chloroflexota; class Anaerolineae; order Anaerolineales; family Villigracilaceae; genus Villigracilis. The sequence continues at coordinate 21,908 of DDVH01000056.1, forward strand.
GTCTATTACGATCAACGTGGGATTGGTTTATCTTCTGAATTAGCCTGCCCAGTTGCTTATGCCGAAGATTTTTTGAGTTATCTTACTTCGTATGACGAAGCTGGGCTTGAAGGCGCAGATACCCCTCAAGAACAAGCAGAATTAGTGGAAGGCACCAAAACGTATGTTGAAAGTTGTGTTGAAGAGATGGGTATTGACCCTGCCAAACTTGCTTTCTACGGTACTGATTCAGTGGCTGAGGACATTGAAGATTTTCGCGCCATCATTGGTGATGAAAAGTTTTGGATTTATGGTGTCAGTTATGGAACTGCCGTATCTCAAACCTACGCCTATGCTTACCCTGATAGATTAGCCGGTGTGATTTTAGATGGCACAATTGATATGACAGTTTCTGGTGAACAAGGCTCATTGAATCAAGAAAAAGCGTTTGATAAAGTTTTATTAGCCGTACTCAATGCTTGTAATGATGATGAACTTTGTTCCGCTGATATGAATGGTGAAGACGCAGTTGCAGTATATGATGAACTCGCGGCACAAGTTTCTGAAAACCCAATTGATTATGAATTTCCATTACCAAATGATAAAACTGTCAAAGGTACATTTACATTTAATGCACTGGAATACACAACCGCATATCAAATGTATTCATTAACGGGGCGCATGTTATTCCTCAAAGCACTTGCCGCCGCCAATAATGGTGATTTAACTCCGATGTTGCGTTTGATGTACGATAATGCCACAGTTGACCCGGCGACATTTGAATACCTCGGCGACACAACTTTTTCAGATACGATGTTCTTAAGCGTTTTATGTACTGATGATACATTTTTCAGTGGCACACCAGAAGAACGCATTGAACAAAGTATTGAAGCAGGTCAAGCATCTAACGGCACAGTTCCTCGTCTTGATGGCAGTGTGTATACCGGAGTATCTTGTGCATATTGGCCCTCATCACCAAAAGAAGTTGTGCAACGCGAGCCATTGGTTTTAGAAGGCGTGCCTGTTTTTGTGTTGAATGCCAAACTTGACCCTGCCACTCCGTTTGAAGATGGCGAAGCCGTCTTCAAAAATTTAGATAACGGTTTTCATATCTACGGCGAAGGTGGTATTCATTCTATCTTTGGTTGGGGTGATGCATGTCCCGACGATTATGTCACTGATTTCTTAGTAAATGGAACATTACCTGCTCAAAGAGAAATTGTCTGTGATGAATGGGCTGATACGACTGCATCTTACGTTGCAAACCCGCCTCAGACTTTAAGTGAAGCTGGTGATTTACTAGACGCATTCATCGCCATTGATGATAATCTCTTCTACTTGCCAGAATTTTATTATAGTGATGCCAGTGAAGAAACATCCGTCGGTTGTAACCGAGGCGGAACATTCACATTTGGACCAGGTACTAACGAAAATATTATTGCCTATACCTTCGATAAATGTTCTCTTATGCAAGGGTTAGCCATGACAGGTACAGGTTCATTTAATTTGGATACAGGGTTAATGACTTTCGATGTAGATGTAACAGGTGATAAAACTGGTAGTGTCATCTACACTTTCAACTACGCCACAGGTGATGTATCACTCACTGGCGAATACGGTGGCGAGACAATAGACTATTAATAATGCTGGTCATGTTTTCAACGTGACAAGATAAAAGAAAGCCCCTGAGCAACTCAGGGGCTTTTGATTCGTAGTAAGGATGTACTCTTCATTTCATTATCATTTTGTTGTACACTTTACCATCATGTCATTCTGAACCGATGGTCGAGTAGTTGCGAAGCAACGTATCGAGACCAGACGAAGAATGACATAATCAAGGAGTAGCAATGCAAAGAAGAAGTAAAGGTGTTGTGCAATTGGTTTGGGTTTGCCCAAATTGTGAAGGACAAAACCCCGGACCTGAAAAAACTTGCCAGAGCTGTGGTGCCCCACAACCTGAGAATGTTCAATTTCAACGCGCATCCGAAGAAAAAATAATCACCGATGAAAAAGTAGTGCAATCAGCAAAAGCAGGCGCTGATATTCATTGCGGATTTTGTGGCACACGCAACCCAGCCACTGCTATCACCTGCTCACAATGTGGTGGAGATTTGAAAGAAGGTAAAGCAAGGCAAGCAGGTCAAAGATTGCAAGCCGCGCCGCCTCCGCCAAAATCAATCAAATGTGCAAATTGTGATTTTGAAAATAAAGGCACTGCTACAACTTGTGAACAATGCGGTGCACCATTACCTAAACAAAATGTCACACCTCAAGCAAATGTCTCCGCTGGAAAATCAAGTTCACCCTTAAGTGCGAAGCGTTCAAATCTCAATTGGTTATGGCTGGGCGGATTTGGTATCTTTGCAGTTTTATGTTGCGTTGCGATTCTTTTCTTGTTTGTATTTCCGTCTAAAACAGTTGAAGGCACAGTCACAAATGTGTATTGGAAAACTTCTGTGCCTGTGCAAGAAGTTCGTGCTGTGAATTATTCAAATGAACGTGGCAATCCGCCATCTGATGCTTATAATGTTTCATGCTATCAAGATAGCCGACAAGTTTGCGAAGAACGCATCGAAGATACTGGTACGGGTTATGGTGAAGTGGTGGAAGAATGCCATACTGAAACAGAACAATATTGTAGTTATACAGTGGATGAATGGACGACGATTCAAACCTATGAATTAGATGGCAATGATTTGTATCCCGTGTATGCCGACCCACGCCTCGCTTCTGACCAGCGAACTGGTTCTGCTTCGGAAGATTTCACTGTATATTTCAGCACATCTGAAGGACAACTTACTTATTCGCCAAATTCATTAAATGAATTTCAGCAATTTCAATTCGGCAGTACATGGACAATTAGTTTGAATGCAGTTGGTGGTATCGTGGATGTGGAAAGATAATTAATTAAAATCTCGTATATAAAACTCCTTACCTCAATCAGGAGTTTTTTCTTTATAATCAATTTATGAATAAATCAGTTGCAATCATTGGTGGTGGACCCGCAGGCTTGATGGCAGCTGAGGTATTAAGCAAACATAATATAAAAATTGATGTGTATGATGCTATGCCTTCATTAGGTAGAAAATTATTAATGGCAGGTAAAAGCGGATTAAACATCACACACTCTGAAAATTTGGAGGGTTTTGTTTCAAGGTATGGAAATAAAAAAACAGAAATTGAAAAATGGCTAAAACAATTTTCACCTGATGATTTACGAAATTGGGTTCATGAATTTGGGATTGAAACGTTTATCGGCACATCTGGCAGAGTGTTTCCAAAGGGGATGAAAGCAAGTCCGTTGTTGAGGGCGTGGATAAATAAGTTAAGTGAAGCGGGGGTTGAGTTTCATTTGAGGCATAAATTAATTGGTCTGAATGGTCGAACAGGTCTTACAAGTCTAACTTGTCGGTTTGAAACGCCCGATGGTTTGAAAATTGTTGAGGCTGATGCTGTCATTTTGGCATTGGGTGGTGGCAGTTGGAAGAGATTAGGTTCAACGGGAGAATGGGTTGAGATGTTGAAACAACTTGACGTTAAAGTCGAGGCGTTGAAACCAGCCAATTGCGGATTCGATGCGGAATGGTCAAATCATTTTCTTGAAAAATATCATGGGTATCCAATCAAATCTGTGACTTTATCTTTTGAATCATTTCATCAACAAGGTGAATTTATTATCACGAAAGAAGGCGTGGAGAGCGGTTTGATTTATTCGGCTTCGGCGATGATGCGCGATGAAATTGAAAAGAATGGCAAGGCGATTATTTTTTTAGACCTTGCGCCTGATACAACAAAAGAAAAGTTGATTGAAAAATTATCAAAGCCGCGTGGTTCGCGTTCGTTAGCAAGTTACGTGGAGAAGACAATTGGAATCAAAGGCGTGAAGATGGGTTTGTTGTATGAAGTTTTATCAAAAGAAGATTTTTTGAATGCAGAAAAACTAGCTTCTTTTATAAAGCGATTACCCATTTCATTAATTGCGACACGTCCGTTAGATGAAGCGATTAGTACGGCAGGTGGTGTGAGTTTTGATTCAGTCAATGAAGATTTGATGTTAAAAAATGTCCCTGGCGTTTTTTGTGCAGGTGAAATGTTAGATTGGGAAGCACCGACTGGCGGTTATTTATTATCCGCTTGTTTTGCAAGTGGCGTTGTGGCGGGGAATGGGGTGTTGAATTTTCTTAAGCAAAAGTAGGGACACAGCGAGACGTATTACCGTCAAAACCTTTTCAGAACTCGCTGTGCCCCTACAAATTTAATTTAACTTACCTATTGTTTTTTCTACTTCACTTAATATCTCCCCAGACTGTACTAAGGTTTTCATCTTGTTATGGTCGTTATATAAAGGTCTATCCACTTCGAGATGCTCGACATGTTTACGAATCACTTCACGTGCCTTTTGGCTTCCCTTGCCAAATGAAAACTCTCTAAAGTCCATAGCTTGTGCCGCCGCCATGAATTCAATGCCGAGAACGCCGTAAGCATTATCTAAAATTTGAGCATTCTTCAAAGCGGTGTTCATACCCATTGATACAAAATCTTCTTGGTCTGCGGCGGCGGGGATAGATTGAATCGATGCAGGTGCAGATAAAATTCTTTGCTCAACAATCAAATGGTCGGCTGTATATTGTGAGAGCATCAAACCTGAATAGAAGCCTGGCTCGTGTGCAAGAAAATCTGGCAAGCCTTGTGATAAGGCAGGATTTGTTAACCGATTTAATCTTCTTTCAGATAGAACACACACCATCGTAATCGCCGCACCAGCCATATCCATTGGCAAAGCAACAGGTGAGCCTTGAAAATTTGCGCCTGTTAAAGTTAATTTATCTTCAGGAATAAAAATCGGATTATCACCCACACCATTCAATTCAATTTCCACTTGTGACCTTGCATACGCAATAGCATCACGCGCCGTGCCAATCACTTGTGGTGTAGAACGCATTGAATAAGCATCTTGTACTTTTGTTTTCATCTTCCCAGTTGCTAAATCTGAACCTTCAATTACCTTTGCAATATTTTTTGCAGAGGTTATTGCACCTTTGAATCCACGCAATTCATGTAATTTTGTGTTGTACGGTTTCATATTTCCAAGCAATGCTTCAATAGACATCGCCGCCGCAATCTCTGCTTGCTTCAAAAATCTTTCCATATCATAAATATGAATCGCAGACATGGCTGTTAAAACATTGGAACCATTGATTGCCGCCAGACCATCTCTTGCTTGTAAACCTGGAATTTTAATTCCAGCACGCTTCATTGCCTCCGCCCCGCTGAGTCGTTGACCCTCAAAAAATGCTTCGCCTTCACCCATCAAGAGCAATGCTGCTTGTGCCATCGGAGCAAGGTCACCACTTGCACCAACAGAACCTTTTGTGGAGACGACAGGTGTAACGCCTTTGTTTAACATCTCTACAAGCGTAAGAGTGATTTCAGGTCGGCAACCAGAATTCCCGTGAGCATGAACGTTGATGCGTCCAGCCAATGCGCCGCGCACGTATTCAATCGGCAGAGGTTCACCAATTCCAGCGGCGTGGTTATAAATCAAATATTTTTGAAATTCTTTTACTTGCTCGTCATTGAGCATGGTTTCTGAAAATTCCCCAATGCCTGTGTTTGTGCCATACATAATTTCTTTGTTGGCAAGTTTTTCTTCTAACATGGCGCGGCATACTTTTATTCTTTCCAATGCTTCGGGGGCAAGTTCCACTTTTTCGTTATCTCGTGCAATGGCAACGAGTTTTTCAACTGTCAGATTTGAGCCGCTGAGGGTGATGGTCATTCGCATTCTCCTAGGTTGGGATTTTCTTTATTGTACGTCAAAACGAAAAGATATTTCTATTTGCTTAAGCGCAAAGACGAAAAAGTAGAAATCTTTATAATTTCTTTTGTAGAACCACTCAAAAGGATAATCATTATGAAACTTTACAAATTTCTCCCCGTGTTCTTTGGTTTATTTATCGTCATTGCTTGTGCTTCGCCTGCAAATACTACATCCATTGAAATTACGAATGCTTGGGTACGCGCTGTTGATTCCAACATGAACTCTGCCACAGCATTATTTTTGACCATTCAAAACAACACCTCAACACCCGATATGTTATTGAGGGCTGAAAGTGATGTCGCTGAAATGGTACAAATTCATCTCAGTGAAGTGGATGCGAATGGGGTCGCTTCTATGCACGAAGTGGCAGGTGTCGAAATCCCAGCCAATGGAATTGCCGAATTAAAACCAGGTAGTTATCATGTCATGTTAATGGGCTTAAACAAAGAAATTAAAGAAGGCAATATGATTGAATTTACACTTGTCTTTCAACATGCAGGAAGTATCACAATTGAAGCCCCTGTGAAGGTACCATAAATATGGATACAAAACATAAACGCCTCTTTATTGGACTTGGAATCTGTTTGCTACTCTTCGCCATGATCATAAGCATGATTCTTAACCAACCCTACCAATATCATGGATTCATCGTCCCGCCTGTGCAACATGATAACCACGTCTTCTTGCGAACTGAAGAAGGTCCGATGAATTTGACCAAGTATCACAATAGATATGTGTTGTTATATTTTGGGTACACCTACTGCCCTGATGTTTGCCCAACTTCATTAGCAAAGTTGAAGATAGCATTATCTGAGTTAAGTGAAGCAGACAGAAGCAAAGTGCAAGTGATTTTTGTGTCTGTTGACCCAGACCGTGACACCCTAGAAAAAATAAACGAATATGCCAAAGTTTTTGGCACTGATTTTATTGGGGCGACGGGCACTCGCACCGAAATTGACTTGGTGACAGAATCGCTTGGCGTGAAATACAAAATCAATCCGCCCGATGAAAACGGCAATTATTCTGTTGACCATTCTGCCTACACTTATGTCATAGACCCGAATGGGTATTTAGTTATGGTATGGAGTCATGAAATTCTGGCAGAAGAAATAGCAGAAGACTTAACTCACTTAATTGAAACAGGTATTCCTGTAGACCAACAATTGTTGGCAGGTCCAACACCAACTTCTATCATTTGTAGCCTCACGCTCATTCCTGAATTTGTAAATAATGGACAAGGCTTGTACGAACATAATTGCGCTCAATGCCATGGAGTTGATTTAGGCGGAATTCCCGGCTGGCGCACCCCTCTAGCAGATGGCTCACATCTCGCTCCTCCGCTGGGCATATCCAGTGTGATTTGGCAAAAAACGGAAACCGAATTAATAGAAGTTATCAAAGAAGGAAAAAACGTAGAGAAACCGATTCACATGCCTGCTTTTGAAAGCACATTATCAGATGAAGAGATATATTCTATTTTGCAATATATATATAGCAAATGGAGCATCAATCAACAAAACTATTTTGCAGGTAGCCTAACACCCACCCCTTAACAACCTAGACCTCGCAGGTTTTGAAACTGGAACTCCTGTTCCATGTCACCCTGAGGGAGTGTGCTTTTCACGACCGAAGAGTCTCGGAAATTATCTTCGGGATTCTTCGCCGCAAGAGCAAGAGCGCGGCTCAGAATGACATATTGTTTCATGTCACCTTCACTTTGACTACTAACGATTTCCTTTGGCGCGATTGTGTGTCTTGCACAACATCTGACAGTTCTTGATATTGGTCTCGCCACCTTTACTCCAAGCGGTGACGTGGTCGGCATCCATATCTGCTAACTTCCAGATTTTACTTTTGTTAGCATCGTGTCCGAGAGCGCAAAGCGGACAGTTTGATTCGCCCTTCTTTTCAGCTTTCGCCGTTTGTGTTGCATAAACACTCTTCTTTGTGGCTTCATCAAAGACGCGCACATCTAATAATTTTGTATCTTCTGAACCGCCAAGGATGTACTCGAAGATGCCTTTACGGTTCTTGACGTATGGGTCGGCGTAGAGTTCTCTCACCTGTTTAGAAACCTTTGTAGGGTTGTAAGAGGCGTTGTGATAGGTTTCGTACAAGCGTCCCCATTCCAATCCGCGCATTTCGCTTTCTACATCTATAAATACGGCGGAGACCCAATCAATAACAGTGTTGAAATATGTTTTCAACTCTTTAATATCTTTATGATTGCGATGACGACTCATGTACTCGTCTATGTTTCCCTTACTAACCCAATCGAGTGCGCGTTCTAAAAAGTCCTGCCGATTGACACTGCCTGAGATATAAGCACTCCATTTTTGAATATTGGAATTCTGGCTATTGCTGAACTCGCTTTTGGCAAGCGTTATAAAGGGACCTGAATAGATAGCATTGCGGATTTCCTGTTCGTTGACTGGCACGCCGTAAATATTGATGGTCTTGAACCAATCTTTGATTTCAGTTTCTTCACCTTCACATTCGTAGATGAGCAGTTTCGTTTCGAGGATTTTCTTGCGCTGGTCGGCGGCGATGCCGTCGAAATATTGTTGCATGCCACGTTCATCTTGGATAGCAAACTTGTTGGTGACAAAGCGCCCAAAGCTGGTGATGCGTTGTTGCCCGTCTAACACTTCTAAGACATCATCACTGACTTTGTTGAAATATATCAAGCCGAGTGGATAGCCCTTGAGAATGGATTCGATGACTGCTACATCTCTTTTGCCGTCAGCATAGATATAGTTGCGCTGATATTCTGGCTGGATGGTGAGTTTGCCCGACAAGCCAAACAAACCTTTGCCTTCTAATTCGTTATAGACAAAGCCTTCGCATATATCTTTGACGGTGATGTTGGTTCTAAGTGTTGTTTTCATTTGATGATTTCCTCTCGTTAATGTCACCCTGAGGGAGCGTTCCCTTCGACAAGCTCAGGACAGGCTTCGCGAAAGAAGGGTCTCGTAAGATAGTCTCAGGGATTCTTCCCCTTCACTATCGTTCAGGGTCAGAATGACATAGGGAAGTGACAGTCACCTGCGAGGTGACTGTCACTTGGTAAACATTCATTTTTTGACTTTCTTATGTTTGATAAATATACGTTTATATACTCTTTCGTTTTTAATAAGAGGTTGCGAAACTTTGCTTTTTTCGTCCCACAATCCTTCAGAAAACCCTTTCCCCTCGCTTTCAGTTGCGCCAACAATTTCAAATTGCTCAGGGGAATATTTATCGAGAAAACTAATCGGCACGCCCATCACACCATCATAATCACTCGGAATCGAATCAGTAAATGGCACTTCAATGGCGTCATAGTTGTCGTAGCGGTCATACGATTGTTTGCCTTGAATCTCTTTGTGTTTACTAAATCTCAAATTCTCTGCCATTGTCATTAACGGTAACGGTTGATGACGTCTGCCGTGGTCAAGGTTAGTAAACCAACAAACATTTCTAAATTTCACCAAGCCAGTTTCGGGATTATAAATTCCTTCTTCATATTCATCGGCAAAAGGCGTTGAAAAGTAAGCATTGCCAGCGTGAAAACCGTTGCCCATCCACATTTTATTATCTTTGATTAAAGGAAATACTTCCTTGTATGTAATGGCATTCATATTTGCAATAATTACAAATTGTTTATTCGCCTCTATAATCCAAGCCAAAAACTCACGAAAGAGAGAGAAGGGCGGGTTGGTAATGATGATGTCTGATTCATCGCGCAATCTTTTTATCTCAGCACTTCTGAAATCGCCATCACCTTCTAAATAATGCCACTCTAAATCATCTACATTCACCTTGCGGTCACCCGTCTTGTCGTCCGTCAAGGTGAAAATCTTTCCGTTTTGAACGGTTTTTACTTTGTCGTAATAGGGAGCACTGGTTTCAAAGAGCGTGGGTTGGTACGCACCTTTATATTTTTTACTCTCGACCGCATAACTGGTGCTGATGAGTTTTTTCAACCCAAGCCGTTCAAAGTTTTGGGCGAAATATTTGGTAAAGTTACTCCACTCTGGGTCATCACACGGCAACAAAATCGTCTTGCCCCGAAAGACATCAGGGTTGTAATCCAGATAGGCAGTCATTTCTTTTTCAATATCAGGGTATTGGGTATAGAACTCGTCGTTTTTCGCCCTTTTGGCTTCGGTAAGGTTACTGTTTGCCATAAATGTTCCAATCAGACATATTTTATAAATTATAAGCGAAAAATAAAGTCTAAAGTGAAGGTCAGCTTCAAGGGGATTGTCCCTAACCATGTCACCCTGAGTCGAAGCCCTGAACGAAGTGAAGGGGCAGCGAAGGGTCTCTTCGAGATTCTTCGCTATCGCTCAGAATGACATATCCCTAACCATGTCACCCTGAGTCAAAGCCCTGAACGAAGTGAAGGGGCAACGAAGGGTCTCTAAAATTATCTTTGGGATTCTTCGCTACGCTCAGAATGACATATCACTCATTATCCTTTTTCTTTTCTGGCGACACATACCACTCCTCTGATAAATCTTTCCATGCAGGATTCATTGAATTAATCAGGGAAATTTTCTTTGCCCTCAACCAGCCTTTGATTTGTTTTTCGCGTTCCAAAGCCGAATGTACGCTCGATGTTGACTCATAATAGACTAAAAACTGAATATTGTATTTCTTTGTAAAACCTGCTACAAGTTTGTTTTTATGTTCATACACACGTCGCATTAAGTTATTGGTCACACCGGTATAAAGTGTGCGTGATTTATTCGTCATAATATAGACATAATATTCTTTGCTCATGTCAACACCTATTCCATGTCACACTCCATGTCACCCTGAGGGAGCGTGCTTTTCGCGACTGAAGGGTCTCTAAGATTATCTTCGGGATTCTTCGCTACGCTCAGAATGACATGTCTCTAACCATGTCACCCTGAGTCAAAGCCCTGAACGAAGTGAAGGGGCAACGAAGGGTCTCTTCGAGATTCTTCGGTCGTTTCACTCCCTCAGAATGACATAGCCTTTCTAGTAGAAAAACACTTCTAAATGTCTCTTCAAACACTTCTAAATGTCTTCCCCAACACTTCTAAATGTCTTTCCAAACACTTCTAAATGTTTTCTCGAAGACTTCTAAATGTCTTTCCCGACACTTCTAAATGTCTAAGGTGACAGTCACTTTTGAAGTGACTGTCACCTTATTACTGCTTCTTAATCTTGGCTTGGTGTGGAAGATTTCACAAACTCGATGCTGTTCAAGACGTTTTTGAACAACTTGCCGGGGATGAAGCGTGGCAATACGCTCGTAATTTGAGTAGCGCGTACATCTTCCTCATTTTCCACGCCTTCTGAGGTGGTCTTCAACCAGAAATTACCGAAATCTCCCAACTCGACGATATTGCCCTTCGCCAACTCACGCGGGATGATGCTAAGGTAAATCTCTAGTGCGCCCATCATATCGGCAGGGCTCATAGTCGATTCCCGTGCCGCAATTTCAGCCAACTCGCGCGTGGTTACACGTCCGCTCGACTGAATAGATGGGTAAAACTTCTTCGGGGCTTGTAAATCACTTGGATTGCCCCTTTCAACAACATTGAACTTGACTGACATATCTACCTCCTATACGTTGTTTGTATCAGGAGGCATCCATACCCCCTGAGTAATAATATTCTATAAAATTTTTTTCTGAGATTCACTAGGCTTTAAGTACTATGCCCCCACCCAGCCTCCCCAAATCCGAAATGAAAATTTTTATAAATACCAAAATTACACTTATGGATTTGGGGGAGGTGTCCGAAGGACGGAGAGGGCTATCTACTTACTAAACTGTAAAGTGAAACATTGCATTTCATAAAAATAAATGTTACAATAATGTTGCTCATCATTAGGGTGCCCCCCTCACCCTAGTGATGAGTACTTTTTTTAATAGTATACTTGTAGCTTAGTCGCCAATATTTTCCCTTTAGATTAAGGAGCAAAATGGGAAGAATTCGTAAAGTGACTTCACAATCCAATTGGGGGAAGTCTAAGCAGAACCCCAAAACAACACAGCCGATTCAACCCGCCTTAAAGTTGAAGTATCCGCATGGACAACGCTAGAGAAAGTATCAGCGGTGCTTATATGACCATTGAAGGCTTACTACAAATTCTTACCCAAGCCATATTTTTCTTTTTGGCGGGTATTACCCTGTTTCGCTGGTGGCGATATCCCTCACGCCTCCATTTGGATACCATGCTCGTGTTTTTATCAATGGGCTTGGCATTCCTTGGTCAAGATCTACAAGCCCTTTTCCCAGAGTTTTCTTCTATCTTTACTATTCTTATAGCAACTGCACTCATCATCCATCCGTATTTCCTTTTACGCCTCGTTAAATATTTTCATCCCATCCCCCTTTGGATTCAGCGCCTTGCACTTGCTGGGCTTATTTTCGTATTGATTTCATTTGCTTTCCTACAAATTAGCCCTGTCTTGCCTTTGGTGTTAGCCATTGGATATTTTGCCATCATCCAAGGATATGCCTCATACATTATTGTGCGTGGCGCTATCACTATCAAAGGCTTCTTAGGGCATCGCTTACGCCTCGCCTCAATTGGTTCTGGTCTCTTGGCATTGCTTTTCATCGTCGCCTTGGTCTTACTAGTCATCATTATCTTAAATCCAAGTATTCCAGCGCCTGCTTGGTTTAATACATCAGTACAACCAATATTCGCTCTATCAGGTATAGGCTACTATCTTGGGTTCGCCCCGCCGCGCTGGATAAAACAAAACTGGCAATATAAGGAGTTTTATAATTTTGTCAATCAGACCGCACGTCAGTCCTATAACGATAGTCGCCTAGCACTTTTTGAAAAACTAGCCACAGGCGCATTACAGTCAATCGGTGGTGAAACAGCTCTTGTGATCAATTGGGATGGCTCTAAAGAAAGCTTTACTATAGAAGTACAAAGCGACCCGCCGCTACCGATTGAAAGTTTTCAAGTCCCACCCGACAGAGTGACAGAGATATGGAAAAACAAACAAGGCTATTTAGCATATATTCCACAAGATGTAATGTCCGAAACCGCCCAATGGGCAAATGAGTTCGGTGCGAAAACGATGTACGTCGTCCCGATTATCGGCGCGCTTCAACCGTGGGGACGTTTGCTCATCCTCATGCGATATGAACCTCTCTTTGTACAAGATGATCTTGATTTGTTGGCATTGTTAGTAACAGAAATTGCTACTTCGTTAGACAAAGCCTCGTTAATTCAAGAATTACAGCAACGTCAAAACGCCTTAGAAGTCGCCAACAAAGAATTAGAGTCATTTTCATATTCCGTTTCACATGATTTACGCGCACCCTTACGGGCTGTCAATGGGTTTAGCCAAGCCCTAGTAAGTAAATATGCAGACTCATTAGATGAGCAAGGGGTACATTATCTAAACCGAATTAAAGAAAACACGCATCAAATGGGACAGTTAATTGACGATTTGCTATCCCTTTCTCGTATCTCTCGCCGTGAAATGGAGAAAGATAATGTCAACCTCACAAGGCTAGCGCGTGAGATAGATGAGAATTTACGCGCACAAGAACCTGAGCGGCAAGTCTTGTTTGAGGTTGAAGAGCAGGTGGAAGGGCTGGGTGATGCGGATTTAATTAAGATTGCGCTTCAGAATTTAATCAGCAATGCTTGGAAGTTCACATCCAGCCGTGCATCAGCGTCCGTTCAGGTTGGTGTTTTACCAACGCAGAACGAAGACAAAGTGTTTTTTGTACGCGACAATGGCGTTGGGTTTGATATGACATACGCCAATAAACTTTTTGGCGCGTTTCAACGCTTACATTCAACAGCCGAATTCCCCGGCACTGGCATCGGGCTAGCTATCGTTCAACGCATCATCCACCGCCATGGCGGCACAGTTTGGGCAGAAGCAGAATTAGAAAAAGGTGCAACCTTTTACTTCACACTTGGAGAAACCCATGAAAAATAAAAAAATCTTATTGGTAGAAGATAGTCCTGATGATCAGGAATTAATTCGCATGGCGTTTGAAGATGGGCGGGTTGCGAATGAGTTTGTGGTTTTAAGCGATGGCTTGCAAGCGCTTGATTATCTTTTTTGCAGAGGAGCATATGTCGAGCGTGATATTTCCGATACGCCGTTATTCATCTTATTGGATCTCAAACTCCCTAAATTAAACGGGTTAGAGGTGTTACAACAACTGCGCGCTAACCCACAAACCGCCTTAATTCCTATCATTATGCTTACTTCTTCTAACGAAGAACAGGATATTCTCACTAGCTATCAAAGCGGCGTGAATAGTTACGTGCGCAAGCCAGTGGATTTCAATCAATTCACCGAAGCGGTAAAGCAACTTAAATTTTATTGGTTAATCTTAAACGAGACACCCCCTGATAGGTAATAACTTATGAAATCCCCGCTGAATATTTTACTGGTAGAGGATTCTCTTGACGATGCCCAACTGATTCTGTTCCAACTTGAGCAAGAAGGGGTTGAAATGCAGTATCGCCGAGTAGATACCGAGACGGCTTTTATAGAGGCTCTGGCTTGGCCTCCAGATTTGATTCTGTCTGATTTTTCTATGCCGCAATTTACTGGCTTGCGGGCATTGAAAATCTTAAGAGAGCTTGCACTTGATATTCCCTTTATTCTAGTATCTGGCACCATTGGAGAGGAAATTGCTGTACAGGCAATGAAAGATGGTGCAGATGATTACCTGATGAAAGACAGGCTAATCCGTTTAGGCACTGCTATTCAAATTGCCTTAAATCAAAAGCAACTACGCGATGAAAAGATTCAAGCAGATATTGCTTTACGAGATAATGAAGCGCGTTTTCGCAGTTTGATTGAAAACGGCGTTGATGAAATTTCGATCATCTCAGCAGATGGTTCGTTGATATACGAAAGTCCATCGGCTAACCCGACGCTTGGTTATCCAAAAGGTGAATTTCTGCGTAAAAGCCTCTTGGAATTAGTACATCCAGATGATTTAGGACGTTTTCAAAATCAGTTTGCGGAGCTTTTGCGTAATCCAGCGGAACACTCTCGTCAACGCTTCAGGCTTCGGCACCGCGATGGCAGATGGGTTTGGGTTGAAGGCGTTGGTACAAATTTATTGCATGAACCCTCTATACTTGGCATCGTTGTCAACTACCATGACGTCACAGAGATTGTAGAGACCGAAGAAGCCTTACGCAGTAGCGAAGAACAATATCGCAGTCTCTTTGAAGATTCACCCATTGCATTGTGGGTAGAAGATTTTTCTGAAGTTAAAAAACGATTTGAGCAGTTAAAAGCCAATGGCATTGTGGATATTCCTGCTTATATTCTCGAACATCCCAATTTTGTAGAAGAATGCCTACGTTCAGTTACTATTTTAGACGTCAACCAAGCGGCATTAAAGTTATATAACGCTAGCCATAAAAGCCAATTGCTCGGTGGTTTGGGCAATAACACAGTTCCAATCACTACTAAAAAATTTGAATATGAGTTAATCCAGTTCGCACAAGGGAATTTAAATTTTGCTCGTGAAGGCACAGACCACACCCTGAGTGGACTTAAGATTGATGTCAACATCCATTGGACAGTTGTGCCCGGTTACGAAGAAACGTTAGAGAAAGTGATTGTTTCAACCATAGATATTACAGAGCGTAAACAATCAGAAGAGAAAATTCAGCGTCAACTAAAGCGTCTGAATTCTTTACGCAACATTGATATTGCTATCAGCAATTCTTTTGATTTGAATCTCAGTTTAGATACCTTATTGAGTGCTACGCTTTCTGAATTGAATGTCAGTGCCGCATCAATCTTGTTATTCAATGTAGATTTGTCGATGCTAGAGTTTCAGGCAGGCAAAGGGTTTTACTCTAGTGGAATTGAGCAAACGCATGTGCGCCTCGGCGAAGGGCTGGCAGGAGAATCTGCTTTAGGCAAGCAGTCTGTTTTTATTCCAAATCTTGTATATGCAAAAGAAAAATTTATCCGTTCTGAGCTATTACAAGACGAAGGTTTTGTTTCTTATTATGGCATTCCATTAACCGCCAAGGGAAAACTGAAAGGCGTGTTAGAAGTTTTCAACCGCACAGAACTTAGACCCGATAAAGAGTGGATAGACTTTTTTGAAACGTTGGCAGGTCAAGCCGCCATTGCGATTGATAACGCCCAACTCTTTGAAAACTTACAACGTTCTAATTTTGAACTCGAACGTCGTGTTGCCGAACGCACTGCTGAACTCAATAAAACAAACCTTGAGCTTGAACATGCCAACCGCGCTAAAGATGAATTTTTAGCCAATATGAGTCATGAATTACGCACGCCACTAAATAGTATTTTAGGTTTGTCAGAATCGATGCTAGAGCAATATCAAGAGACTCTAAATGAAAATCAGAAAAAATCTTTACAAATTATAGAAGCCAGCGGAAAACACTTATTAGATTTAATCAATGACATTCTCGACCTTTCTAAACTGGAAGCAGGCATGTTTGATTATTATCCACAATTGATTCGTGCCGATGATTTGTGTAAATCCAGTATTATTTTTGTGAAGAGTCAGGCAACCAAGAAAAATATTTCTCTTGATTATGAAATTGAAGCAGGCATTTCAGATTTTTCTGCCGACCCACGCCGCCTCAAACAAGTTTTGGTCAACTTGTTAACCAATGCGGTTAAATTTACGCCAAACAATGGGCATGTGACTCTCAAAGTCCTTGCTGATGAAGAAAAAGAAGTGATTCAATTTTCAGTGATAGATAACGGCATTGGCATTGCGCCAGAAGATTTAAGACGTTTGTTTACGCCGTTTGTACAAGTTGAAAGTAGTTTGAATCGCCACTTTGAAGGTACAGGCTTGGGTCTTGCACTCGTTCAAAAATTAACAGATTTACATGGCGGTAGTGTCGAAGTAGAAAGTGAAGTCGGCAAAGGCAGTCGCTTTACGATTAAGTTGCCCTATCAGCAAACCATGTTGGCGCAAGAAAAAGAAGCGGAAAAAATTGTATCCCAGCCAATTCATGTCGAAGTTCAGTATCAACCGAAAGCGGCAGGCAGTCATCAAAAAATCTTATTGGTTGAAGATAATCAAGCCAACATCTTAACCATTGGCGAATATCTTGAAAATTATGGTTATGAAATTGTTGTTGCCAATGATGGTTTGCAAGCAATTGAAAAAGCAAATGAAATTAACCCTGATGTGATTTTGATGGATATTCAAATGCCTGTGATGGATGGATTAGAAGCCACCCACCGCCTCAGGTCTGACGTTCGATTTGCTTCTACACCTATCATTGCTCTTACCGCCTTAGCCATGCACGGCGACCGCGAACGTTGCCTTGAAGCCGGTGCAACGGAATATATGAGTAAGCCTGTGAGTTTGAAAGAGTTGAGAAAAGTGATTGAAGAATTTCTAAAATAAAACCGTCAAAAACTTGACGGTTTTATTTTATGCAATTCCAAACTTCAAACCCAATTGTTTTAACCAAGTTCGGTATGCAATCGCCACTCTATCTGATTTCAAATGCAATTCGGCTTGTAAATCTAATGGCAATAATTCAGGGCGTTGCGAAAGCACAATGACTCTATCTTCTTCAAAAATATCGGTGATGCGTTTTGTATATTCTTTTTGTAAAACTTCGGGGTCAGTCCACATCGTCGAAGAAATCAAAAACCAAACAGTTGTATCTAATTCATCATGAGGCGTGAGCGTTAACATCAAACCATGTGTAGCGGACGGCGCATCTGCTCCCCACCAACCGGCTGGCACATGTTTGGTCATGTGAGCCGTAAATGGACGAAAGGCGCGATAGACATAACTAACTTTGCCTCCGCCCGTGGTTCCATATTGTGCAGGCTGATAAATATAAACAGGTTCAGACTCAACGCCATTAGCTCCAATGCTTACATTGAAGTCTTCCATTTCAGGATGATCTTGGTCTCCGAGTACGCCTTCATGCACAAATGGAAAATGTGCCGCATCTAAAAAGTTTTCGATGATACGTGGTCCATGAGCAGGGACATTTCTTATCGGGTCACAGACTGCCCATGTATAACCATTTTGTTCCCATTCAGGAAACGGCGGAATATCATTTGATGGAGTTCCCAAACAAACCCATAACATGTCATATTTTTCTTTTACCAAATAAGTTTTCACTTTTGCTTTGGTTGGAGGCGTTTGTTCAGGGTGTGCGGGAATTTTTACACACATTCCATCTTGGTTATACGTCCAACCGTGATACGGACATTGCAAATATTCATCTACAATTTTGCCACCCGAAAGTTTAGACCCGCGATGAATGCATAAATCTTGCCAAGCCATGTATTGATTCCCTGATTTCCATAAGACAAGGTCTTCACCAAGCAAACGCGCACTGATAATCGGTGTTTCTTTTAACTGTGAAATTGTTGCTACGGGATGCCAGTCGTTGAGGAGGAGAGGGTCTTGAATCATGGGTGTTTTTCCTAAGTGAAATAATTAAATTCTAACATCAACAAAAAATCCCGAAGATAAATCTTCGGGATTTTATTCTAATAATTCGTCGTTCTATCAATCATCCCATTTTCGCGGGCGATGTTGTCACATACTTTGAAGACCCAAACACTGACCAAGCCGAACAAAATACTCAAACCAATCATCACGCCGAGAATTTCCAAATTGCTAAATTGAGATAATGTTGGGAATGCTTGAGCTACGTCTCCAACCAATGACCTTCGTAATAACTCAAGCCAATAAGTGGTCGGCATGAAATAACCGACAGGTCTTAACCATTCAGGCAATACATCTAGCGGGAAGACTGCTCCACTAAAAATGTATAACGCGGCGGCAACTGCTTCACCGATGAAGCCTTCATGTCTGGCGGTGATGAGCGTCCAACCTGCTAGCATTAATCCAATAAGTGCCAGCATAATAATTCCTAATGTCAATGACACGAAGAACAATCCCCAATTGACTTCTGCCAAATTGATGTCCACATTCAGGAAGAATACGCCAGTAAGAATGGTAATTAATACTGCAATAGAGCCAACGATAAAGCGTGCGCCACCTCGACCAAGCAAATAAATTGGGATATTGATTGGAGCAATATACATATATTTCAATGTTTTATATAGCTCGCGGTCATCTACCACTGCCCAAGAGACGCCAGTCATTACAGCGCCAACGTAAATATAAAAAGCATTACCAAGATAAATGTATGGAAACAAAGCACTGTCATATGCGCCTTGTGTAATGACTCCATACATGATGACCAAAATCGCCGCGCCAGATAAAGGCTTGACGATGGAATACACTGCAAAAAGGAAAGGGTCTGTCCAGTTGGATTCAATCACCCAACCAAGCCAAGCCGCTGTCCGAAACGAACGCCAAGAAGTTGATGTTTGCATTTTTTCTCCTGTAAAACCGACTCACCACAAAGCGTCACTAAGGCACACAAAGGTTTTAAGGTTTTCTTTTGTGATACTTTGTGACCCTTCGTGGTAGAAAAATTATCTCCGACTCTCTGTAATTCTTCCTTCTCGCACTGCTAACTTTTCTACGTAAGCGAGCAGATATTTTGAGACTACAACGAATAAAACTGCCAAACCTGCTAATATCCAAATTTCTGTTGATACGGGTAAAAAGCCGCCAGAAAATTCAGAATTAAAAACAAGTTGACGCATGGCATCCATGCCTAAGGTCAGAGGAAGAAGCGAGGCTCCCGCCGCTACCCAAAATGGCAAAAACTTAATCGGAAAGAAAAATCCAGATGCCAAAAAAATCGGCTCTTGGGCTAAGTTGGCAATGTGCCAGGCTTCACGCCCGAATAACAGAAATGCGGATGCCATCATCATGCCCATACCATACAACGCAATCATGGTTAATGTGAACACGGCAAAGAGTTGTAAATAACTAACAATTTGAAATGTGACGCCGAACATTAACATACCAAATACAGTAACTGCTACGGCACGTAAACAAGTTGCTAACATGCCACCTAATGCCATGCCCAATAAAATTGCCATCATTGAATTGGGTGCCATGATATACAGTTGTAAATTACCTTGTTGTTTTTCCCAATACAATTGGCTACTCATGCTCCATAAAACATTTAACCAAAAGGCTGTCATTGCGCCACCCATTACAACAAAACCAACATATTCTTCTGGTGCGTTCAATGCACGATATACAAATACATAAGCGCACACCGCTAACATCGGCAATAAAATTTCAAACAACACCCATGAAATTTCTCGTTGTTGACCAATGATGCGTGGATATGCTCGCGCCATAATCGTTTTCAAAAATAATTTCAAACCAATATCTTTGTGTGAATATGGTTTGGTTAATGCGTCTCTATTCTGTATTGCCATGGTCTTCCTCCTCTGCCATACTGCGTCCCACTAAATCTACAAACACATCTTCAAGTGTGGGTTCACGTTTGGTCAGATTCATTACCTTAACATCTTTTTGTGTAAATAGATTGATGACTCTGGCGAGTGCTGATTCTTCGACCAGACTTAAACTTAATTTTGCACCTGTCTCCGTTTCAGCAATCGCCGCTTGCGTGACTTCAGGCTGGTCTACCAACATCTGCTGACTCAATCCGTTCAGCGGACTCGTTTGAATTTCAAAGATGGCATCTTTTTGTAATCTTTGTTTCAAAGCAGTTGGCGTATCACAAGCGAGTACACGCCCTTTGTTGATGATGGCAACACGATCACATAATTCTTCGGCTTCCATCATGTAATGTGTAGTTAAAAGTAAAGTTCTTTCTTTATCGGCTTTTAACCATTCAAGCACAAACTTTCGCACATCACGCATCGCGCCGACATCTAAACCTAAGGTAGGTTCATCTAAAAATAAAACTTCGGGTTGAGTTAAAAATCCGCGCACGATGTTCATCTTTTGGCGTAAACCTGTCGAAAGGTCAGATGATTTGGTGTGCATTCTATCTTTCATGCCAATCATTTCAAGTAAGGCTTCGATTCGTTCATTGGCTTCTTTGGATGGCACGCCATAAAACTGTGAGAACATCCACAAGTTTTCGCGCACAGTTAAGAGTCCATAACCTGATGATTCACCACCTGAAACCATGTTAATACGTGGGCGCACGGACTCAGCTTCGCGGTCGACATCTGCTCCCGCGACCTTTGCCCAGCCTGAAGTCGGAGAAAGAAGCGTGGTGAGAATCTTAATCAAAGTGGTTTTGCCAGCACCGTTTGGTCCGAGCAATCCAAATAATTCGCCTTTTGCAACTGTCAAGTTAACATCTTGTAAAGCGACGAGTTCTTTGCGCGGTTCTTTTTTACTGCCGCGTAATTTGTAAATGCGACCTAAATCTTGTGTTTCTATTGCAAGTGAAGCAGACATTTTTCTCCTTAAAATTTTGTTAGGTGATTCGTTGGCTTGGCGTGGATTAAGCGTATGGTTGTCGTCAAGTGCTTTTTGAGTAGGCGTGATAAATTTGGGACATAACAATTCTCTTCTCCTCCTTTGTTATGAGAGCCGAGCCACCATACTCGGCTCTCGCAATTTAAAGGGCATGAATATGAAGTTATGGATTAGAGAAAATTAGAATATGCGTTCTATTTTACTACAAATTGATTTTTCATTTCAAGTAAAATTGTTTGTATGACAAACGAAAAAGAATACATCCCAAAGATTGCAATGAGCATTCACGCTCACCCAGACGACCAAGAGTTTTCGATTGGTGGCACATTAGCAAAATGGTCAAAAGCAGGTTGTGAAATTATTTCAGTGACGATTACGAGTGGTGACTCAGGTTCAAACGATGCAACAAAGGACGGCAAGTATAAACCTGAATTAGCAAAATTACGAGAAGTTGAACAACAAACCGCAAACGATGTGCTTGGGGTGAAACATTCAGTTTTTTTGCGTTATCCAGATGGCGAACTCCAGCCGACACTCACCTTGCGAAAAGAACTCACACGCCTCATCCGCCAGTATAAACCTGATGTGGTTTTAGCAGGTAATCCCGAAGCATGGTTTTATGGAAATGAATATGTCAACCATCCTGACCATCGCGCCGCCGCGCAAGCCGCTACTGAAGCAGTTTTCCCATCTGCAGGAACACGCCTCATTTTTACTGACCTGTTAGAGGCTGGCTACGAACCACACAACGTCAAACGCCTATACATTCACGGCACCGACAAGCCTGATACATGGATTGATATTACCGAAACCATAGATATTAAAGTTGAAGCATTGAAAAAGCACGCCAGTCAAGTGCCTGTGGATGAAGTTGAAAAGTGGATGAAGGATTGGGCAAAAGAAGATGCCAAAGATAAAGGCTTTGAATATGCCGAATCTCATCGGGTGATGGTGTTGGTCAATGAGGAAGAAAAAACAGCATAAACATGGCTTTCACTAGTTACGATTTTTTACTCTTCTTCTTTATCATCTTCATAATATATTGGCTGATTCGTGAACGCCACTGGCAAAATTTAATTTTGCTAGTGGCGAGTTATTATTTTTATGGATACATCCAAGCATGGTACGCCATTATGCTTGGATTATCTACCAGCATAGATTATTTTCTTGCGCGTGCCATTGTTTTTTACCCAAACCGAAAAAAAATATTTATCCTAATAAGTTTATTTATGAATCTGGGGGTTCTTGCATTTTTCAAGTACTACAATTTTTTTATCAGTGATGTAATTGCCTTTTTGAATACATTTAACATTCATACAGGCACATTACTGATAAGCATTGCCTTACCAGCAGGGCTCTCTTTTTTTACACTCAAAAAACTGGGTTATATGATTGATGTCTCTCGTGGAACATTACAGCCTACAAATAATTTTATAAATTTTGCTTTATATGTTTCATTCTTCCCACAACTGATTGCGGGACCTATTGAACGTCCGCAAAAATTAATCCCACAAATAGAATCTCAGCGCCAATGGAAAGCCGAGTTTTTTTATCAAGCCTGGCCCCTTTTGGTCATGGGCTTTTTCAAAAAAATTGTCATTGCAGATAGCGTTCAAGTCATAGTCAATCGTATCTTTGGTTTTGACGAACCTTCAATTTTATTGTTACTAATTGGCGGGTTAGGTTACACCTTACAAATCCTTGCAGATTTCTCTGCATATACCGATATATCACGCGGCATAGCATATTTAATAGGTTTTGAGACTTCTGAAAACTTTAACAAACCGTATCTATCCTTAACCCCAACAGATTTTTGGAATCGTTGGCACATCACACTTTCTACATGGTTAAGAGATTACATATTCTTTCCCATTCGTCGCACTTTACTTCAATACAAACTACACGAATCCTTAACACTTGCTTTGCCCCCTATCGTTACAATGTTCATCAGTGGCATATGGCATGGAGCGAATTTAAACTTTGTCATTTGGGGTTTGTATTATGGAATACTCATTGCCATTTACCAACTCATCGGCATTCGTGGCGATTGGAAAACAAACACAAAAATCAAAACGCTCTTTGCTTGGTTTGTTATGTTTTGCTTCATTGTGTTTGGTTGGATTATCTTCCGCTCGCCGTCAATAAATTGGTTAATAAATATTTTCAGTGTTTCTCCTTTGATCCCCAATTCAAATGAACTAATCTTTGCACTTATTAGTATTAATATTGTAGTTGTTTACACAATTCCATTAGTTGTTAAGCAAATGATGCATAAATCCATTACCCCATCTTGGCTTTATGCAATTTATTATGCAGTTGCGACTTTATTAATAATTATATTCACAAACTCTTCGAATTCAGATTTTATTTATTTTCAATTTTAGGAAATAAAAATGCGCTTCTTTCTTAAATTCTTCTTGATTCTAACCCTAAGCCTTTTTCTCACTTCAGCTTTTTTGATTAATGCTAATCATTTAACCTACCCCTTTCCTTCAGGTCCAATCACAGATTCTGAATTACGGCTGGTCCATCTTAAATTCATTGAAGAAGAAAAACCACAAGTTGTCTTACTTGGGGACTCAACTTTGAAACTTGGCGTAGATTCCAATTTGTTCGAAAAGCAAATTAATAAGCCTATATACAATATAAGTATTCCGGGGTCAGCTTCAGCTTTGTGGTATCTTATTTTGAAAAATAATATTGTAGAATCTTCTTATAAACCACCATATCTCTTAATTGTCTTTCGAGATACGATCCTTACTGCTCCTGCATTTCGCGTGCATGGAAACTATTTTACTCAAATTGCTGAATTTGCGCGTCAAAATGAACCTTTATTGATAGAAAACTCTTTTACTAACTATATGTCCCCATTGGAAATTGCAGCAGAACGCTATTTGCCACTCTATTCAATGCGAGCAAAGATTCGTGAGGATATAGATAATCATATACACCACCTTATACCATCATTATTGGGTTGCGATCCAATATGTGTACAAACGTCTCTTGATAACTTATTTACCTTTGCGGAAATAAATCCAATTTTACCGGGTGATGAAATTAGAGCAGCAGAAAGTTACCTTTATACATCTGAGCAGTTAGATTTTGATACTCAACTTAATAGATCATACCTACCCGAAATGATAAGACTTGCTAAAGAAAACAATATTTCAATCGTATTTGTTCGAATTAAAGTTAAAACTGATACCGAACACCAACTGGCATTAGGGCAGTACATTGAAAAATTAAGTTCTTACTTTGCAGACAATGAAATTTATTTTCTTGACTTCGGTGATGATACACGCTTGACCAGCAATTTATTTCAGGATGCTATTCATCTCAACGAAAGCGGCAGAGAATTATTTACCCAATTACTTGCAGAAGAAATGAATAAAATCATTTCAGAAAAATAAATATCCAGCTAAAACAGAGGTTATAGTCATAGTAATATTATCAATATCTTTATAAGGTAATGACTCAACAACTGTCCCAACGAATGCAATAACAGTAATTGGTAACAGATAATTTGTAATTGAACCTGCAAACACACCGGCATTGATATAAATCATAATAATCAAAACAGATAAAACAAATCCTCCAATAAACACAGCGATAGAACCTGCAACAGATTTCTCTTTGCTCCACGGCAATTTTGCTGAATTAAATTTTCTGCCGATAATATCTGCGATTCCATCACCACCACACATCATTATTAAGGCGATAATGCCAATTGGAGAATCTTTCCAGTAAATTACTGTCAACGCCACAAACATAATTCCATAATAAAGCGGGCCTCGCAGAATCTCTTTCGGGTCACCTGTACGAGACATAGCTTTGACAGAGGCTTCGTCTTTCAATATTCCAAAACCGATTAATGCAAATTGAATTGTGATCACCAATGGAACTAATGCCGCGAGCCACCGCGCATCAGGTGTATCTTGAAATAAAAACCAGCACAATACAAAAATTGGACCCGTGCCAATGTGAATAATTTTCCGACTCAATTTGCTGTCAATGAATCCGCGATGAGCGATAAAGTCCATAGAGCGCAAGAAGATAAGTGAAATTGCAAAGGTAATGATGGTGGCGATAATGTTGTTCAAAGGAATCTCCTATATTTGTAACTAAAACCCGATTTAGGCAAAAAAGATATTCTTGTTATAATCCGCAATCGCTTTACAAAACATGGAGGCACTCGTGCAAAATAAAATAATTTTTCTATTAATAACATTAAATCTCATCCTTTCGGCTTGCGGAGCAGGTGACTCAGGTGCAAGTCAAACTGTTGAGGGTTACATCACAGCTCTCGCGTCAAAAGATGAAGCGGGTCTTTTATCAAATTCATGTGCAGAGTATGAAGATGATGCCTTACTTGTACTTGACTCCTTGGAATTGGTCGAAGTTTCATTAGCCGATGGAATTGCATGTCAAGAAGTTGGGAATGATGGTGATACAACTTTGGTGAATTGCGCGGGCAAATTGCAAATGAGTTATGGTGGCGAACCGCAAGAATTAGATTTTTCAAATATCACGTATGAAGTTGTGAATGAAAATGGTAATTGGTTAGTGTGCGGAACAAGATAAGTGAAACATTTTTTTTCAAAAGAAAATCTTTTAGCATTTTTATTTTGTTTGATGTTAATCGCGTTGGTGATTTTTACAGCAGATAGCAACCCAACGTGGATTTATCAAGGTTTTTAACATGACGATAATTCAAATTTTGATTATCGTTTTTTTTACATTGCTTTTTTCGTTCATCAAACGCGGCAGAGATTTATTTTTATTAATCGCCAGTGTCTTAATAATTTTTTGGTTACAACCTGCACTACCGATTCGTGGTTTCGATTTTTGGATTCCAACACTCACGCTCATCATCACAATTTTTTCTTGGTACATCACAACCGATAACACATTCAACCGAAAAAATATTTTTACACTCGTCATCATCGCTAGCATCATCTTATTACTTAATGTCACAAGATATTTTTCTTTTGCACAAATTTTCACGCCATCTCGCCCACCACAAATTGAAATCACATTCATTATCTTTTTGATTTTTGGACTCGTACTTTTTCTCTTAAGAAAAATCTCCGCTTCTTTCTTAACGTTCGGCTTGATTCTGCTACTCGGAATTTTTCTCATCCTCAAAATCCCTGCATGGACATTATGGCTCAGTTCAAGTTTACGTGGCTTCGTTGGACAATCCGTAGAAACCGCATCTGCATTGGATATTCGTTGGCTTGGATTCTCATACGTCGCCTTTCGACTCATTCATACGATTCGAGATAAGCAAGCAGGTCGCTTGCCTTCTGTAGATTTAAGTGAATATATTACGTATGTCATTTTCTTTCCCGCTTTCACTGCTGGACCCATAGATAAAATTGAACGTTTTATTAAAGATTTACGCCAACCATTTGCAGGATTAAATACAGAAATATTTTTTAATGCAAGTCAAAGATTAATCATCGGTTTATTCAAAAAATTTGTAATTGCAGATACATTGGCATTAATCGCATTGAACGATACAAACGCAACACAAGTCAATTCCACGTTTTGGTTGTGGATTTTGGTGTATGCCTACGCCTTCCAAATTTATTTTGATTTCAGCGGCTATACAGATATTGCATTAGGAATCGCAAAATTTATTGGCATTAATTTGCCCGAAAATTTTGCTTCGCCCTATCTCAAGCCCAATTTGACTCAGTTTTGGAATAATTGGCACATGACTTTAACACAATGGTTTCGGGCATATTTCTTTAATCCAGTGACGCGTTGGTTAAGGTCTTGGCAAAAGCCATTGTCAATGCCAATGATGATTTTTTTGACCCAAGTTGCTACAATGGTCTTAATCGGCTTTTGGCACGGAGTGACATGGAACTTTACAATTTGGGGTTTATGGCATGGACTTGGTTTGTTCATTCATAATCGTTGGAGTGATTTTACAAAAGCCAAAGCAAGTGAATGGGCAAATACTTCGACAAAACAAAGTATATTAAATATCAGTGGAATTATTTTTACTTTTCATTTTGTGGCACTCGGCTGGATATTTTTTGCATTAAGTTCACCTGTCACTTCATGGAATGTGATTTTGAAATTATTTGGAGTTGACTAATGTCATTGCGAGCCGCGCACTTGTTCTTGCGGCGAAGCAATCCCAAACATAATCATGAGATTGCTTCGCCGGGAAGAGCATCCTCCTCACAATGACGGATAAAATGAAATTATGAAATCAGAAATAAATTTCACAAGGGTTTTCATAAAAGGAATTTTTCTTTTTATTATTTTCAATCTTGTTGTCGCTTTATGGCAACCCAATATTGGAAAATTTTCGTTATACAACTCTATCTTCACAGGCAGAGAACGTTTGCCATTCGGAGAAAATCCGAAGCAATCGTATAACTTAAGTCTATTTGACTTGGATGCCATGTTCACATCACATGTGATTCATGGAACAGAAAAAACAGAATATGAATTTCGCGTGATTGTGATTGGAGATTCGTCCGTTTGGGGGACATTGCTCAAGCCAGAAGAAACATTGACAGGTCAATTAAATGAGATGCATCTTTCAGCATGTGGAAAGAATGTCACAGCCTATAATTTGGGATATCCAACCATTTCATTGACAAAAGATGTCATGATGTTGGATTACACCATGCAATATGAACCTGATTTAATTTTATGGATGACAACTTTAGATGCTTTTCCAATTGAAAAACAATCTTCTCCTATTGTAGAAGAAAATCAAAAGCAAAAAACTTTTTGGGAGAAAACATTTATTGGTGATAGACGCGCCTGGGCAGATTTAATCCGCTTGCAGATTTATGGTGTGATGTGGTCTGCTACGGGAATTGACCAGTTTTATCCTGATAATTATGAAAAAGCACAAACAGATTTTGAACCAGATGAAAGTTATCATAATTTTGTGAAGCCAAATTTAGATAAAAATCTTTTGGCTTTGAATATGCTTGCAGAAGGTTTCAATATTGCTGGAGAAATACCATTAATTTTGGTAAATGAGCCGATGTTAATAAGCTCTGGAAACAATAGCGACATCCGCTATAATTTTTTCTATCCGCGCTGGGCGTATGATGAATATAGAAATATGATGAATGAAATAAGTGAAGAAAATAATTGGCAATATGTTGATTTGTGGGATATCCTCCCTGCCAATGAATTTACAAACAGTGCCATTCACTTAACGCCCGCTGGAGAAAAGATTTTGGCTGAAAGTTTAGCGCTGTATATTGAAGGAAGTTGTCAATAAGACCGTAGACGGTGGACGATAGACCGTTTATAAAAAATTGGAGTTTAGTTTTATGAAGTTTGTACGATATATATTATTAAGTTTGTTTTTAGTATCTTGTATGAATGTGCCTGCTACATCACAAGTTGAAATTGAAAGTACATCTACTGCGATTTCGCAATCAACAAACGAGGTTGTGGAATCAACACAAGTTGCGCAAGCCACTCCGCGCCCGACGCTTGGACCAGATGAATGGAAACAGCTACCAGTTATCCCCGTCGTCAGTGAGGCGATGAAGGAAGTGTATCAACGTGGTTTGGAGATGGGTCGAAATCCAAATGTGTTTTCAAAAGTTGGTGATTGTCAAACAAGCACAGGTTTTTATTTGGTAGATTTTGATTATCCGAATCAATATAGTTTGGGTGAATATATTGATTTACAAGAGACGATTGATTATTTTGAAGGTTCGTTTGCGCGTGATAGTTTGGCGATGCGTGATGGTTATAATGTTGCGGCGATATTAACCCCGCTTCGCGCTGACCCTGAAAATTGCGAGCCCAATGAAACACCAATTGCCTGTGAATTTCGAGTCAATAACCCAAGCATTGCCTTGATAAGTTTGGAAACAAATTTCAATGGCAGACCTGCGGATGATTATGGAAAGTATATGCGCCAAATTGTTGAATATAGTTTGGAGCAAGGTGTGGTGCCAATTTTGGCAACAAAAGGTGATAACCTTGAAGGCGACCATAGCATCAATGCTGAAATTGCAGAGATTGCTGTTGAGTATGATATTCCGTTGTGGAATTTTTGGGCGGCACTTCAACCTTTGCCAAATCAAGGACATTCGACTGAATTGAATGATGGCTTTCATCTTTCTTTTTCTCGCAATTTTTTTGATAAAGAAAAGAATATGTTGAGTGGCTGGCCCTGGAGAAATTTGACGGCGTTGCAAGCGTTAGATGCGGTACGAAGAGCTTTGGCAAGTGGTGAGTAGAAAGTGATTAGTCATTAAGTAATCAGTGAACAGTTATCAGTAAAAGGAAATCAAAATGACAACAGATATTACAACTCCGATTGCAAAATTTATTGCAGAAAAAATATTGAAGCAACCAAATAAAGAAATTAAACATGATGAAGCGTTAATCTCTAGTGGATTAATTGATTCGTTCAGCCTGATGGATTTGGCTTTGTTTGTGGAAGATACATTTGGTGTCAAAATTGAGGATACTGAATTGAATGCGGATACGTTTGATTCTTTAAATCAGTTAGCGGGGTTGATTCAATCAAGAAAATAATTGATTGTAGGGGCGAGGTCATCTCGCCCTGGACGCGGAAACCGCGTCCCTACGAGAAAAATGACTACACTCCCCCAACTTCTCCAAAACGCATATCAAACTGTCCCTGATAAAACCAGCATTATTTTGCAATTTGCAAGTCAAGAAGATAAAACGATTACTTATCGTGATTTGATTCATGGCGCGAATCGTTATGCACAAACGTATGCAAAACAAGGAATCAAAAAAGGTGAAGTTGTGATTTTGATTCTGCAACATGGCGAAGATTTAGTCTATTCTTTTTGGGGAGCGATTTTACATGGCGCAATTCCGTCTATCATGCCATTTCTGACAGAAAAGCTTGCACCTGAAAAATATCGCGCTGATTTATCTTCTTTAATTTCAATTACGAAACCAACAACAATTGTCACGTATCCAGAATTTGAAAAAGAAATTCGCGATGCTTTAGTTGAGGGTAATTCAGTTAAAAATATTATTCTCACCAATCAAATCGTATCGGTATCAGACATCAATTTTGTTTCTTTGCAAGGCATGAATTCTTCAGAAGAAGATATTGTTGTCTTGCAACATTCATCAGGTACAACGGGTTTGCAAAAAGGTGTTGCACTTTCGCATCGTGCGATTTTGAATCAACTCAACGCGTATAGCAAAACAATAAATCTTGATAAACAAAAAGATGTCATCGTTTCATGGCTTCCGCTTTATCACGATATGGGTTTCATCGCATGTTTTATCATGCCTGTCATTTTACAAATTCCGCTCGTACTTATGTCGCCGTTTGATTGGGTGCGCGCGCCATATAAACTTTTGCAATCCGTTTCGCAATATCAAGGTACGTTATCGTGGCTTCCAAATTTTGCCTTCAATTTCTGTGCACAAAAAATTCGTGAGCGAAATCTTGAAAATGTAAATCTTTCAACGTGGCGGGCAATCATCAATTGTTCTGAGCCTGTGCATGTCGAAAGTCATAATTTATTTTTTGAAAAATTTTCAAGTTATGGATTAAATTATTCCGCAATGCAAACATGTTATGCGATGGCTGAAAATGTTTTTGCTGTGACTCAATCTCCCCTAGATAAAACTCCAGTGATAGATGAAATTGACCGTGAAACATTTATGACTCAACGCCTCGCACTTAAGGGGAAACCTGATTCTGCAATTCTGAAAATGACTTCTTCGGGTAAGCCTCTTCCGAATGTGAAAATCAAAGTTGTAGATGAATCATTCAATGAAGTTGACGAAAGAGTCGTTGGGGAAATTGCAGTCCAAAGTGATTGTATGTTGACAGAATATTTCAATCGTCCAGATGCGACAGAATCTGCAATAAAAAACGATTGGTATCTGACGGGCGATTATGGATATCTTGCCGATGGCGAGTTATATGTTTCAGGTCGTAAAAAGGATTTGATTATTGTTGGCGGGAAGAACGTCTACCCTCAGGATTTAGAATCATTAGCAGGTGAAGTAGCAGGCGTGCGCAAGGGACGATGCGTTGCGTTTGGGATGTATGACCAAGAATCAGGCACAGAAGAAGTCGTCATTATTGCTGAGTCTGAATCGGGAGAATCAGATAAAGAATTAATCGCTGATGCGATTCGCAAACACGTCACAAAAAATTCAGCAGTGGCAGTGCGTCACGTAAAAGTGGTGGATGAAACTTGGATACTCAAAACATCCAGCGGAAAGACTGCAAGGTCTGCGAATAAAGAAAAGTTTTTGAAAGAACTATAGATAAATAAAAAAGATAGGTCATAAAAGTGTGACCTATCTTTTTTATTACTGTGTCTTTTTAGGTTATTCGGGTAAATCTACACAGTTGCCACTATTAAGTTGAATGGAGTGATTCGGATTGGCAACCAATGCACACATTTGTGTTGCATTTGCTGGACGATTTGACAAGATATATTGTGTAAAAGGTGGGTCACCATAGGAACCCCAAGATAACTTCCAAGGTCCTGAGCCTGGCGAACCTGCTTGTTCGGGAGGAACATTATTAAAGAAGATATGAACATGTAAATTTGACCCATCTGGGAAGTTGTGTACATCATAATCCACTACATAAACGCCAGCTTCTACACGAATATCAGTTATCACTACATAGGGTGTATCCGGTGTTGGAGTAAATGGGATTGGCGTTTCAGTTGGAATTTCAGTGGGCAATTCTGAAACTGCTTCAGTAGCAACAGACACAGACTCGGTATTGTCGGCAACAATAGCAGGTGGCTCAGTCGGAGAACCTGTGCCTCCACCTAAAAGTTGGCTAACTAGGAATATTCCACCAACAACAAAACATCCCAAAATAAGTAAACCTCCAATAATAAGTGGCAATCCTAACTTGTTCTTTTTAGCAGGGGCAACAGGTCCTGAAGTTGGTTGTCTTACTGCTGAACCTTCAACTGAGGTGCCTCTCGCCGAGTTGATGGGCTTTTGATATGGGTCACTTTCCACAACTGTTCCCACCGGAGTTGGCATTGGTCTACTTTCAACAACAGTGCCTTTTGGTTGAGCTGGTGCCTCAAACATGGTAGCCCCAGTACCCATAGATAGAGTAGCATCATCAATCATAGTTGCTGATGCTGATTTTGCTCCTGTAGAAACATTTCGTAATGCGGCAGCCATTTGTGCGGCAGTCTGGTAGCGGTCATTGGGATCTTTAGCCAATGCTTTATTAATCACAGCCACTAATGCATCTGGCACTTCAGGGTTAAGACTCCTTAGGTTTGGCACCGGGTCGTTAATGTGCATCATCATCAAAGTCATGGCTGAATCGGCTTGAAAAGGAGGGTGCCCGCTAAGCATTTCGAATAATGTTACACCCAGAGAATAAATATCAGTACGGCGGTCAGGACGTTCACCTTTGATTTGTTCCGGTGACATGTACATAGCCGTTCCTACTACAGCTCCTGTAGCAGTATGTGTTTGCCCTCCAACAATCTTGGCTATTCCAAAATCCATTAAGATAGCCTGACCTAATGTGTTAAGCATCAAGTTGGCAGGTTTGATATCACGATGAATCATTCCACGTTGGTGAGCATAATCTACTGCATCGCAGATATTCGCCATATATTCGATAGCTTTTGCTGGCGAAAGGTGGCGCCCACTGTCGCTGAGCCGTTTGAGGTGATCTTGAAACGTTTCACCAGGTACGAACTCTAACACCATGTAATAGACATCATCATCTTTATTGAAGTCAAACACTTGAATGATGCCGGGATGGCGTAATTGAGCCACGGCGGCAGCTTCCTCTTCAAATCTCCTGACGAAGTCTGGAT
This sequence comes from Anaerolineales bacterium UBA2317, assembly GCA_002345215.1. Taxonomy (GTDB): domain Bacteria; phylum Chloroflexota; class Anaerolineae; order Anaerolineales; family Villigracilaceae; genus Villigracilis. The sequence continues at coordinate 54,841 of DDVH01000056.1, forward strand.
TACTTGATAGGTGTGTATGTATCATCTTGATAGCCACAACCCGCTTCAAGTTGGGGTCGGTAGCTTTATACACTGCCGACATACCACCCTGCCCCAACATTTCATCTATAACGTATCGCTTGTTTAGAGTCTTTCCAGTCCATTTAGATTTAGGCATTTCTTTCTCCTGATAATCACTAACAACAAAATAATTTGATTTTCATCTATTATAAAATAGAACGATATTTACATTTTTATTCTATCAACCACAACCAAGCATTTTCAAATTGACAGGTAGCCTTTTTTCCAGCGCGACTCAATGCCACCATAGCCATAAAACCACGATCAAAAGTCGTATCAGCATTTTTAAGAGCATTCAATCTGGCATTATATTCTGCCCTTACCAGAGCAACCTCTTGTTCATAACTTGCTTGTTCCAACATGAACTCCGCGTCTGACATACCCGGTGTTCTTTGTGGTTCTGGAGGTAGAACTAATACAGGTGGAGCACTTGGGTCAATCTCACCAATTAAAGTTCCGTTGGTATAGACCCAGAAACGATTTCCACGTCCGACAACTGTTAAATTATTGGTTGCATTATTTTGCCAATCGAAAACCGGGTCACGTCCTTTCGCATAAATATCCTGCCCAGTGACAGCTTCCCCTTTTGCGATTGTAAGAAATATAAAATGTCCACTAGCGACCCGTGAAATGGTAGCAAGATACGTATCCATTGCATCTTCGTTTCCATCGGAGCGTATGGCAAATCCACAACTTGATTCACTACCTATGGCATCCCACGTAATATCAGCAGAGATAACAAAATCTTGAGCAAGTGTCGAAATGAAATGATTTACATAATCAAAATTCATGAAGCCTTCGACTTCTAGACTCACAGGAGGGTGAACCCAAGCCATCTGCCCTGAGGTAGGATCAACACCATACTTGGGCAATTCAGCCAGAATCGGTCCATATGCTGCTTCAGCTGTTGCGGTCAGTGCTGGACCCATCAAAGCCAACGCAGTTTGGGTAGCAGACGCAGATTGATCTGCTGTGTTTGACTGCTCTTTTTCCAAGGCAGCGGCTGTCCCGGTCAGGCTGACTTGATTACTTATCGCCTGTAGGGTGCTCTCTTGTGATGGATTAGCGCCACCACAAGCAAGTGAAATCAATATCATTATGATAGGGAGTATTACAAATCGCTGAATCTTTATCATACTTAAATCACATCCTTCCGCTTTTGAAAGACTAGAATTGCAACAAACAAAAGCAGGCAGATTAACACCTGTACAAACCAGGCAGTGATAACTTTGCCATAGTATGCTACAGTGTCTTCCTTATTCACATAGCCCCAATAGATGGCATTGTAAAATGTTCGCACAACACCTTCTGCTGGTGCTACAGATGTCTCAATATTTTTCCGGGCTTCTATATATATTTCCAAATCGCGTTCGTATTGGGCAAAAGCCTGCTGTGAAGCTGCCTGAATGGCGGTTGCCTCCGCTTCCCATGCCTGAAGTTTAGCAAAGTAGTCTGCCATCGCGATGCTATCAGATTGATCTTCCGGCTGGACTGGACGTTCTGGGAGGACCGGATCGGGAGGGCGAACCGGCTCGACAGGCAAAGGTCCATCCAACTCACCAACGCGGAAAGCACCTATACCTGGATGATTGCAAGAGTCTGGGTTAAGCAAATTGACGCCCATACATTTACAATTGTTTTCCAGTTTTTGTTCCATAGTCATGGAATCACGTATCTCAGGGGGCAGAGCCCAACAGACATCTGATATCACATCTGAACCAGCCCCGGTTACACTCATCATGGCTTCGAGTGCCCAGCGCGTAGATGTCGGCGCACTCACTGCCGGTGGCACAGGCACAATTGCGCCACCCAATACAATTTGCGGCAACATTAGGATTATCACAATCAAAGGAGCAGAGTTTGCATTTGGTGCTACGGCAGAGGCAAACAGACCTAACATCATTCCTGCAAACGTTACAAGTACCATCGTAATATAAATTAAGATGAATTCTATAACACC
>DDVH01000056.1:57196-57656 GCA_002345215.1 Anaerolineales bacterium UBA2317
CGCTTGTATATCTCTGCTTCTTTGACAATCTCACGCATCTGTGAGATTCCACCCACCATAACACCATAGATGGTCATCAAGAACAAAGTGATAATCACATTGGTCATATTACCGGTGAAAAAATCAAAAGGCGTTCGTCCGAGTGCAAGCGCGAGAACCACATCTAACAAGCTGACAATAGGAGCCGTAGCAAGCATCAAGCCCAGTGCAAATTTATCGCGCGTTAGAATTTTGACGTTACGCCCTGAAAGAATCATAAATTGCCGTAATGCGGAAACTTTTGNNAATTAAGATGAATTCTATAACACCGCCAGGCATATCAAATGCGATGTAGTGCACAATTACATATGCCGCTGCCTGATAGAAAGCAAGCAGGGCGGCAATCCACACCTTCGAAAAGATATAGGGGAAAATTTGTAAATTGACCAACCGCTCACGCTTGTATATCTCTGCTTCTTTG
>DDVH01000056.1:57828-70743 GCA_002345215.1 Anaerolineales bacterium UBA2317
ATTGCCGTAATGCGGAAACTTTTGCGGAAGATGTATTGCTTGTTTTTGGTATGGCTCTTCCGGGATCTCGAACTGTTGCCGCTTTATCTGGTGAGAACTTATCTGCAAGCGGTTTGGCAATATATTCTTGATACGCTTTACTTTCGCGGTAACGTTGTGACCATTCCGGGGCTTTGCCTTTGCTCTGGTCATCCAGAATGGCATAGATTTCATCAAATTCGATTTTGCCTGCTCGACGGTCACGTTCGGAGCGATATTGATCAAAGTATGCCAATGCTTCATCCGGTGGACCAAACCAAGCGAGATAACCTCCACGTGCAAGGAAAATCACTTTATCTGCTAGCATTACATTTTTAGTAGCGTGTGTGATAAGTACGATTGTTCGCCCTTGGTCAGCGAGACGACGCATCAGTTGCATAAGGGCAGTTTCAGTGCCGGGGTCAAGACCAGATGTAGGTTCATCAAGGAAGAAAAGGCCGGGTTTGGTGAGCAACTCAACCCCAATGGAGACGCGTTTTTGTTGTCCACCACTTAAGCCGCTGATTTGAACATCTTTGCGATGGGTGAGATCAAGGTCTGCCAAAACTTCCATCACGCGTTTGTGGCGTTCTTCTGGTGATGTATCTGAAGGCATACGCAATTGAGCGGCATAATCCAGAGCTTGATAAATGGTCAACTCCATGTGGATGATATCTTTTTGTGGCACAAAACCAATTTCATTTCGTATGGCATCAAAATGTGTATAAATATCTATATCATTAACATATACTTTCGAAGGGGGTGTAGCTGGACGATAACCAGCAACTGCATCTACAAATGTGGATTTGCCGCCACCGCTTTGTCCAACCACAACAATGAACTCTCTAGGTTTGAATGAAACAGAGATATCCTGAAGAATATTCAAATCAGGGCGAACCCACTTATTTAAGTTGACAACATCAACTTTTAACCCGTTGCTGTCATCATAACTGGCAAGTTGATCTTTGCCCATTACAAAACGGTATTGCCCTACACTGATTGAATCTTCAGGCTTTAGCCAAAATGGACCATCAATGCGCTCTCCGTTGACAAAAGTTCCGTTAGAACTGCGCAAATCTTCAACACGATATCGTTGACCTACTTTTTGAATCTGTGCATGAAAACGAGAAACATTAGGTGATGGAAGCACAACATCGTTACTTGGATCACGCCCAATTTGAATCAGTGTCTTTTCACCAAATACGATATCGCGATCTACTTCTTGTGTTGCCTGACTTGGAGATTGATAAGTAATTGTCACCATCAAGCCGGGGTCAAGGCTACCGATTCTTAGTACATCACCATGTCGCAAAACACGAGAACCTTCAACTGGACGTCCTTCAAATAGAATGGGGTTTCGAGCTTCTGGAAGGATAACGACTTTGTACCCTCCTCCACTTACCTGCTCAAGGCGGGCGTGCTGTCCCGAAACAATTTGTGAAGGGATGACAATGTCGTTGTTCTCAAGCCTGCCAATGGTCAAGGCTGAGCGAGTTAAGGTATGAGTTTTTGAATTGCCTCCAGCCACATCAACAACTAGTTGAGGAGGTTCAGTGACCTTTGACTTTAGCTGAGGTTCTTCTCCAATTATTGTCTGCATAACGCCAGCAGACGCTGATCCTATGATAGTTTTAGGAGACTCTTGAATAACTGGGGCTGAACCTATTTCAGTTTTCAGGTTGGCTTGAATAGGCGTTGGATCTTCGTAAACGAGGGTTACGGCTTGCCCCAATCGTATCTGATCCTTATGTTTAAGAGCTTGCCTCCCAGAAATTTTCTGACCGTTAACAAAGGTACCATTACTGCTACCCAAGTCTTCAATCACATATCCATTACCCTCTTGCACAAACTTTGCATGGCGGCGCGATACAGCAGGTGTGGGAATTACAATGTCCACACTTTCATCACGCCCAGCAATCATTTCTGACTTGATTAGTTCAAATTCTTTGGGAGAAGTACTGCTTTGTTCGTTGGTAAGAACCAACTTGAAGTTGCTTGATTGAGCCACGTGTCTGTTCCTTTTCTATAGACATCTCGACGAGCTTTCTTTAGGTCTATTTCTAAATTTACAATCAAGGCGTGTTATGAATTTCCATCCCTAAGAATAAAAATAATTTCAAGAAAAAAATAACGACTTGGATTATACCTTTTTGAAAGAAAGCATGTCAAGCAGTCTAGCAAAAAATTCACCTATATGGGTTATCCACTAATTATTACATTCTTTGTTTCACAAAGGTATAGTACTTATGGTAGAGTACTTTTTTATAACCACCCGTGTTTTTTTAGTATATCTTTTATGATATAACTAAAAAACTATTTCCCTTTTTGAAGATTTTTTATGAAGAAATCATCTTCTTTCGTCGGTTCTGATATACCTATAGGACTAGATATTCTGCCTGATGTATTAAGAATGAGGGCAGAAGAACATCCAGACCGTTTAGCTTACCGCTTTTTGCCTGAAGGCGATACAGAAGCCATCATCATCACCTACGCAGAATTGGATCGGCGTGCGCGTGCTATTGGTGCTTGGCTAGAAAGTCATGGCGCGAGCGGCGAACGGGCTTTGATTCTCTATCCGCCAGGATTGGATTACATCGCCTCTTTTATGGGATGCTTGTATGCAGGTGTGACGGCTGTCCCTGCTTATCCTCCACGTTTGAATCGTCCAGTACCGCGCATTCAAGCCATAGTAGATGATTCTCATGCTTCTTTTGCTTTAACCACCTCAACGATTCTTCACAATATCGAACAGCGATTTGAGCACGCGCCTGACCTCGCGGCACTCCGCTGGCTAGACACAGAGCAGGTTCCAACTGGATTGGAAGCGGAATGGCGCCGCCCTGATATTTCTCCTAACACGTTGGCATTCCTTCAATATACATCTGGTTCTACCAGTCAGCCAAAAGGTGTGATGTTGAGTCATGGCAATATCATGCACAACTTAAAAGCCATCTGTTATGGATTCCATCTTGATTCAACAGTGCATGGAGTCTTTTGGCTTCCGAGTTATCACGATATGGGATTAATCGGCGGCATTCTGGAGCCAATGTTATTAGGTGGTGCAACAACATTGATGACGCCTGCATCTTTTTTGCAACGTCCAGTGCGCTGGCTGGAAGCCATTACCCAATATAAAGGTAATACTTGTGGAGCACCAAACTTTGCGTATGATTTATGCGCCGACAAAGTGACTCCTGAACAAATGGAAACGTTAGATTTGAGCTCATGGGCTGTAGCGTTTTGTGGAGCCGAACCGATTCGCCCTGAGACGTTAGAACGCTTCGCTCGAACCTTTGCAGGGTGCGGCTTCCGAAAGACAGCTTTCTACCCTTGTTTTGGGATGGCAGAGAGTGCGTTGATTGTTTCCGGTGGTGATGGTCCAGCAGAGATAACCACATTTACTGTAAGTAGAAAATCTTTAGAAACTGACCAAGTAGTTCCTGCATCCGAGAATAATGATGACGCGTTGACAATGGTGAGTTGTGGCTCAGCAGTCATTGATCAAAGAATCGTAATTGTTAATCCAACTACGTTACAACAATGCCAAGCAAATCAAGTCGGGGAAATTTGGATTTCTGGTCCAAGCGTGGCACAAGGATATTGGGGAATGGAAGAAGAAACACGCAATACATTTCAAGCATATATAGCGAATACAGGCGAAGGTCCATTTTTACGCACAGGTGATTTAGGCTTTTTGCATGACGATGAATTGTATGTTACAGGACGTATCAAAGACTTGATTATTATCAATGGTAGCAATCATTATCCTCAAGATATTGAGTTAACTGTTGAGTCTTGTCACCCTGCCTTGCAACCCGCAGGTGGCGCAGCATTTTCAGTGACAGAAAATGGCAAAGAGCAACTTGTCATCGTACAAGAGGTCACACGCCAAAGCCGAAAAGCAGACATCAATGAAGTGACTTCAGCTATTCGTCAGGCAGTTGCTGAAAAACATGATTTGCGAGCATTCGCGATTGTGCTCGTCAAGCCAATGAGTATCCTCAAAACATCCAGCGGAAAGATTCAACGCCGCGCAACGAAAACAGCTTTTCTAGAAAATGAGTTGGAAGTTGTAGGAGAATGGCGAGCAAAGCCACTTACAACAAAAAAAGATTCAACTCAAAAGATTGATACACCAGTCACTCAATCGGTACAAAAAACATCAACCGAGATTCAAGCGTGGTTGATAGAACAAATCTCTTCTATGCTAGAGATGGATAAATCTTCTCTTGACCCGCGTCAGCCATTCACATTTTATGGATTAGGTTCAGTTCAAGCCGTTAGTCTCACAGGTGACCTTGAAGTTTTTCTCAATCGAAAACTTGCTCCTACACTCGCATGGGATTATCCAACGATTGAATCACTTGCAAGTTTTCTTTCAAACGATTCACAATCAGCAAAAAATGTAAGTCCAACACCTGTACCATCTCAACCCGTTTTCAATAACTTCAATGAACCAATCGCAATTATCGGTTTAAGTTGTCGCTTTCCTCAAGCAAATAATCCACAAGCATTTTGGGAATTGTTACGCAAAGGTGTAGATGCAATAACAGAAGTCCCATCTGAACGTTGGGATGTGGATGAATTTCATTCAGAGACTCCCGACCCTGGAAAAGTCACAACGCGTTTTGGTGGCTTTCTTGATAATGTGGATTTGTTTGATCCGCATTTCTTTGGGATTTCTCCGCGTGAAGCCGCACGCATGGACCCTCAACAACGCCTCCTTCTTGAAGTGAGCTGGGAAGCCTTCGAAAATGCATTTATCTCGCCTCAATCTTTGGCTGGCACTCGCACAGGCGTGTTTGTTGGTATCAGCAGTTCCGATTATTCGCGCTTGCAATTCGATGACCCCGAACGAATTGATGCATATGCAGGCACAGGAAACGCTCATAGCATTGCGGCGAATCGTTTATCTTATGTATTTGATTTGCGCGGACCTAGCATGGCTGTGGATACAGCTTGTTCATCATCATTAGTATCCGTGCATCTTGCATGTCAGAGTCTTCGAAGCGGCGAATCAGATTTGGCGTTGGCAGGAGGCGTGAACTTAATCCTGACTCCTGAATTGACGATTACTTTCTCACAAGCGCGAATGCTTTCTCCTGATGGTCGTTGTAAAACATTTGATGCAAATGCAGATGGCTATGTGCGCGGTGAAGGTTGTGGAGTTGTCGTTCTCAAACGTTTATCCGATGCAATGCGTGATGGAGATAATATCCTCGCATTGGTTCGTGGTTCCGCAGTGAATCAAGATGGACGAAGTAATGGTCTCACTGCACCAAATGGACTTGCACAGCAAGATGTGATTCGACATGCATTAACGCAAGCACAGGTTTCAGCGGATCAAATTAGCTATATCGAAGCACATGGTACAGGCACGCCATTAGGTGACCCAATTGAGATGGCTTCTTTGCGAGCTGTGTTAGGTGAAGAAGAATCAGGTAACAGAGTATTTGTTGGTTCGGTGAAAACAAATATTGGTCATCTTGAATCAGCCGCAGGGATTGCAGGTTTGATTAAAGTTGTCATGGCAATGAAAAATGAAGCTATTCCACCACATCTTCATTTAAAAGAAATTAACCCATATCTTTCGATAGATGGTTCGCGATTGGAAATTGGAACATATCTTCGACCGTGGAAGAGACGTGAGCAATCACGTTTTGCTGGAGTCAGTTCCTTTGGTTTTGGTGGAACCAATGCACATATTGTTTTATCAGATGCGCCGCTTGCGGTTGAAAATAAAAATGTAAATGACCTTGAACGTCCGTGTCATCTTCTTGCTTTATCTGCGAAGACCGAATCATCATTACAAGACCTTGCCTCTGCTTTCGACAATGACAATGGCTTGAACATAGCTAATATTGCTTTTACTGCAAATACAACTCGTTCTCATTTTGAACATCGTCTTGCAATTCAAGCTGGTAATAATGAAGAACTAAAGAAAAATATTGACGCCTTCCTTGCGAATTCAGAATCGCCTTTTGTTTCGTTTGGTCAGGCAAAGCCAGGCGCGCAACCGAAGATCGCCTTCTTGTTTACTGGTCAAGGCTCGCAATATGTGGGTATGGGAAAACAATTATATGAAACCCAACCTGTCTTTCACGATGCATTAGATGAATGTGCAAAGATTCTTGATCCTATTTTGAATCGCTCTTTGCTTGAAATTATTTTTGCTTCAGATAAAAACGATATAACAATTCATCAAACTCAATACACTCAACCTGCGCTCTTTGCTTTTGAATATGCGCTCGCGCAGATGTGGCGTTCGTGGGGAATTCAACCTCACTCAGTTCTTGGTCATAGTGTAGGTGAATATGTTGCCGCCTGTATTGCAGGTGTCTTTAGTTTAGACGATGGACTACGTCTTATTGCCGAACGGGCTCGTTTAATGGGTGGTTTACCTCAAAACGGGACGATGGTTGCTGTCTTTTCAGAAGCGAATCGCATTGGTGATGTATTAAAGCCTTATCAAGAAAAAGTTTCTATCGCAGCCACAAATGGACCTGATAATACTGTCATCTCTGGTGAAAAGTCTGCTGTTCAAACTGTTGTAAATGAATTAACCAAACTTGGTATCACCTCCAAACCACTGACAGTTTCACATGCTTTCCATTCACCTTTGATGGATTCAATTTTGGATGAGTTTGAATCTTTTGCTCAAAAAATAAAATTCTCCAATCCTCAAACTCCCATAATCTCCAATGTTACTGGTGAAGTCATTACTCAACCTATCAATGCTAAATACTGGCGTGACCACATCCGCGCGGAAGTGAAATTCTCTGCGGGAATGCAGTCACTTGCTAATTTAGGAATTGATGCCTTCATCGAAATCGGACCTGCTCCTGTTTTACTAGGAATGGGAAAACGATGTTTACCTGAATCAAAATCTGCTTGGTTACCATCATTAAGAAAAAATCAAGATGAATGGCAAGTGATATTAGACAGCCTCGGCAAACTTTATGTTCAAGGTGCGGATGTGGATTGGCACGGATTTGATTCTGGATACTTGCGTAATAAAGTTTCTTTGCCAAACTATCCATTTGACCGTCAAAGATATTGGCTTGAGCCATCCTCAAAAGTAGAGACGATGCGTCCTGTGAAAGTTAAACAACTTAGTCAACATGAAACTTTGTCTTTAACAACACGCTCCAATGGAAAACAAAAACAAGAAAAGAAAATTGATAGCAGAAAAAATGGACAGCCTAAAACGCCATTATCGAATAATGACTTAGATCATTCAAAACTTCTCGCTCTTGAGCCAACTCAACGACAAAAAGCCTTAGAAGACTTCCTGCAAAGACAAGCTGCACGCATATTGGGAATGGACTCAACACGTTTGAGTGTTAGTCAACCACTTGACACAATGGGACTTGATTCATTGATGGCAATTGAATTCAAGAACTCATTGGAATCAAAACTTGGAATCCAATTGCCTGTTTCCAGTCTGCTTCAAGGACCAACAGTAGAAGGACTTGCTACACAACTTCTTGAACATCTGGGTGAACCAGCAACTAGCATAACAATTATTCCAACTCAATCGAACGAAGGTTACCATCCGCTTACACATAATCAACAAGCCATGTGGCTGCTTGACCAACTCATGCCAGAGGGTGTTTCATTTAATGTATCAGGAGCAGTGCGTCTGCTTGGCAAACTTGACCGCGATGCGTTCCGTCGTGCATTTGCTGGTTTGATGAATCGTCATGCTGTCTTGCGAACAACCTTCAAGGTGGTGGATGGTGTGCCGATGCAACGAGTCCACTCACAGTTGCCGCTCCCGCTTGAGGAAATTGAATCAGCTTCATGGTCGGAAGAAACGCTTCAATCCAATCTTGAAGAATATGCTTTCCGTTCATTTAATTTGGAAAACGAATCAGCATTCCGCGTTATTCTTTTCAAGCGTTCTGCAGAAGAAACAGTTGCTCTATTGGCAGTCCATCACATCATCACTGACTTTTGGTCTATGACTTTGTTAGCATCTGAATTGATGATGTTATATGCCGCAGAAAAAAATGGACACGATTCACCTCTGCCACATCTCAATCGTTCATATATTGACTTTGCACATTGGCGCAACGAATCACTTGCGAATGCAGAAGGCGAACGTCATTGGGAATATTGGCGCGAACAGTTATCAGGTGAGTTGCCGATTCTGAATCTTCCTGCTGATAGACCGCGCAAACCGATTCAAATTTATCGCGGTGAAACGCAACATCTTCACATCAACGCTGAACTTACAAAAAAACTCAAAGAGCTTGCATCAGCAAATGGCGCAACGCTTTATATGACTTTGCTTGCTTCATTTCAAACACTCTTGCATCGTTATAGTGGTCAAGCCGATATTCTCGTTGGTTCAGCAATGGCGGGACGAACACATCCAGACCTTGCGGGCATCATGGGATATTTTGTAAACCCTGTTGCAATGCGCGCAGATTTTTCAAATGATCCCAACTTCATTTCTTTCCTTGAACAGATACGCAAAAAAGTTTTGGATGCGCTTGACCATCAAGATTTCCCGCCTGCATTATTGGCAGATCGCCTGCACGCTCTTCATCGCGATGCGAGTCGCCCGCCGTTGTTTGAAACAACATTCATTTATGAAAAGGCACATGTTGAAAACGTCCGCGATTTGAATTCTCTCGCGCTTGGAATCCCTGGCGCGCAAATTAAGTTTAGTGATTTGACTCTCGAATCAATGAGCCTGTTGCGGCAGCCTTCGCAATTCGATCTTACATTGATGATGGCAGAAACTGGCAACACTCTATCTGCATCTTTCATCTATAACCCTGACCTCTTTGATGCAAATACGATTACTCGATTCGCTGAACATTTCCAGAATCTATTGGATGGAATCTCTTCTTCACCTGAATCATCTCTTTCGAAGATTCCGCTTCTTTCTACCTCTGAGCGGATTCTCTTCGAGCAGCTTAACGCCACCCAAGCAGATTATCCACGCGACTTGTGCTTGCATCAACTCATTGAAGAGCAAGTTGAAAAGACACCTGATGCAATTGCAGTAGTCTTCCATAAGCAACAATGGACATATCGTGAATTAGATAATGCGGCAAACGTAATCGCAGATGTTTTGAGAAAACATAAAGTAAAGCCTGAAACAGTCGTTGGCTTATGTGTAGATCGTTCGCCTCAAATGCTTGCAGCACTATTGGGTATTCATAAAGCAGGTGGAGCATATGTGCCTCTTGACCCAACTTTCCCACTCGAACGCCTCGCCTTTATGTTGGCGGATTCTGCTGCGCCTGTATTAATCACACAAACATCTCTTAAATCATTATTCCCAGAATATTCTGGAAAAGTAGTTTTGTTAGATAAACTTGATTTATCTTCTAAAGCTAAAAAGACTCGCAAACAGACCAAACACACTTCTGAGAACCTTGCTTACATTTTGTATACAAGTGGCTCTACTGGCAAACCCAAAGGCGTGATGATTCCACATCAAGCTTTGGTTAACTTCCTTGTGTCTATGCAAAAAGAACCAGGTTTGACATCTGATGATACTTTGCTTGCCGTCACAACATTATCTTTCGATATTGCTGGATTAGAGTTGTATCTTCCATTAATAACAGGTGCAAAGGTTGTTATTGCTGATAAAGAAACTGCTTTTGACCCCAACTTGCTAATGAAAGAAATAGAACGATGTAATGCAACCCTGATGCAAGCCACGCCTGCCACTTGGCGTATGTTGATTGAAGGTGGTTGGAAAGGAAAAGAGAATCTGAAAATTCTCTCTGGGGGTGAAGCATTGCCTAATGATCTCGCTGATCAATTATTACAACGCGGTAGTGAATTGTGGAATCTTTACGGTCCAACCGAGACGACGATTTGGTCAACGGTTTATCATGTCCAAAATTCTCGGCAAGATATTTCAGGTAGCGTAAGTATTGGCAAGCCGATTGCCAACACACAGATTTATATTTTGGATGCAAATCTGCGACAGGTTCCAATTGGAGTCATCGGTGATTTGTATATCGGTGGTGATGGTCTCAGCCGCGGATATTTGAATCGCGCAGAATTAACTGCTGAAAAGTTTATAGCTAATCCATTTAACTTATCGTCCTTAATTTATAAAACGGGCGACCTTGCTCGTTATCTATCAGATGGAAATATTGAATTCCTTGGTCGCAGTGATCAACAAGTAAAAGTCCGTGGCTATCGAATTGAGACAGGTGAAATAGAAGTTGCTTTGGCAGAGCATCCGTCTGTTCAGCAGGCTGTTGTTGTAGCGCGGAAGGATAATGCGTCAGATGCGACTCTGGTTGCCTATGTAGTATCAGCTAACCCGAAGAAAGAAGCGGATGTAAATCAATTGCGAGAATTCCTGCGCACGAAACTTCCTGAATATATGATTCCATCTGCATTTGTTAATCTTGATTCATTGCCTTTGACACCAAACGGCAAAGTAGATCGCAAAGCATTACCTGCATTGTCACAAGAAAATCTTGCCACGCGTGCGGAGTATGTTGCACCGCGCAATGCAGATGAACAAGCCATTGCTGATATTTGTGCTGAAGTATTGAATTTGGAACGTGTCGGCATTCACGATAATTTCTTTGACCTTGGAGGAAATTCGTTAATTGCAACACGGTTAATCTTCCAAATGCAAGAACATTTTCAAGTGAAGCTTCCGCTTGTAAAACTTTTTGAAAACCCAACGATCGTTGGTCTTGCAAATGCAGTTGAAGAAGCTCGCACTTTACCTGCTGGTGAAAATAATAATTTCGGTAAAATCTCGCTGGATGAATTAAAAAATGAAATAGCACTTGATGATGTAATTCGTGCAGATGGAAATTACTATCAACATATAGAAAATCCAAAGCATATTTTGCTTACAGGAGCGACAGGCTTTCTTGGTGCTTATCTTCTGAAAAGTTTATTAGAAAAAACACAAGGAGTGATTCATTGCCTTGTACGCGCGAAAGATGAAGAAGATGGTTTGCGTAGACTGAAAAAGAATTTGGAATACTATGAACTTTGGAATGAGAGTTATATTCCGCGAATTAAAATTGTTATTGGTAATTTAGATAATTCACGTTTTGGACTTTCCAATGAGCAATACGAATTACTGGCGAGTGAAATTGATGTCATTTATCACAACGGCGCGATGGTGAACTTTGTGTATCCATATCACGCGCTCAAGCCTGTCAACGTAGAAAGCACGCATGAAGTGTTGAGACTGGCAAGCACAAAAAGAATCAAGCCTGTTCATTTTGTATCTTCACTTTCTGTCTTTATGAAAGGTGACTTGCGTGATAAATCATTATGTTACGAAGACGCGAATCTTGAAGAAGTCGGGGTTCCGTTTGGTGGATATGGTCAAAGCAAATGGGTGGCAGAAGGTTTGATGCGTGTTGCGGCACAACGTGGTATTCCTATGACTATATTCCGCCCAGATAATATCCTCGGTGATAGTCGCACTGGTATCTTAAACACCAGTGATATGACTTATAGTCTTGTGCGTGCTATTTTCAAAATGGGTTCAGTGCCTGACATAGAAATTATGGGCGGCATTGTGCCTGTGGATTTTGTGAGCAATGCGATTGTGCACCTTGCTAGTCAGCCCGAATCATTTGGAAAAACTTTCCACCTCTCGTCAATTAAGCAATCCAATTTCATTGGTGTCTTTGAGATGATTGCGGCAAGAGGCGTGCCAATCAAACAGCTTCCTTTCGCACAATGGAAGACTGATTACTATGCTTTGGCAAAACAATTCCCTGAAGAAGCCTTCCATGCATTTCTGCCATTGATTAATCAGGTTGGAAAAGAAAGTTTGAGTTTGCCTCGCCTTGATTTGACCAATACACTTACAGGTTTGAATGGTTCATCCGTTGTGTGCCCGTCAGTGGATGACAATTTGATTGACACCTATGTAAAATATTTTGTTAAATCAGGTCTTGTATCTTTGGTGAAGAATTAAGTAAATAATTCAAACATCTATATAAATATAAAATAATAAGTAGAGGAGAATTCTCTGTGACTGACAGTTTAAATCGTGTTGTGAATGCACTAGAGCAAGTAGCTAAAACTTCGTTGGTATGGAAACGTGGTTTGATTAATAAAGGTGGTCCACATCGAGTGTTATCAGGAACTTTGCTTCCAATCAGCATTGGAGAAGATGAATGTACTGTGTTTGGAAGATTGATTGAACAATTTCGTCCAAAACATGCTTTTATTATTGGCAATGCTTTTGGTTTTTCATCCTGTTACATTGCCGATGCTATGCGCCATCATGGCGGAGAAAAGGTAATAACGTTAGATAGTGAAGTGGAAGGAAGAGGACAAGCTTGTGCCAAAGTTGCTCGTGATTTGGCGAATAAACTTGAATTGAGTTTACTTGTCAATAAAAAAGGGCGTTCACCTGCAGACACAGCATGGGCAGTTGAAAACAATCAGCAAGACCTTGTATTTATTGACGGTGATCATAGTCACCCTCAAGTGACACGTGACTTTGAATCGATTCTCCCTTTCACACATTCAAAAACGATTTTCGTGTGGCATGATTTTTGGTGGTCGGGAATACTTCCATGCTTAAAAGTTGCACAAACTCATGGACTTCGCTGGTTGTGGTTGCCTACGTCTTGTGAAATGGTCTTAGGTGTACGTGATGAGGCGACATTCACAAAACTGCAAGAGATGTTTCCTGATGGTGTTGAAAATCAAAAAGCTCATTCACCATTATTTGCACCGACAATTTTGGCAAAAGAATATATTCGTCAAGCATGGGAAACCATTACAGAACCTATAGCTTCACGCCTCAATACTTCCAAACGCACTCTTGGTGATTAATAATCAAGTGAATTCAAATCAGTGGTTTGCCTGCCCTAAACCAAATCCAAAGGCTGAAACTCGCCTGTTCTTCTTTCCGTATGCAGGCGGTGCTCC
>DDVH01000056.1:71078-72140 GCA_002345215.1 Anaerolineales bacterium UBA2317
TATTTTGGTTGAAAACATTTATCAAGCAATTCAACCATTCTTAGATAAACCATTTGCATTCTTTGGTCATAGCATGGGCGGCATTATCGCGTTTGAACTTGCACAAGTGTTGAAACAAAATAATTCTCCACAACCCATTGCACTTTTTATGTCTGCATGTGGTGTGCCACATATTCCAAATCCTAATCAACCAATTCATTCATTATCCGATATAGAATTTCTTCAATCTGTAAAAGACCTCAACGGCACGCCATCTGAAATTTTAGATCAGCCTGAATTAATGCAATTGCTCCTTCCTACTTTGCGTGCCGATTTTGAATTGATTGAAACGTATCAATTTGCATCCACTTCGCCAATAAATTGTCCTATCTTCGCTTTTGGCGGGCTTGATGACCCACGTGTGAGCCGTGAACGTATCGAAGCATGGGCTATTCATACCAACTCACATTTTGAAGCAAACTTTTTTGAAGGTGACCATTTCTTTATCAACGCTGCCAAAGAATCTGTCACTCAACAAATACTTTCATCTTTGTAATAAAATAGATATATTATGTGGACTCAACCCCCTGCTAATTTAGATTTACAACCTCAGCACGTAGATGTGTGGCGCGTCTCTCTTAACGTTGAACCTGATTCTGTTAAGCAAATGGAATCTACTCTTTCGGCAGATGAAACCGAACGTGCTTCACGATTTCAATTCGACAAAGATAAACATCGTTTCCTTATAGCACGTGCAAGTCTGCGTGATGTTCTGTCACGTTATCTCGGCTGTCAACCTAATCAACCCATATTTTCCATCAGCAAATATGGAAAGCCTGCATTAGACAATTTCAAAATGGAATTCAATGTTTCTCATTCAGGAGATTTCGCGCTGATCGCAGTTGCACAAGATCGTAGAGTGGGCGTGGATATTGAAAAAGTCCGTCAAGGCATTTCCTCTTTTGTCATAGCAAAACAATATTTCTCAAAGGCAGAAGTCGACGAGTTGCAGTCTTTGCCTCTTGAACAGAGAGAGACCGCCTTCTTTGCATGTTGGTCTCGTAAAGAAGCATATATCAAAGC
>DDVH01000037.1:0-2178 GCA_002345215.1 Anaerolineales bacterium UBA2317
TAAAGCAATCGAAACTCGCTCCATCCATTCGTTTTGTAACAAAGCATGATATTGATGCAAACAATTGACTGATGCCATTACCCAAGCGGTCAAACGATCCACTTCATTTAAGTAAATATTGTTTTGCTTTAATAAAGTATCAAAGCCATGCGTTTCGTTAGCATGGCGAGCAGTATCCTCACGCAATGCATAATCCACATAAAATTGCCACGCGCCTTCAGGGAAAGCACTCTCAGGGTCTTTGCCTGCCAATTTCAACAAATTTTGATACGCCCACAACACTGCCGCAGGTCCAGCAAAAAACGCGCCATACACGGCTTGGTCTAACACTTGCTCCACGCCACTGAATAAGGCATTTACATCTTGTTTCAATTTTTGAATGGGAATTTTTCTACCGGGCAAACGTGCCAAGCCACTCAAAATCATACCGGGCACATTGCCGGCTGGCATAATCTTTGAAACCAGTTGCACCACGGCTTCCACTTCTGGCAATGTAAGGCGCGAAAGTTGTTGCGACGAAATATTTTTCGCAACAGTTCGCAAATCTTTCGCGGTCATTTCAGTTACATCGTGAATGCTGGCTTTTTTCTTACTCATGAATAGACAATTATATCTGTGGGAGGTTTTTAGCCTCTTTGCATATTTGTTAGGCGATAGATTTATAATGAAGGAATGCCCATTAAAGCCTTTAGACTTTTCGAGAATCAACTGACTCCTTTGGATACATCCGCTTCTTCTCTGGATGTGTTTACTGCTTCACTCGCGGATGGTTTTTACACCACCTTCAGCACCCTCGCGGCTGGGACGAAAGTTCTTGGATTGAAAAGTCACTTGCAAAGGTTGTACGAACCCGCAGGGGAGATGAATCTAAAACCTTCTGCAAACGAGAAAACATTGCGAGAGGAAATTGCCAAATTAGCTCAAGAAAATTTGCCGAACGAATCACGCCTGCGATTAATCCTCACAAAAGATAGCGGTGATATTTACATTGGCATTCAACCTTTTATGCCTTTTCCTGAATCGATTTATCAAAACGGCGTGCATGTGATTACAAGCCAAATCATGCGCCACGACCCACGCATCAAAGGCACAGATTTTATTACCCAAAGCCAAGACCAAAGAAAATTATTGAATAAAGATGTCTTCGAGATATTGCTAACGAAAGATGGAAAAATTTACGAAGGCATGACGTCGAATTTCTACGTCATCAAACACGTAGGGGCGAGGTCATCTTTAATCACAGCCCAACGCGGGATTCTATTAGGCGTGACACGCAAAGCCGTCCTCAAACTCGCGCGAGAAGCAGGCTTGGATATAAAATATCAAGCACCTTCATTAAGTGAATCTTTCGACGAAGCATTTCTAACCTCAAGTTCAAGAGGCGTGGTGCCGATTGTCTCGATTGATGAAAAGTCAGTGGGGCAGGGGAGCGTCGGCAAATGGACAAAGAAGTTGATAGTTGCTTATCAAGAATATGTAAATGAAAAGAGCGAATCTATTATTCTGAATTAGAAGATTACTTTGTCTGTTGGTCTCGATACACTTCGTACTCGACCAACGGTTTGTAATGAGATTACTTCTTTGAGCCAAATAAAATTTCAACAGTCCCAACAGTGATGACCAACAAAGCAGTCGCGTTGAAAAACAGTGTCAGCCCCCACAGGCGGGTGAGCGAAGAGAATAAACCAGCAAAAACTAAAACAAGAAAGAGGATATTGGAATTCAATAATTTTCTTGTGAAGTTTGTAAACGGGCGGAAGCGATAAAACAAAATCCCTGCACCGAGCAAGGTTGCTAACACGCCGACTTCAACAATCAAAATCAATGTGTTTTTTCCACTCATGCCGAATAGACTATATACATAAATACTACATACGCCCTGGTG
Organism: Anaerolineales bacterium UBA2317; assembly: GCA_002345215.1. Lineage (GTDB taxonomy): Bacteria > Chloroflexota > Anaerolineae > Anaerolineales > Villigracilaceae > Villigracilis. Next base: position 1,886 of record DDVH01000037.1, read on the forward strand.
TGACGGTAAATTGCGGTACGGTCTTTGCAAAATGCTGACTAGAATCAAACGTTCAAAAACANNTATTGGAATTCAATAATTTTCTTGTGAAGTTTGTAAACGGGCGGAAGCGATAAAACAAAATCCCTGCACCAAGCAAGGTTGCCAACACGCCGACTTCGACAATCAAAATCAAAGTGTTTTTTCCAGTCATGCCGAATAGACTATATACATAAATACTGCATGTACCTTGATGAGATGGCAGATTGCGGTAGGGTCTTTGCAAAATGCTGACTAGAATCAAACGTTCAAAA
>DDVH01000037.1:2380-20310 GCA_002345215.1 Anaerolineales bacterium UBA2317
ACTAGAATCAAACGTTCAAAAACAGTATCGGAAGAATCCACTGTCCATTGCATGGCTTGGCTTTCAAACGGCTCTAGCAATAACGTTTCACTGACAACGCGGGTGTCACTTCCATGACTGATAAAAGCATTGACCTGTGGCTTGGTCTCTTGGGTGGCGATTATGTTTGTAACGACTGTGCTAATGGTGGCTGTTTCCCACGGGGCAATCATCAAAGGGCAAGAAATGTCTAAGGCTCGTTGCGCAGATTGAGGCGTGGAAAGACGCGCTTCCATCTCTCCCCATAATAAATTACTAGAGAAAAATAAATTGATAAAACATCCACTTAGGTAGAGGAAAAATCCTAAAAAAATTAGCCATATACCGTTTTTGTTTGTCATGTGCTTGATTATACCGATAGAGCAATAAACGAAAACGCTCCGAGAGAACTATTAAGTTAAGTGGAGCGGGGGAGACGGTTATTTCTTTTTCTCAAACAGATTCGTTATCGTTCTTTTTATTAAAAATTTCATCGTAAGCAATATCGGCTTCGCCACTAAAGTGGGCGTAGCGGTTTGTAGTATCAATGCGACTGTGACGTGCAAGTTCTTGCGATAATTTCAAATTTCCTTTTGCTAAATAAGTCATGGTCACAAAATAATGACGGAAATCATGAATGCGGATTAATGTGCGGTCTACGCCTGCTTCTTCAATTCTTCCTTTAATGCCTTGCATGGGGTCGCCTTTAATCGCCGTCCACATACCACTGGCGCTGATGGGTTTAATTTTTTTACTAGCGCGGATATCATGCCGAGCAAACACAGGCTGGGACTTTAACGGCATGCGTGTAGTCGGCTCTATCGAAGCACAGGCTACATGATATTCTTTCAGTGCTTGAATCGAACGATTTGAAAAACGAATCACATCTTGTTTATCGCCTTTACCAATGATAATGGCGCGGGCTTCTTGCCAGTCAATATCGCCACGTTTCAAGGCACAAGCCTCAGAGATACGCAGTCCTGTATCTGCAAGGGTTAACACAAAGGCGCGGTCACGCAGAGCCAACAAATCGCCAGACAGGCTACTGCAATATTCAATGACGCGCTCAATGGCTTCACGGTTGAAATTGACGACGCGTTTGCCCTGTGCGCGGGTGTAATGTTTGGTGACCTGGTGAAGTTCTGCCATATCTTTGGATTTGGAAAACGAATACAAACCTAGAACCGCTGAGCGCCAAATCTGCTTGGTAGATGGTGAAAAGTCTTTGATGGCGACTAAAAACTTCTCGTAATTTTCGACAGTCAGTGGGGCATCTTTGCCGACAATTTCTACAAAGCGTTTGAGTGCATACCGATAGGCAGAAACTGTATTTGCAGAAAGGTCTAAGGTATCTAAAAAGTGCTTGATTTCAGTTTTCATATGCGAATTCTCTCTCGTATTTATGATGGCGTATAATACTAATTATATTGAATGATAACTGTAAAGTCAAGAGGCTTGTTTTGGCAATCTCCCCCACACCTTAGACTGCGGACATTAGACGATAGACGATTTAGATAGAAGAAAGAGGAAAGACAAATTCACGCTCTCAAGCTTCATTCTTCACGTTTCACTTTCCCTCCCCTGCCCCAGCCTCCCCTAAATCCACAAAATGAGTTTTCATAATCACTCAAAATTTTTCTTGTGGATTTGAGGGAGGTGTCACGAAGTGACGGAGGGGGCTACACTCCCCACTCCTTGAGTTTATTCCGCGCCAACTCAGCACTAGGAGACTCGATGGCTTCAAAAATAGCCAAAGCCTGTTTTACGGACTCGATTCCCTTTTCTTTTTCTCCGGAGCCATATAAGGCACTTCCGAAATTGCCGAGCCAATTTCCTTCATTGCGCCTATCGCCGATTTCGCGCGCAATCACTAAGGCTTGTTCATGATATTCAATCGCTTTTTTGACCTCACCTAAAGAATAATAGGCAAGACCCAAATTGCCGAGATGAACTCCCTCCATATCTCTCCTACCAAGTTTTTTTGCTGCATCTTTTGCAATTTCAAGCCAAAGAATCTTATCACGTGGTGGGAGGCGTAAGTCTAAGCAATAAGTGGCAGCGTCTGGAAAGTACATCCCAAGCTCAGCAATTGATTCTGAAGCATTTACATTTGTAGTAATCCAAGCATGTGCCGAACGAATATTCTCCCACTCTACATCGAAGAGGCGTAATCCTAAGAGTATATTTTCTCCACCTTGTAAATACAATTCATCGGCTGTTTCCATTACCTGCATATAATGTTTAGCATGTTGAATATACGCCTCTTCCTCTTCCCCGCCCTTCATCTTACTTCTGGCAAACTCCCCTAGCAAATCATGCAATTCATAACGAGCAGACGCCTCATTAAAATCTATCAGGCTGTAACGCATCAAGAGGCTTAATACCTCTTCTGCGTTTTTAACATCTTCAATTTCCCACATCGCCGCAACGGCAATGCTATCAAATGGCGCAGGGAATACGCCTAAAGTCCGCCACATCTTTTGTTGTTCTTGATTTAAATGGTTGTAACTTAATTCAAAAGTAGCAAATACATCTGGCTCTGAGGTTAATTCCGCATCTTCACGGCTTTTTGCAAAAGTTTCAAGTCGGCTTTTGACAGAAGCAAGTTCTGCTAAATAGGTATCAACGCCTATATTGTGATTCACTCCTAAATAACTGCCCGCAATGCGCAATGCCAAAGGCAAATATCCGCAGGCTTTGGCGAGTTCATTCGCATGGTCAGGGATGCGTGGGCAAAGTTCGAGTAAAAATTGTACTGCCTCTTTTTCATCCAACACGCCGACCTTATGAGTCTTCAAACCTGCCACAGGAAAAGTCCAACGTGACGTCACAATCAAGGCGCAGGGTTGAGGCGGAATCAGTTTGGCAATTTGTTCTGCTGAACGGGCATTGTCAAAATAAAGCAAGGCTCGCTTTCCATTCAAAATAGATTGAAAAACGGCTTGCATATTGTTCTCGTCCAATCCGCGCAGGTCGGCAGAAGGTTCAAAAGCCAAAATCACATGGCGGGCAATATCTAAAGCAGTAAGTGGTGCAGTTGTACCTTTTAAGTCTATAAAAATTTGCGCGTCAGGATATTTATCTTTGATTTGATGGGCAACTTGTAAACCCAGGGCTGTTTTTCCAATCCCGCCCAAGCCAGTCAACCCGCTGATGGTCGTGCCTTTGCTTGTTTCAAAGTCACTCAATATTTCTTTCAATAAATCTTCACGACCTGTAAAGTCTGCTAATGCTTGTGGGAGTTGATAAAGAGAATTAATTTTGACGTATTCAGGCGGCAGGTTAATAACATTGTTATCACCCTGAACAATGTTGGCGTTATTCGCATCTCCACTTATTTGAATGCCATCTGTCTTTTTTGCATTCTTTTTAGCCATTCCTTACCTCCGCCTTGCCGAATGCCTCATTATACCTAAGACTTCTTCCGACCATTCAGACTTGTTAGACTTATTAGACCATTCAAATAATCTTCCTTCTACTCTCAAACACCGGCGCATTCTCCACAATTCGCCTCGGCGAAAAGATAGATAAATCCAACGTCGGCGTTTTATTCAACATCAACTCGGCGATATAACGTCCCACCGCATGGCATTGCTGAAATCCATGCCCCGAAAAACCGTTCGCCAAATAAAAACCTTTCAAGGCGGGCAACTCACCCAAAATCGCATTGCTATCGAGCGTGTTCACTTCATACAAACCCGCCCAACCACGCGAAATTTTCAAACGGTCAAATGCGGGCAAATACTCCACCAACTCTTGCCACATCCGTTCTTCAAACATCTTGCGTTCCCAAACGAAATCATCCGTGCCGACGTAATCATCCGCGAAGCATTTCCCAATCATAAACATCCCCTCGCCTTCATGAATCACATACAAACCGGATGGAAGAAATAAGGCTGGCAAAACTTTTTGTGGATGAACATTCGCCTCCACAATCGTGACCTGACGCTTCGTCGGCTCTACGGGGATGCTTGCTCCTACACGCTCAGCAATGTGCTTCGCCCACGCCCCCGCCGCATTCATCACAATCTTGCTATGTAACATTTCTCCATCTGATAATTTCACGCCAACAATTTGATTCCCCTCTTTCAACACTTGATTAACTTCCGCATGGATATATTCCGCACCTAATTGTATAACCTTCTTTTTATATCCATTCAACACACCCATCGGTGACATTGTCCCATCTTTAGGACCAAACGTCCCAGCCACACAATCTTTCAAGTTATAAAGCGGATAATATTTTCCCACTTCTTCAGGTGTCAGCCATTCTACGTCACAGCCTAAACTTTTTTGTAACAAATATCCTTCATAAGATTCATCTTTGCTATGTTCATCCAACACAAACAAATTCCCTTGCTGACGAAATGCCGCATCAGGTTTGACTCCATCCACTTCAAATTCATCCGCAAATGTTTTCATCACTTCCATGCCATATTGTGACATTTGAATATTTTCTTTGATATTAAACTGAATGCGCATATTCCCGTCAGATAATGGCGTGGAAGCAAACTCATACGTCGGGTCTTTTTCGATAATTGCGACTTTCAACGTTGAATCAAATTTCAAAAGATAATACGCCGTCGCACATCCCATCACTCCCCCACCCACAATAATGACATCATAATTTTTTGAAGACATTTTTCTAATTTCTCCATATTTTTTCGTCATTGCGAGGAGGGCTGATGGTCGAGTATCGCCGAAGGCGATGTATCGAGACCCAGCCCGACGAAGCAATCTCATTCATAATTTTCTACAATCGTGAGATTGCTTCGCCACAAAAACAAAAACGTGGCTCGCAATGACGTTAATTATTTATCCGCAATCGCAATCACTTCCACTTCAACATCACAACCAGTTTTGACAGTTTTACTAATCTCCACCAATGTGCTGACAGGTTTGATATGCTCCAAGTACTCATTCCTTACAGCAGAAAATTGAGAAAACTTACTAATATCTGTCATAAAGATTTGCACTTTAACAACATCTTCTAACTTGGCGCCTGCTTCAGCCAAAATCTTTTTTATGTTTTCGAATATATATCTTGTCTGCTTAGAAATATCATCTGGTGCAACTGGATTCCCCTCCGCATCCATGGCTAATTGACCAGAAACGAATATCATTACCTTATCCCCTACATCTACTTTCAAACCTTGTGAATACGCCCCGACTGTCTTTGTAAAATTGGCTGGGTTGATTTGTGTTTTCAAAGCGAATCTCCTAGCGCAATTATACATTCTGCTTTGAAAGTTACAAATTAGCTAAAGAGGTCACAGAGAGTCTTTCCTCAGAGAGCTCTGTGACCTCTGTGGCTATGCACTTAATTTATCCTATCATGCACTGGAATAGCAAACACACGCACAGGCTTTTCCCCAAAATGTGAGTGCTTAATAATCTTCGGCAACCAGCCGCGATAACGCACAATCATCTCACGCGGCTTCTCTCCCCTTCTTGGGTATCCGCATACCAGGCGAATCGTCTTATATTTTCTATCAATCAAGTGTTTATGCCAATACGGAGTTTTGGGGCGAAATTCAAATTTCTGCTCCCCACGTTCAATTTGTTCAAAATGTTCTCGTTTTAGATGTAAGGTTAATTGAAAAGTCATGTTTAATCTCGCCTATTCTTTGTAAAAGGATTTTCAATAGCACTTGCTATTATAGAACAAATATTCTATAATAGCAAGTATGGATGCATTAGATACTTTGGTAGAACTTTCCAGCCAAATGGAATTGGAACATGCAGAGGATTCTGATGGTCGAGTAGCCCCGCAGGGGCGTATCGAGACCACCGAGACCACTCAACCCTCTTGTTTCACTCCAAAAGAAAAACGCGCCGCCTTCGCCCACCCTGCTCAACTGCCCAATGGAAAAAACATTGTTCTATTAAAAACTTTATTGTCCTCAGCATGTGAGCGGGATTGCTATTACTGTCCATTTAGAGCAGGCAGAGATTTTCGCCGTGCCACTTTCAAACCCAATGAATTTGCAGACCTGTTTAGCAAAATGCATCAACGTGGATTGGTCGAAGGTGTATTCCTCAGTTCGGGCATAGCAGGAGGCGGAGTCCGAACCCAAGATAAACTTTTAGATACAGCAGAAATCCTACGCAAGAAAAAAGGCTTCCGCGGGTATCTTCATCTAAAACTGATGCCCGGCACAGAAAAAGACCAAGTCTATCGTGCCATGCAATTGGCTGATAGGCTTTCGGTGAATTTAGAAGCACCCAATACCGAGCGACTTGCCAAACTTGCGCCACATAAAATTTTTATCGAAGAGTTAATGCGCCCGCTTCGCATGATAGAAGAAATTCGTCGCAATGAACCTGCTTATAAATTTTGGAATGGAAAATATCCGTCGGCGGTGACGCAGTTTGTAGCAGGTGGCGCCGACGAAAGCGATTTGGAATTATTAACCACAACACATTGGCTTATAAAAAATATTCGCTTACAACGGGCTTATTATTCTGCCTTTCATCCCATTCACGATACGCCACTTGAAAACAAACCCGCCGTGAATCCCATGCGTGAACATCGTTTGTATCAAGCCTCGTTTTTATTGCGCGATTATGATTTTGATTTGGAAGATTTACCTTTTACTTCTGATGAAAACCTTCCGCTTCATGCAGACCCGAAACTTGCGTGGGCAAACCTCAACCTGATTCATTCTCCCATCGAAATCAACACGGCTGATAAACAGCAACTGATCAAAATTCCAGGCATTGGACTCAAAGGTGCAGAAATTATTTTGAACGCTAGAAGAATGAATAAAGTCAATTCGTTATCTGCATTGAAAAAACTTCACATCCTCGCCGACAAAGCCGCACCGTTTATTTTATTGAACGGAAAGAAACCCGCAATTCAAACAACAATGTCATTCTAAAAGTAGAGACACAGCGAAGTCGTTAATCAACAAAATCATTAATTGTCTCGCTGTGTCTCTACAATTAAATAAAACATTTTATTTTTACATTTATCATCATGTAATGATAAATTTTTTATTTAATTCATCAATCTTAAAATATTAAATATTATTCATTTAACTCTTGAAATTAAATTTATTATGACTATACTATATAGAAATGATAAATAAATTTTTATTTATCAAAAGGAGAATTGATGATGACAACTATGGAAACACTTGCAATTAGAACTGAAAACAAATTCAGAACATTGATTACAAAACAAGCCTACAAAAAAGGTGATGTGATTTGTGCTATGCCCAGTGAAAATATCACAGAAAAACCAAATCGCTTTACAGTACAAATCGCACGCAACAAACATACACATGTTGGCAAATTGGCGGCATTGAATCATTCCTGTAGCCCAAATGTAATTTTGGATACAGATAAAATGCAAGTGGTCGCTTGCAAAGATATTGAAAAAGGTGAAGACCTTTACTTCTTCTACCCTTCCACTGAATGGGAAATGGATGCTCCCTTCATTTGTTTATGTGGCGCATCGAATTGTATTCATGTCGTCGCAGGCGCACGCTTTCTTCCGCTCTCTACTTTAGAGAATCATTATCTCAATCCCCACATCCGCGATTTGATGATTGAACTGTTGAAGAATACGAAAAATATTCTGAAAAATTTGAAGGGCTAAAAAAGAAAAAGACCGAGTTCGTTATGAACTCGATCTTTTTCTATATCTTCTGATGCAACGCCAACAACTTATACGCACTCGACCACGGCGCGCCTAAGCGATGATTATCTGAAACTTCAATCTTATTAAACTTCTCAGCAAGCTTAGGCATCAAGGTTGCAATCGTTGCCCAATCATCGGTAAGCACGGCTTCCTTCATCTTAACAGCATACTGCCCCGACCACATCCACTCCATCCGAAACTTATCAGCCTTCACCCAATAATCGCGTTTTTCCCATGCCGCTACAGAAGCGTCAATCCCGTCGGCAATCGCTTGTAACGCTAAGGCAATATATGCCGCTTGGTCTTTGGCATCTTGTGTTACTTGTTTTTGTTTTGCCAATTCTCGAATACACAACACAATCGCTTTCGATAAACGTGTACGTTCTTTTCCAACAGAGTCAGGGTTAATCAAACGGCTCAATGTCAATTCTCCAAAATAAAAATTTACAATCGCGCGATTATACAACAAACCCATATCATCATGTAAAATATTGAAGATGCCTATCCGTGCCGCAATCTTTGATTTTGGAAACGTCCTCGTCAAATGGGATGCTCGAAATTTATACAAACGCTTCTTCTCTGACCTTCAATCTGTTGACTCTTTCCTCAACCAGATTCAATTCCTCGACTGGAATGCAAAACAAGATGCAGGTCGTTTATTTTGCGAAGGCGTAGCAGAATTATCAAAACAATTTCCGCAATATGCAGATTTAATTCAAGCGTATGATACCTATTGGCAAGAAAGCCTAGTAGAAGTATTTGAAGAGACAGTAAATATAGCCAGACAATTAAAACAAAATGGATTATTGCTTTACATCCTCACCAATTCTTCTGCAGAAAAATTCCCAATTGCCAAACAAAAATATCCATTTTTAGAAGAATTATTCAACGATTTTATTGTCTCAGGCGAAGTCAAACTGCTCAAACCAGACCCTGCCATTTATCACCTTACTTTGAAGCGGATTAATCTCAAAGCCGAAGAATGTATTTTTATTGATGACTCATTACCAAACATTGAATCGGCTCGTACACTTGGCTTTCATGCTATTCATTACCAATCCCCTACTCAGTTAAAAGAAGAAATTGAAAAAATATCTATAAAGGTATAGGAATGATGACTTCAAACTTACAACAAACTATGCTCTCAGCCATTGAAACAGAATTAAAAAATCAAGTAGCAAGGTTAGACCAAGCACATACAAAACCTTTCCAGGAAATGCTGACCTATCACATGGGTTGGACGGGTGAAGGTGCAGGTTCAAATGCTACTGGCAAAAGAATTCGCCCGTTGATTACACTTTTATCTACTGCTTCTATTAATAGGAATGAACAAGATAACAAAGGTAATGAAATAAATTGGCTACACGCAGTTTCAGCCGCCAGTGCTATTGAATTGATTCATAACTTTTCACTTGTGCATGATGACATTCAAGATAATTCTGAACTACGCCGTGGCAGAAAAACTGTGTGGACGAAATGGGGTCAACCGATGGCAATTAATGCTGGTGATGCTTTGTTCGTGATTGCTTATCAGTCTATTTTAGATTTATCCAAACATTATCCGAGTGACATGGTCGTACAAGCATCACAAATTTTGAGTGAGGTTTGTTTGAAGTTGACGCAAGGTCAATATTTAGATATGGCCTACGAAAATCGTCACGACTTATCAATAGAAGACTACTGGCATGTCATAGGTGGCAAAACCGCTTCCCTGCTCTCTGCTTGTACCCATATCGGTTCCCTTCTTGGCTACGCGAAGCCTGAAATTGTCGAGGCATATCGCCTGTTTGGCTACCATGTAGGCTTGGCATTTCAAGTGCAAGATGATGTTTTGGGAATCTGGGGTGATGAAGCCGTCACGGGTAAATCTGCTGCGAGTGATTTGGTAGAAGGTAAAAACTCTTTGCCAGTTTTATTCGCCTTAGAAAAAAATGGAGAATTTGCAAAACGCTGGAAGCAATCCCCCATCAAGCCAGAAGAAGTAAATGAAATTGCAAACCTACTTGAAAAAGAAGGCGCGAAAGAATATGCAGAAAAAATTTCTGCGGAACAGACTCAAAAAGCCATGAGTTTTGCTGAGCAAGCAAAACCAGATGGCGAAGCAGGTCAACTTTTGCTTGGGCTAGCAAACATGTTACTTAAACGGAATCAGTAATCCCCGAAGAAAGAATCGGATAAGTCGCTGCGAAATTGCCGAGATTGCTTCGTCGTGCTAAAGCACTCCTCGCAATGACATTAAATCGCATGATATAATTTAATCTACATCGTAGAACATCATTGATGCGGGTGTAGTTCAGTGGTAGAACATTTGCTTCCCAAGCAAAATACGCGAGTTCGATTCTCGCCACCCGCTCTGCAGCTGAGTACTTATTTGCTCGGCTGTTTTTGTAATATAGTTGTTATTTTATTTGTAAGGTACCTGTTATGCCAGCATCGTGACATTAAAAGTAAAATTCTGGCTGGAGTTTTAATGAGAAATGTCAGATTTTAATAAAGGTACGGTTCTGTACGTGGAAGATAATCCGGATAACAGAAATTTGATTCGGAGAGTTTTAAGTGCAGATGGCTACGATATGATTGAAGCATCGAAAGCCGAGCAGGCATTTGAAAAACTTGAAAACGAAAAAGTTGATTTGATTTTGATGGATATCAATATGCCTGATATGGACGGCTATACCTTAACTGCAAAGATTAAAAAAATTGAAAAGTTTGCAAAAATTCCGATTATTGCAGTAACTGCAAATGTAATGCGCGGAGACCGTGAGAAATCACTGGAAGCTGGATGCGATGGTTATATTCAAAAACCAATCGATATTGACACCCTCACCCAGCAAATCGAGCGCTTCATTATAAGGAGCACAAATGGCTGACAACGAACAAACCCCCGCAGTTTCGGATACACAACCGATTCGCAAACCGAACATCCCGAAAGATGCGGCAGTGCTGGTGGTTGAAGATAATGTATCAAATTTCGTTTTAATTGCCCGCATGTTGGGTTACTTAGGCATTCATTGTGAATGGAAAACTTCGGGCTACGAAGTTGTAGAGTATGCCGACACATTGCCACGCCTCGATTTAATTTTGATGGATATTCGTTTGCCGTATGAAGATGGTTATGGCGCCTTGAAAAAAATTCGCGCGTCTGACCGCTTCAAGTCGGTGCCGATTATTGCTGTCACTGCTGAAGCCAGCATGGAACAAATGAAGAAAGCCCAAGATTCAGGCTTTGATGGATTCTTAGGCAAGCCGCTTGACCCAGACCGATTCCCTGACCAAATCCGCCGCATTCTTAACGGGGAACCTGTTTGGGAATTTACATAGTTTTATCTACGCCTCAACATGACCAAATCAACACTGCCCGCTATGGATACGAAAGACACTCAAGGAAGCCTTACAAAAACACTTGTAAGAACCTTCCTTCTTGTTGTTTTTATTCCAGTTGCAGTATTGGCTGGTTTATTATATTTTCGCATTCGGGCATTGTTAATTGAAATCAATGCCCCTACCCTTTCTACTCAACTCACTGAATTAACAATCTTTACAGTATTAGTAGTTTTAGGCGTATTGGGTCTTTTGTATGCACTCCTCAATTGGGTTGCAAAAAGATTCATTGAACCTATCCAATCATTAGCAAGTGCTTCTCGTCGCTTTACCGATGGAGATTGGACTCAACGCGCAGATACATCAAGCAATGATGAGGTGGGAATAATTGCAAGTTCGTTCAACCACATGGCAGAGCAATTGGGTGAAGTGTATCAATCACTTGAAAAGAAAGTAGATGAACGCGCACGTCAAATTCGCACAGCGGCAGAAGTAGCCCAAAACGTCACTACGTCTCTCAATTTAGATGATATGCTCAACAAAACAACTGAACTGCTTGTTCAGGAGTTTGGTTTTTATCAAGCCAGCATATTTCTGATTGACCGCGGGGGTAAGTATGCTGATTTTAAGTCAGGCAGTGGACCTGCCACGAGAGAATTAATCAATAAAAAATATAGGCTTGAAGTTGGGTCTGCATCAATTGTTGGTTGGGTGGCGGCGAAAAATCAAGCGCGTATTACTTCCAATGTGTTTGAAGACCCGCTTCATTTAAGAAATGAATTACTCCCAGAAACCAAAGCCGAAGCCACAGTTCCAATTTCTTTAGGGAATCTGGTTTTAGGTGTGTTAGATGTACAAAGCACACAAGCGGCTGAATTTAGCCCCGACACCATTGTGATGTTGCAGACCCTAGCAAGTCAGATTGCGGCGGCGATTCAAACCACAGGTTTGATTGAAGCGAGTCAAATCAACTTTCAAGAAATGGAGCGTTTATATCGCTCTAGCCGTTTGATTGCGGAAGCAAATAATGAATCAGAAATTTTGAGCGGTGGTGGTCAAATTCTTAAAAACGCACCCTACCCCATCGTCATGTTTAAAGTTGAGAAAGATTTACTGAGAGTAATTGCTTCAGCAGATACGACAAGAAATTTATCTGAAATTGAAGGCTTGCCTACCCCAATCAAAGTAAATATGGAAGAAATCAATGACTATTTATTGCGTGGTGCCACAAGTGCTACATTGATTGATTCGCATACGCCAAAAGTATTCAAAGATTTGATTCACAATTTAGATTTAATGGGTGCAGTATTTTTACCCGTGCACAGACGTAATTCTCTCGCCGCCATTATGATGATTGGCTCAAGGCAACAAACGCTTTCAAATACTTCTATTCAACCGTATATCAATCTCGCCGATTTAATGTCGGTTGCATTGGAAAGAGCCGATGCAATTGAAGAAACCAATAAACATTTGCATGAAGTTGAAGCGTTGGCTTCTATCAATGATTTGATTTCTTCTGCGGCGGATATGCAAAGTTTTTATCACGACCTTTTGGAAAAAATCAAACAAATCATTGGTGATTACAATTTAATTGTAGCTTTGTATGATGAAAGAAGCAATTCGATTAGCATTCCGTTTAGCTACGAAAATGGTCAAGTAATTTCAATTGATTCATTTCCATTAGGTGAAGGTTTAACATCAATTTTGATTCGCACACGCCAACCGTTGATGATTGTAGAAGATACAGAAAATAGAGTTATGCAATTAGGTGCAAAAATCGTTGGTAAACCGCCAAAGTCATGGATGGGTGCGCCAATGTTGATACAAAATAACCCAATCGGTGCGTTGATTATTCAAGACCTTGATAGAGAGCATGTTTTTAATGAAGACGATTTGAAGTTTTTTAATACGCTCGCTGGGCAAGTTGCCGGTGTGATTCATAATGCCGCATTGTTAGATGAAAGTCATCAAAGGGCATTACAACTTGAAACGGCGGCTGAAATTGCGCGTGACATCAGTGGTTCGCTAAATTTAGATGAGTTGCTGATGAAAGCCGTAGGATTAATCCGCGAACGTTTTGATTTTTATCATGCGGCTATATTCTTATTAGATTTGCCTGGTGAGTTCGCCGTGATTCGTGAAGCCACTGGTGAAGCCGGCGTGCAAATGAAACGTGCAGGTCATAAAATTGGTGTCGGCTCTAAATCTATTGTCGGTTTTGTAACTGGACGTGGTGAGTCTTTAATTGTGAATGACACTGGCAAGGATGCCACATATTATGCCAATCCCCTATTGCCTGATACACGTGCCGAAGCCGCTATTCCATTAAGAGTCGGCGATAGAATCCTCGGCGCATTAGATGTACAAAGTACGAAACCATATTCATTTTCAGAAGATAACTTAAGAAGTTTGCAAATCTTAGCTGACCAATTGGCAGTGGCAGTTGCCAATACCGAATTGTTTGCTGAAACACAAGAACATTTATCACAACATCGTTTGTTACACCATATTACGTCCACCGCCGCATCTGGAACGACATTAGAAGAAGCATTAGAAAGTGCGGTGAAAGGCTTGCAAGTAACTCTTGGTGGTGACCGTGTCGTGATTATGTTGTTAGACCGTGAAAAGAAAATGCTAGAAGTAAAAGCCTCAGTTGGATATGCGGATGATGTGATGGTAGCAAACGTAGAAGTCGGAAGAGGAGTCACAGGTTGGGTTGCGGCACACAAGCGTCCCTTAAGAATCAGAGACGTGAGTGAAGATCCACGCTATATCCAATTTAGTCCAAACACACGCTCCGAATTGGCTGTTCCATTGATTTATCGAAATGAAGTGTTAGGTGTATTAAATGTAGAGAGCGAACAAGTGGATGCTTACACCGAAAATGATGAAGAAATGCTTGGCACACTTGGCGGAAGTTTGGCGGCGGTGATTGCGAATGCGCGTTTGTTTGAACAAATTCGCGCACAATCGGAACGCGAACGTTTGGTATATGATGTGACCAGTAAGATTCGTCGCTCAACCGACATTCAATCTATTTTGATGACAACTGCCAGTGAAATTACACGAGTGACCGGTGCAAGGTTTACAAAGATTGAAGTAAAGCCATCACAAAATGGTGAAGCGAAAGATACACAATGAACAATAATCTCTTCGATAAACCTGTGATTGACCCTCAAGATGTGACTCGCCAACTTTATACCAATTGGCGAGAACGCTTCGCTCTGCCATTGCTAATTGGTGTGTTGATATTTGGGCTGGGAGCCTTAATTCCAGCACTGATCTCATCCACCAACATGGTTTTGAATTCATTCTTTATCATCAGTTATCTTTTTACTCTCGTTGTAACAATCATTCGCTTTTCTTATTTTATTCGGATGCTTGTGTTTCTTCTCAGTATTTATATGCTGGGGGTTAGCACTTTACTAACGTACAACGCCTTAGGGGTGAGTTTATTTTATTTCTTAGCACTTATTATTTTTTCAACAATGATGCTTTCAATTCGGGCAGGCATTATTGCCATTGCAATTGATGTAGTAACGTATACATTTTTTGGCTGGTTGATATTAAGTGGACGATTTGCTCCCTTAAACCCACTCTCAATACCTGCCAACCTTCAGGATTGGCTTAGTGTAGCGGTAGCAACGGTCATGTTCGGAGTAGTCATTATTCTTGGTTTTCGTAGTTTAGAACGAGAGTTTTTTGAGGCACAAAAGCAAATTGATAGCACGTTGAATACATTAAAAGAAGAACGTAATAATCTTGAAACAAGAGTACAAGAGCGTACTCAACAATTAAGAAAAATCAATGAAATTGGACGAAATGTTATTGAAATTCTTGATCCCGATCAACTATTTTTACGTGCCTCAAAATTTATTGAAGATGAATTCAATTTTTACTACACTGCATTTTACTTAATTGATACGACAGGAAAATGGGCAGAACTTCGCTATGCAAGTGGTGAAGCAGGGAAAGTATTACGAGAAAACAAACATCGTGTTGACCTTGATGGTAGAAACATTATCGCCAAAGCCATACGCTTGAAAACTGGACAAATTGCCACAGAGGTAAATCAGATAAGGCTTGAAAACCCACTTTTGCCTTACACACGTTCGCAATTGGCATTGCCTTTATTAATTGGTGATACAGTACTCGGCGTAATTGATATGCACTCTACAAAAGATAATACTTTTACCTCTCAAGATGTAGATGCGTATCAAAACATGGCAAATGGAATTGCTACGGCAATTGAAAACTCGCGTTTATTTCAAGAAGCACAACAAAGTTTGGCAGAAATGCGCGCTACACAACGCCAATATTTACAAAGTGCATGGGACTCGCTGACAATTGAAAAACCGCTAGAGTATGAATTGGGTGAAAATGACCCATCAAACCAAAACGCACTTGAAATTCCACTCTCATTACGAGACCAAGTGATAGGTCAAATTCACATGGCAAATACCTCTGAGTGGACGCCAGAACAGAAAAACTTAGTGGAAGCGATTGTGGCACAAGCCACACTAGCGTTAGAAAATGCTCGCTTAGTAGAAGAAAGCCAATACACGGCGGCACAAGAAAGACTCACCAACGAAATCATTGCCAAAATTTGGTCATCATCAAATATGGACAATATTCTTCAAACAGCAGTTCGAGAGTTAGGTCGTAGCTTAGAAGCCACCGAAGTAGAAATTGAAATATCAATGGATGAGCAAGATGATAGATAGAAGCAACTCTCCAGTTAATAATGAAGCGCAAAAGCCTTTCAACGTCTCTGAATGGCGTGAAAGTTTTATCCTAGCGATATTGCGAATCGGCTGTTTACTCGGTATTGCTTTAATTAGTGTCTCATTCCCCAATGCCACACCCAGTGACCGTGTTTTATTTATTGGTTTATATCTTGTTTTATTAGCCATCACACTATTACGTGTGTCCTATTCAGTTCGTGCTTATGCTATTTTGTTAGCAACCTTCTTGATTGGAGTCAATGCAATTTTGGCATGGGGTCCATGGCTAGATGGCAGTGCTTTTTTGATAGCCAGCGTTGTAATTGGTGCATTGTTATTTGACAAGCGTGTTGACATTGTGATGCTTGCAATCAGTATCATATTCTTAACCACAATTGCTGTATTGCAATCGCTTGGAATGTATCAACTTCGAGCCGAAGCCGCACCAGCACCACAAACAATTCCATTAAATTGGCTAGGCTATATATTTGATTTCGCTGTCATCGGCGGTGTGCTAGTTGCCGCAATGGGTCAATTCAAAAACGCTTTTACACGCATCATTGAAGAAACACAATCCGCATTGAAAGCATTGGCTGTGGAACGCGCTCGCCTAGAAGAAAAAGTGATAGAACGAACGGAAGCGCTCGAAAGCAGAATGAATCAATTGCGTAGCTCAACAAATACAGCCCGGGCAATTGCTGAAATTCAAAACATCGTTGAGTTATTAGAATCAACAGCGCAGTTAATTTCAGAAAGATTTGGTTATTACCACACTGCTTTATTTATATTAGATGACCAAAAGAAAACAGCATTTTTACAAGCCTCTGCTTCTGCCAGAGGAAAAGAATTAATTGGTCAGGCGTTTAGTGTTGAGGTAGATAGAAAAAATCCATTGGCAACTGCTGTTGAACAAAACCGTGCCATTATCACATTAGATGTAGACCAAAGGAATTTTATATCAGACGAAAACTTCCCGCTCACCCGTTCACGCATGATTTTGCCCTTGGCGGTACGTGGTAATGTGGTTGGGCTTTTAGATTTACACTCAGACCAGCCACGCGCTTTTGGTGCTGAAGATGCAGAGATTTTACAAACGCTTGCTGACCTGACAGCCATTTCATTTGATAACGTCCGCCTCATTAATGAGACGCGAAGCCTGGTCAGCCAATTGGAAGCAAATACCTCCATTCAAACACAACGAACGTGGAGAAAACTCACCACTCGTCAAATGCCTGCATTTCAGTACACACCCGCAGGTGTACGTCCCATTTTTACCCGTGATAAAAGAAGCGATAATGGCGAAGGTTTACATATCCCGCTGACGCTGTATGGTCAAAAAATTGGCAACATCAAATTGAAAAGAAAAAATAATCAAGCCGATTGGTCTGAAAGAGAAAAAGCATTGGTTGAAAAAATTGCTGAGCAAGTTTCACTGGCGTTAGAAAACAGTCGCTTGGTAGAAGAGGCGCAAAAAAGTGCGGCACGTGACCAAATGATTGCTAATATTTCAACGCGCATTCGTGAAACGCTAGATATTGAATCAGTTGCTCGTACAGCGGCGGTTGAACTACAGCGTGTGTTTGATTTGAAAGAAGCCGAAATTGTGATTGGCTCTGCACAATTTGAAAAACAAGATGGAAAATCGTAACTCGATGAACGTATCATCCACTTCCCCAACCATGCAAAGTGACTGGCGCGAAAGTTTCTTACGCACCACGCTTATGCTTGCGTGTGCCTTTGGTTTGGTAGCGTTAATATCATCTTATTTCAGCAGTGAACTGATTTATTTTGTTATCTATTGCGTTGTATACATTATTGTTGTGTTTATCACTGTTTTACCTGTAACGTATCACGTACGCGCTATGACACTGATAGGGTTATTAATTGGACTGTCGATTTCTGGATTAACCGAAACAGGTTTAGTTGGAGAAGCGCGTATCTTTATGCTAACTGCAATTGCGATGGCATCTCTGCTGTTTTCATGGAGAACTGGTTGGTATATCACCATATTCGCTATGGTTTTGTACACGATTTTCGGTTGGCTAATTTTAGGTGGTTTGCTAACTATTTCAAACACTACGATTGACCCGGGTAATTTAGTGTTATGGATTACAAGAGCATTGGTTTTATTATTGGTTGCTGTACTTGTTGTAAACGCCATTCGTTTAACGCAAACGGAGTTTACAAAGTCAGAAGAGCGTTCCCAATCTCTTTTGAGTGAT
>DDVH01000045.1 GCA_002345215.1 Anaerolineales bacterium UBA2317
GAATCATCGCAATGTCGGTTTGGTGATTGAAACTCGACCTGATGAAATTAATCCTGATGAAATTAAATGGCTTCGTCATTTGGGCGTTACCAAAGTTCAACTCGGTGCTCAAAGTTTTGATGACCATATTTTAGATATCAACAAACGTGGGCATGATGTTGAGTCTACGAGGCAAGCAGTTGCTTTGCTGCGTGCGGCTAGTTTCAAAATAGTTTTGCATTGGATGCCGAATCTTTTAGGAGCCACGCCTCAATCGGACATTGAAGACTTTGCTAAACTTTGGCATGATTTCTGCCCTGATGAAATTAAGATTTACCCAAATCAATTACTTGCAAATGCAGAGTTATATGAATATTGGCAACGCGGTGAATTTCATCCATATACAACCGAAGACTTAGTTGAATTACTGGTAAATATCAAACCTACTATTCCTCGTTATTGCCGAGTCAATCGCGTTATTCGTGATATTCCCGGAAACAATGTTGTTGAAGGAAATACACGCACGAGTTTACGCCAAGATGTGCAAGCAGAAATGAAAAAGCGTGGGACGAAATGTCAATGCATTCGTTGCCGTGAAGTAAAAGGCAAAACTGTTGAATTATCTTCTTTGACTTTACACGACCAAGTTTATTCAGCAGGACAAGCCGAAGAACATTTTATTTCTTTCGATACAAAAGAAGATGGGCTCGCAGGTTTTATTCGTTTGTCATTGCCAAGCAAAGAATCACCTGAAACTGGTTTAGCAGATTTACAAGGCGCGGCATTGATTCGTGAAGTGCATGTGTATGGTCAATCACTAGCAGTGGGTGCAGAAAAAAGTGGCGCGGCGCAACATGTTGGTTTGGGAACACGTTTATTGGAAGAAGCAGAAAAAATTGCCAAACAAAATGGATTTGAAAAGATGGCGGTCATTTCCGCTGTTGGCACACGTGGATATTATATAGATAGAGGCTTTGAACGCGGGGAATATTATTTAGTAAAGAATATTTCTTAAATTGTTCAAGGTAGGAGAAAACAATGGAATACACCCGTTTAGGTTCAACAGGCATGAAAGTTTCTCGTATCTGTCTTGGTTGTATGGGATTCGGCGACGCGACTCGCTGGACTCACAAATGGGTATTGAATGAAGAAGACAGTCGCCCTGTTATTAAGAAAGCTCTTGAGTTAGGAATCAATTTTTTTGACACAGCCAATGTCTATTCTATTGGAGTCAGTGAAGAAATTTTAGGACGGGCATTAAAAGATTTTGCTAAACGCGATGAAGTTGTCATCGCTACAAAAGTATATGGCAAAATGTCTGACGCGCCCAATGGCTCAGGTTTATCACGCAAAGCAATTATGAATGAGATTGATAACAGCCTAAAAAGACTTGAAACCGATTATGTAGACTTATATCAAATCCATCGTTGGGATTATGAAACTCCGATTGAAGAAACAATGGAAACCTTGAACGATATAGTTCGTGCGGGCAAAGTTCGTTATATTGGTGCTTCTGCTATGTGGGCATGGCAATTTCAAAAAGCATTACATGTTGCTGAAAAACATAACTGGACTCGTTTCGTCTCCATGCAAAATCATTTGAATTTGATTTATCGAGAAGAAGAACGAGAAATGTTGCCACTTTGCCGCGACCAAAAAATTGGATTGATTCCATATAGCCCGCTTGCGTCTGGTAGATTAACACGTGACTGGTCTTCTGAAACTACGCTTCGTTCTGAAACTGACCAAATTCAAAAAAGCAAATATGATGCATCTGCTGACATGGATAAACAAGTTGTTGAAAGAGTTGCAGAACTTGCGAAAAAACATAAAGCCTCACGTACACATATCGCCCTTGCTTGGTTGTTACAAAAAGAACCAGTCACTGCTCCCATCGTTGGGGCAACAAAAATTTCACATTTAGAAGAAGCGATTGGTGCTTTATCCATTAAGTTAACGCAAGAAGAAGTTACATATTTAGAAGAGCCGTATGTGCCACATCGCACCGTTGGGCATCAATAAATATTTAATTCCCAAGTTCTTTCAAGCGTTTCAATCGTTCAGGTTCGTTATCCACTAAAAATCCATCTTTAGATAATTCTGCATACGCCTTTGCAAAATAAGGTTTCGCCTCTTCGTTTCGATTTAGCAAAAGCAAACACTCGCCAATTTCTTCAAACACATAGCCATCGGTCTCACCAACAGATTCAAATTCTTTCAACAACTGCATTTGTTTTGATAATGCTTCATCAACTCGATTTAATGAACGTAGACATCGTGCCACAGTCCAAATGGCGATCCGCAATCTACTCGCATCATTCTTTGACACTTCGACACGGCTCAGTGCAAGCCTGCGAAATGCTTCTGCTTTTTCAAATATTTTCAACGCTGATTCATAATCGCCTGTATCGTGATATGACCAACCTGTATTGTTGTATAAAGAACCAAGCCAGTCGCGGGCTTTTTCATCAGGTGATGATTCGGCATAAGCAATGGCTTGTAGATTTAAGTTAAGAGAATCAGCAGGGTCAGATACGATGGCAAGCATGTGAATTGCATCCACTGCATAATTATCTTCTTTTAATTTTTTCGCCAATTCAAAGGCTTGTTCAAATAACGGTTTGGCTTTATCAGGATGTTTTGATGAATTAAATACACGTCCACGTTCTAGCAGGTAACGAACTTTAACTTTAGATTCTTCTTTTAATCTTTTTTCTACTTCATCTAAAGTTTGATGCGCTTCATCAAATTTTCTTTGCAAGCCTTGTGTACGTGCAATTTGAGTCAGCAATTCTAAATGGGCAGATTCGGTTTCAGGAATCTGCTTTAGAACTTCTCGAAATTTAATTTCGGTTTCTTGTGGATTTGAATAATCCCACAATGAGTCAAAATCAAGAGGGTTGGACTGCGACATTATCACTTTCTTCTTTTGCTCTATTTTCAATATTCATCACATCGGGAATAAAAAATCCAAGAATGCCCATAGCAATACATGAAAGACCAGCGATGATGAACCACGGTTGAATTCCGAAACTATCTGCAAACGGACCAGCCACAATTAACGCAATCGGTGAAACTAACATAGCAGCACTCATAATAAATGCAAAGACACGTCCTTGCATTTCAGGTTTAATCACGGCCTGTAACGTTGCTCCATATGAACCGTTGATGATAGGAAGTAAAAGCCCCATGCTTGTATTTGCAATGAGAGCAATGATAAACATATCAGGTTTAACCAAACCGACAATAACTGTTGTGAGACCCATCAATGCCAAACCTGTTTGAGCTGTGACCACTTTTTTCTTGAATCCGCCCCACACACCGAGGATGACTCCGCCAAGAATATTGCCGAGGGCAAACAGAGCAAGCCACAATCCAAGTTGTGAAGCGTCCCCGTCAAAATGATTCTTTATCAGTAAAGGAGTCAAAGGTTCGGTGGCAGTATAAAAAAAGTTAATCACCATCACTAAACCTAATAACATCACAAGCCCGCGCCAAGCCATGATGTAACGAAAACCTGCAGCGAAATCTTGCCAAAATGTTGAAGGCTCGTTTGAACTTTTTTCAGGTTGTGGGATTTGAAAAAATAATAAAATCACGATGGCAAGAATCGCAGTGGAAACATCAACGTAAAGAATGCCTTGCATGGATAACACTTCAAGCAAATAGGCGCCCAATGGAGCGGAGATAATATTCAAACCGCCATGTAAGGCTTGATTGAATCCTTGCACGCGCGCGAGTTGGTCTTTTGGAACAAGCAGAACAACCGATGCTCCAAATGCAGATTGATGAAAGCCACCTGCGACTGCACGAATAAACAAAGCGGCATAAATATGCCAAACTTGAATCAAGTCAGAAACAAAAAGAATGGCGAGGATAAACGTAGCAATTGCAACGGTCGCATCTGCGGCGATGAGAAGTAATCTACGATTGCCTCTATCTACCCATGTTCCAATGAAAGGTGAAAGTAGAACCGTTGGTAATAGACCCATCATAGAAGCGATTGCTAATGTGGTGGCTGAGTTTGTTTCTTGTGTGAGGTACCAAATAATAGCAAACTGCACCAATTGACTGCCGAGCAATGAAAGTGCTTGACCCGTCCATAATGTATAAAAACGCCTTGCCCAATTTTGATTTGTGTTTTCCATGCGTCACCTGTGATTAAGATTTTTTCGATGTTAATCGGTATTTTGTGAAATCACAACCTACTTGAGGGTGGGTATAAAAAATACTAGATTACATATCTAAATAGCGGAGTGAGTGTTATACTGGCGTAAATAGAACATTTTTTCTTATATAAAACAGCAAGAATCGGGTCGTGAAAATATATTCGCAAACATATAATCACTAAAAATTATAAGATTGCTTCGCCTGTGGTCTCGATATGCTTTGCTACTCGACCAACGGCTCGCAATGACATAACTAATAAGGAGCAAAATTGAAAACTAAACATTGGATTGTCTTTCTTACACTCGGCTTAATTTGGAGTTCATCCTTCATGTGGGTCGAAATTGTGATTCGTGAATTAAACCCCATCACACTGGTTGCCTTTCGCGTATTATTTGGATTATTATTTGTAGGTGCCGTTGTTATTATTCAAAAAGTACAACTACCACGCACTTTCAAAGAATGGTTGCCCTTATTTGTTTTGGGATTAACCAATATCGCGATACCATTTTTCTTGATTTCTTGGGGACAGATTTATATTGAATCAGGCGTCGCTTCAATTCTGGATGCAACTGTGCCTCTGTTCACCATCCTTGCATCTCACTTTCTGCTAGATGATGACAAAATCACCACACCGAAAGTTTTAGGTTTGCTAGTTGGTTTCATTGGTGTTGTCGTTTTGATGTTAAAAGATATTGGTGCAGGCACAAATACATTACTTGGTCAATTGGCTGTGATTTTAGCGTGTGTATTTTATGCGGCAAGTTCAATCATTGCTCGCAAAACCACAGAAGATACGCCTGCTCTCTTAAGAAGTGTTGGTTCACTCGTCTCTGCTACAGTGGTGATGTGGATTGCCGCCTTTGTATTTGAAGGTCCAATCAAAATTCCTACACTTCCCATCACATGGATTGCTTTAGCATGGTTAGGGATTCTTGGTTCAGGTTTGGCATTTGTGATGTTGTTTTATCTCATTCACGAAATTGGACCGACCCGCACCACTATGGTCACATATTTATTTCCATTAGGTGGCGTAACGTTGGGAGTCATCTTCTTAAACGAACCACTGACGTGGCAGATCGTGACAGGTGCTGTGTTAATTATTTTGAGTCTGGTCATTGCCAATTGGCACCCAAAAGCTGTTGAGCAAAAAAGTTCGGTTACAAACTAGGAGAAAAATTGAAAACAAAACATTGGGTTGTCTTTATTCTTTTAGGATTAATCTGGAGTTCATCGTTTCTCTGGATAAAAATTGGCGTGCAAGAAGTTGGACCGATGTCCTTAGTTGCATTTCGCATGTTATTCGGCGCATTAACTGCAGGGGCAATCGCTTACTTTCAAGGCATTCCATTTTCGCGTGATTGGAAAGATTGGGGTATCTTCGCGATTTTTGGACCATTAAGTTTAGCGATTCCTGTTTTCTTAATCTCATGGGGCGAGCAAACCATTGATTCAGCAGTTGCCTCTATTCTTAATGCAACGGTTCCACTATTTACACTCATCATTGCCCACTTTTGGATAAGTGACGACAAGATCACATTTCAAAAAACACTTGGCTTATTAATCGGCTTTGCAGGTGTGGTAATTTTGTTAAGCAAAGATTTAATCGCCAGTGAACATGCTTCTATTATTGGACAAGTTGCTGTGATTCTCGCATCTCTCTTTTATGGATTAAGTGCAGTCGGAATCAGAAAATATACAACCCATATCAACAACGTCATGCGCGGAGTTGGACTCTTAACGACTTCCGCAATTTTGATGTGGCTAGTCGGTCCAATTTTTGAAAGACCATTTGAAATTCCACAATTACCCATCACATGGATTGCCGCATTATGGCTTGGTATTTTAGGTTCAGGCTTAGCCATGATTATGATGTACTATCTCATTCATGAAATTGGTCCAACACGCGCATCACTCGTCACGTACTTATTTCCAGTTGGCGGCGTATTGCTCGGCGTGATTTTTCTCGACGAACAACTCTCATGGCAATTAATTGCAGGTACAATACTCATCATCTTAAGTTTGGTCGTGGTCAACTATAAAAAGAAAACTACATGAGTGAACATAAATCAGGTTTTGTAACTGTTATCGGAAAACCCAATGTTGGTAAATCAACATTAATCAACGCATTGTTGGGTCAAAAAATTGCGGCTGTTTCGCCACGCCCGCAAACTACGAGAAAAAAACAATTGGGCATTCTCACACTTCCGAATGCTCAAATTGTTTTTGTAGATACGCCTGGCTTGCATAAATCAAAACATAAACTTGGTGAATTTTTAAATCAAGAAGCGCAAGAAGCCTTAGATGGTGTGGATTTGATTCTGTGGCTTGTGGATTCATCTACTTCACCAGCTGATGAAGATAGGTCTATTGCTGATTTATTAAACAAACTTTCGCGTCGGACTCAGGTTCTGCTTGTGTTGAACAAAGTCGACATACTCAAAGCTGATGAAGAGTCTGCGCGTGAAGATGAATATAAAAGCTTATTGAGCAAGGCTACTACTGTCTTGAAAGTCTCTGCATCAAAAAGGCTGGGGCTAGGAGAAATGATCGAGACGCTGATTCAACTTCTCCCGAAGCGTGAAGCGGAATATCCCGAAGATCAAATCACAGATTTGTATGAAAAAGAAATCGCCGCAGATTTAATCCGCGAGGCGTGTTTGTTAAAGTTGCGTGATGAAGTGCCACATAGTTTGGCAGTGCGCTTGGATGAATTCAAAGAACGTGAAAATGGCATGGCATACATTTCCGCGACAATTTTGGTGGAACGTGAATCCCAAAAAGGAATCGTGATTGGCGAAGGCGGCAAGATGATGAAAGCCATTGGTTCTGCCGCGCGAAAAGAAATTGAAGAAATGGGCGGACGAAAAGTGTTTTTGGAATTGCGTGTGAAAGTTGAAAAAGATTGGCGTGATAATCCGCATGCACTACGTGTGTTGGGGTATCTTAAAAAGAAATAATTTCTTTCCTCTTTCTTTCTTCTTTCATCACAAAGAAAGAGGAAAGAAGAAAGATTCGTTAGCGACCTTTAAGTGGTTTGAACCCCTCACCCAATGCTTCATGTGCAACTCCGATAACCATAAATGCTTCGGGGTCAGTTTCATTGACAATTGTTTTAAGAAAAGAAACTTCGGAACGATTCACAACACAATATAAAACGGGACGCGAGTTGCCTGTATATCCGCCTCTGCCTTCTAAATATGTAATACCGCGTTGAAGTTCATCAATCACACGCGTTGAGACTTCATCAGGCTTGTCTGTGACAATCATGGCTGTGCGAACTGTTCCGCCACCTTCAAGAACTGTTTCAGCAACTAAACCGCTGACGTATAAAGCAATCATGGCATACAGTGCTTCTTTCCAACCAAATACAAATCCAGCCGAAAGAATCACGGCGGTATCAACAATGAGATAACTTTGTGTGGTGGGGATTCCGCGCCAATTGCTTAAGATGCGTGCCAAAATATCAGATCCGCCACTTGTGCCACGTGCACGATAGACAAGTCCATAACCAACACCGCTGACAATCGCTCCATATAATGAATTGAGAAAAATATCGCCGCTTAAATCGTCAATCAAAATTTGTGAGTATTCGATAAAAATAGGAATCTTCAAAAGCAAATCAGTTAATAAAGAATAGGTGACGATTGCAACTGCGGTTCTTAAAGCAAATTTATATCCACCAAGAAAACGCCAACCCAATAAAAATAATGGGACATTGCCAATCAAGACCATCAAACCGATGGGCCAGTTTGTGAAGTGATTAATGAGTTGAGAAATACCACTCACACCACCAGAGGCTAAATCGGCTGGGATAAAAAATAATCTCAAGCTTACGGCTTGAATGAGACTGGAAATCAATATCAATGCATAATCACGAATCGTTGGTAAATATTTTTTCATAGTTTCCTTAAGATGTCACCCTGAGTGAAACGAAGGGTCTCTAAGATTATCGTAAAGATTCTTACCACTTCGTGGCACACGTCGCCGCAAAGAACAAGAGCGTGACTCAGAATGACATGAACTTGATGGATTATAGCCGATGGATTTTCAACCATCTTTCCTCTTTCTCCTTTCATCCAAAACCTTCAAACCCTTCGACAAGCTCAGGGCAAGCCTGCAAACCTTCCAACTTATAAACCCATAGTAAAATCACGCCCTATGCAAATTAAAAAATGGCAATTTTGGCTCGGTGTTTTCATCAGCATTTTATTTATCTGGCTCGCCCTACGCGGACTCAAACTAGATGAGTTTTGGTCAACTGTAAAAGGTGCAAAGTTTATTTGGCTCCTTCCTGCAATCGGCGTGTATTTTATCGGCGTATGGATTCGCGCGTGGCGTTGGCATTACTTATTAAAACCAATCAAAGAGATTCCAACCAAAACGATGTTTCCCATCACAACGATTGGTTATATGGGCAATAACATTTATCCCGCCCGCGCAGGTGAAGTATTACGCGCTGTGATTCTCAAACGCAAAGAAGGCGTGCCAGTCTCTGCTTCGTTGGCGACAATTATTGTCGAAAGAATTTTTGACGGTGTGGTGATGTTGGCGTTTGTGTTTGTCAATTTATCTGAATTAGCAAAATTAACATCCGCCTCTGGTTTTGTGGGCAATATTCAACAAGTGGCAATTATCGGCACTGGAGTTTTTATTGGCGCATTGATTATTTTTCTGCTCGCGGCTATGTTTCCGCAAGTGACTGCAAAACTTGGTTTATGGTGTATCGAAAAATTTACGCCACAAAAGTTTCATCAAAGAATCATTAGTATTATGAATAAATTTTTGGATGGACTTGCCTCGCTTCGTTCTCCGCTTAACGTGTTAATGGTTTTTATCACCTCAATATTTATCTGGCTGTTAGAGACTGGCAAATACTGGTTCGTGATGCATGCTTTTGATTTTCAAGTCTCATTCTTCGCTTTAATGCTGATGAACGGCATTGTGAATCTTGCAACGACGATTCCATCCGCGCCGGGTTACATCGGCACATTTGATGCGCCGGGCATTGCCGTCTTGACCGCTTACGGAGTCAGTCAAGCCACTGCGGCAGGTTACACATTGACATTACACGTCGCGCTTTGGCTTCCGATTACACTTCTCGGTGCTTATTATTTAGCAAGAGAAGGCATCAAGTGGAGTGACGATTTAAGAGAGGAAACTAAAGAATAAATGTAGCAAACAGGCTTGGGTTATACTAAGAAGCGTAAGGTCAAAAAATGATTAGTAATATCCCCAGAAAAAATAAATTGCGGATTCTCATCGCCGATGATGTGCAAGAGACACGGCGGAATACGCGCTTGATGCTTTCTGAAATTGAGTATGTCGAAGTGGTGGCGATTGCATCGAATGGAAAACAAGCCGTGGAAATGACCGAGGAACAACGCCCGGATATTGTGATTCTTGATATCAACATGCCGGAAATGGATGGCTTGACTGCCTTCAAACATATTGTGCAAATGTTTCCGGGCACAGGTTGTATATTTATTTCGGGTGAGAAAGACCCAGTGACAGTGCAAAAAGCAGAAGCGATTGGCGCAAATGATTTTTTGGCAAAACCATTTACGATTGAGGAAGTAGAAGCGTCTATCAAAAAAGTGGTTGAAAACGTGAAAATGAAGCGACAAAAAATCGCGCAGTCGAATCAAGTGCACCTTGAGAAAACTGTTTCGCTGGAAGAGTTGGCGAATGAATATCTAAAAGAAGGCAGAACGGATTCACAATCTACACAGTTGTTTGAGAAGTTGGCACAAAACCCAAAGTGTGACGTGCGTTGGTTGGAAGCCTTGGCAATGATTTACGCCGTACAAGGTGAATGGGGTAAGTTGAAAGTGTTGGCAGAAAGAATTGAAAGACAAAAAAAATAAATTTCGTAGGGGCGACCCTTGTGGTCGCCCTTTGGGCAGGGACAAGCCCAGCCCCTACACAAGGATGTTAAATGAAAATAGCAATTATCGGAGCGGGTTATGGCGGCATGGCTGCCGCATGGGATTTGAAAAAAGCAGGCCACGACGTCACCATTTTTGAATCTGCAAATTATGTAGGCGGATTAGCCAGCGGATTCAAAGAACCGCATTGGAATTGGTCTGTCGAAAAGTTTTATCATCACTGGTTTCAATCGGATGATGAAATGTTGGGATTGATTCGTGAATTGGGTTTAGAAGATAAAGTCATGTTTCCACGCCCATTGACTGTGATGTATCACAAAAAGAAATGGTATCCATTTGACTCGATTATCAACGCGCTTCGTTTTCCTGGACTTGGATTTGGGTTAAACAAAATCCGCTTTGGGTTTGTGGGACTCTTTTTACGCCTGACCAACAATTGGAAAGCATTGGAAAAAGTGACTGCACATGAATGGATGTTGAAATATGCAGGCAAACAAGTCTATGAGCAGATGTGGAAGCCATTGCTGATTGGAAAGTTTGGACCATTTTATAAAGATGTCAACATGGCGTGGATGTGGGCACGCATTAAAGCACGCACTACTAGACTTGGCACATTCGAAGGTGGCTTTCAAAAATTTGCAGATTTATTTGGGGAGAAATTACGGGAATTGGGAGTCGAGATTCGGTTGGGAGTAAAGATAGAGTCGATTAAACAGAATCAAGCACAAATTGAAGTGCGAAGCGAAAAGGGAGTCGAATCGTTTGATAAAGTCTTAGTGACCACGTCTCCAAATTTGATGGCGAAGTTATGTCCTGAACTTCCTGAAAATTATTTGAAAGGTTTGTTGGAATTGAAATCAATGGGGGCAGTGGTGATGACGTTGTCTTTGAAACATTCGTTATCGAAAGATGGATTTTATTGGTTCAACGTGCCGAAGGATGAGGGCTATCCGTTTTTGGCGTTGGTGGAACATACTAATTTTGTATCGAAAGAAAATTTTGGCGGTGACCATATTGTGTATGCGGGTGATTATTTGGAATTGGGTCACGAATATTTTTCGATGAGTGATAATGAGTTGTTAGAAAAATTTATTCCTGCGTTTCAAAAATTTAATCCAGAATTTTCACGCGATTGGGTCAAAAAGATTTGGGTGAATAAAACTAATTATGCTCAACCTGTGCCGTTGGTGAATCATTCTAAAAATATTCCTGCGATTCAAACGCCAATTGACGGTTTGTATTTCGCTTCGATGAGTCAGGTCTACCCATGGGATCGCGGTACAAATTTTGCTGTGGAGATTGGACGAAAAGCGGCGAGGATGATGAAGTGAGAAGGGAATGGGGAATAGTTAATGGTGAATGGTAATTGGTACATAAAACATCTTAAGATTCGAAAAGATGTAAATGATAATTACACTAGGGTAGTACCAATTTTTGAAGGTCTTTTTTGAGTTGATTTTCCGACTTTATTCCTGAAAGAAAATACAAGTCGGCAATTCCTGGTTTGGAAATATTTCCGATTTTATAATGTTTTGAGTGTACAACGGGAATAGCATTAGGTAAAGCAGTTTCTATACGCTTGGAAGAGATTGTATCTAAGCTCAGAACAAAAATACTTATACAAAGTTTCTTTACTTTTTTATCTGCAAAAAGTTTCCTTACGGTATTTGATAAAAAATACGTACTACCATACATACGATGAATTTCAATTAATTCTTTTTTTGTAGGGGATTTATACGCCTGCAAAGTTGTCACATATAAATTTTCGCCTTTTATTTTGTATATAAAAGCGCAATTTTCAAATTCAGCTTGAGCGCCAATAACTACTTCATCATCATAACCGTTACTGTAAAAATTATTCTTTATCCAATTTTTTTTATTATATCCTTGCTTGTTAATCGCTTCGATAAAAAGTCTTCGGGTCCTGATTAAACGACTAAGTGTTGACAGCGAGGAAAATTTTTCCTCTTCCTTTTTGTTCGTAGTGATTGTTTTTTGCATTCTTAACCATTTGGATAAGAAAGTTTTAATTATCCTTGTCTCTAGGCGACGCGAAAAACTTAAATCCTCAGGGGATTTCCAATCTATAATAGGTTTCATTTGTACATCAAAATGAACTCTCTTGTCATCTGGTTGGTTTTTATTGAGATGATCTTTCCGAACAGTGTATATAACTTCAATATCTCGTGCTGATGCGAAACCTGCTTCGTAATAAACTGAAGGTCTAGTGTAGGTTAAATCTACTATGCAAAAGTCAGCCTCTCTTAATTTTTGAATGATTAGAAAATTCAAGTCATCATTACTATGATGCCGATTAATAATAACTGGTGTGATGTTATTCTTTTTCAAAACAGGTAGTATTAATTTCTCATAAAACTTATCTGTATCATCATTACCAAACGCCATTGCAATAAAACATATTGGTTTTTTGTTTTTAGCCATCTTTCCTCGTTAGTTACTTTCCATCCAAAATATATAGTGCGACATGAGGGAAAAAGTATTATTCTTAATTTGATAATAGTGATTTTATTTGATTATAAATAAATTTCGTCACAAATTTGGTGCAAAGATTCATAATTCACCATGACAACGCTATTTTCTCCCTTTAACCACCTTTATAAATAACAATAAAAATATATTGACAAACGATAAATGATGTGTTACAGTAAACCTACCTATTCCTAAACCCAAAACGAGGTATTGATTATGAAAAAAGGTTCAACACTGTTCTTGAAAGTTGTCATTTGTCTTATTGCAGGCGTAGCGTTTACATGGCTGGTTTGGTTTCCGCAACTGGAAGGCAGAGCGGCAAACTTAAATTTAATCAATATTTATTTAGACCCGCTCATACTCTATACCTACATCGCTTCAATCCCATTTTTTATTGCGCTTTATCAGGCAATTAAGTTGTTAGGCTATGTGGATGGCAATAAAGTTTTCTCCCAAGCCTCAGTTAATGCAGTCAAGAATATAAAATATTGCATCTTCGCATTCAGTGGCTTCATTCTATTAGGATTACTATATATCAATTTATTTGTTAGGGATGAAGACCCAGCAGGAGTAACCAGCCTCGGCATTTTTATTACTNNCGCTCATACTCTATACCTACATCGGCTCAATCCCATTTTTTGTTGCGCTTTATCAAGCAATTAAGCTATTAGGCTATGTGGACGGCAATAAAGTTTTCTCTCAAGCCTCAGTCAATGCAGTCAAGAATATCAAATACTGTGCCCTCGCCTTCAGTGGCTTCATTCTATTAGGAGTACTATACATCAATTTATTCGTTAGGGATGAAGACCCAGCAGGTGTCACCAGCCTCGGCATTTTTATTACTTTCGCTTCTATCATACTTGCAACTGCTACGGCTATCTTTCAACGACTCCTACAAAATGGCATTGACTTAAAATCCGAAAATGATTTAACGGTCTAAGGTGGGAATCATGGCAATCATCATCAATATAGACGTTATGTTGGCGAAGCGAAAAATGAGTCTCACTGAATTGACAGAGAAAGTTGGCATCACCATGGCGAACCTTTCCATCTTGAAAAATGGAAAAGCAAAAGCGATTCGTTTTTCAACATTGGAAGCAATTTGTAAAGCATTAGATTGTCAGCCGGGCGATATACTAGAATACAAAAGTGAATAGCTTTTTGAAGTGATAATTTAATTATTCAATATTGCTTCTGGCACTGGCTACCCAATCCATACCTGTCACGCCATGTTGTCCAAGCACCAAACTCAATTGTGCCGCGTGTTCCTGAACATGTCGCATACAGTACAACTGAAGTTCCAAGAAACTAGGTTCCATCCACTCGAATACACAACGTTCTTGCGCTCTCTCATCGGTCAGCGTTTCAATTGTCAATTGGCACTTCTTGCGGGTAGCACTCAAATACGAAAGGATTTGTTCCTTTGTGTAAGGTTCATCTGGCAATGCGCCAACGATAAAAGGCGCTGGTGGTGTAAAACCTTCTCGCGTGCCATTTAGAAATAAATCGAGCCAGCGGATGGTATGGTAAGCAATAAACCAGAACTGACCATAACGTTCATCATTTGAATCTTTATATACTTCGACAGTCCACAGATTCTCAGGACATAAATTTATTGCATCACCGAACATATCAATCGCCGCCCCATATTGATTCCAAGTGTACGCTCTCCAGTCAACTTGCATCGTATGCCTCCTGTAATATTTTTTAAGCAACCTTTATATTCAATCTGGAGATGCACTTCCAGTTTTGATTCCGCCTACGCGTTCGTAATTCACAACGATAACGCCGCTTGAACCAACGATACTTTCAGTCACCTTGAAAGATGCAGGTATTGTTCCATCAGCAAATAATTTTTTTCCACTGCCTAATGTCACTGGATATATCATCAGCCAGAAGTTATCAACCAAATCATGTTTGATTAACGTTTGAAGCAGATTTCCGCTTCCCCACACGTGGATGTCTGGTCCTTGACCCTGTTTAATTTCTTTAACTTTTGCCGCGATGTCACCACTTAAAAATACTGTTGGGTTCCAGTCACTGGTTGACCGAGTATTTGAAGCGACGTATTTCGTGGCAGTCATCACATTTTGCCATGCATCCGCATGTTGGGGCCAGAACGGTTCCCAAATGTCAAATGTCTTTCGACCTAACAACAAATCAAATGATGAATTCATTTGTTTTCTTAAAGCTTCGCCAATACTTTTGTCAGAGTATGCACTAATCCACCCGCCATGCTTAAAACCATTGCTGGGATCTTCTTCTGGTCCGCCTGGACCTTGTATGACACCATCCATGGAGATATGTTCAAGCACAATAATTTTTCTCATGTCAATTCTCCTTTTTTGGATAGTAGAACATGTTTTCTAATTTGTCAAGGTGAATATGGTTTAATTTTTTCCCCGCTCATAGGTAAGCATGATGGCACCACAACCGAATTTTTTTGTGTCTGTGAGTTTAAGGTCAATTCTATTTGTGATGTTTTTAAATAATGATAAACCGCTTCCCACCACCATTGGCAGAACGTTGATTTGATATTCATCAATTAAGTCAAGATTGCCTAAGGTGACTATCAGACCCGGACTACCCACAAAGATGGGCTTGCCCGCTTGTTTTTTGAGTTCTACAATTTCGTCTTTGATGATTTCTTTTTTCAAGATTGTATTTTTCCAATCCACATGTTCCAACGTGCGAGAATAAACAATTTTTTTAAGATTATCTATGGCTATTGCAAAATCATCCTCCGCTTTGTTGCCACTTGGATTCTCAACCAGAGATTTCCAATACTCCATCAGTTGATAAGTTACACGCCCGTAAATCACCGCGTCTCCACTTCGCAACAGATTCGTATAATACTCGTGAATTTCATCATCCGCGATTCCGTATGTGTGGTCACAAAACCCGTCAAGTGTCATGTTCATTGCCGCAATTAGTTTTTGCATGGTAAGTCTCCTTAATTAAACAAGACTTCGGAAGTTTATAAAACTTCCGAAGTCTCTTTTACATTTTTACTTCAACAGTGATTTCATTTGATTGTAAATAAACTTAGTCGCCATTTTCGGATTCAATCTGCGGATGAAGTCCATAAATTTGGCATCCGAGCCAACGAACACGCTGTAACTATCATTTTCAATTGCACTCACGATTATCTCAGCGGCTTTGTCTGCGGGTAATACTTTGACTTTACTTTCTTCTGCGGTTTGAGTCCCTCCTGGGATTGCAACGCCAGAGTTGGTTGTTATATTCGTCCCAATCGCTCCGGGGTAAATCACGGTCACCTTTACATTTGTATCTAAGAGTTCGGCATACAATCCTTCGGTCAATAATTTTACGGCGGCTTTACTCGCGCCATAAATCGTTTGTCCGGGCACAGGTAAATAACCACCCATGCTAGAAGTGTTGGCAATATGTGCTATTGGACGAGTCAACAAGTGTGGCAAAAAGGCTTTGGTCATATACAACACGCCATATAAGTTGACATTCAACACATGTTCTATTGACGCAAAATCTAAATCTTTGAATTTTACAAACGGTTGAATTATGCCAGCATTGTTGATGATGCCATCCACTGCACCAAATTTTTCAATCACTTTGGCAGGTAAGGCTTCCACTGCGGATTTATCCGCAATGTTGACGACAGCCGTCGCTAAATTATCTTTTTTGTCGCCAGCCAATCCCACAGTTTCCTGCAAAGTTTTTTCGTTAATATCAACTGTAAAAACTTTTGCACCTTTTTTGAGCAAATTCAAAACCAACTCACGCCCCATGCCACTCCCACCACCAGTCACTACAATCACTTTATCTTGTACTTTCATTTGATTCTCCTTGAGTTTATTAAACTCCACATAATAATTTTGTCACAGATCCTTATACTAGTTTAGTACAGAATTACGAGTTAGACTAAAAAATCTGTATTAATGTCTATAATTATCTTACCAGTAATATATGCGATAAAATGTAAGAAGACTATTAAAAAGGAATCAAGTGCATCCATCTTTCATCAAACCAAGATACGACTCAGGCGGGTTTGCAGGCATTCCAAATCGAGTCAAAGAGGCGTTTGCTTCCAAACAATATGATGCTGTGGTTTTATTTTTTATTGATGCTTTTGGCTGGCGATTCTTTGAGCAATATCAAGAGTCAGCATTTATTAAACGCGTTGCAAAACATGGAAAGATTGAAAAAATCACTTCGCAATTCCCATCTACCACTGCCGCGCATGTGACGACGATTCATAGCGGACTTCCAGTTGGTCAAAGCGGCGTACACGAATGGTATTACTACGAACCAACTGTTGATAAAGTGATTGCACCTTTATTATTTTCTAAGGCAGGAAATTTTGAACGAGAGACATTAAATCAAATGGGCGGCAATGCTGGTGAAATTTATCCAAAAGGAATTTTTTACCCAGCCCTAAAAAAGATGGGCGTAGACTCTTTTAATTTTTGTATTCGTGATTACATGGCATCCACTTATTCAAAAACAGTGATGAAAGGTTCAGAAATTCGCGGCTTCAAAACACTTTCTGAGGCATTCATCAATTTAGGATTATTGCTCGAAAAACAAAATAAACTCACCTACATTCAATTGTATTTCGATAAGATTGATGCCATTGCACATGAATATGGTCCCACCGCCCCACAGACCGAAGCCGAAATCAAAACATTCTTATTGATGATGGAATATTATTTTGAAAGAATCTTCACAGGTAAGAAAAAAGTTTTATTCTTAATGACTGCTGACCATGGCATGGCGGAAGTAGACCCAAACAAAACGATATTTTTAAATAAAAATGTAAACTTTCATGGCGTTGAAAAATTTCTCAAATCCAATCGGCACGGACAGTTAATTGTCCCTGCTGGTTCGGCGCGTGACATGTTTTTACACGTCAAAGAGAATGCACTCGATGATGCTCAAGAATTTCTTTCCAACCGATTGTACGGAAAAGCGGATGTGGTCAAAACCGAAGACTTAATCACGCAAGGTTATTTTGGCGATGAAATTTCAAAACGCTTCCATGACCGTGTCGGGAATTTGGTGATTCTTTCCTATATCAATGAAACTGTCTGGTGGTTTGAAAAAGATAAATTCGATATGACATTTCTGGGTCATCACGGCGGCTTGACTCCGCAAGAGATGGAAACAGTTTTATATTCGATTGAAGTTTAAATTTTTTACAAAAAAGACCACTGTCAGTGGTTAAATCTTTAAAACGTGATCTACAAAAAAAACTCTGGTGCAAAACTTAAGTAATTTTCAAATTTCCCAAACGGCTTGTTGCTCAACAAAAGTGCTGAAAAAGAATCAATTTCATATTTTCGCTCAATAAAATATTCAATGGCTTTGTTGTTGATTAACGGAGTCGAAACGCCAAAGTCACCGCCTGTTTCAGCAACCCAACTTTCTGCATGTGCTAACACTGCAGGAAAATCATTTTCGTCTAACACGGCAAATGGTCCATGCGGCGCGCCGATATATCCGTAACCAACAATTTCATTTTTTCTTTTATACACAAAACCAGAACGGCGCGATGCAATCCATTCGTGAATCGAAGTGCGTTGATGCGCGATTAACTCTTTGTCAATGCGGTTGATGAAAGGTAAATGAATGTCGAGGTTTAGCGGCTCAATTTGAAGGTCAGTATGAAGCGTTACTTTTTCCGCTTTACGAGAAAAATATTTTAGTATAAATCTTTCGCGCAAGCCCATCTTCATATAACGATATAAAGCGCGTTCATCAAATGTGGCGATGATGGTTCGATATTCTGCGCCTGATTCTGCAAATGCACGTGATAACAATCCGCTTCCAATCCCAGTGGATTGTTGATTCGGGTTTACGAAAAATTCGGTCAACTCCTGAACATTGTCATGTTCAATGGTGCGGGCATACCCAATTATTTCATTATCTTTTTCTGCTACCCAAAATTGAGAAGCTTCTTTCACTAAAAAATCAAACATCGGTTTGCGTGTTTCCCACAATGATTCTAATTTTTCAGGATCATCTCCTCCTGTAATGGCTTGCACGTTCATGCGCTTGCTATAATCCATGATGGATTTGAGAAAAACCTGAAAGACTGCAAATGAATCTTCGAGTGTACCTTGACGATAAATGATAGTCATTTTTATTCCTTGTAAATATTATAGCATTTCGATTTTCAATAAAATAAAACTCCTGAACTTTTGATTCAGGAGTTTTATTTTATTGATTAAATTTATTCCCCACGAGCATGTCCGTATGGACTCCAATCACATAAGTTGATGGCATAAACAGTTTGCCCAGCAGGGACAAAAATTGATTTCATCAAACCAGTTGAGTGAGTGTAAGCCCCTTCAAGGTTATAGCCCGGTGCCCAAGCATAGACATAATATCTACCGGCGGGGACAAGCACACTATACGTCAGTTGATTTTCCACAATTGCGAATTGGATTCGTTCGCCAGTGTGTGCATTTTCCAAGTACAACGTCATTGGCGGATTAAATTCACTTGGGTAACATAAGTTTCCGCTGACTGTACCATGCGTGACTGTTTGTTCTTTGACTTTGATATCTACATAAAATGCGATATTGGCTTTGTCACCAGTGCCGAATAATGTGCCAGACGGATTGCGAAGCATCCAATAACCACTATAAGAACCGGCTGTAGATGGAGCAGTCAGTGTGACGGAAACATCTACAGTTTGACCGGGCGCAACATAAGCCGGCAAGCGAATGGCTGTTGTGCCACCCATTTGTGAACCGCTAGAAAATACGAGCATGTAGTCTGGCGTCCATGTACAAGTGCCACGATTCTTTAATCTCCATGTTTTGGTAAATGTTTCACCGGGCAGTAAGTTTGTGCCATCAGGAATAGTCACATCTTTGACGAAGGCAACCCAATCACAATACGTCACTGGAGCGGATGTTGAAGTTGAGAATGGTGTATTCGTAACCGGAACAACTGTCGCCGTGGCAGGAAGCGGTGTTTGAGTCGGTGCGTTAAGAGTCATCGAAATCATGGTTTGAGTCACCATGGCTTGCACTGTGGCTTGTGTATCGGGTTGTTCGTTGCTTGGGGCTTGCAATAAGGGCATTGCAAATACACTAATTGGAAATAACGACAGCACACATAATGCCATAATGCCTAAAATAATAAGAATTGTATTTGTACTTGTTTTCATTTTTACCTCTTTAAGTTTCAGCTCCTATGAAACGAAAACAGAGGTAAGAAAGTTCCCGTACCTTAGTACTATAAAATGAGATAAAATCTTTTTATGATTTCTTCAGATATTCTCAATCCTTTGATTCTCTCTGCATTTACAAAAGAGATTACTTGGCTAGAGGCTTCTGCCCGTCATTCATTAGATGAGTTGATTGAGACCTTCTATTCAACTCGGATGCGCACGCATGAAATGATTAATGATTTGACAGATGAGCAAGTGAGTCATGCTTCGAAAGTCCACCCGTTTTGGTCTATTAGTGAATCAATTACACATTTGATTCATACACAAGGGTTTTATCATAATAAGTTGTTAGATATTTCTACCAGTCAAATGCCGCATATCGTTGAAGCCGCACGTGGATTTGGTGAAGGTGCAAAACAAAATATTCCTGCCAAAGATTTAATCGTCAGTTTGAATGCCGCTACAGAACGAATCCAAACAGTGATTGAACAAACTCGCAATGCACATGACCCAGAAAAAATAGAGAAAAGCCCCGCTTTTGGTTTATGCAATTACAAAACTTGGATTTTGCTTTTGCTCGCTCATGAAGTTGACCATTTACGTCAGATTGTGGCGATGAAGAGAGTTTCAAGGACAGGTGAATGAAATAAAAAATCCCCAGAAATTTCTGGGGATTTTTTGTAGGGGCGAGGCATGCCTCGCCCCTACGTTTTATACATCCAAATTTCTCACGCTCTTGGCATGTGTTTGAATAAACTTCTTGCGTGGATCAACCGCATCACCCATTAACATATCAAAAGTTCTGTCTGCTTCGGCGGCATCATCTACAGTGACCAACAACAAAGTGCGGTTGCTGGGGTCCATGGTGGTATCCCATAATTGTTCGGGATTCATTTCACCCAAACCTTTATAACGTTGTAAGTTGGCTTTCTCACCAAGTTCTTTAATCGCTTTATCTTTTTCTTTGTCACTATACACATATTTGACTGTGTTTTTATGAGCAATGCGATACAAAGGTGGTTGAGCAATATACAAATGACCTTCTTCAATCAACTTGGGCATGTAACGGAAGAAGAATGTCAATAACAATGTACGAATGTGACTACCATCAACGTCAGCATCTGTCATGATGATAATGCGTCCATAACGTAGACCTTCTAAATCAAAATTATCACCAATGCCTGTACCTAATGCTGAAATCAACGCTTTGACTTCGTTGTTGCCTAAAATTTTATCCAAGCGAGCGCGTTCGGTGTTTAAGATTTTTCCACGTAATGGAAGAATCGCTTGGAAGTGCCTATCACGACCTTGTTTGGCTGAACCACCTGCCGAGTCACCTTCTACGATATACAATTCTGTTTTGGATGTATCACGTTCAGAACAATCTGCTAATTTACCGGGCAGAGTTAAAGATTCCAATGCGGATTTACGAATCACCAAATCTCTGGCTTTACGCGCCGCATCTCTTGCACGGGCAGATGTAAGACACTTCGCCACAATCGCTTTTGCGGCTTGAGGATTTTCTTCCAAGAAAGTGCTAAACGCTTCACCCACGACCTGTGTAACATGCGTCTGCACTTCGGGATTCATTAATTTAACTTTTGTCTGTGACTCGAATTGCGGACCAGGATGTTTGACTGAAACAATGGCTGTCAAACCTTCGCGCGTATCATCACCGGAGAAGTTCGGGTCAGCATCTTTGAGCAAACCATTTTTTCGGGCGTAGTCATTGATGACGCGGGTGAGTGAAGAACGAAGTCCAGTAAGATGCGTACCACCATCAATGGTATTAATCGTGTTTGCAAATGAATATACAGATTCAGTATAAGCATCTGTATATTGAATGGAAGCTTCCACACCGATGCCTTCAATTTCTTTTTCAACATACACCACAGGATGTAAGTTTTCACGGTTGCGATTCAAATAACGAACGAATGAAGTAATACCACCTTCAAAGTAGAAAGTCATTTCGCGGTCATTGCGTTCATCTACAAACTTAATGGTCACGCCACGAGTCACAAAAGCCATTTCACGGAAGCGTTGAACTAAAGTATCAAAACGATAATCAATATCTTCGGTGAAAATTTGTTTATCAAACTTAAAGGTTTGTTTCGTGCCGCTTTCATCTTTTTCGGCTTTGCCAACTTGCTTGATTTTTCCTTGTGGCATACCGCGTTTGTATTCTTGCTTCCATAACTTGCCATCACGTTTGATTTCAGTCGTCATCCATTCAGATAACGCGTTGACTGCACTGATACCTACACCGTGCAAACCACCGGAGACTTTATATCCGCCACCACCGAATTTACCACCCGCACCAATGACAGTCATAACCACGTCAACGGTTTCCATCGGTTTACCGTTGGCATCTTTTTTGCTTGGGTGTGGACCAACTGGAATACCACGTCCATTATCTTCAACAGTCACACTGCTATCAGAATGAATGGTGATATTGATTGCCGTACAAAAGCCAGCCAGCGCTTCATCTATGGAGTTATCTACTACTTCATATACAAGATGATGCAATGCTTTAATATCCGTACCACCTACGTACATACCGGGGCGTTTGCGGACGTGTTCAATGCCTTCTAACGCTTGAATTGAACCGACATCATATTTTGTTGAATTATTTTTCTTATCTGCCATAATTTCCTCTAATCTTTAGCCACAGAGAACGCAGAGGTCACAGAGATTTTTAAGCGGTTTTCTCAATGTTCTCTGTGCGCTCTGTGGCAAATGCTCTTATGCCTGTGCTTGTTTCACAGGCGGTTTTAGTTTTTCTAACACTGCTTGCACCCAAGCAGTCATATCACGATAATAGATAAAACTGCTGGCTAATAATGCCGTTGTGACGAATGAATGACCAAAAATTGCTAATAATGTTAACCACGATGTTTCTGCTGGAATGCTCCACAAAACATTTAATCCATACGCCAATAAGAATATCGTCAACACAAATAAACTGCTGTTTGGTAATGTATAACGAGTGAAATGAATACTACTCCCAATAGATGTGAATATATTTTGTTTTTTTACAAAAACACCGTGTGGCAAAAAGAAAATCGGCACAATCAACCACATCGAAACAAAGCTCATCACCAAAATCACCAAACTAGTGATGATAATATTTTGCCCAGCCAAGATTGCAAAAACACCAAAAATCACGGGCGAAAGAATCATAAACAAAATCGTGCAAAAAATTGAAATCAAAACTGTTTGCAAAATTGCATTGAATGTTGAAATGATTCCATTTTCACTCGGCACAGACACCCAAGCCACACTCCGAAAATAAATAGCACCACCAATCCAACCAATAAACGTTAACCCAAAGAGACCGAAGAAAATAATCCAACCATTCGCTTGCCATGTAATTGCATCACCTAGAGGTGTAGATGAAAGCTCCCGCGAGAGAGGCAGGCTGGAAATCCCGATAGGAAGCGTGCGGATAAGCCAGAATAAATTGACTGTGGGAAAAATCGTATTGTAAAGTTCCATCACGCGCTGAATTTCTTCAGCCGCAATGCCACCATTTTGCCACGCGCGAATCATATCGCCTTTGAATGAGTCAAAAAAAGCATTCACGCGCAAACGCGGACCAAACCAAAAAAATAAATTCAACGCCAGTGGCAACAAAATAGCGGTGATGTGTGATGCGATTGAGTCAAAACCAGCGCGAATCGAATTGATAATGCCCGGTGGAGGCGGAATATTTTCTAAACGTGTAACTTCCATAACCTATTGATTCTACCATACCCGTTACGGTACAATCTCACTATGCAAGCCAAAAATTTTGATTATCCATCCACAGACCGCATGGGCGTTTTAACCGCTTCAGTTTTGTTGGCGTTTGCACTCACCCGTTTGATAGAAACCCCGCGCCTCATTCTTAGCCTCAACCTGCCCGGATTCTATTTTGCATTTCCCTTAACCTTAGGCAGTGTGATGACGCTCTTTGCGGCTGGTTTAACCGCCGCCGGCATGGATTGGTTAGTTCGAGACCATCCGTCTTTTGCAAAAAAATCTACTCGAGAAAATATCATGCTCCCCACTTTAACAACGTTTGTTTTAGGAGCCGCGTTATCAGTTTTGTTTGAAAGCCCCACATGGTGGGTTGGATTTTTATTTGGTGCATTTTTGCTCGGCGTTGTGTTCACATCCGAATACATTACGATTAATCCTGCCTCACCAGCCTACGCTTTTGCCCGCGCCGCATTGACCGCACTTGCTTATGCTTTGTTCTTAATTTTGATTACATCATTAAGATATTCTGGCATCCGTTTGTTCTTACTTGTGCCAGCCGTTTTCCTTGTGGCAGGTTTAATCAGTTTACGCATTTTGCATCTCGATGGCACAGACCGTTGGGACTTTCCGTGGGCAATTGGTATTGGAATCATCTGTGCTCAAATTGGGGCTGGCTTACATTATTGGGCATTAACGCCAGTTCAATTCGGCATCGCTTTAACGGGTCCATTGTATGCCCTTACAGTTTTATCCACAAACTTAACAGAGGACATTCCATTAAGGCGTGCGGTGATTGCTCCACTCATTATCCTCTTGCTTTCG
This sequence comes from Anaerolineales bacterium UBA2317, assembly GCA_002345215.1. GTDB lineage: Bacteria > Chloroflexota > Anaerolineae > Anaerolineales > Villigracilaceae > Villigracilis. Next base: position 24,247 of record DDVH01000045.1, read on the forward strand.
TGGTTAACAGCAATATTTGTCTAAGTGAATACCGATAAGCGCAATTCAATCATTAAGCAACCATCCCCATGTTTTAGTGTTTTTACAAGCAATAAATAAAATTCATATCGGAGGCTAATTGATGCAACTCATCATCGACCTTGTGGTTATCTTTTTAGGCTATGTGATTGGGTCCATTCCATTTGGTTTGTTAATCGTAAAACTAAAAACAGGGAAAGATATTCGTGAGGTAGAAAGCGGCAGAACAGGTGGGACGAATGCCATGCGTGCCGCAGGCTTTTGGGCAGGTTTTGGCACTGCCATGCTCGATATTCTAAAAGGTGCTGTTGCCGTTTGGATTGCACAAGCCATTACAGATACATCTTGGGCGCACATGCTTTCTGCCATTACCCCAATTCTTGGTCATAACTATTCCATCTTTTTACCTGAACGTGATGAAAACGGAAAATTTATCCGCTTACGAGGCGGCGCAGGCGGTGCCCCAGCCGTTGGCGGAGCTATGGGATTATGGCCCGCTTCAGTTTTGATTATTCTTCCGCTCGGCATGTTGACATTTTTCACCATTGGCATCGCCTCTGTGACTACCATAGCAGTTGCTCTGTTTGCCATCATCGTTTTCGCCGTTCAAGCATCACAAGGGAATTTGCCGTGGGATTACGTCTGGTACGGCGTAGGCGCAGAATTGTTATTGATTTGGGCATTACGCCCCAACTTGAAAAAATTATTTGCAGGTGAAGAACGCGTGGTCAAATACAGTTTGCATGGTTGGTTGAGAGCAAAAAGAGAACAGAGAACAAAAAACAGTAAGTAGTAATTGGTAATTGAAAAGAGACTGTGGTGAGCAGTCTCTTTTTTATTGAAAAAATTTGAAGGGAGGTGTGTATCATTATCTTTTTGATTTTCTAGACGCATCATAAAACATAAACCCTAAAACACCTCCAAATATTAGGCATAGAATTTCAGCACCAGGGCTAATGATATGAAATATATATCCAGCAATGATATAAAGAATTAACAAGAAAATTATTAGAAGCCATATAGTTAGTGAAATCTTGTTTTTATCTTGGTTTTTCTGCTTAGTTCCTTTATGCCAAGGCAAGCCAGTATGAAGTTGTATTTTTTTATTATCCTGCTCAACCTGAGCAAGATAATCTCCCGCATCATTTCGATTATCGTTTTTCGCCATAATAATCCTCTTTCAACTTTCCACTCACCACTTTCTAACTATATCTCTTCCTGATCTCTGGCAAAAAATAATCATCAAAGAATCGATCCACATCATAATCAGGTGACCAACCCCAATCAGCGCGAGCGCGAGAGTCATCTACATCTTGGGGCCAAGAATCGACGATGCCCTGCCTGCGTGGATTTGGTTCAAATGTTATATCCGCATTGGGGAAAGCTTTGATAGCGCGTTGACGAAATTCTTCGGCAGTGATGGCAAACGCGGCGATGTTATACACATTAGAGGTTAATGATTCTTTAGGAGCATTCATCAACATCAACAGAGATTTAATAGCATCGGGCATTGCCATGAATGGGATTTTAGAATCAGGACGCACAAAACATTTGTAAGGTTTGTTTTGTGCCGCGGCGTGGAGCATTTCGGGTCCGTAGTCACTCGTCCCAGCACTTGGCAATGTAAAGGCTGAGATTAAGCCGGGGAAGCGAATCGAGCGGAAGTCCAGAAAGTGAGGCGGGTTTTCATCTAAATGTTTTTGACCAAAAAATTTTCCATAATACATCCCCAATTTTTCGCAATACAATTTATTGCATCCATACATCGTTTGCGGATTATTCCAATCATCTTCTCTTAATGAACCCGCTTTATTTTTATCATCGAGTGTTGGCAACCCATACGCCGCGATTGAACTTGGAAATAAAAACTTGACAGACTTTTTATATTTTTCAGAACGATACGCCGCCAACATCAACAATTGCATTGTGCCTTCCACGTTGATGCGATGCGCTTCTTCAGTTGCAACTTCTGCCTTTGATGAAAGCGATGCGGCGAGATGAAATATCACATCAAAATCATAATCATAAAAAGTTTTTATTTTGTAAAGCAAATCACCTTGTACATGTTCTGCTGAAAATTTTTTAATCGAATCGGGCAAGGGCATAAAATCGGCTGTTGTGATTCGATAGCCACCCTTCGATAATTCTTCAACGAGCGCCTGACCAATTTCTCCGCACGCACCTGTTACCAGCACTTGCTTCACGGTCATGTATTTCTCCTGTTATGCTAGAATGAGTTAACTTATTTTACAACACAATGAAAAAAATAAATTCACTATTTAACAACAGATTACTTCGTCAGACATTCACCCTCATTGCAACGACATTATTAATATCATGTTCTTCGCTTGATAATTTACTTATCACCTCCACACCTGTAATATTGACTGAAACCCCGCTTCCTACCGCGACGCGAATTTGGTTCCCTGCGTCAGCCACGCCTACACTTCAACCTTTTTCTGCTACTGAAAATGCAAAAGTTCCCACGCCTGAAATGCGCCCGGACATCGGCGACATCATTTTGGAAGATGATTTTTCAGACGAAACAGTATGGGATATTGCCTCATCAAACCAAGCCAGTGCAAGTATCAATAATAATCGTTTGATTCTTTCAGCACAAAGCGAAGTATATATGCTGAGTCTGCGACATGATTTGATATTGACAGATTTTTATGCTGAGTTAACCGCTCAACCAAGTTTATGCAAAGGCGAAGATAATTACGGCATGTTGATTCGTGCCAGTTCAGCGACATATTATCGTTACACCTTAGCATGTAATGGAACAGTCCGCGTGGAGAGATATAGTTCAGGCAATCGTTTGGTTTTAGAAGGACCAGACCCAAGTGGTGATGTTCCGCCCGGTGCGCCGGGTAACGTGCGCATGGGAGTTTGGGCAGTTGGCAAAGAAATTCGCTTCTTCCTAAACGGACGATTTCAATTCAGCATCATTGACCCAAGTTTCCCCAGCGGCACAATTGGAGTCTTTGCTCGTTCGGTTGGAAGTACGCCAGTCATTGTCACATTTTCGGATTTGGTGATTCGAGAGATTAAGTAACAAGTTATAGATTTACGAAATACGAATTACGCATTACGATTAATAAACTGATTACTGTTTACTGATAACTATGCTCTCAACAAACAATCTTCTCCACCTGCCTTTTACGCCCGACCTCACTGAAGGTGGAATTGAATACGCATTGCGTTCGTTATCCTATATTTATGAAAAAGCAGGTGGGAATTTATATAGCAGGTTAAGAAGAACTGTTGCGAACGTGTCGGTTGAACTTGCTTTTCGGCGTTATTTGGCTACAAAAAACATTGAATTTGAAGTGAAAGCCTCACGCCCATTTACTGACTCAGAACGATATGATGTCTTTTTAGATAAATACAGATGTCAGGTGAAATCTTTTTTTATTTCAAATCGAAATCAAATTTCAGAGATAAAACATAATCCATCTGTTTTATTAAATGCACCTGCACTCGTTCCATCTGATCATCACGCCAGTGACGGACATTCATACAATGATTTATACATCTTCGCCTTTGCTACTGGATTAATCGCCGCCTCACAAGCCGATTTGCAAAAAGCAATTTCCAAAAATCAAAAACATTATCTGGTACACATCATGCCCGAAGCGTGGCGCAAACCCGCCAATTGGAATCCGCTGGGAACTTTAACACTCAAATCGGAGTCTGAAGAGGAGTTAATGGTCGAGGTCAATGGGCAGGATGAAAATCGAAGAATGAAGCGAAAAATGATAAGTCTTGCACCGAAGATGAAAGTCACTTGTGATGAATCTTTTTATTCCATTTCATCTTTGCACATTCGCCGTGTGGCAGATGCACGACTTGGCATCAAATGTGAAGCCATAAAAGAATCACATATCATCTCGCCCTTTGATTGGAGTAACATTTGGGTCTATGGCATGCAGATTTTTCTGTGTGGTTTTATAGCGTATGAAGAATTTAGTCAAACAGCAAAAACTTTATTGCCCAATGCAAAAACATTTCAATATGAAACCACACGAGTTAAAAATTTATTTGTACCTGTTTCAAATTTGAAACCAATAGAAAAATTGTTTTCTTAGAACATAATATAGTAATATATAAAAATGGAAACACACGAAAAAAGAACCCGCAAACCTCGTAATAGCAACAATATTTTCATATACACGGTTGGCATTGCAATTTTAGTTGCGACTTTATTTACAGCATGGACGCCGAATAGTTTATTCAACAGCAACTTAGAAGAACAATTACGCACATTGCTCACGCCTCAAACTGGATTTGAAACTGGTCTTACACTTCAACCGCAACTTCGCATCGGCATTGTGGCTGGACACATGGGCAATGACTCCGGCGCAGTCTGTACTGATGAAAATGGTGCTGTAGATTTAACCGAAGCAGAAGTTAATTTTGAAATTGCATCACGTGTGCGTGATAGTTTGGTAGCCAAAGGCTATCAAGTTGATTTGTTAAATGAATTTGATACACGCCTAAATGGTTATCGTGCTGTGGCATTGGTTTCGATTCATAATGATTCATGTGAATACATCAACGAAGCGGCAACAGGATTCAAAGTGGCGGCTTCATTAGAAACACGCGACATTAATCGCGCCCAACGTTTGACGGCTTGTTTGACCAATCGTTATCAAAGCCTAACGGGTTTGTTTTTTCATGCCAATAGTATTACGCCTGATATGACGGAGTATCACGCCTTTTCTGAAATTGACCCAAATACCATTACCGCCATCATCGAAACAGGATTTTTGAATTTAGATAGAGAAATATTAACTGAACAGACCGATTTGGTCGCCGAAGGTGTGACTCAAGGTATTTTGTGTTTTATCAATAATGAAAGTGTCTTGCCACCCAGTGTGCCGTAAGTTCATGTCATTGCAAAGGCAAGCAATGACGGAGTAAAAATGTTTTGTAAAAAAATTTTTCTTAAACTCTTATTGATTTCATTGGCAATATCTGCGTGTGCAAATATTCCAAGTTTGCCTGTCAATCAAATTGTCACCCCAACAGAATCCATTTCATTTGCCATTGCCGAAATTTCCAAACCCACCTACACGCCGTTACCTACAATCACATCCACGCCCACTCAAATCCCCACAAACACGCCCGAACCAATTGCACAAGCCGAAATTATCCTAGATACACCCACAAATGAATATGTTCCACCCGTTGAGCAAGCCTATGAAGCAGAAGCACCTGTCGTTTACACTGGCGGAAAATATATTTTGGTAGATATCTCTGACCAACACATGTACGTTTATGAAGGTGATGTTTTAGTTTATAGCTTCGTTTCATCAACCGGTATGAATAATGCTACGCGCGTCGGCAATTTCAGCGTGCTAAACAAAATCCCCAACGCTTACGGCGCTACATGGAATATTTGGATGCCCAATTGGCTCGGCATTTATTGGGCTGGCAGTTTGCAAAACGGAATCCATGCTTTGCCTATTTTGCCAAGCGGCGCACAATTATGGTCAGGTTATTTGGGCGTTCCCATTTCTTATGGATGTGTTGTATTGGGCGCATACGAAGCACAAGTATTATATGATTGGGCAGATGTCGGCACACCGGTTGAAATTCAGTGGTAAAAACGAATCTTTGTGTTT
>DDVH01000035.1:0-893 GCA_002345215.1 Anaerolineales bacterium UBA2317
ATGCGCGGGTGAAATCAAAAGGTCGTTGCATCGCACCGAGCAAGCCGAAATGGTCAAGAAGCGAACCAATCAACAATTGACCTGCTAATAGCGTAATCAATGCGCCAGCGATTCCGATTCGTGGAATCATAAAACTCATGGCATAAATTACAACAAGACCAAACAAACCTGCGAACAATGTATATGAAGGAACGCTTCGCCACTCGGTCAACTTGTTTCCCCATATCAACATGGGAATTAACGCCCCAACCGCTCCACCCGCGTGGATGATGAATACGCTTTCCAGCACGCCCAAGCGTTGACTAATCATGCTCGCCATAGGGCTTTGAAATCCAATGGCTATTCCGCCAAGTAAACCAACTAAAATAATGAAATAAATAGGTTGCATTTGTTTTCCTTGTAAATAAGATTTGTAATCTATCTTATCTTAATTTCAATGCTATACTAAAATATAACAGTGTAGAAATTAAGAGTCAGGATAATTCTATGGGCAAAATTTTTATCAGTTATTCCAGAAATGACCTAGAAATTGTAGATAAGTTTGCCGCCGCTTTGCAACAAGCAGGCATAGATACTTGGATTGACCGCGAATCAATCAAAGTGGGCAACTCATGGCGTAAAGAGATTGTTGAAGCGATAGATAATTGTGATGCTTTCGTCTTTATCATGTCAGCCAGTTCTATCGCCTCAAAAAATGTACACAAAGAAATTATCCTCTCGCAAGATTCGAGCAAACCTATTTATGTCGTGATGTTAGAAGTTGTGCGTTTGCCTGCTGAAATTCGTTATCAATTGGCAGGGCTACAGTTTATTAATTTTCCATTGCTTGGTTTTGAAAAATCTGCTGAACAATTAATTACTGCTCTAAAACCTCATCAAAAAAAAACGAAATC
>DDVH01000035.1:1218-32271 GCA_002345215.1 Anaerolineales bacterium UBA2317
ACTGATTCATCTCAATTAAAAATTGCAAATGTCACTGCTGGTAGTGTGCATGTTTTTGTGGATATGCCTGCTGATACTGCATTTCAATTAAAAACATTTGCACTCAATCGCGATTCTCGCTTTTCAAAAATCCAAATTACATTTTTAAGAATCGTTGGTGATCTACATTACATCAACATTTTATTGGGCACCTTAGTTAAAAATATCCGACAAGGCTCAAATATTAACTCTGTTTTTGGTAGCTTCCTTGGTAAATACATGATTCCAATCATCATTACAATAATTGCAATTGGATTCATACTGACGAATCTTCCTGTTCCCCAAACTGATTCTACACCTCTGCCCGCCTCAACCTTACCGATAACTGATACGGTTCAACCTGAATCTACATTTACTCTGACAGTTCTTGTCAGCGCAGATGATACACTTACATCAACTTCCACACCATCCCCTACATTAACAGCCGAACCAGTATATGAAGTGCTGAATGCAAATGTATCCCAACATCTCTCATGTAATCATGGACCTGGTCAATACTTCTTATATCGCTACGGATTTATTGAAGGTCTTAAATTAACAGTTTATGGCAAAGATATTCATTCAGAATGGGTTTATGTACAAGGGAATGGATATGAAGGGAATTGTTGGGTTAACTTAAGCCAAATTACTTTGGATGGCAATGTAGAAAATCTAAAAATTTTGTATCCTGGCGAATTTCAGCTTCCACTTTCATTTATATGGCCCGTTCCACAAAATGTTTACACAGCCCGCACAACCGATGGCAAAAGAATTGCCATTTATTGGGATGAATATATTTTGCCAGATGGTGAAATAGAAAGCCCAAATAGCGCGCGTTATCTCTTAGAACTATGGACTTGTAAAAATGGTGAATTGACCTTTGAAGCAAAATTTGTTTGGGATGATGATATTGTGATAGAAGATGAAGCAGGTTGTTCAGAACCTTCGCATGGAGTCATTTACCTTGTAGAGAAACATGGTTATGCTGGACCTGTAGAAATCCCTTGGACTGTTCCTTAATGCTATACTCAAAACATGGCTACAAAACAAACTCGCTTATATTGGAATCCGCAGGACAAAAGAACGTTAGAAGATAGCAGTGGAAATCAAATACGAAATGTCAGCGCTTCGGATTTGTTGCCAATGTCGTTAATGGGCTGTTCAGTGCATGATGTGGTTGAAATTTTAATTAAACAACGGCAAGATTTATGTGGAATCAACATCACAGCCGAACATACGCAAGATGATACGCCACCGTGGAAGTTTCGCAAGATTCATTTGAAATATCAAATCATTGGAAAAAATATTGATATTGAAAAAGCTCACAAAGCCATAAAACTCAGTGAAGAAAAATACTGTTCAGTATATGCAACTTTGAGAGATGTAATTGAAATTACAGATGAGGTTGAGGTTATTGAAGTTGAGTAAAACTCCGTTTGATAAACACGAAAACTTTGTGGTGCGCTATGAAAACCCGTTTAATGGTGGATCACCATTAAATCTATTAACACAAAATCACATTACACCGACAAACTTATTTTTTGTCCGCAACCATGGTGATGTGCCACAGGTGGATGTAAATACATTTCGTTTGAATATTCAATATAAAAATAAAACAATTTCTTTCACATTAGATGAAATTAAAAATAACTTTGAACGGGTCGAAATCTCTGCCACGTTGCAATGTGCGGGCAATCGCCGTCAGGAGTTGATGGCGATAAAAGAAATTCCGCATGAATTGCCGTGGAATGTGGACGCGATTAGCCATGCGGTTTGGGCGGGGATAAAACTAAAAGATGTGCTGGCAACTATCAGCGTGGAAGATGAAGCGAAAAATCTGCATGTGCAATTTCAAGGTTTGGATGAAACCGAACGTCTTGGGAAAAGATTTAATTTCGGTGGTTCGATTCCATTTGCAAAAGCGATGAACAATGAAGTTATCCTTGCTTATGAAATGAACGGCGAGCTGTTGCCTTCTACTCACGGGTTTCCGTTGCGTGTGGTGGTGCCTGGTTATATCGGCGCGCGCAGTGTGAAGTGGCTCAATCAAATTATTATTTCGGATGAACCTTCGCAAAATTATTTTCAACGCACTGCGTATCGTTTGTTTGATTCAAATACAAACGCTGAAAATGTGAAATGGGATGATGGCTTGATGCTGGGTGAAATGAATGTGACTTCGGTGATTTGCTCGCCTGAAGAAAATGGACGCCTCACTTCTGGACTTGTAACTGTTTCTGGCTATGCGGCTACAGGTGGTAACCGACACATCGCCCGTGTTGAAATTTCTTGTGACGATGGTAAGACTTGGACTCAAGCAGAATTAGATAAAATAAATTCTTTTACATGGACGTTATGGAAAGCCAATTTGAATTTATCAAAAGGCAATCATCAATTGATTGTGCGTGCAGCGGATTCATCTGCAAACACACAACCAAAAGATATTGAACAGGTGTGGAATTTCAAAGGCTATATGAATAATGCTTGGCATCGCGTTAGTTTTGTAGTTGAGTAGTTATAATCTGTAAAAGAATAAAAATTCCGAAGAAATAATCTTCGGAATTTTTTATTTAACATTATGGCGATGAAGGTTGCCAAGTTGCTTGCCATAATCCATAAGCTACTATACCAATATCTGAAATCGTGAACGTTTTGACTCCAGCAGGTGAATAATTATCTAAGACCCAACTCGTAGTGAAAGTTTCAATTATCTCTGAAGAACCGCCGCCTCCACCACCTCCTCCACCGCCACTATCTCCAATGAAAACAGGATTGAGGTCAAGGATGCTTACATAAGCAATGGCAGGGATAGATGTTACAGTAAATTCGAAACCAAGTTCTGTTGGTGTTCTACCTGAAATAAGTTTTATGGTTTGAATGGTAATTAGATATTGATTTATTGGTATTTGAGCATTCACTTCCCAAACTTGCCCAACTTGCGGATTTGCACCTGCATCAAATTGGAATGTGGCAGTATCTGTTAATGTAGCAACAATTGATTTAACAGAGATTGTGAGTGGGAAGGCATAATCTTTACCAATGATTTGGAAAGCGAAGGGTAAGTTTTTTATAGCAGGGTCTGTATTTCTGGTGATAGGTTCTGTTTGTTGAACAGTAACTTCTCTGCCATTTGAATCTGTGATTTGTATTTCAGATGGAGAAACAGAGAAACCATCGAAACGTGGGTCTGTCCATTGATAGCTACCAGCGAGAATGTAACCATCTGGAAGAGACGTTTCACTTTCAAGCACAATAGAGAAACCTTCAATGGTTGATTCTGTTGAGGAAGCAGGAGCAGTTGGCAGGTCAGTTTGAGGCGTAATAGATTCAGTATATGCAATCGTTGGAATCTCAATCACAGGGGCTATTTGAGACTCATCTGCTTGTTCAAATTGCAAATCAATTTGCCAATCTGGATAGTTGCTATCAAACATGACACAAGGAATTTCGAGAGTGGCTTGTAAGGCTTGAGCAGGCATGGCTTCAAATATATAACGACCATAATAAGAGCCAGTTAGAGGCCCACCTTTATCACCTTCGTAGCCTGTTTCAAAACTGATTAAATTCAAAACGGTTCCATCAGGTAAAACCAAACTGGCGGGCAAATTACAACCGGATGTGCCATCCATTTGAGTTGTGTAACCTTCAAGATGTTGAAGCAGAACTGTTTGCTGAGAATCGGCTGCACCTTTTTCGATAGTAAGTGTTAGCCCATCTTTTTGAACGGTAACAGGTGCAGATAGTACACGTAAAAAGTTTCCTTGTTCTACATAACCAATGCCCGGAATGTAACCTAATAATTGTTTTAAGGCAGTAACCACACGGGGTGATGCAATTAACACAACGATTAAGCAGACGACTATCAAGCCTGCCCATGCGAACCGAATAAACTTACGATTTTTGTTTTTCATTTTTGTCCTTTCGAGCAATGTAGCCCGCAGATTAAGGACGAATGTAGGATCGGCTTTAGGCGCATCAAAAGATTCGCGAATCTCTTTTTCAAATTCGGGAGACGGATGTTCATTCATAGTCTGCCTCCAATTTATCTTTCAAACGTGCAATTAGGCGATATAACATTTTCTTTATAGCATCTTCATTCTTTTTCAGTGCTTGTGCAATTTCGGCAAATGATAATTCAGCAACATATCGGAAGTGAATAAGTTCGCGCTCATCTTCTGTTAGAGATTGTATCAATTTCATTAAGCGTTCTTTGCGTTGTGAAATTTCAACTTTGATTTCTAAATCGGCGTGTAAAGGCGGAAGTGTAGACTCATCTAATGAAATATGAGATACACGCCGATGATGGTCATTGATTTTATTGCGAGCAATGGAAAATAACCATCCAGCAAAGTGACCTTGTTGACGATAACGCGGTAGGGCTTCTAATACGGCTAAAAAGATTTGAGCCGTTAAGTCTTCGGCATCTGCTTTATTGTTTGTACGATAATAACAAAAGCGATAGACGCGCTGAACATAACGGTCGTATAAAGCACCGAACGCTTGCACATCTGCCTGCGCGGCGCGCACCAATGTCAATTCGTCTGTAGTTTGGGTCATTTGCATGCAAGTTCCCTGTCTGCGGGTTCTAGGAGTTAAGTCGAAGAAAAACCCAAAAAGGGACAAACAATTTTAAACCACCTGTACTGATTCAATTTATGATTTGTAACCTAACCACCATATCCTGATACGTGGGGACATGATGATAACTAAACCATACATCCCCAGTGGATTCATCTATTGCCATGTGACGAATGAGTGCGAATGGTGTCGGTAATGGATATTCTGTAAAGGTTTGTGTGGCTATATCAAAACGAGCCAAGCGATTTGCGGCGGCGTAACCAATCCAAACAATGTTTCGGGCTTTATCTACTTTGACGACATACGGCTCTGCATTTTTTGTCGGTGTTTCCCATTCAGTAAATGTTTCAGCAACAGGATTGAACATTGCTAATCGTCCACCTGAAAATTCAGGAATCCATAAATTGCCATCATTATCAAAATCAAAACGGCGTGGACCACTTGTAGAATTTGGTAATTCATAATGTATCACTTCGCTAGTTTGTGGGTCTAATTTATAAATGCGATTCCAATTCAAATCTGAACCCCAGACGATGTTATTTGCGTCAACACGTAAATCATAAGAAATGGGTAAGCCTGTTAAATTTGATGTGTTGTTATCAGGAATATCAAACGTTTTGCGTGAACCATCTTGCGGATTGATCATCATCACTTTGCCGGGGTTGGCCTTGAAATGTCCATTTGCCCAAGCATTGCCTTGTGAATCCAATGCAATGCTGTGAGCATACATACCCACTGGATATGTTTTCAATTCTTCCGTTTGCGGATTAAAACTCGCTACTTGATGTGGATTACCAAATACAATCCACCATACTCCTTGCGAATCAATTTCAATGGCACGTGGGTTGGCATTGCTGGTTAATGCATAACGCGTAAATTCACCTGTATCAGGATTCAATGAATACATATCATTGCTAAACATACCCGTCACAATTACTTGACCATTTGCATCTAACACCAAATCATGCGGACCTGCACCGGAAAAATCATATTCGGTGATGCGAATATTTTGTGCTTCAGGTTGAATCGGAAGTGGTTGAGGCGGAGTCACATCGTCCGTTAAATATTGCTCAAGCCAAACCGAAGTATGAGGCGCATCCATTGGACCGATAATTGGGAAGCCAGTATTGGGTCCATAATATCCTTGCATCTTTTTGATTGAAGTTTCCCACTGACTTGATGTTTGCCAACCCTTATATACATTTCGCACCCACGCCAATTGATGACATCCCTGACAATCCAAAATGAATTGACGCGTTTCATCATCATCAGGCAAGACGCTTAACCACTCTGCCCCACTGACCTGTGATGCAACATCCGCTTCAATACTTAATTGAAAATTGATACTGCTATTCGACATTGATTTAACTTCAATCATTTCTGTCGTTGACTTTTTATATCCAAACCCATGTGCTGAAATGATGTATGTATCGGTTGCTAAATTTGTGATTTGATATTCGCCATTTTCATTTGATAACACAGACACAATCACGCCTTCATTATTTTTCGCTTGCACAAACATATAAGGAATGGGAGCATTCGTTTCATTATCAGTAATCTGACCTGACACACTACCCATACCATTTTGTGGTTGGACAGTTTCAATTGGTGCTTCTGTTTCGCTAACACTTTGTGTCGGTGTAGCAGACATGCAAGCGTTGAGTATCAAGATTGAACTTAAGAAAAAGAGGCGTTTGAATATAGACATAAATATCTCCTCACAATTTTCAAGCATTGTAGAGAAGCGAGTTTGACCCGTCAACCTACCAGAGAAGGGCTTTGTACAACTTTTTATGGCAAGTCAGCGTATATGACCTTATACAAAGGATATCAACATGTACAAGCATAAAAGACACAAGCATGGACATTTCCCCGGCGGTATGATTTGGTGGTTTATCTTTGCGATGATGTTTATGCAAGGAGAGTGGTGGCCCTGGCTTTTGATAGCAGGCGGATTTTGGATGTTTTTCGGTTCTATGTTTAATGAAGAGAAAGAAAAGCCATACAAGAAGAATCCACCCGTAGCGGATTTTGACTCTACACCTGCACCTGTTGTGACAAAACCAGCATTTACGCCAACAGAGCCGATTCACAATGCGGCTTTATTGCCTGCCACTTGTTCTCAATGTGGTGCGCCCGTCAGCCCGTATGAGGTGAAATGGAGAGGCGCACAATCTGCGGCTTGCCCGTATTGTGGTTCAAATTTGAAGATGAAGAAATAGGGACGAGGTACACAAGCCTCGTCCCTAAGGTTTTAATAAATTATTCCCCTTGAAATAATCAGAGACTGCCAAGTCAAATGGACGTTTGTTTAATTTCTTGGCTTGTTTTTCATAGACTTTACGCACGCTGACATCTGCCATAGCGGACTTGGCATACGCCACCGCTTGTTTGAAACGTGCGCGATGTGCTTTTTGTGCTTTGCTCCATTTGACCTTTGACATATCGGCTTTTTTGATAAGGCTAACACCGCCTGTATGCGTGCGCCGAAAGACTGTTTCTTCGCCAAGTTTGCCGTGTATTTCTTCAATAATGGGTGTGAGTTTGACTTTTGCCATGTTTCCTCCTAATGTATTTATCCTGTAGTCATCCTGTACTAGTCTTATATTGAACTTGTAGAGATTATATCTATTTTTGTTTTTGTAGGGGCGACCCACCAATACAATTTATTACCATTACAAGCAAGGCTATTGAATCTTATGAGCACCATCATTTGTCTTAATGGGTCGCCCTACTTTATGTTGGTTGGGTTTTCGTCGTCTTGTTCCCACAACATGGGATTTGATTCAATGTAATCCGTTTTGTTTTTCAAATCGTTTTCGTCACGGATGATGTGTTCGTGGTAACTGCGTTGCCAAATTGGTGTTTCTTTGAATTCAGGGAATTTCCATATTCGTTTTGTAACACGAGATTTAAATTGTGCAATGATTGCGCCTAAAGAGGCAGGTTTTGGTCCTTTGGGTAAGGGCGACCCGTCAATGCCATCAGTCGTAAACGATTGCAATGAATCTGAATCTGGTTGTGACATTTTTTGACCATGGCGGGTCGCCCCTACGGATTCATGAATAAATAAAATTCCATGAAAATGATTTGGCATTACAACATGTGCGCCTAATTTAACATACGATAATCGCTTTGGTAATTCTAACCATTCCCATTCAACGATTTTTCCAATTTTGTTTAAGTACATTTCTTTATTTTTTATTTCCCCAAACAAAAATTCCCTGTGCCATGTGACGATGGTTACATAATATGCGCCGGGTTGTGAATAATCATATCCCTTTAAACGCACAGAGCGGCGGTGATGTTTTTGCGGGTCAAATTTGGACATGATGAAATTATAAAAGAATATGATGCAACATCGTAGGGGCGACCCACCCATTGCTATCAATTGTTGCAACTTGCAAAGATACTTTACCTGACAATTATCTCAACCGCCCTAACGGGTCGCTTTCAGCAGAATATAGAAATATATTACGCACCGTAGGGCGACCCACCCATTGCTATCAATTGTTGCAACTTGCAAAGAGACTTTACCTGACAATTATCTCAACCGCCCTGACGGGTCGCTTTCAGCAGAATATAGAAATATATTACGCATCGTAGGGGCGACCCGCCCATTGCCATCAATCGTCATAACTTGCAAAGATACTTTCCCTGACAATTATCTCAACCGCCCTGACGGGTTGCTTTCAGCAGAATATAGAAATATATTACGCATCGTAGGGGCGACCCACCCATTGCTATCAATTGTTGCAACTTGCAAAGATACTTTATCTGACAATTACCCTAACCGCCCTAACGGGTCGCTTTCAGCAGAATATAGACATATATTACGCATCGTAGGGGCGACCCACCCATTGCTATCAATTGTTGCAACTTGCAAAGATACTTTACCCGACAATTATCCTAATCGCCCTTGACGGGTCGCCCTTACGCCACAAAAAACACTGGACTATTAATCCAGTGTTTTCTCGTTACTTTCATTAAGCAAATTGACAATCTTTCTTGCCCTTTCTTCAGCATCTTCTTTATCATCATAATTTGAACAAACACAAAATTCGGCTTGTTCATTTTGGTCCATAACAACAAATGTATTTGTGTCAATTTGACTAATTATGTATCTTTGCATAATTTATTTTCCTGTGACTTTCATTCTGTATTGACCACGACCGACAAATTCAATGAGATTTTTATCTCGTAAAAATTGTAATTGCTGACGAATTTTTTCTTTGACTCTATGGTTTTGAGGATGTTTCTTTTCTAAATAGCTTTCAAAAGCATAGACTTCATCTAAAGAAAATTCCCTCTTATTAAGTTTTTCTATACAAGCAAGTACATCGAACATCCAGCCTTTTTCTGTAACAGATTTAGTTCTTACAAACTCAGTTTTATTCCATTTTTCTAAAACTTCATTTTTACTTTTGACTGAGCCATTTTGAACATAAAAGATTTTTCCAATATCAGGAATGTTGCTTATATCAATATTACAACCAACCCATCCTGCTCTTCTCGCGGTTAGACTAAGTGCTGTTCTTTTTTCAATAATAGAAGGTACAAAGAAATACTTAGGAATTACTAGAAAATTTCTGATTTGGAATGTTGACTTGTCATAAGTAAGAAAAAAGAAATTTGGATTATTTTCGGCTTGTAGTCTCTGAATCATGGTAGTGTATGCACCATCTACAATTTTCTTTCCTATTTCGCCACTCTTTGATTTCAACTCATATTCTTCTGAACACTTCTTGCAGTAAAAATCAGCAACTGGCGTATTGTTTTCAAAACGGTTTAATATATTTCCACAATTTGGACAAAAAGCAGATTGATTCACCCAAAATTCTGTCAACACACGAATACGTTGACTTTGACTTGTATATTTATCTACATCATTGGAAACCAATTGCAGTTTCATTAATTACCAAACCCCAACTCTTTCAAATTCTGTTCTTTACTCTTCTTACCCTTCCCCATTTCCTTCCAAAAGGCTTCGTCATATCTTCTCGATTTCACAGGCAATGGCATAGGCACGCCCCAACCTAATAACAACACTTCTTCTTTGGGTTGCAAACGGGCTAACATGCCGCGTAACGCTTCTCTGCCTGATAAGCCTGATAACACGGCTTGAATATCCAAGTCATCACCCAGCCAGCCAGAGATACGCGTGCCGAGTTGAGACATGACCTCATCATAAATTTGTGATGGACGTTGGTCAACGATGAGCAAGGTCACGTAATATTTTCTCAATTCGCGTGCAATCGTTGCAAACGTTGTTTGTGATGCCATTTCACGATTCAATAATTTATGTGCTTCTTCCACAACGATGATTAAAGGTCGTGGCTCCGCTTTGCCATGCGAACGAAATTCATTGGTCTTCTTTTCCCATGCATTGCGAATTTTACGAGTGATTAGATTAGATACTAGCAAATAATCCAAGTCTTGTTCATGTTCGCCAAATGACAAAACCACATGCTTACCCGACTCTAACGATTGAATAATTTGAAGCACAGAGTCAGCCGCAGGTTTTTGAACAATATAAGGCTTGTTAAAGAGGCGTCGTAATTTATCTTGCAAACCAACTGCCGCCGCCACGTTGACTCCATTTTGCATCGCCCACGCCGCCACACTATCAGGATGCGGAACTTTTTTCAAACGTCCCTTCTCGTCTTCCACTTCAACTTCTTCTTGATTCATCGCTTTGAAATTTGCAAACCATTTATCACCAAACGATGTATACAAAGCATTCAACGTAGTTGGAGTCGTCTCGCGTAAATTTAATTCGCGTGATAAGGTTTCAATATCAGCAGTGGATATATCATCCATTGCGACTTCCAAATTGAAATCAACTTGATTACCCCTTATAGTGGACCCTGCTCCCAAACCAACGCATCTCACATTTGATTTGAACATGGTCTTTAAACCTTGAACATTTTTCTTGGTGTCAGAAGCCACATCATCAAAGCCATATTCATTATGCATATCTAAAACTAAAACAGAAGCCTTGTTGTGATTCATCAATCCAGCCAACACCAAACGAGTTAAAAATGATTTACCAGTTCCCGTTGCGCCAAACACACCCGATGACCTTTGCACAAATTTATCCAAGTCAATACACACTGGATGATTTTGTTCGCGTGTATAACCGATGATGAAATTTTTCTCTTCTTCTGGTTTACCAAAAATTTCTGCAATATCACCTTCATTGGCAAGTGACACAATTGAATGATGTGGCGGCACATTTTTGACAGGCAAGATGCGCGGTGTATCTGCTAGTCCTGCATCAATTTTTCCACGCCAAGTTTTATATTCTGGTGAAGCTTCATCAGGACCAACTTCAAGCATTAAGTTCGGCAACACTTCGATGTTTGCATATAAGGCTTGCCCTTGTAATGCACTGGCTAAATCTGGCGGGAAGCGTAAATCCACACGTTCATCTGCAAAGCGATCATCCGTAGAACCGAGTCGAATATCGGTCACAATGCCGTAATAATTCCAATATCCGCTTTCGATGACGACAAATGCGCCTTCTTGAATTTCTTGTGATGAAATCGTCAGGCGGACTAAGAAATTTTCTTTCAGTCCACCACCGATGAGATAACCAATTTGTGTTCGTTGTATTTTCATGTTTCCTCTTCATTACCACAAAGGGTCACTAAATTTCCTTTGTGACACTTTGTGGTGAGACTACTCAACAATGTCACGCAATGCGCCAAGAATTGACATCAATGTTGGATAATCGTCACGCAATAGTGTCATCAACTCTTGCACCGCTTCTTTAGACCATTTGCTATCTTTATTCACCGCTTTGACTTGTTTGAAATGCGTCGCAAACAATTCACCAATCGGTAATTCTTTTGCTCGCAAGATGTGACGGAAATATCCAAACCTGCCAGCAGAAACAAATTGATTGATTTCATTCGCTTCACATAAATAAATCACATCTAAACTCAATGGTGGACGCGGTGGAAGCAAATGATATATTTTTTTATTTTGTTCATATCCAACCGCCAATACAGACATTTCTACAGGAACGATTCTATTTTCACGATTGTCTTTCAGTACATCGTCACTGACGTTGCTCGCCGTCACCAATTGCTTGACCAAGCCGTCATCGTCAATGTGAATATCGTGGATAAGTCCATACACTTGATAGCCATCACCAAGCGGAACGCGAATCAATGCCCCGAATGAGGGCAAGTTCAATTGATTGACACGACAACCCGCAATAAAGCCTGTCGTCCCTGCTCGTAGTAATCGTCCGATTTCAATTTGATTTGTCATTTTTCCTCCGTAGGGGCGACCCTTGTGGTCGCCCTTTTTGGGCAGGGACAAGCCCAGCCCCTACGATTTACCTTTTCGTTCTTCCTTGTAAATTCTTCGCCGATTGTTTATTTGAACCTACATCACTTTCTTCATTATTTTTCAACAATTCATTTAACAGCATTTGCTCAATTTGATATTTTTCTTCTTGCTTCACAACTGCCGTCTCGTGGGCGCGATGGAGCAAATATGGATAAGGTCGGCTTCCCATCATTTTGCATTGTTGAACTAAAACTGCATGAAGCAGATTTAATTTTGTTTTGTCATCCACCACCCATTTGGGAACTTCAACTCGCACAGGATAAGGCTTTCCTTCTGTGCCTACATTGAGATAAAAGAAATGCAATTCCAAAACGCCTGTGTAATTTTTTTCTGAGCTCGATTGGATTTTGAAAATCGCTGAACGCTCACCAGGCTTGAGCAATGGATTTTCTTTTTCGCCAAATAGCCATCTGTCACTTACACTTCGTAATGGATGAAAATCTCGTAATTTTTTTATTTGCTCATTATCCGCCATCATAATTTCAAGCAAACGGACAACTAAATCTGCCGAGGGTTTATCCACATAGCCTGCAGTGATAATTCCGCGAGATTGTAGGCGAGATAATACGCCTAAATATTTTTGAATGTAGTCAGTAAATGAATGTACATCTTCGCCTTTGGCTCCCCACAACTCGATGGGTCCATCTGTAAATGTGACAACATCCCCTTTGATATTTTTTGATAATTCATCTAATACAGAACGCTCTGCAAGGTCTCGTTTGAGTGCTACCAACCCTTCAGACATCGGAATGCCGTTAGGGAGTAAATCATCTCCATACATAAGTTCTGTGTTTGTAAATATCTCTGGTGTTTCACCAGAAGTTAATTTCATGGTGATTGCTCCCACATTAATCAAACCGAATTGAATGGAAGCATGTCTATCAGGGTTAATCTGCGAGCCGTCAGCGGCGATTAATGTGGCTTGAATAACAGAATCCTCTATCCCGTAGGAAGAGGCGAGGTTTTCATCTAACGGCACAGCACAGCGGATGTTGGAATCTATTTGCTTGGCAGAATCCACTTTGGCGCGAAGTGCATCTAATTCAGCCGAATAGGTGGCAAACAAATTTCTTGCTTGCTTGCGCGCATCTTCTTTTTTCTTGCGTCTTTCTTCTGATTTTGCGCCAATCGTTTTGATTTGAGAATAGGTTTGTTGAAAGTTAATTGGCATAGAACATTTGTGCAATTTTAGCACAAAGTTGCTCTCTATGCCGCCGAGGACGGCGGCTTTAGCAAAGGAATTTTCGGGAACTTTTAGGGGATAGTGTCGTCTTATCTGTGCATTACAATATCAAAAGGAGAACCTATGAATAAGAAATATTTAGTTTTTGCAATTGTGGCAGTATTTGCGTTGATGGTCAGTGCTTGTGGACCAAGTACACCCAGCACAGTAACTAACAACTATGCGGCACCAGAAGCGTTGCGAACTTTGAATGTGAGTGGTGTCGGCGTTGTATACCTCACCCCTGACATTGCTTACATCACCATTGGTGTAAACACCCAACGTGATAATGCCGCTGAAGCAGTGGAAGAAAACAAAGCACAAACCAATGCGGTCATTCAAGCTATCCGCAATGCTGGTGTAGAAGAAAAAGATATTCGCACCAACAACTTTAGCATTTGGTCTAACCCACAATATGATGAGTTTGGTCAATTAAGCGGACGTGTTGTGTATGTGGTTGATAACACCGTCAATGTAACCGTGCGCGATTTGGATAAACTTGGCGACTTGCTCGACTCAGCCATTTCTGCTGGTGCTAACAGCATCTACAGCATTCAATTTGATGTGGAAGATAAAACCGAAGCACAAAATGAAGCCCGTGCTCAAGCAGTAGAAGATGCAAAGGCTGAAGCCACTGGTCTTGCCGAAGCCTCTGGGCTTACCCTCGGCGCGATTCAAAACGTCAGTTACTATGAAAGTGGAATTACTCCATACTTTTATGGTGGCAAAGGCGGCGGTGGTGGTGCCATGAGTGAAGCCTCAGTGCCGATTCAACCTGGTCAATTGGCTGTGACAGTGACCGTCAACTTGACATACATCATTGAATAACCCGCTTCTTTCTTAACGTGAAACCTGCTTCCCCTGTGGAGGCAGGTTTTTTAATTTCAGCCCCCACCCGTCCTCCCCCAAATCCGCTAAAGTACTTTTAAGAGGTATAAAACTTTGTGGCGGATTTGGGGGAGGTGTCACGAAGTGACGGAGGGGGCAAGTTATAATCATGTTATCTATCACACAAGGAGTCTCTTCATGTTAAGAGTTGGATATATCGGTCTCGGATTAATGGGCAAATCTATTGCGCGGAATATTTTGAAAGCAGGATTTCCACTGACAGTTCACAATCGTTCACAAGCCGCAGTGGATGAATTAGTGGCTGAAGGTGCAAAGTCTGCGAGTTCACCGAAAGAATTGGCAGAACAAGTGGACATTATCTTTACCAATTTACCAGATTCACCTGATGTTGAAAAAGTTGCTTTAGGTGAAAATGGAATCATTCACGGCGCACATGACGGATTAATTTTTATTGATAACTCCACTATCAAGCCTGCATCTGCCAGAATGATTGCAGAGAAATTAAAAGAGAAAAATGTATTTGCATTAGATGCTCCCGTTTCAGGCGGAGATATTGGTGCAAAAAATGGCACGTTGACAATTATGGTCGGCGGTGAAGCAAGCGCAGTAGAAAAGTCAATGCCTGTGTTTCAGGCAATGGGAAAAACTGTTACGCATGTTGGTGAATCAGGAGCAGGTCAAGTAGCGAAGGCGGCGAATCAAATAATGGTGGCGGCTCAAATGGTAGCAATGGCTGAGTTATTAGTCTTTTCTAAAAAAGCAGGCGTTGACCCACGCAAAGTTGTAGATGCTATCAAAGGTGGCGCGGCTCAATGTT
Organism: Anaerolineales bacterium UBA2317; assembly: GCA_002345215.1. GTDB lineage: Bacteria > Chloroflexota > Anaerolineae > Anaerolineales > Villigracilaceae > Villigracilis. The sequence goes on from DDVH01000035.1 coordinate 16,062, forward strand.
GGACGTTAGATGTGAAACCTCCAAGATTATTTGATGGAAATCGTAACCCAGGCTTCAAGGCTTATATGCAATTGAAAGATATGAACATTGTTTTGGATACTGCCAAAGAATATGATATTCCAATCTCTGCGACTGAAAAGAATACAGAATTTTTTCAGATGATGATTGAGCAAGGGATGCGTGAATTAGATAATTCTGCTGTGGTGGGGGTTGTGGAGAAGTTGGCAGGGATAGAAATTCTGTAGGGATAGGGCTTGTCCCTATCCAAAAGGGCGACCACAAGGGTCGCCCCTACAATACATTATGGAAATTAATCAACCCGTCCCTAATTTCTCATTGCCAGATTTAAATGGTAAAGTGAATCAATTAAATGAATATCGTGGAAAAATAGTCATCGTCAATTTTTGGTCGTGTGAATGTCCGCATTCAGAGCGAACGGATAAGAGCATACTGTCTATGTTTGTGCAGTGGCAAGATGATGTGGTCATGTTAACCATCGCCTCGAATCGGAATGAAACTATCGAGGAGATAAAAAATGTCTCCGAAGCACGCCGCATTCCGAACGTCTGGCTTGATGCGAATTGTGAGGTGGCGAATCTGTTTGAGGCGCAGACAACTCCGCATGTCTTCGTCATAGATAGAGATGGAATCTTGCGTTATCGTGGCGGGGTAGATGATGTCAAGTTTCGACAGAAAATTCCGACACGATTTTATTTAGATGAAGCGATTGAGGCTTTGTTGGCTGGACGTTTGCCTGAAATTCAAGAATCATCTGCTTATGGTTGTACCATCGTGCGGGAAATTTGATAGAATAAAAATATGGTTGAGTTAAAAGACCGAGTTTTGTTATTAAATCATGTGCATGTATTCAATGGGTTAAAGGAAAATGACCTTGAATATATCGCTTTGCGTTTGGAAGAAAGAACTGTATCTGCCAATGAAATTATTTTTCAACGCGGTTCAAAACCAGATGGCTTTTACTTAATTTCTAAAGGCAGGGTAAAAGTAACTAGACCTGATTTGGGCGGTGAAGAATACATATTGGCGCATTTAACCAAGGAAGATTATTTCGGCGAAGAAGCATTAATAGAAAACCGTAATCGTTCTGCGACGTTGATTGCAGAAGAAGATTCGGTTTTATTGTTTATGTCGCGCCCTTTGTTTGAAGAGCTGATAACAAAATATGAAAAGTTAAAACCAAATCTTTTGGTTGCCATTAGTAGTCATAAGTTAGCCCGTGCCGCACGCTTCAAATGGCTTGGCAAACATGAAGTGATTTATTTCATGGCGCGTCGGCATGTCATTCGTTTATATCAAACGTTAATTGCACCCGTTTTTGCTTTGTTGATTCCTGCCTTTTTGTTAATTTGGGGAGGCATTACCGGCGCTACCACGCCTTTAGCAGTTGGGGGGATTATCTTGTGTGGCATTCTGATTTGGGCGATATGGCTAGTCATTGACTGGAGCAATGATTATTACATCGTCACCAATCAACGTGTGATTTGGTTAGAGAAAGTTTTATTCTTATACGATAGCCGACAAGAAGCACCGCTCGGTACATTGCTATCCGTCGGCATAGAAACTGATTTTCTTGGCAGACAATTAAATTATGGTCATGTCAATGTGCGTACATTCGTAGGTAACATCAGGTTTGAATATGTGAATCACCCTGAACAAGCGGCAGATATGGTGCGTGAGTATTGGGAACGTACAAAAGTAAAAAGTACCCAAGCTCAAAAAGATGCTATGAAAAATGCACTCCGTTCAAAAATGGGTTTACCTGTTATCAAAGAAGAGGAAGAACCACTCGCGCCCGTTTTCGATACAGGCAACAAAGCTCCACAAGAACAAAGTTTGTTTTGGACAGCCCTCTCAAACAGATTCAAATTACGTTTAGAAGATGGTGAAACCATTATCTATCACAAACATTGGGTTGTGCTATTACAACAAACAGGCAAAGCCTTACTTGCTTTTCTTTTCTTCTTCACTTTATTTTGTATTCAACTCTATCGTTTATATCTAGACCCTGCCAACGCCTTCATAGAATTTCCACAGGATGGTGGTTTTCGTCCCGACTCATGGTCAGTGATATTAATTTTATTTATGGCAATTGCCTTAGGTTGGGCAGGCTATGAGTATTGGGACTGGAGCAACGACGTCTTCATGGTGACACCAGAAGAAATTATGGATTTAGACAAAACACCACTCGGCAAAGAAGAACGTCGCACGGCTCAAATCGAAAACATTCTCAGCACCGAATATCAACGCATTGGTATCCTTGGTATATTATTTAATTATGGCACAGTCTTCATCACGGTCGGTGGTGCAAAACTTTCGTTTCAAGATGTATTAGACCCCGCCGGCGTGATGGCAGATATTAATCGTCGTCGTATGGTGCGTGTTGCAAAGAAAAGCGAAGATGCTTCAAAAGCAGATAGAGAACGCATGGCAACATGGGTTGCCGCCTATCATCTCAATCGGGATGAATTCGCCTCAGCCACTACAGGTCAAGTTGGGAACACCAGCGGAAACAGACCCATCACCGATGCAGATTTTCCCGTGGACGAAATCCCAGACGATTTAGCCGACGATGGTGGCGATGATTTCAGCGGCGAAGATTACTCTTAAAGAATAGATAGTAGATTGTCAAATAAATTTATAAAAATTAAGGAACAATTCAGAGCATGACACTACGAGACATTGTATATTTACCCAACCCAATCTTACGAAAAAAAGCAAAACCAGTTAATAAATTTGATAAAGACTTACAAACATTAATAGACGACATGTTTGAAACCATGCGTGAGGCGCCGGGCGTAGGTCTCGCCGCGCCGCAGATTAATCTTCCCATGCAACTCGCCGTGATTGAATACGCCGAAGGTGAAGATGATGAAGATAGACCAGAAGATGCTCCTCCACCTGAGAAAAAAATGTTTGTCATCATCAACCCTGAAATTATAAAAGTATCTGATGAAAAAGTATTGGGCATTGAAGGTTGTTTATCTATCCCCGGCTTGGTTGGAGAAGTAGAAAGACCTTATGCCATTGAAGTCAAAGCCTTGAACCGACATGGTAATCCATTCAAATTCAAAGCCGAAGGTTGGCTCGCCCGCATCTTCCAACACGAAATTGACCATCTCAATGGAGTCCTATTCACAGACAAAGCTACACAAGTCTGGAAGCCACGTGAAGAAGATGCAAATGTGGAACTTGAATAAAGAAAGTTTAAAAGTTTGCAAGTTAACAAGTTGAAAAGTTAAAACCTTCAAACCTTCTAAAATGCATTTAAAACATTTATCTTTAACCAACTTTCGCTCACTCACCCGCTTGGATGTTGACCTTCCAAAGCGGGCTGTTTTACTTGTGGGCAGTAATGCACAAGGAAAAACATCTGTCCTTGAGGCGATTTATTTTTTGGCGGCGTTTACATCGTTTCAAACACATGCTGATAGACAAATTGTAAATTTCCATGAAGCAAAAAATTCATTAGCAGTTACTCGCCTCGTCGCAGATTATCAACGCGGGAAAACAAAGCATCGTTTAGAAGCACGTTTGATTCTTGAACCGACTGGCGTGAATGGTCAGCGACTTCGCAAAGAAATTTTATTAGATGGAGTCAAACGCCAAGTCAATGATGTGATTGGTCATTTCAATGCTGTGATTTTTGTGCCGCAAATGTCGCAAATTATTGAAGGCGGACCTGAAGAACGTCGTCGTTATTTGAATCTTGCGCTTGCACAAACTGTCCCTGCGTATGCGCGCGTGTTGAGTGAATATAACCAAGCCGTGTCACAACGCAATGCACTTCTCAAAACGTTAAGTGAAGGTGTCGGAAACAAAGACCAACTTGAAGTGTGGGATGAAGCGTTGGTCAAATTCGGCTCACAAATTATTTTGTGGAGAATCCAAGCGATTCAAGAAATCGAAAGATATGCATCAAGAATCCATAGTGATTTGACTCGCGGTGATGAAATTTTACGTTTGGCTTATGAACCTGCCTATGACCCGCTTCCAAAACCTAACGGACAGTTGGGTCTTAAAATTGATACAGATATCAATCGTTCGGCAATTGAGTTGGATGAAATTCAAAATGGATTTCTTGAAAAATTAAAATCAATTCGCGCGGAAGAAATTGCGCGTGGTGTGACCACGATTGGACCGCATCGTGATGATTTGCGCTTCATCATCAACAAAGCCGATGTGAGTGATTATGGTTCGCGCGGACAAGTTCGCACAACTTTGTTGGCGTTGAAACTTGCCGAAGTGGATTGGATGAAAGCGCGCACGAATGAAACGCCTGTGATTTTGTTGGATGAAGTGATGGCTGAATTGGATTTGAGTCGCCGCGCCGATTTGTTGAAATATGTCAGTCAAGACCAGCAGGTGTTATTTACGACTACTGATTTGAGTTTGTTTGATTCTAAATTTGTAAATGAATCCGAAATTTGGGATGTGCAGGGTGGGGTGGTAGTGCCTAGAAAGTAGTGAGTGGAAAGTAGATGGAGGAAAGTATGAATCAAAATTCAAAAATAGATTTGATTGCATTAACTCATCCATTAGTTTTGTTGAGCATTTTTATTTTGCTCGTCAATGACCATGTTCTAAAAGTTTACATCCCATCTGCATTGACAGGAAAAATCAGTGATTTTGCTGGTTTGTTTTTCTTTCCCATTTTATTAAGTGCAATTCTAAATTTGGTTTTCCAGTCATTTCAATCTCGAAAAATTGCTCTTGCTTCTTTTATTTTCACAGCAATTTGGTTTAGTTTGATTAAAACTATTCCTTTCTTCAAAAATCTAACTGAAAACATTTTCAATATCCAAATCGTTCTAGACCCAAGCGATTTAATGGCATTAATCATGCTTCCATTGGCTTGGAGGTTAAGAGAAAAAGTTGAAAACGAATCAAAAACTGGAATTTCAAAGTTATCTTATGTTGCTTTGGGAATTGCTTCTCTTGCGACTATTGCAACTAGTCCGCCCATAATACCTATGATTTATAACATTACTGTTCACGAAAATATAGTTTATGCCGAATTCGACCATTATTATGGCACGTCAGAAGGTAGTTATTATTTTTACAGCACAGATGGTGGGAAAACATGGCGAGAACTTGATTTTGAACTCCCAAGCGAGGTTGCAGAACAAACAGGAAAATATCCTGAATTACCTTTTACACTTTGTCTCCCAAATAATGAGAATGTTTGTTATCAAACAGGAACAGAAACTATTCTTGAATCTCAAAATGGCGGAAAAACTTGGCAAATCAGTTGGGAATTCCCTTTGGGAAGAAAAGAGTTCTTTGAACGTACTTCTTCTTATATTTATTTGGGACCTTATGATATAGCTCATATTGAATTAGATGGAAAACAAATTTTTATAGTTTCGATGGGTAGCGAGGGTGTACTTGTTAAAGAAAACAACAATGAATGGGTCTCTATTAAAGTTGATACTGCTGGTTCAATTTATTTTAGCGCAAAAGATTTTAAAGAAGCAAACAACATTTTATATGGCGAATTCTTAATTCTTTCAATAGTTTCATTTCTCTATTTATATTTCAATGTTCTTTTAAATATAAAAAATCGAAAAACAAGAGGATATTATTCATTAATTGTAGCATCTTGTATTTGTGTCTTGATACCATTAATTTTATATATGGCATTTTTTACATCTTCCAGTTTGAATTTCTTACCCGATTGGTTTTTAGAGTTATTTATAAATATATTTCAGATTATTCTTGGGATTTCAGTATTGATTGTTTTAATTCTTACACCATATCATTTATTCACAAATTCTCATAAGCAAGCAAAATTAAATCTAATTCCTTTTACTATTACTATTTTTGTATCTTATTGTCTTTTTATCCTCTGGGCATATGGGACAATTCCTGTTTATCAAACAGCACTTTGGATTACCGTTAGTTTATATGTATTTCTCTTATTATGGATTATGTTTTTCCAATCAAAAATGTCACGCTCAAAGCGCGACCTACCTGAATGAAGTAAAATTGACTTCATGTCAGACATCTTAGTCATTGGTTCACCGGATGCAAACTTAGTTTCATAAATGAATATTCACTATTATTGGTTCATCGGCGAAATTATTTTTATTATCTTTTTCTTTTCATTCATATTTTTTAATTTACGACAAAAAACGAAAAACAGAACTACAAATATCCCTGAAACATCAAAAGAAAAAATCAAATACTTTATAACCTATCTATTTAGGATAGTAGGGTTTGGATTAAGTGTATTTTTTGTTCTAAGCATTATCATCACCATTGAAAGAAGTTTTTTATCTATCATCACTGAAACTGCACCAACACCAAGTCAAGTAAACATTCCTGCTGATTTGGGGTTTGAAGTACAAGAAATCACTTTTGAAAGTGAAGATGGAATTACATTATCAGGTTGGTTTACTCCACCACAAAATAATGCAACTATTATTTTGCTTCATGGCTATGGAGGAAATCGCACAGGCATGATATGGCATGCTCAACAATTAACGCAACATGGTTATGGTGTACTGATGTATGATGAACGCGCCAGCGGCGAAAGCACTGGTGAATATCGTTCTTATGGTTGGGAAGATACACAAGATGTTAAAGCCGCCATTCAATTTCTAACTTCACAAAATGCAAACGAAAATATTGGCGCTTTAGGTTGTTCAATAGGCGCAAGTATCGCTGTGTATAGCACTGCTTTATATCCACAAATTGATGCGGCATGGGGTGATGGAAATTCATCTGTCCGCGCACAAGATTTATCTACACCCAAAAATATTTTCATGGCGTTTATTATCGGCAGTAATTATTTATTAGATTGGATGTACACCATCAAACTAAATATTGATGCACCTGCTCCACTATCGGATGTGATTCAAGAGATTGAACCTCGCCCATTGATGTTGGTTGGTGGTGGAATTGAACATCCTATCATGGGCAGTGAAGCAGATTTATTTACGCTTCGATTCTACGAGTTGGCTGGTTCAAACGCGCAAGTTTGGGTTATCCCTCAAGCGACTCATTGTGATGGTCCATTCGTAATCCCTGATGAATATTCAAAACGCATGATTCAATTTTTTGATGAAGCATTCAATATCACCAGATAACGTAGTGTAAAATATCCACATGTCAGACATCTTAGTTATCGGTTCACTGAATGCAGATTTAGTTGTTAAGTCGCCGAGGTTTCCAAAGCCCGGCGAAACAATTAGTGGAGAAGATTTACAAATCATCCCCGGTGGTAAAGGTGCAAATCAAGCAGTTGCAGCAGCAAGGCAAGGTGTAGATGTGGCAATGGTCGGAAGAGTGGGGAATGATAGTTTTGCTTCGTTCTTAGTTGATAATCTCAAAGCAAATCAAGTAAATACAAAACATGTTTTAGAAACTGAATCTGCGACGGGAACTGCAATTATTGTCGTTGATTCAAATGGACAAAATAGTATTGTCTTGTCACCCGGTGCCAATGGAAAAGTAACTTCAAAAGATGTAGATTCCGCACCTGATGCTAAGATTTTGCTTTTGCAATTTGAAATTCCAATCGAAACTGTTTTGCACGCCGCGAAAGTATACAAGCGAAGCAGTCCTGCGGATAAATCCAAAGGCACAAAAGTTATTTTGAATCCTGCCCCTGCTCAAGAAAATTTAGATGAATTGCTATCTCATATTGATATTTTGATTCCGAACGAAAGTGAATTATCTTTGCTCAGCAAGCAACCTGTGACGGGTATTAAATCCGCTGAAGTGGCGGCAAAAGGATTGTTGAAACATGGCATTGAAACGATTATCGTCACACTTGGAGAAAATGGTGCATTGATTGTAGATAGTAAACAAGTAACACATGTAAACACGTATAAAGTAAATGTTGTAGATACAACTGCCGCAGGTGATTCATTCATCGGTGGGTTTTCCTCGGCTTTGTTGAAAAATAAATCGTTAGAAGAATCTGTCCGCTATGGATGCGCTTGTGGCGCGTTAGCAACCACAAAATTTGGTGCACAACCGTCAATCCCTACAAAGGAAGAAGTAGAAAAATTTATTTCGTAGGGGCAGGTCTTGTGCCTGCCCATATGAAGGGCGACCACAAGGGTCGCCCCTACAGGATATTATGACCTCAAAAATTATCATAGACACAGACCCCGGCGTAGATGATGCGCTGACATTTCTTCTTGCTCTCGCCTCGCCTGAAATTCAACTCGAAGCGTTAACTTCTGTGCATGGCAATATTGGAATTGAAAATACAACGCGGAATGCATTATCTGTTTTGGAATTAGCACAAGCGAGTCATATTCCAGTTGCAAGAGGATGTGAAGTTCCGTTAGTCAGCCCATTGTATAAATCAGATAAAAATGTGCATGGCAAAAAAGGGGTTGGGAATGCGAATCTGCCAGAGCCAAAATCAAAAGTGATTAATCAACATGCCATTGATTTCTTAATTGAAAAAGTTAATGCACAGCCGAATCAAATTAGCATTTTTCCAATTGGTCCATTAACCAACATTGCTTTAGCAATTCGCAAAGACCCCGAATTTGTAAAAAATGTAAAAGAACTGGTCATCATGGGTGGCTCTATCAAACAAGGCGGCAATGCCACGCCATTGGCTGAATTTAACATTTTTGCAGATGCACACGCCGCGCATGTTGTGTTTCATACAGGTATTCCAATAAAATTAATTCCATTAGATGTAACCCAACAATGTTTATTAACTGCAAAAGATATCGAAAACATTCATCAAATCAACTCGCCGATTGCACGCTTCATCAAAGATGCTACCGATGTGTATTTAGATTTTTATAGAAAGCATGGCATTGATGGTTGTGCTTTGCACGACCCATTAACGTTGGCAACTATCATTGCACCAGAATTACTTATATTTGAAAATTATTATGTCGGTGTAGATTTTTCAGGTGGCATATCGAATGGGCATACATTTGCAGACTTAATGAATGTATCCAAAAAGCCTGCCAACATGCAAGTTGCTATGAATGTAAGAGGAAGAGATTTTATAGATTTATTTATTGAGAGGATGAAAGACTTGTGCCAAAACATATCATCTTAGATTCTGACCCCGGTATTGATGACTCACTGGCGATTTTGCTCGCTCTTGCCTCGCCTGAACTTGCTCTCAAAGGCGTTAGCACGATTCACGGGAATGCATCTACTGCGCAGGTGACGACGAATGCGCTTTCGATTCTAGAGCTTGCCAACGCGAGTCATATCCCTGTGTATAAAGGTTGTGACTTGCCTTTGGTCAAAGATTCTCTTCTAGGACCAGAAACGCATGGAGACACAGGCTTGGGCTATGCAAAACTTCCAGAACCAAAAACCAAGTTTCAAGGTCAGCATGGAAGCGATTTTATTATCGAAGAGATAATGTCAAATCCAAAAGAAGTGACGTTAGTAGCGATTGGTCCGTTAACAAATGTCGCCTTAGCAATTCGCAAAGAGCCACGCATTGTGGAAAATGTCAAAGAAGTTTTTATCATGGGTGGTGCGATTCAACACACGGGTAATACAACTGCTTTGGCGGAATTTAATACGTATGTTGACCCACACGCCGCGCATGTTGTTTTTCATTCGGGTATGCCAATGATTTTGACGCCGTTGGATGTGACCTATCAATGTATTTTCACAAAAGATGATTTGGATCGTTTATTGAAAATTGATTCGCCGATTACAAAATTTATTGCTGATGCGACACGTTTTTATATGGAATTTCATGACGAGTATCAAAAGATAGATGGTTGTGTGATTAATGACCCGATGACGATGGCATTACTGTTAATGCCTGAAATTTGTGATTATCAAGATTTGGTTGTGGATGTTGATATTACGCCCGGCGTGGGGCTTGGCAATACGTTTGCAGATTTTTATAATTATCAAAAGAAAAAGCCAAATATAAAAGTTGCGATGGGTGTACGTCCGCGTATGTTTATGGAATTGTTTTTAGAGCGCATGGAGAAATTAGCAAAAACGATTTCGTGACTTTTGAAATTGTTTGGTGTTATGATTGCAGATACGAACCATTTATATATTTTATCGGAGGAGCCATGTTAGACAAAATCAAAAGCAATTTCAACACGCAAACTTGGGTTCTTATCCCAATTGCCATTGCCATCAACCTCGTGGTTGGGCAAATCGTTCTCACACTCAAATTGCCGGTATTTTTAGACTCTATTGGCACAGTACTTGTTGCAGTGTTATGTGGTCCGTGGGCAGGCGCATTGACCGGGGCATTGTCCAATACAATTGCAGGCATTGCACTTGACCCAGGTTGGTTCCCATGGTGGCCCGTTGCCGCAATGATTGGTTATATGGCAGGACGCATGGCTGAATGGGGCTTTTTCAAATCTTGGTGGAAAGTGGTTGTGACCGGATTTGTAATTGCACTTACTGCTGTAATTGTTTCAACACCTATTGCTGTGTATTTGTTTGGTGGTATTACTGCCAGCGGTTCATCTTTTATCACAGCCTATTTGTTACAAACAGGTCAAGGAATTTGGCAAGCAGTCGCTAGCACAAGTTTCATCACTGAACCTGTAGATAAAATTACGACAGCCATGTTGGCATTTGCTATTATTTTGGGCTTACCCAAACGCACAGTGGGCGGATACCCCAAAGCCGCAAATGCTGAAGCCGAAGGCGCAGACAGGAATCAACTTTATATTGCGATTGGTGTGATTGTTTTGTTGGTGCTATTCGCGGCATTCATGCTCCGCAATATTCTTGGTGGATAAATGACAGAATGTCACCCTGAGCGACAGTGAAGGGTCTCTACGATAATCTTCAAGATTCTTCGCCGCCAAGAACAAGAACGCGGCTCAGAATGACAAAATAAAAAAGACCAGAAACATTTCTGGTCTTTTTTGTATTGTATAATCACAACTTATGCATGAACGCCTTTCCTTTTACATCAAACGAGATAGCCTCATTCACCGCCTCAATCCACTCACCAAGTTGGTACTTGTATTTGCATTTATTGGTATCGCCTTTACATTCCCATGGTATTGGATTGGGCTTTTTCTCTTTGTATTTGTATTAATTCCGCTTGCTTTTATTGCAAAAGTGTCGCGTGAGTATTTCTTCACCGCCACACGCCTGATTCTGCCCGCCGCTGGATTTTTGTTTTTGATGCAAGCTTTATTTCAACCAATTGGTGAAGAAATCATTTTCCAATTTTATTTTTTGGATGCCACCCGCGAAAGCTTAGCATTTGCATTTACGATTGCCGCCCGCATCATTGTGATGATTTCTGCATTTACAATGCTTTTGCTCACCACCCACCCCAGTGAGTTGATGTCTGACTTAACAAGGCGTGGGTTGCCCGGTCAATTTGCGTATGTGATTATTTCTACACTACAAATTCTTCCGCAAATGCAAGCCAAAGCACAGACCATCATCGCCGCACAACGCTCACGCGGATTAGATACTGAAAGTACATTTCTCAAACGGGCAGGTTCAGTGTTGCCATTAGTAGGTCCGCTTGTGTTTGGGTCATTGGTTGAAGTGGAAGAACGAGCCATCGCCATTGAAGCACGCGGTTTCACTTCTAAAAAAGAAAAGACATCACTGCACGAAGTTCCAGATACTGTTACAGATAAAACACTACGTTGGATTTTAATCATCTTAATCATTCTATCTATCCTACTTAACTTATGGCTTTCGTAAACATACAAAACCTCACATATAAATATCCGCTGACAAAAACGCCAGCGTTGCAAAACATGAATTTGCAAATTGAAAAAGGCGAATTTATTTCTATCATCGGTGCAAACGGCTCAGGCAAATCTACGCTATGTTATGCACTGGCTGGATTTGTTCCGCATTTTTTCAAAGGCGAAATTTCTGGTGAGATTGAAGTAGATGGAGCTGCATCAAGCAAATCAACACTGGATGAATGGGTTGTAAATGTCGGTTTGGCGTTTCAAAATCCGTTCAATCAAATCAGCGGTGCAAAATATACCGTCTTTGAAGAAATCGCTTTCGGCTTAGAAAATGCTGGGGTTCCACGCGAGCAGATGAAAAGTCGAGTAGAAGAAGCGATGCAATTAACTGGAATCAGCAATCTAGCAGATCGATCACCTTATTCATTATCAGGTGGTCAACAACAACGCGTCGCACTGACCTCCATCTTGGTCATGCAACCGAAGCTTTTGGTTTTAGACGAACCGACTTCGCAAATGGACCCGATTGGTACACGCGAAGTGTTCAGTGTGATTCATAATTTGACTCAAAGTGGCATGACGGTTGTGATGGTGGAACATAAAGTGGAATGGATTGCGCATTTTGCAACGCGTGTGATTGCGTTGAAAGATGGCGCGGTTCTAACAGAAGGCAAACCCAGTGATGTATTAACTTCTGATTTGTTAATTGAAAATGGATTTGGCGTTTCAAGATATACATCTGTTGCAAGAGAAGCCAAGAAACAAGGCTTATGGAAAAAAGATAAATTACCAGTGACGTTGTTTGAAGCGGCGGAAGGTTTTAATACAAAATGAAAATAGAAATTAAAGACCTTCACTTTACATATCCTACTGGACTCGAAGCCTTACAAGGTATTTCACTGACCATTAATTCAGGTGAGCAAGTTGCTATCGTTGGTCAAAACGGTGCTGGAAAGACAACGTTGGTTCGTCACTTCAATGGATTGTTAAAGCCAACGTCTGGTTCTGTCATGATTGGTGATTGGGACACGGCAAAATATTCTGTTGCAAAGTTAGCATCACGAGTTGGGTATGTGTTTCAAAACCCAGATGAGCAATTATTTTCAAGAGATGTGTTAACCGAAGTTGAGTTTGGTCCGAAAAACTTAGGTTATTCAAAAGAAAAGATAGATGAATTAGTGAAACAAGCTTTGGCTTGGACAGAACTCACAGACAAAACTGAAACCAATCCGTATGACTTATCACCCACTTGGCGGAAAATGGTGGCGTTAGCCTCTATCATTGCAATGGATACGCCGATTGTAATTTTTGATGAACCTACTACAGGTCAAGACTTTGCGAATGTCTCACGGATTGCACACGTGATTGCAGAATTAAAGAAGCAAGGCAAAACGGTCATCACCATTACACATGACATTGATTTTTGCGCCGAAAATTTTGAGCGCGTGATTGCGTTATCAAATGGAAAGATTTTATTAGATGGCAAAGCGCGTGAGGTATTGGGTCAAGAAGAAATTCTTGCACAAACCTATGTTGACCCACCACAATTGACACGCTTGGGGAAATTATTAAATTTGAAAGAGACTGTGATTAATCAAGAAGAGTTTCTCAATGTCATTGCGAGGAACGTTGGTTGAGTAGCCCGAAGGGCGTATCGAAACCAGTGACGAAGCAATCTCACAGTACATTATTCTGCCTTCAAATTCGCCATCATCACAATATAACTGATATCTTGAATCTCCATCTTATGCGCTGAGACAAGATACGTCTCTTTCTTTTGACGCACATTTGCCAATGCCAGTGGATGATTTTTTACATAACCGTCTCCGCGAAAGGCTTGGAAAAACTCTCCGCGTTCATATGCATTCCAAAGTCCAACTTGAAGCGGAGATTTCCCCACCACATCTTTTCGTTCATATCCCAAAGATAAAATAAAAGAACGATTCACTTCCATAATTTTTTCATCTTGCGCGCGCAAAATCATAATCACTGGAATACTATCGCCAGATAAAAGACTATCATCACTCACGCCAAAACTTTTTCGTTCGGCACGTCGTCGTTCAGAAATATCTTCTAAGATGATGGCTTTGCCCAAACGTTGCGTCTTCCAACGCACTGTAGAGATATGAGTATGAAAATAGGCTGGTTCTCGTCCATCAATATTCATGACAACTTCACCACGTGCCATCGTGTGCGAATCAATTAATTTCTTTAACATATCCCAAATTGGCAAAACAGAAGCAGGCTTGCCAATAAAATCTTTTGCATCAGTATTGATGTAATAATCAAATGCCTGATTGATATAAGCAATCCTGCCCGTCTCATCTAACACGATGACAACATCATCAAGGCTTTCTAAAATCGTTTCCCCTGCAATCGGCATAATATCTAAAATACCAAAACGCAACAGCCCAATGCTATAAATAAGCATTGAGAGTATTAAAGTAATCGGCGTGATGTCTAAATCGGGGATAGGACTCAACCCCGTTAAATAAATGATGTTACCAGCAAAAGAAATACTTGCACCCAATACAAGAATATAAGATTGTAATTTCAGTTCAGGTGGGCTTACCAAAGACCTGCGAATCAAAACAATCGAACCGATTAAAAAACTAATATACGAGTAAGCAATCCAAACAAAAAATGCGGGACCATATTCTAATGAGAGTAATAAAAATCCACCACCATCTTTTTGACTCATGTCAGTCCAAAACAATTGATGTGAGTTACTCGTCCACACCAACAAGACAGTAGCAATTGAAAAAATCCAAACCCAATAAATTTTCTTGCCTTCAAAAACTTTTTTATGGCGTGCATATTCCAACGTGAACAACAAATACAAAGTTGGAATCGAAGCAATGCCCACATACTCAATTTTTGCCCAAAATAACTGCCATTCAATTTTGGCGCTTGCCAACTCAAACGCGTAGGTAAAACTCCAACCGCTCAACGCCAGCAACATCCCCAGCAAAGGCAAAGAGCCAGGCACACCACGTCGTTGCGAAACAACCAACGCATTAATCAGGCTGATGATGCCTGCGACTATCATTGGGATTACATAAGGGTTACTTTGCCACTGCATAAAACACCGCCACTTTAAGATTTGATAAATATAGTCTACATCAAAAAATGTAAAAAACAATATCTATTACATAACGAATTTGAAAGTTTTGACCAAAACCGCCTCACCCTAAGGGGAAACCTGCCTCTCGACCCTAGGCTTTGTACACCACCAATTCCTCGTACCCTGAGTCATCTTCATACAATTCGCGCTTATAGACCACATCTTCAAACTCGGCAATCACAACTTCCGCAGTAGTATAGATTTTACATCCGCTCACCAAATGCCCGCCGATGGTTTTCCCCTCTCCATCCGAAATCGAGATATGCAAATGTGAGCCATGAATTGAAACCGTACCTGTAATAGAGACAATTTCAAAATGACCATCATAATCGTCATAAGTATTTTTATTGGCTAAACGCAATGTAGCGTGTGTAAAACTCCCCACCGCAGATAAAATCACGCCTGCTTGGATGTTATTTTGTTTTACATATTCTTCAATTGAGTCAAAAAAATCTTGTTGGGGTTTGAGGCGGAAAGTATGAATTTTCATAAAGATTCTTAGCCATAGAGTGCACAGAGTTCTCTGAGTTTTTTCTCAAGGGTCTCTGTGTTCTCTGTGGCTCATTTGTTACCAAAAACGAAATCCTGTTAGCGAAAAGAACCAATCAACTAAAGGTTGATAAATTTGCAAACCAAAGAATGCAACTAAGATTCCTAACACCGCACCAACAATCACATCTGAAAGATAATGCACACCCATAGTGACACGCGAGAATGCCACAAGCGGAGCCCACAGCCACAGGACGAGAGCCAGCCAGCCCGGAAGCAGAAGCGTGCCGAGGACGGCAATCATAAAAGCGCGGGCAGAATGTCCAGATGGAAATGAATGTGGGTCAGTGCTTCTATAAATTGTTCCCCATTCTCCTTCTGGTCTTTTTCTCTTAAAGAAAAATTTTACAGCAAAAACAACCACAGCCAAACCGCCGATACCAAAAAAAATAACGGTTGCAAATTTTTTGAAAGTAGCATCACAAAAAAACCACATGAGTATTAAGCCGATTGCCCAAAACCATGAATCACCTGAATGTGAAAAAAAGATAGCAATGCTTCTCAATACACCGGGCTTTTCGGCAATGCGTAATTGCTTCGAATATTTTTTATCGAGTTCGATGATGGGACGAATATTCATATTTGTTTTAATGTTTATTTTGTTGGCGCATTAAATCGGAACGCAATAATTCTAGTTGATGTGGTTTATCTACATCCATGCACGGTTCGGCACGATCCCAAATGATAGCACGCCCTTTGATTCCGATTCTTTGTGAAGCACGTTCTACCAAACCTTGCAATGTAAATTGACGAGTAAATAATTGAAACAGTGTATCTAAGCCAATCACTGCCGCTTGGCGTAACGGACTTTTACGATTGCCAATTAATTCTTCCCATGTATCTAAATGGTCTGTCGCCATGCTGACGTGAATGA
>DDVH01000060.1 GCA_002345215.1 Anaerolineales bacterium UBA2317
TCATCACTTTCAGAATCCTTCAAAGCACGTAAGCGACTCAATGTTTCCACTTGAATATAATTCAACGGGTCAACGTATGGATTACGAAGTCCAATCGCTTGTTGCGTGACAGGCTCAAGTTCTAACAAAGATTCATGCCTACTGATTTTCAAAACCAAATCACAAGTTTGTTCATATTCCTTGCGAATGATTTCAAAAATATCATGCGCAAGTTTTTTATCTGGCACCAAATCTACATACAATGCCGAAATTTCCATATCCGCTTTCAACAAAGACATTTCAGAATTATTCAACAACGTCCGAAAAAACAACCAGCCATCATACATCTCTTGCAACAACTTCATATCCGCAATCGAAGTCAACGCCGAACCCAAACTATACCAACTCGGCAAATTGAATCGGCTTTGCATCCACGAGAACACCCACGGGATAGCACGAATCTGATTCACAGCACCCAACTTCCCACGCGCCGATGGACGCGAACCAATATGCAAACGTTTGATTTCATCCAACGGAGTCGCTGATTCCCAAAATTGGATAAAGCCCGGGGTTTCATACACAAGTTGACGGTACGCATGAAGCGCAGTATCCGACATTTGATTCATCGCGCTTCGCCACTTCGGGTCAATTTGTTTCTCATCCTTTGGCGGAATCGAAGCCTGAATCACCGCGCTGACGATTTGCTCCAAGTGACGATGTGCCAAGGCGGGGTTTGCATAACGCGACGCAATAATTTCACCTTGCTCAGTGACGCGAAATTTTCCGTTGATGCTTCCCGCAGGTTGCGCACGAATTGCATTGTTTGCAGGTCCGCCACCACGCGCAATCGTTCCACCACGCCCATGAAAGATAGAAAGTTTTATTTTATGTTTTTGTGCAATTTGAGTAATGGCTTCCTGCGCTTCATACAAAGACCAATTCGCCATTACATATCCGCCATCTTTGTTGCTATCAGAATAACCAATCATCACCATTTGTTCGTTGTGATGTGTTTGCAAATGTTCCTGATAAACTTTCAACGTAAATAACGATTCAAGAATCGTGGAAGCATCTTTCAAATCTTTAACCGATTCAAACAACGGCACAATTTGTGGAATGGTTTTACAACCCGTCCATTTTGCTAACAACAAAACAGTTAACACATCGGCGGCGGCATGTGTCATCGAAATCACAATCGGTCCCAATAATTCTTTTCCATAAATATCACAAGTTCTTGCAATTAATTGAAACAGTGCCCATGTTTCTTCTGAAGCGACTGTAACGCCAGGATGTCTTGCAAGGCTTGGAGCAGGTTCACTCAACAAACGAATCAATAATTCTGTTCGTTTTTCGTCAGGCAAATTATCAAAATCCGATTCAATTTTCAAAGCCCTCAATATTTCACTCAATGCAAAATTAAAACGACTCGAATCTTCACGAATATCCAAACGCGCAGAATGTAAACCAAATATTTCTATCTTCCGAATCGCATCTCCCAACTCATCTTGAACAACGCTGTGCGGTAACGACGAAGCAATAATTTGCAAAGGCTTAAGTAAATCATGTTCATTCAAATGCGCCTCATGTTCATATTGACCTAACAAATGCGTTTTCATATCATCGCGCGAGGCTTCGGCTAAATCATGTGCAAGCAATGCCAATGCCAAACGATAAGGCTCACGTTCATAACGCTTGGCAATAAAATCGGCATGTAATGGAAACGGCTCACGTTGTTTGAACCATTCGAGTAAAGAAGCAGGTGGTTTAATACGATTGGAACTGACACTTAAATGTCGCCCCAATTCTTGAAATGTCTTTCTATGATTTTCAACTGCCAAACCGCGATGCAAACGTAATGTCTCGGCTGTCACTTCGGCAGTTACAAACGGGTTGCCATCTCTGTCGCCACCAATCCATGATGCTAATTTCAACCAACCTGTTGGCGCTTTTACTTCGGGGTAATATGTTGCTAATGCTTTTTCTAAATCTTCATAAACAATTGGTATGGTATTCCAAAAAAATGAATCAACAAAATACAAACCTGTTTTCACTTCGTCACTAACAGAAATTTTTTCAGCACGCGCACGGTCTGTTAGCCATAACGTTGAAATTGCACTATGCAACGAAGCCTTTGCTGATTCTTTTTCACGCGGCGTAATTCCACTTTGATTCAGCACTTTGATTAATTCTTCAATACGTTTTGTCATTGAAAGAATCGTTCTTCTTCGCGCTTCGGTTGGATGTGCTGTCAACACCAACTCAATGGATAAATTTTCAAGCAATGCAGATATTTCTTGATGAGTCACCCCGCGCTTTTTCAGAATTGCAAACGCTTCACTTATCGACTCGCGAACTGGTTCTGCACCTGATTCATTCTCTCGCTGACGCAATAACTGCACCCGTCTATTCTCTTCAGCAAGATTCACCAAATCAAAATATGTCCCAAATGCCGAAGCGACAACTCGTGCTTCTTCATCTGTTAATGCAGAAACTTCTTTTTGTAAATCATTTGCGGCAATTGCATCGCCATTTCTTCTGGCTTTTGCTAAGGCGCGAATCTTTTCTTCAATTTCAAACAATCTCGGCGATTCAAGTTCAGAAATCACTTTGCCAAGTGTGCCACCCAATAAATGTATGTTCTCAGAAATATCCATGCGCTGAATTATACATGTTGAAGAAAGAGGAAAGAAGAAAGAATCTTATGAATTTAATACTTGCACGAACACTTCAACCATTTTCTCAACATTGATTTCTTCCGAAACAATCCGAAACGATTCTTTTCCCTTTTCTCTTAATCGCTTCACATCTGATAATGCTTCTTTCATTGTAGAAACCAGCACGTCATAATTTTCGGGTTCAATCTGCCAGCCATTTTTCTCACGCACTAAATCATCTTGTGTGCCATCCCCTTTTGCCACAATGACTGGAAGTCCATAACTCATGGCTTCTTGTACGGCGAGTCCGCCGGTGCCGGGTAATACAAATAAATCTGCTTTTTCAAAATATGGTTTGAGTTCAAGTCCATGCTTTGCACCGACAAATTCAGTTGATGGATAAATTTCTTTTGCAAGCGTTTGCAAATTTTCTCTTTCGGGTCCATCACCTACAATAACTAACTTCGGCTTTGATTCCATTTCAGCACAAGCACGAATCAAAGAATCGATTCTTTTTCTGGCTTGTAATCTACCAACGAATAAAATTGTTGCACGGTCTATCGTCAACGGTCTACCGTCAGGTTTTTCTGGTTTTGACGAGACCGAATTATGTGCTACAAAAATTTTCTCGAGTGGAAAACCAAGCGAGGCATATTCATCTGCGCCACGTTGACTATATGCAATCATCCTGTCAAATTGAAAAATAAATTTTTTCCAGAATCCATTTTGCTTCGGAGCACCCAATCCCCAACCAATGACTTTTCTTCCGCGTTTGTGCATCCACTTCACAGCAGAGGGTGTAGATAAATATCTAGGATTCGCCTCGACGATTAAAGCATCAGGATTTGATTCTTCGAGCCATTTGATAAATCCTTTTTGATAGCAAAGATAAAATTTTCCACCAAACAAATGAATATTTTTCGCTTCGACATGTTTTGCAATTTGAGTCGTTCCGCCAACAATCATTTCTTCGCTTCGGGCTTGACCTGCAAAAAGAGTCATTCCATTTTCACAATGACTTGCAAGCAAGTCAAAAAATGGGACACGATAACTTGGTAATACGCGTTGTTGTAAGGCGAGTTTACCTTTGAAATTCATTTCGCCTCACAACGAGAAAAGATAATGGCATATTCATCTTTATATTCTTCGCACCAAATATTTGACTCTAAAACTGCTTGAATCAATTTTGGTTGTGCGGCTTGAGAAAGAAAAAGTAAATTAATCCCTTCCCTATCAAAAAATTCTTTCCAACCTTCAGCATTTGTGACATTCACATATTCTTGCCATTGTTCCACTGGAAAACTATACATGCGGGTATCTATCCATGTGGGATGGGAAGGTAACATGAATTGAAGATACGAACCAAAAGCATAATCATTCCAGAGTAGATTAGGCAATTCTTCATGTTCTTTCAAGAATTCAACCGCTTGAATCGGCGTAGTAGATAATTCATAAAGTTGAGGCGCATCTTGCCACCACGAGTCGCAAATGCCGGGCGTAAGTAAAAGTGGCAGGGTCAGCAGAACAAGCCCCACCGTAGTATTGAGGCGCGGATTGATTTTCTCAATCGGTTTATCAAGCCATTGATGACTCCATTCTGCAATTAATTTTGAGGTGAAAATCGCCAGCAAAAACATAAACCAAATCACATAGCGGATACCTGAAAGCGCAAGCCAGCCGAAGCCGAGAAATAAAATCCATTCGAGTAAAGACAATTTATTTTTTGAAAAACCTGCAAGCAAAGGAAATATTAATAACCATGTAAAAAATATATTCATTTGCCAGCCATCATTGGTGGGCGGATACCATTCAACACTGAAAAGATAATCAGATGGATTGTTCAATATAAAAAATAAATATTCCCAAACCCCAATGCCATGCGGATTTATTAAACTTGCAATGAACATTGCCACAATTGCAAAACCCATTTCTTTTCTTTTACCATTACCAAATATAAAAGCCGCGCCTGCTAAAACAAAGGGCAAAATAAAAGAACCATGTAAATTCACCCATAACAAAACGGAAATTGGAAGTAAAAATAGAAATTTGTTTTTACTCTCTCGCCATTGATAAATTGAAAACAAACATAATAAAAATAATGGATATGCAAATAATTGCGGGCGAATCATCCAGTTATTAGAAGTGGAAAGACCTAGAATAACCAAAAGAATGGTGACTGTCCGCGCGCCAGACCATGTTCGCATGAAATGCCAAATCATTCCATAGGTGATTCCAATTAATAGTGCACGTAAAAGAAATGTTAAACTTGCATCTCCAATTTGATATACCCAGTAAAAAATAAGTGACGATAGCCATTGTTGATAAAAAATTGGTTCGCCTGCGCGGCTGTGACTCATGGTATCTACAAGTGGGATTGAGCCTTGTTCTAAAATATCTTTTCCTAAACGCAAATACCACCAGTAATCTTGCGCAGGAACAGACAACATAAATGAAAGTGCAAGTAAAGGAAATAATCCGAGTGAAAGCCACAAGAAGTTATAGGAAGAAATTTTCATAATGTGGTGAATAGTAATTGTAAAACTTAGATTGATTTTAACCTATTCGTGTTTTGAATTTCCCTATTGCCTTAGATTTTTATTTATGACATAATGATTTTATGAATTCGCGGTTATTTAATAAAGTAGAGAAATTGAACAAAATCAGCCTGATATTTGGTATTTTGTCTGTCTCAATGCCGATTTTGTTAATATCACTACCTATTCTGATGCGCATCTTTCAACTTCAGGATATCCAAATAGATTTATTAACATGGATTATCAACTTTTTGAAAATCAGCGGAGTTCTATTTGGTTTGATTGGTTATTTTATTTCTAGGCAAGTTTTGACTTTAACAAAATATGAAAAAGTAAGTGATGAATTAATATCAAAAACCCAAGCCAGCCGCACATGGAATATTATTGGAATTGTTATATGTCTGGCAATATTGTGTGGAAGTTTGAATCGGGGAATTGCGTTTTAAGAATCTTCAACCTTATCCAATATGCGGAGCAGAATACGCTGGTGATTTATGCACGTGCACAACTTTCCAATTGCCGTCAATTTTTACAATCACGCGGCTTTCGTTATGTGAAGCAACTTTCACACCATCTTTTGATGATGTGCTAATCAACAAGGTATAACTTGCAATGGCAGTATCGCCATATCTTTGAATATGCAAGTTCGATAAATCAAAACGAGTCTTGCCTGTTTCTTCTGCGCCAAACACTGCACCACGTTCAGCATTTGAATTCATCATAAATTCGTGAAACGGCAAACCATCCAAACGATGTGGTGTCACCCACCATTCATATAAAGTTAAATCTTCGGATGTAGTTTCGTGATAAGAAGCAATATCATTTTTCATAATGCCATTTAAATGTTTCAATAAAAATTCGTGAATTTCTGTATCCATGATTAATTCTCCAACAAGACTTTTAGATACGACTCGACCATTTTATCTAAACCGAATTCTGATTCTGCCCGCTTCCTTGCGGACGTTCTGAATTGTTCCTGCTTCGTCAACACTTCACTCGCGGATTCAGCCAATGCTGAAATATCTGGTATTTCCAACTTCCACGGATTTGCCCCATAAGGAACGACAACTCCAGCAGAATCACCAACCAATTCTTTGAGTGAGCCACTATCAAAACCAATGACTGGTAATCCACAAGCCAAAGATTCAATCACTGAATTTGGGCAGGGCGGATTCACTTCCGCACAATACATGAGATGTGATGAACGAATCAAATGTGGAATTTTCTCTCGTGGGACTGTTCCTAAAAATTTCACGGGAACTTTACTTTGTAATTTTTTTTGTGTAGATTCATCCACTGTGCCAGCAACAACAACTTCGATTGGAAATTTTTCGGCTAATTTTTCTGCCACGGCCACGCCGTGAAACAAGCCAGAGTTTAATCCACGTGCGAGACTACCTTCTAGCAAAAGCATCCTGTAAATATCGTTTGGTCTTTCATGTTCGCCATTGGGATTGTAAAAATCTAAATCCACACCATTGATAATCACTTGTGATGGTTTATTTGTAACTCCGTACCAATCTTCCCACCAAGTTTTGATAAATTGACTTTGATAAACAACTCTATCTGCAAAACGATTGCGAATCAATGAAAGCATAAAGTTGCCGTAAATCGCGCGAGTTGTGTAACGAACTCCAGACCATTTCACGCGATGCACCCAGTTGATGCCATCTAATCTTTGGACTAGGCGAATGCCGCGCTGGCGAACCCGTTTGAGGTCAGGTAAGAAGCGTGTACCCGCAATGACCAAAGCCGCGTCGAAAGAATCATCTAAACGATAAGTCACATCAATGTTGCGTTTTTTTAATCCCGCTTCAAATTTCAAACGGAAGGAAGCCATGCCACCGGTACCTTGCACAAACGGCGTAATGCAAATGCGAGTCATAAATAAATTATATCGTAAGGGCATAGCGACGCCGTGCCTTTACAAATTATGGTATGCTTAATTTGATAACATTTGGGAGCGTTTGGTTCATGTATATTGCTATTGAAGGAGTCATTGGTGTTGGTAAAACAACCTTGGCTCGTATGTTACAAAACACGTTTGATGCAGAAGTTTTATTGGAGGTCTTTGAAGAAAATCCTTTCCTTTCTGATTTTTATGGTGACCGCTCCCGTTATGCTTTTCAGACTCAAATTTTCTTTTTGTTGAGTCGCTATCATCAACAAAATAATAATGTGCCGAAAACTTTAGCAGAAGGAAAAAATTTAATTTCTGATTACACCTTTGCAAAAGATGCTTTGTTTGCAGGAATTAATTTAAAAGGTGATGAGTTAGATATGTATCATCGTGTGCATGAGGCATTGGGCGAGAAAATTCCGAAACCTGATTTGTTGGTATATTTACAAGCTACAACAGATACGTTGATGAATCGCATCGCATTTCGTGATAGACCGTATGAGCGCCAAATGGAACGAAGTTATATTGATGAATTGAATCAAGCGTATGATGATTTTTTTTCAAAACCGTTTGACCATACCCCTGTTTTGAAAATTGATTCAAATGAATTAAATATCATTCAAAATGTAGAACACATTAAGTTGGTTGAAAATAAAATTCGTGAAACCTTGGGCTTGAGTCCATTTCAACCAAGTTTGCCACTAAAATAAATTATGCGCGTTACACGTGAATCACTTCTCCGCATTGCCAAAGAAACCGTTCAAGAACGGGCATATAACGATTCAAATATTATCGCCGCTTATTTAACGGGCTCATTGCTAACCAATGAACCCATGCTCGGTGGCACAGCCGATATTGATTTAGTTTTTGTTCACAAAAACGAACCAAAAACAAAACGCGAATTCAAAAAACTCACGCCCGATTTTCATTTAGATATTACGCATCGTTCAAAAGATGATTTTAAATCGCCGCGCGAGTTGCGTGGCGACCCGTGGCTTGGATACGAAGTCTATGACCCAATGTTGTTATATGAACGCGAAAAATTTTTTGATTTTATACAAGCCAGTTTACGCGCAGGGTTTGAGTTTGAGCAACCAGCACTCACTTTGCAACGTTGTAAAACTTTATTAACCAACGCAAGAAATATTTGGTTTGAAATTTCTGAATTCACGGGTGAAGCCACACCGCAAGAAATAAAAATTTATTTACATTCGTTGTTCAACGCCATCAACGCTGTTGCAGAATTAAATGGCGAGCCAATTTATCATCGCAGGTTATTGTTGGATTTTCCCGCACGCGCCGAAGCCGCGCAAAAGCCTGGCATGGTGGCAGGCGTGTATGGTCTGCTTGGCGCAAACAAAATTGAGCCAGACCAAATTCAAACTTGGCTTTCGGATTGGAAATCTGCTTATCAACTTGCGAGCGGAAAAACAAATGTTGATGAATCGATTCATGTCACGCGCTTGAATTATTACGACAAAGCCATCAAAGCCATGCTCACGAGTGAAACGCCTCTTTCTTCGGTTTGGCTTGTGTTGTGGACTTGGACATTATCTATCCAGACACTTAATGGCGACCATCTCAAATTTTGGCAAAATGCATGTAATTCTTTAGGCTTACTCGGTGACGGATTCCTTGAGCGGGTTCAAGGCTTAGACCATTTCATAGATGAAATCGAAATCATGTTTGAAGAAATCGCCACAGCAAACGGCTTGGATGAAGAAACACCTTTATAAATCAAAACCTGACAAATCATTGTCAGGTTTTTTCTTAACATAACATGTAGGGGCGCGGTCATCGCGCCCAGTATTGGGCGAGGAAACCTCGCCCCTACGAAAGAGGAACCATGCAAAACTTTACAGATGTAAAACTTGAAATCTTCGTGCCACAAGACCACGCCCTAAATATCCGTGATGAACTTGCAAAAATCGGAGTCGGAGTCATCGGCAATTACGACCATTGTGTTGCTCTCACTCCCGTGCGCGGATTCTTTCGCCCAACCGAAGGTGCGAATCCGTTTGAAGGAAAAGTTGGAGAAATTAGTGAAGTAGCAGAATATAAACTCGAAGTCAATTGCAAGCGCGAGTTAGTCAATGAAGCGATTAAGACTATAAGAAAAGTTCATCCCTACGAAGAGCCATTGATTAATATTTTTCCGTTAGTGAATCATTTGTTTGGATAAATTATGAATAAACAAATATTCCTTTTAAAAATAACTTTAGGCACGATATTTGCAATGGAAATGGGTGCGGAATTATTCGCTATTTCTGGAAACCCATATCAACTTCAAAGACCTTGGGCCTCTGGATTTCTTTTTACATTTTTTCATTTTTTGTGTATTGTCATTATGCAGTGGCTACTACTGTCGGACTACCTGCCTAAAAGATGGATAACTTTAGGTTTTGTTGGTTGTATTATTGCATCAATAGTTTCTGGGATTATTTATCAAGTCTTTTCATTTGAAGCCTGGTTTTCGTATAATTTTGAAATAAAAATATTTGCTAGAATTATATCAGGAGCATTATTTGCACTTCCACAGTTATTTGTGTTACAAGGGAGGAAAGGCTATTTATGGATATTAGCAAATAGTATTGCTTGGACGATTCAGTATATTGGTTGGGAGTTAATAATGTCTTACACATCATATTACGATCTTTTTCTGTTTATTAGAATATTGGTTGTGGAGTCACCCAATGTTGCATTAGGTTTATTTCTTGGAATTTATTTATACATTTATGTTTACAATCACAACAAATAGCTACCCTTCTAGATTACAAGCCTTAACTGCATAAACATTAATGGCTTAAGAGGTCTAAATAGTCAGACCAATTAGACCTGTAAGACTTATAAGACCAATCAACTAGGAGACTAACTTATGCCCACAAATTCCCAATCCGCGCACCTGCCGTTTGGTGAAAATAAAAATGCCGAATGGTATGGAAAGGATATTATTTCTGTCAAACAATTTAGCCGCAAAGATTTAGAGTATATCTTCGGCGTAGCACACGAAATGCGCGGCATGGTCGAAAGAGTCGGAACGTTTGATTTGCTCAAAGGAAAAATTTTGGCAAATCTTTTTTATGAGCCATCCACCAGAACATCGTCATCTTTCACAGCCGCTATGGAAAGGCTTGGCGGTTCAGTCATTCCGATTAACGAAGTGAAATATTCATCTGTATCCAAAGGTGAAAGTCTGCCAGATACAATTCGTACACTCGAATGTTATGCCGATGTGATTGTGTTACGTCATCCAGAGACAGGTTCAGCGGCGATTGCGGCAAAAGCGGCGAAGAAACCTGTCATCAATGCTGGTGATGGTGTAGGCGAACATCCTACGCAAGCCTTATTAGATATATTCACAATTTATGAAGAATTAGGCGCAGGTCAAGTAGATGGGATGACAGTCACCATGCTTGGTGATTTGAAATATGGTCGTACCGTGCATTCATTGACAAGATTATTATCCATGTTTACAAATATCAAGTTGAATTACGTCTCACCTGAAATTTTGAAAATGCCCAAAGAAGTGATGGATGAAATTGCTGAAAAGAATATTCCGCAAGCTGAATTTAATACGCTAGAAAAAGTTTTACCTGAGACTGATGTTTTGTATGTGACGCGCGTGCAAAAAGAACGCTTTGAAGACCCAGCCGATTATGAAAACGTGAAAGGCGCGTATGTGATTGACCCAGAAATTATGAAATCTGCGAAGAAGGAAATGATTGTCATGCATCCCCTTCCACGCGTTGGCGAAATCAGCACTGATTTTGATGATGACCCGCGCGCCGCATATTTCCGTCAAATGGAATATGGCTTGTATGTCAGAATGGCTTTATTGGCAATGGTTCTTGGTAAAGCATAGTTTTCAAGTTGTAAATTTTGAAGTTAAAAAATGAAGGTTGGAGTTAACTTTCCAACCTTCAAACTTTTAAACCTGTAACGCAAACTAATCTTCCGCCGCTCGTGCAACTTCTTCTGGTTCAAAGACAACTTCTTCTTTGCCAGTTAACTTATCGTCAATCTTTGAAGCGATTAATCTTAAATGTCCGTTATGTGCCACATAATCTAAATCATCAGCAGGGACAGCCAGTACGGGGCAAAGTGTAAAATTTTCAATCCATGATTCGTATAAATCATTTAAGTTTTGTAAATAATCATAAGAGATGGTGCGTTCATAATCTCTGCCACGTTGACTGATGCGGTTTTGTAAAGTCTCAACTGAAGCCCGTAAATAAATCACCAAATCAGGTGGAGGCAAGAATTGAATCGTGGTTTCGTATAATTCTCGATAGGTTTGATAATCTCTATCTGAAATATTTCCTTGCTTATATAAGTTGTGTGCAAAAATTTCAGCATCTTCATACACACTGCGGTCTTGAATCACAGAA
>DDVH01000014.1:0-2512 GCA_002345215.1 Anaerolineales bacterium UBA2317
CTGATGACATTAATCGGTGATTATATTGACCGCGAAGCCATGAAGTTGCATAAACTTGGCGTGCGTTTTAAGCATTTAGGTCGCATTGAAGGCTTGCCAAAATTTTTACAAGAAAAAATAAAAAAAGCCATCGAACTCACCGAGAATAATTTAGGCATTACGGTATGTGTGGCATTAAATTATGGCGGCAGAAACGATATTATTGATGCTGTTAAAGCCATCTTAGCAAGTGGTATCAAACCTGAAGAAATCACTGAGGAAAAAGTTTCGGAATATTTAGCCACGCGCGGAATCCCTGAACCAGATTTGGTCATTCGCACCAGCGGAGAAAATCGCCTCTCTAACTTTTTGGTTTGGGAAACTGCTTACAGCGAATTATTTTTTACGCCTGCATTATGGCCCGACTTTACAGTAGAAAATTTAGATGAAGCCTTAGAATCATATTCAAAACGCAAACGCCGCTTCGGTGGGGTAGATGTTGAAACTGTAACGCCATTATTGGAAACATAAATTTGCCACAGAGAACACAGAGTCTTAAGAGAAAAAAATCTCAAAAATCTCTGTGACCTCTGTGGCTAAATAAAAAACATGTCTCATCACTCACAACAAACCTCGACAAAACAATTTCCTCCAATGTCGTGGTTTGCTTTATTTAAGCAACACGTGTATTTATCACGCTTTGCATTTACATTGTTTGTACCATTGATGAGTGCCGCGACAGTTACACCAAAAGGACTTCCTGAATTTAGTACGCTCATCATTATTATTCTCGTGGCATGGGGATTTCACATGACGTTTTATGGCATGAACGACGTCACTGATTACGAGTTAGATAAAGTCTTAGGTCGCAAAGACGACCATCCCTTAGTAAGAGGCGAAATGAGTCGCCGTACTGCATTAATCATCACACTGATTCATACAGCGGGTGCTTTAGTCATCGAGTTGTTATCAGGCACAACAATCAGGTTAATGATTTTATTAATCATCGCTTTGGGTGGCGTGATTATTTATGATGTCTTTAGCAAAAAAAATTCTTTCCCGCCATTAACAGATGCAATTGAAAGCATTGGTTTTATCGCTTTATCGTTATATGGCGCGGATAAAGTTGGCGACCCGAATGCTTTATCCATCATCCTTGCAATTACATTTGGTGTGTTTCTAAATTTTATTACTGGTTCATTTCTTGGTATTGTAGATTTGCGTGGCGACTTGAAAGGTGGCGCATTCACAACACCGATTTGGTTTGGGAATCGCCCAATCGAAAATTCTGATTTATCTTTTATTCCACGAACACTTTCCATTTTTGGAATTTCACAAATTGCGTTGTTAGTGATTTTGAATCTTCTTCCGCTTCTTCGCAATGACTTTAATTACCCACAACCGTTTTTATCTACCATCACAACGATTAACGTTATCGTCAGCCTAATCATGTTTGGATACATCACTCGCTTTTTGATTTCAGGTGTGACTTGGCAAAAAGCGCCTCGTGACATTGACCTCGACTTGCTTGCCGCTTATTCAGTTTTGATTCTCGCTATCAGCTATTATGCTTATCTTTCAACAGATTGGATTATTACTTTAGGGATTGCAGTTGCATCTCCTCTCATTGTGAGTAAACTTATAAAATGAATCCTTCTCTCAACTCTCTCGCTGATAATTTACTCTCTGCTGGCTGTATCAAGTTTGGAAATTTCACCTTGAAATCAGGCTTGATATCACCTATTTATATTGATTTACGTCAAATCATTTCACACCCAAAATTATTGTCACAAGTCGCGGAGTCGTACAAGTCTTTAATCTCTACTCTCCAATTCTCTCGCATTGCTGGTTTACCTTATGCCGCCATTCCGATTGCAACCGCCATTTCTTTGCAAGGAAATTACCCAATGATTTACCCTCGCAAAGAAACAAAAACCTACGGCACAAAAGCGGATATTGAAGGAGAATATCATCAAGGTGAAACGGTGTTGATTATTGATGACCTCGCCACAACAGGCGGAAGCAAATTTGAAGCGATTGAAAAATTAACAGGTGTAGGCTTAATCGTCAAAGATATCGTTGTGTTGATAGACCGGCAATCAGGTGCAAAAGAATCGTTAAATCAAGCAGGTTTCAATTTACATACTGTGCTGACGATAAGTGAGTTGTTGGATTATTGGGAATCAACGAATAAAGTAGATAAAGATAAAATAGAAGAAACAAAAACATTTCTTCAAAACTCGAGGTAAATATGCAAGACCCATTGATTCAAAAAAGCATAAAACTAGGAAGCATCATCGGCGCAATCTTTGGCGGAATTTTAGGATTCGGTTTAGGTGCAATATCATTAACGCTGAATGGAATGGTGATTGGCGCAGGCGTTGGAATTTTGTTAGGAATACTCTCAGGCGTATTAACAGGAATCATAGTTGCCAAAACTGCCGGCACTACTGGTGGCGTGAGCATTGGCGCATATACTGGTATGGCGGTAGGCGCATTGTTTGGAGCGATTGTTGGTTTATTTATCCCAAAT
>DDVH01000014.1:2683-3255 GCA_002345215.1 Anaerolineales bacterium UBA2317
GTGAACACTTTCCCATGAGTGACCGTGCAAATAAAAGATACGTTGCTGTAGCCGAAACATTAACCGAAGAACAACTCTTTCTTATAAGCATGGTCACTCATGGGAAAGTGTTCACGCCATCTTAGTTCACATGATGAGTTCAGAACGCATGTGGCCCCAACGTTGGCGCGGAGAACCTGCTAGCATTTTGGATGCAAAAGATTTTCCGAATATCCAATCTATCAAAATCTATTGGGTAGATGTTGAAAAAAATATGCGCGATTTTATTTCTGAGCAAACGGAACAAAGTTTATTGAAACATGTTTCTTATACAAATCCAAAAGGTGAAACATTTACTCTGCCACTTTGGCAAATGATGGTACAACCACCGAATCATAATACCCATCATCGCGGCGAATTGGCAGCGATGTTTGCTCTGATGAATGTGCCACATCCAGAGGAAGAAATTGTCCAATACTTTTTAGATAAAAGCGGACAAAAGAAATTTTGATGTATCGCCTAATTCGCCCGCTTCTTTTCACGCTTGAACCTGAATCAGCACATCAACTTTCTCTACGCCTGTTACAGTTGAC
>DDVH01000015.1 GCA_002345215.1 Anaerolineales bacterium UBA2317
TTCTCTTTTTTCTGCCTGTATTCATGACACTAATTTCTTGCGGACTAACGCCTTGCTCCAATAAAAATTGACGTTTCGGCTTCAATGCACCTGTCGGACAAACACCCACACATTGACCACACAACACGCAACTAGTTTCAGGAATGGCTTTATCAAAAAATGTGCCGATTTGTGTTTCGTATCCACGACCTTCAAAATTAATCGCGTAAGTGTATTGCGCATCATCCGCGCAGACTTGCACACAACGCCAGCATAATAAGCATTTTGAATAATCACGCACATACATCGGGTTATCGTCTTTGACTTCTGATTCACGGCGTTCAGCATCAGGGAAACGATTCTCATCTACAGCATAATCTTGCATCATGTGTTGAATTTCATCCGCTTCGGACAAATCCATGGTTGAGTTAAGCATTTCTAATATCGTTTTTCGCGAACGAATCACTTTTTCGCTTTTGGTATGGACATTCATGCCTTCACCCGCTTTGACAATACAAGCAGGTTGAAGCACACGCATCCCTTCAACTTCTACGACGCAGACTCTACACAAAGCATTGGCAGTGGTCGCATCGTGATAACAAATCACGGGTACATTCCCACCATTTTCACGAGAGACTTCAAGCAAGGTTTTACCTTCTTCTACTGTTACTTCTTTGTTGTCAATTGTCAGTTTAATTTCCATATCATCTCCGTTTGAAAGTTTGAAAGTTCAAAAGTTAAAACTTTCAAACCTGCCAACTTTCTAACTTTTAACCTGAAACAACTCGGGCCAAATCTTCATCGCGGACAAAACTGCACTGCCTGCTGTTTGACCTAAACCACACAAACTTGCATCGGTCATCGTCCAGCCGACATCTTGTAGGCGAGCAAAATCATCTTTTGCTACTTGCCCAATTGAAATACGATGCAAAATTTCTTTTTGACGTTGTGTGCCCATCTGACAGGGATAACATTTTCCGCAAGATTCATGTGCAAAGAAATGACCTAAACGATTCAAGACATCGCGCATATCACGAGTCTCATCAAAGACCATGACAACACCTGAACCCAATGGCAGACCCACGCTACGCAAATCTTCAAATGTCATTTTGACATCCAAATGTTCTGATGTTGCAAATGCACCTGCCGCGCCGCCGAACAAAACAGATTTCAAACTTTTTCCATTTGCTACACCGCCAGCCATTTCCATCAACTCACGCAACGTCACACCAAATGGAACTTCGTAAATACCGGGTTTGGTCACATCACCTGATACACAAAATAATTTTGGTCCTGGTGATTTTTCTGTACCAATTTTTCTGTATTCACTTGCACCCTTAGAAATTATCAACGGCACGTTGCATAATGTTTCAACATTATTAATCACAGTCGGCTTGCTAAACAAACCATGCGTGGTTGGGAAAGGCGGCTTGACACGTGGAAAGCCACGCTTCCCTTCGATTGATTCAAATAGCGCAGTCTCCTCACCACAAATATAAGCACTGGCGCCGACGCGAACTTCAATATCAAAATCTTTTCCTAAATAACCAGCATCGCGTGCTTCACTCAATGCTTTTTCTAACACTGGCACAATGTACGGATATTCTCCACGCACATAAATAAAACCTTTGCTTGCGCCAATCGCATATCCCGCAATACACATACCTTCAATGGTTGAATGTGGATCATCTAACAACAAAATTCTATCTTTGAATGTGCCGGGTTCAGATTCATCAGCATTGCAGATAACATATTTTTGATTCGCCTCCGCTTTGAATGCACCTTCCCATTTGACTCCTGTCGGGAACGCCGCGCCTCCCCTCCCGACCAAACCTGATTCTTTTACCTCAGCAATGACTTTATCTTGAGGCATTGACTTTGCTTTCAGCAAAGCTTTGTATTCGCCATATCCTTTTAAATAAGTCGTTTCACCTTTGCCACAATTTTTTGTCAATTCTCTTATTGAACCGTAAACCAAAGACTCTGGACGTTCTGCTTCATTCTCATTGACAGTCCATTTATTGTTGTAATCGTCCATCGTCCAGATAGCAGGTGCAAGCTCACACATGCCGAGGCATGGACTCGGTTCAATAGTTAGATTCAGCTTGGCGTTAAGTTGATGCGGTTCTGCATCATGTTGTTTATAAAGTCTGCGTAAGATGTCATCTGAGCCTTTAATGCCACAGGCAGGGTCGGTGCAAACGCGAATCACTTTTTTACCAACAGGTTCGTTATAAAAAAGCGAGTAAAACTCAATCACGCCATGTACATCAGCCAATGGCACGCGCAAAGATTTTGCAATTTCATTTGCGACAGGTTCAGAAATCCAGCCATAAAGTTGTTGAGCCGCATGCAAGGCTGGCAACAGCCCCGAGCGACTCATCGGAATATATTTTTCAATTGCGGGTTTGAGTGGTGCAAGGTCAATTTCAGACATATTCACTCCAATGATTTAATTATACACGAATCAAAAGACCTGACATGTCTCATGAGAACCTGAGTCAATCAAAACTCATGCTTGGACAAGAATTATCATCCAAAAAAGTTTTGGTAAGACATGTTAGGTCTAAAACTTTTCCTGTATAATCTCTACAAGGAACCTTGCTATGGCGCGGATAGAAAAAACTGTTTTCATCAGTTATCGCCGAACAAACTTTTGGACTGCATTAGCAGTGTATCAAAACTTGCACGCCAATGGCTTTGATGTTTTCTTTGATTACAAAAGTATTCCGAGTGGCGATTTTGCACAAGTGATTACAGAAAATGTAATTTCACGCGCCCATTTTGTTTTAATTCTCAGCCCATCGGCATTGGAAAGATGTCATGAACCGAATGATTGGCTCAGACGTGAAATAGAAACCGCCATGGATTACCAGAGAAATATTATTCCGTTGATGATAGAAGGCTTTGATTTTGGTAGTAAAGCAACCGTAAAAGCATTGACTGGAAAATTAATGGGGTTAGGAAATTACAACGCCATCAGCATTCCTGCAGAATATTTTGATGATGCTATGAATAAACTTAGGAGTAATAGATTTCTCAGCAGACCCCTAGAATCTGTTACTCATCCCATTTCTACAATTACAGAACGAATTACAGAAGAGCAAAAATCTGCCAGCAATGAAGCTGAACCTGTTAGAGAAGAACAACTTACTGCAATAGAATGGTTTGAACGTGGTTATGTTTTTGATGAAAATAAAAACTTTGAAGAAGCATTGCGCTGCTATACAGAAGCAATAAAACTTGATCCCAATTTGTATGTTGCATATAATAACCTAGGTAATTTATTTAAAGTCAAAAAAAACTACGAGAAAGCTGAAATAGCATATCGCAAAGCCATTGAGCTTAATTCTTCTGATGCTGCTGTTTATTCAAATTTCGGTGTTTTCCTAAACGACTTAGAACGCTATACTGAAGCTGAAACTATGCATCGTAAAGCAATTGAACTAAACCCTTCCGACAGTACTTCTCATTTCAATTTAGGCACATTGCTACATGAAATAAATCGTTATAAAGAAGCTGAAATCCTTTATATTTTGGCAATTGAACTAAATGCTAATTTTTCAGCACCATATTGTAATTTAGGTAATTTATTAGAAAAAAAAGCCGACTTTTCTTCTGCTATTTATAACTATGAAAGGTATCTTGAATTAGGTGGTGGAATAGAATTTGAGAATCAGAAACAAATAGAGAAGAGAATTAAAGATCTGAAACAAAAATTGACTAAGAAAAAGCCTGTAAAGAAAGCAAAGAAGAAATAATAAAAAAGTGACAGTCACCATTAAGGTGACTGTCACTTTTTTACCCCAAATTTCAGTCTGTCCGAAATCTCATAAATTATATATAATATACAATTATGGCGACTATCCTAGAAACACACAAACCTCTTAAAGAAGAGATTTTCGATGCTTTGCACAGACAAATTATTGCCGGCAAATATGCAC
Organism: Anaerolineales bacterium UBA2317; assembly: GCA_002345215.1. Classification (GTDB taxonomy): domain Bacteria; phylum Chloroflexota; class Anaerolineae; order Anaerolineales; family Villigracilaceae; genus Villigracilis. The sequence continues at coordinate 3,924 of DDVH01000015.1, forward strand.
CTGGAGATTGGCTCAGGCAGGAAGATATTGCTTCCCAAATGGGAGTCAGCATGACGCCAGTCCGCGAGGCGTTTGATTTGCTGGTTGCGAAAGGAATTGCAGAGCGTGTCCCCTATCGTGGTGTACGTGTGCGTGAGATGAATACAAAAGAAGTGGTGGAAGCCTATGGCTTGCGCCTCGTTCTGGAAGCCATCATTGCGCGTGAAGCCGCGACAAATATTACGCCTGAGCAAGTGACTGCTCTCAAAAAGGTCATGGATGAAATGGACAGGCATGTGGAATTAAGTGAAATGCCACAAGAACGCCAACTCAGCCGTGAATTTCATGCATTGATTGCAGAAGCCTCTGGTAATGCTTTGTTGATTCAACTTTATACGATTGTTTCCAATGCTTTTCCAGATTGGCTGTTGTATGAAGCGTTATATCGAAAGCCTGAATTGGTCAAAAGCAGTGTCACCCAAACACATGATGAGCATACTGAAATTTTAGATGCTTTGAGAAAAGGTGATGCGGATTTAGCAGTGAAGGTATCCATTGAACATGTGATGGAGTCTGGTAGATGGCTGGAAAAATATCTGAATGTACCAGCGAAGTTATTACGAGAACAAGAAAAACAAGTTTTGCATTTGATGAAGAAAAGTAAATAAAAGGGTGCGTCGCACTTTGCAGTTTAAGAAGAATCCGAACCTGTAAGGTGCGACGCACTCCATTAATATCAAGGAGAATTTATTTTATGACCGAAGATTTGGACGCCTTATACAAACAAATGGCACAATGCATTATTGAAGGGGAATCAGAAGTTGCGATTGAACTCGCAAAAAAATCAATTGAATTAAATATGCACCCACTTGATACGATTACAAAGGGATTTGTGGTCGGTGTCAATTACATCGGTGACCAATTTGGTGCAGGAGAAGCATTTTTACCTGAATTAGTCATGGCTGGTGAAGCGATGAAAGCCGCAGTGGCTGTGCTTGAACCTGAATTACTAAAACTTGGTGAAGCGCGTGAAATGATGGGTAAAGTTGTGCTAGCAACAGTCGAAGGCGACATTCACGAAATTGGAAAAACATTAGTCGGCACGATGTTAAGTGCTTCTGGATTTGAAGTCACTGACTTAGGTGTTGACCAACCCGCCGACAAAATCATTGGCAAAGCACTTGAAATTGATGCACAAATTATCGGCATGAGCGCTTTGTTGACAACCACAATGGTACGTCAACGTGAAGTGATTGAAGAATTGGATAAAGAAGGTTTACGCCCAAGAATTAAAGTCATGGTCGGTGGTGCTCCAATCACACGTGATTGGGCTACCAAAATCAAAGCCGATGGATATTCGGAAGATGCAGTCGGTGCGGTGAAGTTGGCGAAAGAGTTAGTTGGGAAAGCAGATCAATAAATAGTCTGATTGGTCTTACTAGTCTAATGGTCTAACAGGTTTAATTGATATTAAAGGTCAATTGGTCTTTTGTTTTATAAATAAAAAAAATAAATCACTGTGTAATTCGTGTCCTTTGCCGTTCGCTGCGCGAAGACGCAGTGTTTAAAGAAAGGTCTTTATGCAACCGAAACTTTTACTCCTGAATGATGAATTGATTGAACGAATTTTAGATGAAGCTTATCAACTGTTATTAAAGCCGGGAGTGAAGGTTAACAATGAAGAAGCGCGAGATTTACTTGGCAGTGCTGGCGCACAAGTTGATAAAGAAACAAGTGTTGTCAGAATTCCAGAACAAATCGTCCGCAAGGCGTTGGAAAGTGCTCCACGCGAGTTTTATTTGTACGATGCAGATGGCAACCCGAAGGTCAAGTATGGAGGCGATGCAGTTCATTTTGACCCAGGTTCATCTGGAATCGCCATGTTGAATCCAGAAACACTAGAACATGATACAACTGAAACTGCACATCTACTTAAGTTAATTAAAGTCGCAGAACAATTATCACAATATGATGCACAATCAACGGCGGTGGTTTGCCATGATGTGCCACAAACGATTCAAGATTCGTATCGTTTGTATTTAGCGTTATTGTTCTCAAAGAAACCAATTGTCACAGGTGCGTTTACAAATAAAACTGTGCAAGAAATGATTGACATGCTAGCCATTATGGCGGGCGGACATGAACAAGCGAGAAATAAACCACGAGCGATTTTTGATGTGTGCCCAGCTCCACCATTGATATGGAGCAACTTTGCATCAGGAAATTTAATTGCATTAGCACGCGCAGGCATTCCTGCTGAAATTGTTTCTGTGCCATTATCTGGCGCGGCGGCTCCAGTGACCATGCTTGGAACTGTCACGCAACATACTGCTGAATGTTTGGCAGGCATCACCATTCATCAATTAGCAAAAGCAGGTTCACCGATTGTTTGGGGTGGCGCGGCTTGTATCTTTGATATGAAAAAAGGCGCAACACCAATGGGTGCAGTTGAAACTGCTATGCTTGATTGTTCTTATGCTCAAGTTGCAAAATCGCTCAACATGCCAACGCATACATATCTCGGCGCAACCGATTCAAAACTTGTGGATGCACAAGCAGGTCTTGAAAGTGGTGTGACTGCCATGATTGGCGCATTGAGCGGCATCAATATGATTTCTGGTTCGGGCATGTTGGATTTTCTTTCATGTCATAGTGCCGAAAAACTTGTCATTGATGCAGAAGGCATTGCAATGGCAAAACGCATGTTGGGAGGCGTCAAACTTCATACTGAAACTTTAGCAACAGGTTTTTATGATGACAAAATCAATTTCAAAGGTGGCGATTTCTTAAAACAAAAAATCACTATGAAATTATTCCGTGAAGAACAACATTTACCAAGCAATGTGATTGATAGAGACTCGATGCGTGATTGGAAAAAATCTGGTTCACTAGATGCTTTCTCCCGCGCCAAAGTAATGGTCAATGACTTGCTCGCTTCTTATACTAGACCTGAACTTGATTCCGCTAAAGTGACTCAGTTACATACCTTCATGCTTGACCTTGCTCAAAAAGCAGGCGTTGAAGAATTACCCGCTCTCGAAGAATTTCAGATTGCATAAACCATGTTGACCTTAGCCCAACTTCTGCGCATACCAAACGTGGATAACGGCTTAAGATTCAGCATTTCACCTGATGGGAATCAGGTTGTGTTTGCATGGAATAAGACTGAAAAGTGGGAATTACATGCATTATCATTGCGAGCACAAAGTGCGAAGCAATCTCCAAGTAACGATGAGGTTGCTTCGTCGGGCGAACACCTCCTCGCAACGACATTAGACGGTTCTAAATTTTCTCCAAAACATTCATCTAATAGAAAGCATTTGGCTTATGTCGTTGATTATGACGGCAGTGAGTCATACCATATTATTCTCCACAATCTACAGAACAACTCGATCATCAATCTAACGCCCAATTCTGGCTACGCGCATCAACCAAATTTTGATTTTTCACCTGATGGAAAACAGTTAGCGATTCTTTCCGATGAAAGCGGAAGTTTTGCTTTATATCTTTTGAATATTGAAACGCGTGAAAAAAATTTGTTACTAGACATCCACCGCCCTATTTGGGATGTGGTTTGGTCAGCAGATGGGAAATGTATTGCAGTAGAAGCAGAATCAAAGGCGAGTGATAGAGCGATTTATGTTATTGAAGTAGAAAGTAGAAATTGGAAAGTAGTTAGTGAAAATAGTGAGGAATTAAATGCACAACATCCTGTATGGTCGTCGGATTCAAAACATTTATTATTCTCTTGTGAAAATGGGGAATGGCATAATATTGGATTGTATGATGTTGAGACCGAAAAAATCACTTGGTTAACTGATTCAGTTGGAGATGATAATCAACCAACAGTTTCGCGAAGCGGAGAATTTGTCGGGTGGATTCATGCTGAGGGTTCAAAAACCAATTTTCAATTTAAGAAGAGAGGCGGGAAAATTGAGCAAGTTAAGGTTGGGGATGGAGTGCATTCATTTCCACAAATCGTAAATAATGAAGTCATTTTGATTTATGAAGATGTTAATCATCCGCCTGATTTGTGGAAAATCAATTTAGAAAATGGTGAAGCGGCGCAATTAACAAAATCATCGGAGCATAATTTTAGTTTTGCACAACCCGAAGAAATTTTTTATGATGATGTGCCCGCTTTGTTGTTTCGTGGAAAAAATAAAAAAGCCGTTATCAATATTCATGGCGGACCCAATTGGCATTTTCAGAATATGTGGAATCCGTTTGTGAGCGAAATGCTGGCACGTGGATGGACGGTGTTGCAACCTAATTATCGCGGCTCGACGGGTTATGGAAAGAAATGGCAAAACGCAAGTAGATATGACATGGGCGGTGTGGATACAAATGATTGTGCGGCAGGTGTAAAATATTTAATCGAAAATAATTTGGCAGATAAAAATAAAATCGCTGTGACGGGACGAAGCCATGGTGGATTTTTAACGATGTGCTGTTTAACATTTTATCCAGATTTGTTTGCGGGTGGTTCGGCAGTTGTGCCGTTTATGAATTGGATAAAATCACATTATGAATCGCGTGAAGATTTACAACATTGGAATATCGAAAATATGGGCGACCCTGAAGAAAACAAAGAAAGATGGATGCAACTTTCTCCATATTTCTTTTTGGATAAAGTGAACGCACCTGTGCAATTAATTTGTGGTGGAAATGACCCACGTTGTCCTGCATCTGATTCAATTGATGCAAGAGATAAATTAATTGAGTTGGGTAAAGAAGTTGAGTTATTGTTATATGAGGATGAAGGACATTCGTTTTTGAAAATGGAAAATATAATTGATTCGGAAGTGAAGAGAATTGAGTTTTTGGAAAAAATACTGACGGTGGACGGAAGACCGTAGACAGTTTTTACGGTCGGCGGTCTATCGTCTACGGTCATTGCAAGATAATTTAATTAATAAGGAAAACACATGCCCTACTTAAAATTTTTATCTGATGAAGAAGTGCAAGCCATGCATGATGCCACCATGAAAGTGATGGGTGAAGTTGGAATCATTTGGACTCATCAACCAAGCCTTGATATTTTATTAAGTGCTGGTTGTAAGATGAATGGCAATCGAGTTTGTATGCCTGAAAATTTAATTATGGATTCAGTTGCCAAAGCAAATAAACGCCCAAAGATTCGCGGACGTAATGGAACCATCAATGAACTTGGTGGAGGAAATTTATATTTTCACAATCTTGGTGGCGCGCGTGATGTGTTTGATGCACGCACAGGTACACATCATGCCGCCACACATGAAGATTGTGTTAATGCAACACGCGTGTTAGATGCACTTCCGAATTGCAATAACGTCACACCATTTTTTACGCCACCTGATGTTGAAAATGAAATGATGGCGTTGTATATGTACCGGCATACATTGTCACACACCACCAAGCCCGTGCAAGGACCTGGCATTCAATTTGGTCATGAAGTTAAATATGCAGTTGAGATGGCGGCAGTGATTGGTATTGAAGCACATGAACTTACACTTTCACTTTCGCCAGTTAGTCCGTTAACTATGCATGATGTCGCCGCGCAAGCAATTATGGATATGGCAAATGCTGGGGTCATTCACGCAAATCTTCCCGCACCCACTGGTGGTGCAACTTCACCGATGACAATTACTGGAAGCCTTGTTCAACAAAGTGCTGAGTCTCTTGCGCCTCTCGTCCTCGCCCAAATAATGAATCCTGGTTGCGGAGTTGTCTATTGTGGACGCTTGGGGTTACTCGAACCTCGAACTGGTTTAATTTGGGGTGGCGTTGAACTTGGCATTTCATCTGCCGCAACGGTTCAACTTGGTCATTATTACGGATTCGCTGTCAACGTGTATGGATTTTCTACCAATGCTCACACACTTGATGCACAAAACGCATTCGAAAGAGGATTAAACGCTTCTCTCCCCGCCTTAGCAGGGGCTGATGAACTCTCAGGCATTGGTGAAATGGAAGCAGGTGTGATGGGTTCGTTTGCTCAAATGGTTTTAGATAATGAATTAGCAAAAAGTGTGCATCGTCAACGTCAAGGGTTATCTGCGGATGCTGAACATTTAGCAGTTGAAGTTATCAATACAGTTATGAATACAAACAGAAATTATTTAGCCAGTAAACATACACTCAAACATTTACGAGCTGGTGAAATGGCTCTCACAAAACTTGCTGAACGAAACTCATGGGATACATGGGAAGATAAAATGAGTCGCAAACAAATGGCAGATTATGCAACCGATGAAGCCGAAAGAATTTTGCGCGAACATGTTGTTCCGCCATTAGAACCACAACAAGAAGCCGAGTTAGATAAGATTATGGCGGCGGCAGAAAAAGAAACAGTGAAGAAAAAGAAGTAAAAGCGAGTAATCAGTTATCAGTAAACAGTAGCCAACTATAAGTCAAGAATGAAGCGAGATAAAAGGAGAAACGAATGATAAAACAAGCACATGCAATCTCAGAAGAATTAATCGAATGGCGGAGAGATTTTCATCAACATCCTGAAACAGGTTTTGATGTTTTTCGCACAGCAGGAATCGTGGCTGATGAATTGGAAAAGATGGGTTACAAAGTTAAGCGTGGTGTTGGTAAAACAGGCTTAGTTGCAGAAATAGGCGAAGGCGGAAAACTTGTCGCGATACGAGCAGATATGGATGCACTACCACTGCAAGAATTAAATGAAACAGAATATAAATCTACAATAGAAAATAAAATGCACGCTTGTGGACATGACTCACATACCGCCATGGCATTGGGTGCGGCAAAAATTTTAGCAAAAGAAAAATTAAATGGGCGTGTTCGCTTTTTGTTCCAACCATGTGAAGAAACAGCCGATGAAGAAGGCAAAAGCGGCGCGCAACGAATGTATGATGAAGGTGCAGTAGAAGGTGTAGATTATGTGATTGCACAACATGTTGACCCGACAAGTCCTGTTGGCACAATAGCAATCAATGAAGGCGCAAGTGGTGGAGGCGTTACATCATGGGGTGCAACGATTAAAGGCAAAGGCGGGCATGGAGCGTATCCGCATAAATCCAATGACCCATTTGTTTTGTTAGCGCATGTGATTATGGGAATCAACTCAATTATTTCAAGAAGATTAGACCCATTTGAACCGACTGTGATTAGTATTGGTGCTGTCAATGGTGGGTTTACTGAAAATGTAATTCCAGACAAAGTTGAAATCAAAGGTACGATGCGTTTCACTTCAGTAGAAACCGAAAAACAATTACGCGAAGAAATAACACGCGTGTTTGAAATTGTGAAAACACTTGGCGGCGATTATGAATTGAAATTTTTATTCGGTGGCTTGCCACTAATCAATGACAAATTTGTTGCTGAAACAATTGAAAAAGTTGGCAAAGATTTATTAGGCGAAGATAAAGTACAGCCCATGCATAAATCTTTAGGCGCTGAAGACTTCCCTGAATTTTTGAAGAATGCCCCAGGTGCTATGTATACACTTGGCACAATGATTGAAGGGCGTGAAATTTATGAATTACATCATCCGAAATTTGATTTAGATGAACGCGCTTTGCCAATTGGCACGGCTGTGTTGGCAGAAACTGCAATGAGATTTTTACAGAAATAATGTCACTGCGAGCAACTGTTGCGAAGCAGTCTCCTAATAATTTGGAGATTGCTTCGACGGAAGAACACCGTCTCGCAATGACATAAACATGGAGAATGAATGCACACCATACTCAAATCAAACACAAAAGAAGTAACAATTGGAATTGATAAGCCTTTTGTAATCATTGGTGAAAAGATTAATCCAACTGGAATTAAGAAGTTGGGTCAAGCATTGGTTGAGCGAAATATGGATTTTGTTAAACATCTCGCCAAACGTCAAGTGGATTGGGGTGCAGATGTGTTAGATGTAAATGTCGGTCATCCACAAATTGAAGAAGCGGAAGTGATTCCATTAGTAGTGGAAGCAGTTCAATCTGTTGTGGATGTTCCACTTTGTATAGATTCAAATGAGCCAAAAATTTTGGAAGCAGGTTTGAATGCTATCAAAGGTGGTAAGCCGTTAATCAACTCTGTCAATGGAGAAGAAAAGCAACTAGCAAGCGTCCTGCCGATAGTCAAAGAAAGAGGCGCGGCAGTTATTGGATTAACGATTGCAGATGAAGGCATCCCACCCACCCCAGAAGGTCGGCTAGCCGCGGCAGATAAAATTATCAAACGCGCTACAAAAATGGGAATCCCGATTGAAGATATTATCATTGACCCATTGGTGATGACAGTTGGTCATAACAGCGTGGCTGGGACGATTACATTGAAAACGATTGAGTTAATCAGAAAAGAATTTGGTGTGAATATGAGTTTGGGAGCCAGCAATGTTTCATTTGGTTTGCCCGATAGGCATTCGGTCAATGCTGCGTTTTTGGCATTGATGATGCAAGCAGGCGCAACTTGTTCTATCACTGACCCAATCAAATTAGGTAGTGCTATCAAAGCAACTGATTTGTTGCTGGGTAAAGATATGAATTCAATTCGATATTTGAAATACTTCCGTGCCACAGAAAAATTAAGAGAAGTAGAGAGTTTAGCAAAGGCGTAAAAATTGATATTAGACTTAAGAGGCAGTTCATCACTGCCTCTTTTTTTTATTTTGTAGGGGCAGGGTCATCCTGCCCAATTGGGCGAGGAAACCTCGCCTCTACATGGAGACAACATGAAAAAATTTTTATTGTTAATCATGCTTACAAGTTTATTAATTGGTTGTATGCCACAAGCAACTCCAATTTCAACTGCTACTCCTATACCACCATCTGAAACGCCAACATTAACATCTACTCCAGAGCCAACAACAACTTTCACACCGTTACCCACAGCAACACCTGTTCCGCACCCGATGAGCATTATTGCTTTGCGGAATCAAAGTTTTCCCGGCAGTGAAATTGTGATTGAAAGAGAATTAGATCGCGGATTAAATTATCGCCGTTATTATGCTTACTATCTTTCAGAGGGATTAAAAATTTACGCACTGTTAACTATTCCAAATGGCACGCCACCTGAAGGTGGTTTTCCTGCCATTATTTTCAATCATGGATATATTCCGCCCGATGTTTATCGAACAACAGAAAGATACATTCATTATGTAGATGAAATTGCAAAAGCAGGTTATGTTGTTTTTCGCATTGATTATCGCGGACATGATAATTCAGATGGTGAAGCCACTGGTGCTTATGGTCATCCCGGTTATCAAATTGATGTGATGAATGCGGTTGCATCGCTCAAGCAACATCCGCAAGTGAACCCTGAAAAAATTGGTATGTGGGGTCATTCTATGGGCGGATATTTAACTTTGCGTGCCATGGTGATTTCATCGGATGTAAAAGTTGGTGTAATTTGGGCTGGTGTTATCGCTTCATATACTGACCTCGTCTATAACTGGCGGCGGACAGGTTCATTTACGCCTTCGCCAAGTTCGACGGGCAGAGGTTGGCGCGGAAGTTGGATTGAACAATATGGCACACCAGAACAAAACCCTGAATTTTGGAATTCAGTTTCAGCAACATCGTATCTTGCAGATTTATCGGGACCGATTCAATTACATCATGGTACCAATGATGAAGATGTGCCGTATGAATTTTCTATCCGTGTGGCAGAGTTAGCACGTGCACAAGCCAAAATTGCGGATTTATATTTATATGATGGGGATAACCATAACATCGCTACAAATTTTTACCCTGCGATGGATAAAACAATTGAGTTTTTTGATATTTATCTAAAAGATTCAGATTAGCCTAAAAGAGACAGTCACCTCAAAGATGACTGTCTCTTTATTTAAGAGAGTAAAATTGAAATATGAATCCCATTGAACAACTTTTACAAAAACAAAATATCATCGTTTTAGATGGTGCATTGGCAACCGAACTTGAAAATCGTGGTTGTGATTTGAACGATTCGTTATGGTCAGCAAGAGTATTGATGGAGCAACCTGATTTAATTCAGCAAGTGCATTTGGATTATTTCAATGCAGGCGCGGATGTGGCAATCACTGCTAGTTATCAAGCTACAGTGGAAGGTTTTGCACAAAGAGGGTTGAATAAAAATCAGGCGATTGATTTGATAAAGAAATCTGTGCAGATTGCTAAAGATGCGCGTGATGAATTTTGGTCTGATGAAAAAAATAGAATTAATAGAAGTTATCCATTAATCGCTGGTTCGGTTGGACCGTATGGTGCTTTTCTAGCAGATGGTTCTGAATATCGTGGTGATTATCAATTGACAGAACAAGAATTGATTGATTTTCATCGTCCACGCATTGAGGCATTGATTGAATCAGGTGTTGATGTGTTAGCCTGCGAAACGATTCCTAAATTTGCTGAAGCAAAAGCATTGATGAAATTATTAAGTGAATTCCCACAAGCAAGTGCATGGTTTACTTTTACTGCCAAAGATGGCGAGCATATTAGTCATGGAGAGAAAATTGCGGATGTTGCAAAGTATTTAGATTCATATCCACAAGTTGCAGGAATCGGAATCAATTGTTCTTCACCTTTACATATTCTAGCTTTGATTGATGAAATAAAAAAGAATACAAGTAAACCGATTATTGTGTATCCGAATTCAGGTGAAGTATATGTCTCTGTGACAAATTCTTGGCATGGAGAAACATCATGTGAGTCATTTGGGTTGCAATCTAAAGATTGGTATGAGCATGGAGCAAAAATCATTGGTGGATGTTGTAGGACGACGCCAGAGCATATAAAAGAAATCAAAAATTGGATGATAAATTTATAAATAACATTATGTAGGGGCGGGGTTTTCCCGCCCCGTCCATTGGGCGAGGAGACCTCGCCCCTACAAATAAAATGGAGTCTTCATGCAATTAAATAATTTAATCACAGCAATAGACTTACACGCCTGTGGTGAACCTGGACGAGTCATCACGGGCGGTGTGTTAGATGTGCCGGGGAAAACGATGTTTGAGAAGATGAAATATTTTGAAAAGCATCATGATGATATTCGTTTGCGAATGTTGCGCGAGCCGCGCGGATACCCCGCTTTGTGTTGCAATGTGATTCTTCCGCCCACTCACCCGCAAGCCGATGCTGGTTTTATCATCATGGAGCAAACGGAATACCCGCCCATGTCTGGGACGAATACGATTTGCGTGGCGACGACGCTTCTAGAGTTGGGAATGTTGAAGATGACCGAACCAGTTACCACGTTCATGCTTGAAGCGCCTGCGGGTTTAGTCCAAATTACAGCGCAGTGTCAAAACGGAAAAGTCACGCAGGTCACATTTAAAAACGTCCCCGCTTTTGCTGTGCATTTGGATATCAAAGTAGAAGTGCCGACTCTTGGCACGGTGAATGTGGATGTGGCTTGGGGCGGGATGTTTTATGCGATTGCAGACGCTTCGCAATTTGGTTTGAAGCTGAGCCCTGACGAGGGAAAGGATATTACGCGAATCACTGAGATGATAAAAACTGCAACTGCTGAACAATATCCTGTTGTGCATCCAGAGAACCCAGAAATTACTGGACCGACCATCGGTCAACTTTCTGCACCGCCGACGAATCCAAAAGCACATCGAAAAAATGTGGTGACAGTTTCCACAGGAAAAATAGATTGGAACAAACCATCCACATGGACAGGCGTGATTGACCGTTCACCTTGCGGAACAGGCACCTGTGCAAAAATGGCAGTGATGTATGCCAAAGGTGAATTAGGATTGAACGAGGATTTTTATCACGAAGGAATTTTGGGAACTTTATTTACTGGAAGATTAATCGAAGAAACACAAGTTGGGAAATATAAAGCCGTTGTGCCAACAATCGGAGGCACGGCTTGGATTACAGGAATCAATCAATTTGTGGTTGACCCAAGCGATCCCTATCCGAATGGGTTTACGGTCGGGGATATTTGGTGAGAGTGAGTTACAGGTTGAAGGTTGGAAGGTTTGAAAGTTGTTGACGATGTATTGTGGCAAAGTTATAATAATCCCGTTAGATTTTATTTGTCGACTGTGGAGGTATTTATGTCAATGCAAAAAACAACAAATAAATTAAAAGAATTCTTGGCTTATCTAAACAGTATTTATGGTTACTTAGCAAGTGCAACCTTGTTCTTCCCACTTGCTAATCAATTTTTCAAAGTCATCCCACTTCCTAGTGAAAACACCAATACTTGGGTTTATTTTGCAACTTTATCAGGGGCTTTTATGTTCTTCTATCAGTTTACACGAAGAGACACACAAGAAGCTCAAATTGGGAACGGTATGATTGCTTTTGTTTTCTCAATAATATCTGTGGGTATTTATGTTGCATTTCCATATGGGATATTATATGCAACCATTTTTTTTGTTTTGACCTATTCATTTTCCGAGTTAGCAGTTGTAGAGTTTCAAAAAATTTATCCCATTGACCCAAAATACATTTCAAAAAACCCAAGTAATATTCTCAATTTTGTGTTTAAGATAATAGGAGCACTTTTTACTTTTTTCTTCTGGGCTACAGTAGTAGTCATTGGACTTGGATTAATAGTATTAGTTATTGCTGCCTCGACCTAATAAAATATCTATTTTTGTGAAAAACCTCTTGGGGGTGAATCTTCATCATTAGTACCTGAGATATCTTATAGAATCCATCCTCAACCAAAACAATTGCATGGGCGTAGGAATATATAGCAGTGAACATCAAACTCAAACTGTCTACAAATCAAGATGCACAAACGATTAAGAATCTATGGTCACTTTATCAACATGACGTGTCTGAGTTTGACGGAGCAGTTCCAAATCAACATGGCATCTTTAGTGATGATGAAAAGATAACGACACTAGAGAAACATCTCGATTCTCTAAATCCGTGGTGGAGTGACCCTGTGTCACTTTTCCCCTATTTGATTGTGGTGGATGATTCACCTGCTGGGTTTAATCTAATTGCCGCGAAAGCAAGGCTCCCAAAAGAGATACAGGCTGACTTCGTAGTCCATGAATTTTTTGTCTTGCATGCCTATCGTGGAAGTTCTGTCGCAGAACAAGCGGCAATTGAAGGCTTCGAGCAACATAAAGGAAAATGGGAAATCGTCACGTATCCATCACATCTACGCGCCATCAAGTTTTGGAGACGAGTTGTCGGTCGGTATACGTCAATGCAATTTACGGAAGAAGAATTAGACCATCCGTGGGGGCGACGTGTCTCGTTTCGATTTGATAATTCAAAATAGAAAGTTTTTATTAATCAAACTTTTGCGGAGATATGTCAGGTCTGGGTATTAAAATCAATTTACAGCGGCAATGGGTGCGGCTCAAGAATGTTTGGTTTATGATGAAGTAAAATCTGGTGGAGCAGAAATTCATTAAACAATAGTTTATAACAATCTGAAGCTCAGATGAAAGGATGAAAACATGTCATTCAACGATAGATCCCGTTTGGATCCAAATCAAGTGCAAGATAGGCGCGGACAAGGAAGAGGCAGGAGAATCGCTATCGGAGGAGGCGGACTTACTTTAGTCCTTGTAGTAGCGGCGTTGCTGTTAGGCGTGGACCCTACTGCCTTGTTAAGTATTGATACGAGTCAACAAGCACCTTATTCAAATCAAAGCGTAGATGAGAACTTCGACTTGCAAGCAGAATGTCAAACAGGTGCAGATGCAAATACCCGTCAGGATTGCCGCATTGTGGGCTTCGTCAATAGCATTCAGGCATTTTGGGACGAAGAATTTGCTCGCAATGGTGTCCAATACACTTATGCAGATACAGTTCTATTTAGTGAGGCAACGGAAGCCGCTTGTGGATATGCCAGCTCCGCCATGGGACCGTTTTACTGTCCGCTAGACCAGCAGGTATATCTAGACCTCGATTTTTTCAACGACCTAGAAACACGCTTCGGTGCTCAGGGCGGCGCGTTTGCTGAAGCGTATGTCCTTGCACACGAGTATGGACATCACGTACAAAACCAGTTCGGTTTATTATCGAGCTCAAGAGCTACGGGACCAGAGAGCGAAGCTGTTGAAATCGAACTCCAAGCAGACTGCTTTGCCGGCGTCTGGGCATTCCACGCCACTGAGACCGGTTTCCTAACACAAGTGACGAATCAAGATATCATTCAGGCTTTGGATGCTGCCGCTTCTGTTGGTGATGACCGCATCCAACGTCAGACACAAGGCTACGTCTCACCCGAATCGTGGACACATGGATCTTCTGAGCAAAGGCAGTTGGCACTAAGGGATGGTTTGCAAAGCGGAGACATCAATACCTGTGAGACGCCCGGTTGGTAAACATACACATATTGTGATGTGGCTTTGACAGTTCGGAATATCGTTTATTTCTCCTTGACGAAAAAGAACACAAGTTCTACAATCTCCAAAAGGAGATTTCCTATGGCAGATAAAAGCAAGTCCGCTCAAAAGGACATTTCAGTCAAAGACTATATTGCTTCACTCAATGATGAGCAAACTATAAAAGATAGTCAAACGCTGCTTAAGATGATGCAAGAAATCAGTGGGAAAAAGCCAAAGTTGACAAATGAAGGTACTATCGCGTTTGACACCTACCATTACAAATACGACAGCGGACGCGAAGGCGACGCTCTCGTGATTGGCTTTCATCCAAGAAAAGGAAAAATCACAGTCTACTTAATGGATGGCACCGCACGCTACGCCAAATTGCTGGCAAATTTAGGTAAACATACGACTACTGGATATTGTCTCTATATCAAGCGGCTTAGTGATATAGATTTATCAATTCTTGAACAAATCGTGGAAGAGTCGTATGAAAATATAAAGTCAAAGTCTAAAGACGGACCTATTGAGAAAATATTATGGCAAACTGAATAACAAGATGACGCGTCTCGTCCCACTTTAATAATATTATTTAGGGATTATATATTTCCATCCATCGGGTTGGGTCTTCAAGCTCAGTAAAACCAAACTGTTTATAAAATCTGTGAGCATCTTTTGTGAGCAAACACCAACGCTTTAATCCTTGTAATTCATGATGAGACATAATACATTCCATCAGTCATTTGCCCAAAGCACGGTCACGATAATCTTCATGGATGAAAACATCGCATACATAAGCAAATACTGAATAATCTGTCACAATGCGCGCAAAACCAATTTGTCGTTGTTTATTTTGGAGGTCATACACTCCAAAATTCAAAGAATGTTGAAGCGACCTTTCAATCAAATCACGCGGGCGCTTGTTTGCCCAATATGCCTGCGCGAGAAAATCACAAATTGCGTCAATGTTTAAAATTGCATCGTCATCTGAAATTAAATAGTTATCTTGTTTCCATTCCATGTTGATTACCTCTTAACATGGGCGAGATGACCTTCGCCCCTACAAAATTAAATTAACATCACTTCCACAATTTCACCAGCCGATAAGCCCGTTGCATCAGGATGAATTTTTAACAAGCCATCTGCCGAGGCAAGTGTAAAAATTAAATTTGATTTTCCAAATATCGGTTCAGCCTCGTAATTTACGATTTCCGATTTCCGATTTACGAATCCCAATTCCCGATTCCCAATTAACTTCACCGGAAACCAATCTTCACGCCCTGCTTGTGACGACAAATTCACAGTCAACTTTGCTTGCACACTTGCTCTTGGTTTTGGGGTCACGCCTAATAATTTTTCAATCACTGGCACTACAAATAAATATCCATTCACCAACGCACTGACAGGATTTCCCGGTAAGCCAATCACTGCCTTGCCGTCACATACGCCCAAAATTGTTGGCTTGCCGGGGCGTGTGTTGATGCCGTGCACCAAAACTCCGGGGCTTCCTAATTGGCTTATCACTTCGGCTGTCATATCGCGTGTGGATGCAGATGAACCCGCCGTGATAAGCACCACATCACATTCAGATAGCGCTTTCAGCGCCGCTTCTTTCAAGGCTTCAAATTGGTCGCTGATAATCCCATATCTTTTTGCTTCGCCTCCGCTTTTTTGAATCAATGCAGACAGTGTATATGAGTTGATGTCTCTGACTTGTCCCATCTTTGGTTGTTGACTCGGTTCAATAACCTCATCACCTGTTGAAATAATCCCCACTTTTGCTAATCTGGCTACACGCAGAAACGTAATCCCCAATGCCATCAACCCGCCGATTTCTGCTGGGCGAATCAATGTTCCTTTTGGAATCACCAATTGATTTTGAGCTACATCTTCGCCGATTCTTATAACATTTTCACCATCTGCAACGGATTTGAATATTTCAATTTCAAAAGATTTAGCCAGAGAGGGCACAGAGTCCACTGAGATTTTTTGAGGGTTTTCTCTGTGTTCTTTGTGTTCTTTGTGTTCTTTGTGGTCTCCGTGGTGAATGCTCTGAGTGTATTCCAACATGACAACGGCATCTGCATTTTTGGGGAGCATGCCACCAGTGTGAATCAAAGCACATTGACCAGATTCAATTTCAAACGAAGGTTCTTCCCCCATCGGCACTTCACCAATCAAATTAAGATATGCAGGTAAAGAATCGGTTGCGCCGAATGTATCTTTTGATTTGACAGCATAGCCATCTACAGTGCTTCTTGTAAATTCAGGTAATGGATGTGGAGAAAAAATATCTTCGGCGGTGACTCTGCCTAAAGATAAATCCACACTCACAGATTCAGAATCAACTATCCCCGAAGACGATGCGTTGAGTTCATCGAAACGAAGATGCGAAAGCAATTTTTCACGCGCTTCATCTGGCGGAAGGAGAGTCAAAAATTCTGGCATGTTATCTTAACCAAAAAGTTAATGTCAAGAAATATGTAGTTAATCCAAACACTATTAAAGATGTTGAGGTTAATAATTTCCAGTTGGGTGGATTTCCATTTGCAATGGCGCGGACTTGGATGATTTGAAAAATCGCGAATGGCAGTGTGAGAAATGCGGTCCAGATTAAATTGAATGAAAAACCAAAGAATGGCGCAATGGCAAAAACCGCATAAGCAAAAATGATGAGGCTATGATGAATTGGGACGGCGCGTTGCCATGTAAACAAACGAAGCATGGTGCCGCGTTGATATTTTTCATCATCAACAAACGTTGGGAAGTTAAGAATTAGAAAATAAGCCAGTGCTAAAGCAGTAAGTGGAATAATTAAGATAGTTAACAAACGATGCGTTTCATTTACTTGCAACACAAAACCGATAGATGGAATGATATAAGCAATTTGAACAGCCAGAGTTAATTCTCCAAAGCCGCGATTGATTAAACGAATCGGCGGAATGGAATAAATGATGATGGCAATGAGTAACAAGAAAAAAGGAAAAAGAGTAATTTGATAATTGGTAAATAGTAAATATGTGAGTGTGATAGATGCTGAAATTAAACCGATTGAAATGTAAAGCAAATTATTGCGTAGCGTTTCTATTTTGGCTGGTGATTCATTTTCTATCAAAGGTTCGTTATGCGGACGAAATGTTTCAGATAAAAAGTTCATGCTCAATTGTGCAAACAGAATGATGACCAAGCCCAAAATAAATGGTGTTGCTTGAAATGCTTCACCAAGATAGGCAGGGATACTTGAACCGAGGAGATAGGTCAAGGAGGCGAGCAGGAGCGTGAGGGGTTTAGAGAGTTTTAGCATAAATTAATTAAAAGGTTAATCATAGTTCATTAATTCTTAAGATTTTATCCATATCTAGTTTGAAAAACTCTATATCCATTAGGACAAAGAGACTTAACAAACTTTAATCCCATCTCAGAAAAAGGAGCTTCCCACCCAACAGAAGATAGGCTCTCACCGAGATGATTCAATGAGCTTTCAATCATAAATTTAGCAAGTTTCTTCCTACGATGAGAAACAGCTAACCAAATCATTTTTATTAACCAAATTGGTTCATTCAATCCCTTGGAAACGTATTGTATATCTAAATAACCAATAGCTCTATTCTTAAAACAAAGAAGAAAAAACTTGTATTTGGAATCTAAAGGGTAAGAAGGATTAAAGTGGTACGAAAATAAAGCATCACGAGAAACTGATAAGCTAACATATCGAGAAAGTTTTTGTAAACGATCTACTTGTGAATTAGTAGATTTTGAATCAATAAGTAACAGGCAAGTGTCCTGTTCTTTAATTATGATTTGGTCTTTTACAGTTATATTGATACGAATACCGTTTACAACATCATCATGTATCTTAGTATGAAACTCTTTGTCCCCAAGTTCTGAAGGTACGTACATACAACCGCAAATATCACAAATTTCAACAGGATTATCTATAGTCATAGTTAAAGCCAAGAAATCGAATTTATATATTCTTCCAACCTCTCCACAGCTTGTGGGAGATTCTTTCTTCCAAGACCTAAACGAAAATGATTGCTCTCTTCGCCATACATAGAAGCAGGTAAAAGCAAAACACCAGCCTTCTTGACCAAGTCATCACAAAATTCGTCAACGTTTCCTTTGAGCAATTTTGGAAATCCCATCGAGCCTGCTTGCGGACGAGTCCATGTGAAAAGTGAAGAATGACGCGTGAATAATTCATCAATGATTTCCAAATTATTTTTGATAATCCCAACATTTCTGGCAATTAACTTTTGTCGATGACGAAGTGCAACTTCTGCCAGAAATTCGCTGGGAGCAGAATTGCATATTGTCGTGTAATCTTTCAAACTCGCCATGGCATCATAGATTTTTTTATTCTTTGTCGCAATCCAACCGATTCGCAAACCTGCCAGTCCATAAGTTTTTGAAGTCACGCCCAATGAAACAGCATTTTCGTTCACGTCACATGCAGCGGGTAGACGTTGAGTCGGGTCATATTCTGATTCTCGATAGACTTCATCACTAAACAACAAAATATTTTTTTCTTGAGCAATTTGATTAACGGCTTCAAAATCCACACGCGACATCAAATATCCAGTCGGGTTATGCGGCGTGTTGATGATGATAGCTTTGGTATTGAGTTGAATCTGGCTTTTCAATTCATCCAAATCCAAACGCCAGCCGTTTTCTTCACGCGCCTGCCAATTACAAATTTCACAGCCAATTGATTTTGCAACTTCACTCAACGATTGATAATGAGGCGTATGCACAATGATGTGGTCATTCTTTTTCAATGCCGCGTGCATGAAAAGATAAATCGCTTCTTCCGCGCCTGCAAAGGTCAGCACATCGTCAGCATTGATTTTGCTGTAAATTTTTGCAATCTCATTCCGCAGAGATGGGCTACCCAATGATTCAGTATATCCAAGCCAGACATTTTGAATTTTTTCTTTTGCATCTTCTTCAAATGCAAGCAATTCCGAAATCGGCATGGCTTCACAATCAGAAGAACACAAAGTAAATTCTGTATTGAATTCGTATTTTGCGAAATAGCGTTCAAGTTTGAATGGATGAAGTTGCATAATAAACCTTTTTGCCACAGAGGTCACAGAGTTTTTTGAGAAGAACAAAAAAAGAATCTCTGTGCCTCTCTGTGTTCTCTGCCTGCACCGTGCGCAGGCACGTGTGTGGCTAATTATTTATTTCATCGCCCTTTTAACATCACGATAATGATTCATGTGATGAATGTACAACATTTTAATCATGTCACGAATCATGGTCTCGCCTAAAAATGGATGTCTGCCTTTAATATCGAGTTCTTCTTCTTTCAAGCCTGAAACCCAAGCAATGGAATTCGCTCTCACTTCTTTATATTGCTCCAACAATTCAGCAGGAGTGTAATCTTTCATCTTTTGTTGCTGCGTGGCGTTGTATCTATCAATCGAAAAATCTTCGGATGCACCTTCACCAGTTGTGCGGATACGTTCAAATAATTTAACCAAACCTTTTTCAGACGTCACAAAATGTGAAAGCACACTTCGTAAAGACCATGTTTCACCTTCAGTGTAGACTTCAGATGTCCATTGTTCTTCTGCTAATCCAGAAAAAAATGCAAACATCTTTTCGCCTTCGGATTTTAATTTTTCAGCAAGTTCAGTTGTTTCGGGCATAATGAGTCTCCATTTTAGAAAATGTTCGTTGGTTGAGTAGGCGGTGTTCGTCCACCGTATCGAAACCAACAATTAAAAAAATAATTTTTATTTTTTGAATACTTTTCATTAACTGGTGGTTTCGATACGCCACGAAGAACAAAAGCGTGGCTACTCAACCACCGATTATGGCTCTTGCACCTCAGCATAATTGATCGAACGCTTACCCGTTGTCGGATAAAAATAATCTCTAAATTGAGAGATTTGCACAATCAAACGTTTGCTATCTTCAAAATCATTTCGTACGTAATAATAATGCGTATCATACGGACTATCCCCAAACACAGCCGCAAGCACATACCCATTTTCTTCGGCGTATGTTTTCAATAAAATCGTCATGCTAAACCAACGCTGACGCAAATTCGCTTCGGTTAAACGCGGTGGCACAAGCGGCGAATAATAATCATGGAACATAATGATATGCGGTTTATATTCATCTAAATACTCCATCGTTATTCCACCATTGTGTGCAATAAATTGGTCATTCAAGCCCCACGTATCAATCGCATCCCAACCCGAATAATACGGCAACAAACCTGCTTCGGTCACTGCAATTACATACCCCTTGCCGCGATAATCCGCTAACATTTGCGCCATCTCCAAACGCCCATCGCGTTCATAAGGTCGCTCACATGTTTGTTGATATAAAATTAATTTGCAATTTTGAGTCCATGAATAATAAACAAGACTGGCAGATAAAAGGATTAATGAGATAAAAACTACGCTTCTTTCTCTCGGGGAAAATTGATTCTGTTTCATCAACATCTGGTCTCGGTACGACTCGGAAAGAGCATCCGAGTCTACTCGACCAGCGGATATTAATGGAATCCATGACATGAGTGCAAGTGGAACTGTGGCATATTGAAAGCGTGCTCCATAGTTCATTTCGTCAGAGACCAAGCCAAAGGCAGAAGCAAAACCGATAATCGGAATTAAATATACAAGTGCAAGTTTGGTTGTTTCTTTAGCGCGAAAAGCATAGATGAATGCAAACAAAACTGGGAAAGATAATCGTAATGTATTGCCTAACGAAATCCAAAATGTAGCCCACTTCCAACCACCATCCCCTTTTTTATAAAATGGATTTGGTAATGGATAACCGAAATAATCCCAACGCCATAAAAAGTATGAACCGCCAAGTAACAAAAATGTTGTTCCAAAAATTATGATGATTGAAATTGAATTTTTAAGTCCACGCATGACGATGATAGATAGCAACATCAAACATGCGAGGATGACTCCTTCGGGACGAATCAATCCAGTGATTAAGCCACTTAATGAAAAAGCGAGAATCAACCAAAAGCTAGGAGTCTGCTGACGCATCAGAAGCAGGCTGAACATCCAGGTTGAAGCGGCGGCGAGGGCGAAGAATGGAGTCCCAAAATAGGCAGAGACATAAGAGAGTCCAGTGCCGAAGACAAAATATAATCCGCTTAAAAAAGAAAGATATTTATTTCCGTTATGAATGTTTCGATTTGTAAAATAAATAATGAGAATTGTGATCAGATGCGAAACAAAACCAATGCCACGCACAGCCTGCCCGACTGTAAAACCAAGTTTGATTAACGCGGCGGATGCAACCATGAAAAGAAAATCAGTGGCGCCATCTACAGGTGCTTCGCCGATGTTCCACACAATGCCGTGACCATTTGCGAGATGTTGCGCGTAACGCATTATCATGGCGGCATCTTCAAACGGCGGAATGGAAAAATCAATGAAGGTGAAGGAGTAGTAGAGAGAGCAGATGATTAGAAGAACAGAGAGCAGTAGGTCGGGGGAAAGTTTTTTGGAAGTCATTTTATTTTATAAATATTCGTTGGTCGAGTAGCACTGAGCGATTTGTGCGAAGTGCATATCGAGACCAACAGTTTAATAAAAATTTTAATTACTTTATAAATTTCTGGTCTCGATACGTTGCTCGTTTCACTCGCAACTACTCGACCAGTGGATTTCAAATCAAAGAATATCCACCATCCACTGCAATGGTTTGACCAGTAATATACTCGTTTTTGATGAGAAATTCGAGAGTCATGGTGAGTTCATCTAATGTGGCGGCGCGTTTGAGTGGAAGTTTATCCACAAGTTTGCTCCACGTTTCTTCATTGACAACATCAGATGGCAAAACTAAACCTGGCGCAATGGCATTGACTCGAACCTTCGGAGCAAAGGCTCTGGCTAAAATTTTTGTCAGTGATTCCAAACCTGCTTTACTAACTGTATAAGATGGATAACGGCTCCATGCTTTGTTTGCGCCAATGTCGGTGATGTTGACGATTAATCCGTTTCTCATTCGTTTGGCGGCATGTTGTGAAATTAAAAACGGCGCACGCAGATTTAAGTCCATGGCGGAATCCCAATCTTTTAATTCAAGTTCATCGGCTTTGCCAACTGGCATCACCGCCGCAGAATTGAGTACCACTTTTAATGGCTGTTTGAATTCATCAACGAGTGAAAATAAAAAGTCAATTTTTTCAGGTTGCGTTAAATCAGCACGAATCGGGAGACAATCCACACCCAAAGCGCGGATTTCATCCACAGTTTTTTCGGCTTCATCGGCTGAGCCACGATAATGCAAAGCAATGGCATATCCCATTTTTGCAAGGGACAAAGCAAAGGCTTTACCAAGTCTATGCGCGGAGCCGGTCACGAGGGCGAGAAAGGAGTTTTTTGAGGTTTGAAGGTTTGAAGGTTGCATGTTGGAAGGTTTATAATATAGTCTATTATACAGAATGATTCTATATAGTATATTATTTTGGGACTCACATAGCGAGTAGTTAAAATATTAAGAGAAAATAAGGCAAATACAAATATGATTGACATTTTTAGAGACCCAATTTGGCAGTTCGTGATTGGAATAGTTACTCTTTTAGTTACTATTTGGCTTGCGATGCGAAGTTTTGCCAAGAAACTTTCCTATGAAATTATTGCTCAAACAACTTTAGTAAGTATTACCAAAGAGAATGAAAAGAATCGTATAAAAGTTCTCTTCGACAAAAAAACCATTGCCAATGCGGAGTTATTGTTAATAAAGATCAAAAATACAGGTGTGATTCCAATAAAGTCTAGTGACTTTGAAACTCCACTAAGACTATCTCTAGGAAAATCAGCGAGGATTTTGAGCGCAGATATATACGATTTGTATCCATCAAACCTTCAAATATCATTTGAGGTAGAAAGTAAATCACTTAAGATAAATCCTGTACTCTTAAATTCAAAAGACTCTTTCACCATAAAGATAATTGCTGACTCACCATCTAAGGTTGAGGTGCTTGGGCGGATTGTAGGAGTAAAAAATATAAATAAATTTGGGGAAAGTTATTCAAGAAGAGTTGTTACTACAAGTTTTATTTATCTTGTAGCTGGTGCTTTTGCATTGTGGATTGCTTCTGGGTTTACAGATTACAAAGTTCCATTTCTTATTGTTGCATTAGGGTTTTCATTTTTCTTTGGCGGAGTAATACTACCAAGGTTGATAGCTTGGATAAGAGAAGGCACGTAGAATGGAAATAACTTCCATCCTCGGCACATTCGGAACAATCCTTGGGTTGTTTCGAGCCATGCCACAACTTATTAGATTAGTCCGTGCTAGAGAAGCCTTTGGTGTTTCTGTAGATACCGCCGCCACAAGTGCTATCTGTAGTTTTAGTTGGGTTATCTATGGAGTTTTAACCGAGCAATTCTTTTTTAGCCTTTCCAGCGGATTAACAGGTTTTATCTTTACGTTAATCACTTTGTTTGCATTGCGCTTTGGTCGTCATGTCAAAGAATTAAAAGTTACTCCCATTTGGTTTGTAGTTCTGCTTTTGGCTGGGATCATCTTTGGTGAAAATGGATTGGGATTAGTTCTATCTATCAGCGTTTTAATTTCGAATGTTCCTCAATTATGGTTAGCATATAAAGAAAATAATCTAGCAGATTTATCTTTAGGAACATGGCTCATCTCAACCATTGAAGGGACGATTTGGTTAACGTATGCATTTCTACAACAAGATATTGCCATTATCGTCTCTGCTTTTTTTCAAGCAATGACGAGTGGGATGATTGTGGCACTAAAATTGATTCGTGGTACAAAAAATCAAAGTCAAGAAGGTTAATAAGATATGACAAAAGTAGCAGTTTCAGGTGGAATGGGTCGCTTGGGCAGTGTGATTGCAAAAGCAATTTCAAATACTGATGAAATGCAATTAAGTGGCGTTTATTCTCCATCACATGCAGGAAAAGTTTTTGAAGATGTAACCGTACAAGATTCTATAAAAGATATCAATGCGGATGTAATTGTAGAATGTACACATCCAAACGTGGTGATGGAAAATCTTAAACAATGGCATAAAAAAAATGTTCATGTTGTTGTGGGAACATCTGGGTTTACGAAAGAACGAATTGAAGACGTTAAGTCCTTCTGGGGAGAAAATGATAAAGGCTGTTTGATTGTCCCCAATTTTTCAATCGGTGCCGTGTTGATGATGCGTTTTGCTGAAATCGCATCCGCATATTTTGAGTCCGCTGAGATTATTGAACGGCATGAAAACACAAAGCCTGATGCACCGTCAGGGACTGCTTTAGCAACTGCCATGCGAATGGGAAAACATAGAAAAGAAACTGAAGATAAAAGTAATGAAATTGTCAAAGGTGCAAGAGGCGGTTTAGCATCGGGGATTCGAGTCCATTCTTTGCGAATGAAAGGCTTGTTATCAGACCAAGAAGTTGCGTTTAGTAATCTAGGAGAAACTTTTTCCATCAATCATAAAAGTACTTCGTATGAATCATTTGCGAATGGTGCTTTGGTCGCGATTCGATATGTGCAAAATCTTAAAGGCGTGGCGGTTGGGTTAGATGCCGCGTTGAATATTGAATAAAATTCTTAGATTCTAATGTCTGATACTTTTATCGCCAACATCATAGCAAGCATCTTTTTATTATTTACTGTTTTGCTGACAACATCGCTTGCAGAAGATTTGCCAGCCGATTTTATGAATCGCAGTTATACAGGCGCAACTATCAAACCAAAACCCGCCGCTCAATTTGCATTCCTCACACTTACTATCACGTTAGTCTCCATGTTCTTTGTATGGTCAGTAACGCCTCGCATTGCACAATATTATGATTATCTTCTTGCAAACCTCTTACCTTTGTTAGCAATGTGGTGGCTTTTTTCATTGTTTAGTGCTGTGATTCTTAAACAAATCCAAAAGGAAATCACCCGCTGGGTTGTAGCCATTGGGCTGGTAACCGTCATTGGTATTGGCTTTTTTGCACCATCTATAAAATCTATTTCTTTAGGTTTTCTAACAAGTCCAACTCCACTTCAAGGAACAGTGCTAGAGACAAATTCATCTACATCAAAATATGGGTCAAATTACACGGTCACAATTGATGATGATTTATACAAAGTTACCCGTAGTGCTTATCCTGAATTTCGCATTGGTGAAACAGTAGAAGTCTTTCGGACAGAATTCAGAAATATGGTTTTCCCTTTTCAGCATATACATACAACTTGGTTTGGAATAATTTTGTTAGTACTAAATGCACTTAGCATTATAGGAGCCATCGCAGTGATTACATCTAGTTTTATGGATAAAGAACAGAAATCATGAATTTGGGTATAACTTTTTCATAATCTCAACAACGGTCGCCACCACGGAATGCCAACAAGAATCAACAACAATCCCAATGTAAAGCAAATCACTGCCCAGCGAAATTGTTTTGATGATGGAGTCACTTTTCTAGCACGTGATGCACCGATATGAACAACTGCCATAGCAATCGTCATTTGTAAGGGATGCTCCATGCCGAAGAAGCGAATGTCACGCGTTTGCATGGCTGTTCCAAAATCTTGACTCATAATATCTATTGCGGTTTGAGCAAGTCCATTAGGGATAAAAAATAAAATTGCGCCTAAAACAAATTGCAATGTAAATACCCAAACAAATAATCGTGACGCAATTGTTTCAGTTTTCGTCCATTCGCGTTTTTGGATAAATCCACGCCAGACGATGAACAATGTATAAAGCGAAACGATTAAGACAATCCAGCGAGTGTAACTGTGCAAAAGCAAAGCAATTTCGTACATAAAACCTCATTTAGAAATTCTTATCATATAATCTAGTAATATGAATAGTACATGGCACGCTTTAGATTTAGGTGATGCAATCATGGCACATGAACCGATGGAGCAAATCCGCAAGGCATTCGAAGAAATTGTTTCTCAAAACAATATTTCGTCTGATGTAGCCATTTTTACTCGCAACGATTCAGAAGGTCGCTTGCATTGTCAAGTAACAGCCTATTTCTCGCCTGCGGCTATTCAAATTGCAAAATTATTCAATGCAGTGCCATGCGCAAAACCAAGCAGAGATAATTTAGATTTACTGGCTGGTCGTGAAAATTGTTGGGAAGTTTTATTTCCTGAAAAAGTTTGAAACAAAGAACCAAACATTGGCAGGGCGTTCTGCTAAACGGCGCATAAAGTATGGATACCATTGCGGACCAAACGGAATGTAAACACGCATAATATAACCATCTTTCATTAATTGTTCTTGCAAATCACGGCGAATGCCATATAACATTTGAAATTCAAAAGCATGTTTTGGTAAGCCAATTTTCTCAGCATAATTTTTTGCAAAAGCGATTCGTTTTTCGTCATGGGTTGCCAAAGCAGGGATTGGTGGAATGCGTCCATCGTCACTCAGGCTCGAACGTTTTTCTAAAGAAGCGTCAAAGAGAATCTTTGTCAGCAAATCATAATTCGCATCTGTGTCTGCTTTTTGTGGATAAGCTTTCTCAGCAGGTTCTTTATACGCCCCTTTGACGATTCTGATTCTTACACCATCATTCACAAGACGACGAACATCCGCCTCAGAGCGATACAAGTATGCTTGAATCACCAACCCAAGATTTTCATAACCTTTGGCACGCATGGCATACCACAAGTTGATTGTTTTTTCTGTGTAAGGCGTGTCTTCCATGTCAATGCGTATAAAAGTGTTATTCTTTTTAGCACGCGCTAAAATGCGTTCTAAAATTTCCGCACACAAGGTTTCGTCTAAACCCAAACCAATTTGAGTCAACTTGATGGAAAGATTCGTTCGCAAAGCAGAATCAGCTCCAAGCGCGTCAAGAATCGTATAAATCTGGTCGGCAACCGCTTGCGCATCTTCAGGAGTATGTGTATGCTCACCGAGTTGATTCAATGAAGTCACATACCTCTTTGCATTTAAATCACGTGCTACTCGTAAAGCCTCTTCTAACTTTGTGCCGGGCACAAAACGCGAAGCAATTTTCCAAGCATAGCCCCAATTCATAATTAGATTTTGCGCCCATGTGGCTTGCGAAAAGTAAATCAAAATTGAACGAAGCATCGTCCATCCTTTGAAAAAGTTTTATTAATGCCGTGCTTATTCTAGCACAAGCACATAATTTCGGTATGTTATACTTTTTTGTAATTGGAGGTTCGTTTGAGAAATCGCAATACCAATATTCTTTTACGTGGTGTATCAATTCTTTTTTTAACTGGCGCACTCGTTCTAACGATTACATCCTTAATCGCATACAGCCGCCAAAGAAATAATTATCCCAATGGCATGACGATTGCCGGCGTGCCAGTGGATGGCTTATCACCTGCACAAGCCTCACAACGTTTGTTAGAAGTTTATACAACACCCATTCAAGCAAACTATGCTGAAGCCAGTTTTTATATTGACCCCGGCACCGTCGGCTTTCAAATTGATATGGAAACCATGCTTGCCGCGGCAGATTTATCTCGTACGGGCGGTTCATTCTGGGGTGGATTTTGGGATTACCTGTGGAATCGTACACCTAGCGCGACTCAAATTCCATTAAGTGCAAATATTTCGGAAGAACGCCTGCGCGAATTTTTACAAAATGAAATCGCTTCTCGCTATGATAAGCCGCCTGCCCCTGCACAACCGATTCCGGGCGGGACTTCATTCTTGCCCGGTGCTCCCGGTCAGACTCTTGACCTCGACCGTGCTGTTCTACTCATTACAGATGCATTAAGGTCACCGACCAATCGTTCTGTGGCACTTTCATTTACACAAAGTTCTGCCGCCAGACCCACCATTGATAATTTGGAAATCTTGCTCAAGCAAATTATTATCACATCCGATTTTGATGGTTTGATTGGCTTTTACATGATGGATTTGCAAACAGGTCAAGAAATTCATTTTGCTATTAATCAAAAACAAGAAATTTCGGTTGAACCTGATATTGCTTTCACAGCCTCCAGCACAATTAAAGTTCCAGTGGTCGCTTCCTATTTAATTAATCAAGGCAGTAATTTAGATACAACAACAGCAGATATCATCTTGCGCACACTCGGTAGGTCTGATAATTCTGCAACTGACTTAGTCTTACAAAGAATTGATGAATCCAACGGTCCGATTATCGTCACCCGTGATATGGAAGCCATAGGCTTAGAAAGCACGTACTTAGGCGGTATGTTTTATCTAGGTGCTCCAAACTTATTGCCCAACAAAGTGACACCCGGCAATTCTCGTACCGATATTTTTATGGAAAGAGATACCTATTCCCAAACAACGCCCTCCGAAATGGGAATTTTGCTAGCCGATATTTATCAATGTGCTCAAAATGCCGGCGGTGCTTTAATTGCCGCATTCCCGGATAAAGTCAGCCCGGCGACATGTCAATTATTGATTGACTTTATGGCACAAGATAAACTCGGCTCGTTGATTCAAGGTGGCGTCCCAGATGGCACACTCGTGCCTCATAAACACGGCTATGTCACTTCGCCAAGAGATGGCTATGTCCATGACATCAGCGACGTTGGAATTGTCTACTCGCCCGGCGGAAATTTCGTGCTTTCCATTTACACTTATCACCCCGTCCAAAATATTTGGGATGTGACCAATCCGCTCTTCGTAGATTTGGCGCAAGCCACGTATAACTACTTCAACGTTACAACTCAATAAATAGTAGGCTCAAGCCGCCGTCCTCGGCGGCTTTTTTTATAAATGTATAAGTTGCAACCCCATGAAAAAATGCAATTTGTGAAAGTGACGGGTATAATTAAGCTATGAGTGCCACGCTGGGTCTTTTCCGCCTACAACAAGTTGACCGCCAAATTGACCGTGTCCGTTCTCAATTAGATACCATTCAAAAAACGCTTGAAAATGATTCTGAGCTTAAGCAGGCACTCCATAAAGCAGAAACAACTCAAAAAGAAAATCATCACGCCTTGCATGAAATGAAAAATGCCGAAGCCGAAGTGCAAGCACAAAAAATAAAAATTGAACAAACCGAGTCTAGTTTGTATAGTGGCAATGTCAAAAACCCGAAAGAATTGCAAGATTTACAAATGGAATCGGCTTCGCTCAAAAAACATTTGGTCACATTAGAAGAACGCGAATTAGAAGCAATGATGAAAGCCGAAAGTGCTAGTGCTGAATATGAAAGTGCCAAAACCGCATTGGAATTGTTACAAGCCAAACGTGGTAATGAACACAAAAAACTGATTGAAGATAAAGAGTCGCTCACGAAGCAATTAGAAAGCTTGGCAGACGAAAGAGAAGCGTCTCTCGCTCCGATAGAAGTCAGCTTATTGCAGAGTTATGAAGAATTACGAAAAATCAAACGCGGAGTGGCCGTCTCAGAAATTGAAGATAATGCCTGTGCCTTATGCGGAACAGACATCAACGCCGCGGCACAACAAAATGCCAGAAAACAAATTGTGTATTGTCCATCGTGCGGACGAATTTTATTTGCAAGATAAATAATCATGCCTTTTTTATTTGAACTTGACCCGACGATTTCAT
Organism: Anaerolineales bacterium UBA2317; assembly: GCA_002345215.1. Classification (GTDB taxonomy): domain Bacteria; phylum Chloroflexota; class Anaerolineae; order Anaerolineales; family Villigracilaceae; genus Villigracilis. The sequence goes on from DDVH01000015.1 coordinate 33,620, forward strand.
TCTTAATTGGCTTCATCACAGCCACGATATTTTGGTTTATTGTGAGCCGTGCCCGCCCATTGATAGAAGAAATGCGCGAAGGCGCGAAAGCGCGCCGCGAAGAAGCCCAAGCACGTAAGACCAGTTCAATTGAAGAAAATCATCGCCGTGCCACATTGAGGCGCGCACAAGGCATGCACCTCGCCGCGCAATTATTTGCATTAGATGAAATTTTACAAGAGCCTTTATTGCTTGCTCCACCGCAACGTGTTGAACCCGGTATTGCTCCGAAATTTGAAGATGTTATTACCCAAACTCTTCCTTATCTACATACTTGGCCCGAAATTGCCGCAATTTATCAACCGCAAACTTTAACATTGCCACAAGCCATTTCAGGCAATGTCAATATTGCGATTATTGGTCAACCGGGTGCTGGCAAAACAGTTGCCTTAGCACATTTAGCATCACTTGCCGCCAATCGAAGTGAAAAATTAGGTGATTTACAAAACCTCGTTCCGTTTTTGATTCATGTAGCAGATTTGAATCTGCCGCATAAAGATGAAAAGAATATTTTAGAACCCATTATCGAAGCGGCGGCTGAACATGCTTCATTATTTGATTACAACAAACTTTCGGCATTTATCAACACCGCTTTTCGAAATGGTAATAGTTTGTTGCTTGTTGATGGCTATGATGAAATCACGCCTGATGAACAAACATTAGTCTCTAATTTTTTCAAACTCGTTTTACAAAATTATCCTGAAACAAAAATCGTCACCACTGGCGCGCCAGAATATTTAGATGGATTGATTCCATTAGGATTTGCACCACTCGCCATCACGGCATGGTCAACCAATCAAAATCAAAAATTCTTAGAGCAATGGGGACAATTATGGAATCAAACCATAGCAAAAGAATCATCATCACAAACTGCGATGATACAACCTGTAGACCCGCTTCTTCTTAACGCCTGGCTGGGTGCTGACCTTTTAAATTTATCTCCACTTGAAATGACTTTGACAGCATGGGGTGCCTACGCTGGCGATAGTTTAGGTCCGCATGTGTTAGAAGTGATTGCCACACACATCCGCCGAATTGCACCGGAGAATACACCTGTCGCCGCATTAGAGACGTTAGCCATGCAAGTGATTCTCTCTGCGCAACCAGTCTTTGACCCACGCCAAGCACGTGCTTGGGTGAAATCGTTTGAAGTGGTAGAACATGAATCCGCTGGTGAAGCAGGTCAAACGTCAAGTAATGAAGCGAACACTGAAGATGCAAAATCTGATACGCAGAAGATGAAGAAGATAGAAAAAGTATCCACGCCTTCATCAAGTTTGTTAGACAAAATGGCAAACAGTGGATTGTTAGTTCCATATCCAAATCATAAAATGCGTTTTATTCATTCGGTCTTTGCGGGTTATTTGGCTGGGCACGCCATGACGAATTACAGTTCTGAAGAAAATATTTTGAATCAACCAGATTGGTCTGGCAAATATTTAACCTTACGCTATTTTGCCGCACATGGTGATGCCAGCAAGGTAGTGCAATCATTATTGGAATTTTCACGTTTGCCCATGCATCGTCCATTATTTGCGGCGGCACGTTGGTTACGTGATGCTCCGAAAAATGCACAATGGCGCGGAAAAATGTTTGGCACACTTGCCGCTATTTTACAAACAGAAGGTATTCCATTAAGTTTACGTGGGCAAGCTATGGCGGCTTTTGTGTATAGCAATGACCCAAGTGCCAGTGCACTGTTCCGTCAGATGATTAATTCACCGTCATTTGAGTTAGTGCATTTAGCCGTGTTAGGTGCCGGTGCAATGGGCGATGTGAAAGCAATTAAAGTTTTAGAAATGTCATTACAAGCACCGAGTTTATCTGTACGACGTGCGGCATGTATGGCATTGGTTGCAATTAATACAAATGAATCGTTAGAAATTGTGGCACAAACATTATTAGGCGGTGATGAAGACATTCGGCGTGCGGCTGGTGAAGCGATTGCCAATGATACAAAAGAAGGTCATGCTATGTTGAAAGATGGCATCACCATAAATGACATTTTATTACGTCGTGCAGTGGTATATGGTTTAGGTCGCATCAATGAAGATTGGGCGATTGAGTTATTGAAGAAGATTCAAATTGAAGATGAACAATGGGTTGTGCGTAACGCCGCAACGGAAGTGTTGGATTCAAAACTTGCAGTCAATTCACTTGCGCCAACTCGTTTGAATGTTCCACATGAATCACCATGGTTGATTGAGTTTGCCGCTAAGAAAGGTTTAGGCGTTTCACCCGGCACACCTGCTACTGATATTTTCTTATTAGCATTAAAAGAAGATGACCCTGATGCTCGCCTGGCGGCATTGCCTTATTTGAAATATCATGCCAATGAAGGTGTGATTTCACAAATTTATAATGCCATGTATAAAGATGACCCTGAATTACGTGAAGCGGCATTCCTAACACTTTGGGAAATGGGCGCAAGCGGAGTGAAACTTCCGCATCCGAGTCAGTATGGTTTAGGATAATCAACCCCTAAAGGTCTTAAAGACCTTTAGGGTTTATAAAAAGGTTAAACATGCTTATTACAAACGCAAATATTATTACTTGGGAAAATCCAAATCGTGTGCTTGCAAATCACGCCATTTATATTGATGGCGGTTACATCCGTGAAATTGGAACAACCAAATCATTAACTGCAAAACATCCTAAAACAAAACCGACCGATGCAAATGGTCAATATGTGATGCCGGGCGGAATTTGTGCGCACACTCATTTTTATGGCGCGTTTGCACGGGGTATGGCGATTCCCGGTAAACCAGCAAAAGATTTCCCTGAGATTCTGCAAAAACTTTGGTGGCCCCTCGACCGTTCGCTTGATGCGGAAGCGGTTCGTTATTCCGCTTTGGTTTGTTTAATTGATGCTATCAAACATGGCACGACAACTTTGATTGACCATCATGCTTCACCAAACTTTATTGATGGTTCACTTGATGTGATTGCTGATGCTGTTGATAAAAGTGGTTTACGCTCCGTGTTGTGTTACGAAGTAACAGATAGAGACGGCGTGGAAAAAGCAAATGCTGGCATTCAAGAAAATTTGAGATTTATCCGCCGCCTGAACAATGACCCACATCCACGCCTCGCCGCGACCTTCGGTTTACATGCCAGCTTAACCTTATCAGGTGCTACGCTTCAAGCATGTCGTTCCGCGGCAAATGATGAAGTTGGTTTTCATGTTCACGTGGCTGAACATGAAGAAGATGAATATGACAGTTTACATAAATCACAAATGCGTGCGATAGAGCGTTTGCAAAAACATAATATTCTCGGACCGAAAACTATCACAGCACATGGCGTGCATGTAGATGTATGTGAAATGGAAATTTTAAAAGAAACCGAAACATGGTTAACACATCAACCTCGTTCTAATATGAATAACGGCGTTGGTGTTGCACAAATTGAGTCTATGATGCGAATGGGGATCAAAGTTTGTTTAGGCAATGATGGATTCACAAACTCCATGTGGGATGATTGGAAAACCGCTTATCTTTTGCACAAAGTTCACCATCGTGACCCGCGCCGTATGGATGGTTATGATGTGCAACAAATGGCTATTTATAACAATGCTGAATTAGCAGAATCATTTTTCCCAAACACCTCTATCGGAAAAATCGCAGTTGGCGCGATTGCTGATTTAATTTTTGTAGATTACAAGCCCTACACTCCACTCACTGACGGAAACTTGCCGTGGCATATCATCTTCGGTTTTCAACAAAGCATGGTGACTTCTACAATGGTAGAAGGCAGGTTTTTGATGAAAGATAGAAAGTTATTGACTCTAGATGAAGAAGAAATTGCTTCACGCGCCAGAGAAATTGCTCCGAAAGTTTGGAAAAAATACGAAGAAGAAGTTGCGAAAGTAAGTTAAGTCGATAAAAGCTTTTTAGCCACCGAGGTCACAGAGATTTTTGAGAAAAGAATCTTAAAACTCATTTTCTCTATGTCCTCTGTGGCAAATGATTTGGAGAATGCATGAAAGAAAATCATCTTTTATTATCCATTGCTGTGTTGGGCGGAACAGGCAAACAAGGAAAAGGTCTTTCGTATCGTTGGGCGCGAGCGGGCTATCACGTTTTGATTGGTTCACGTGAAGAAGAAAGTGCAAAAAATGCCGCAAGCGAATTAACAACAATGCTTGGTGAAGGAGTCTCTATCACTGGAATGAGCAATTCTCAGGCGGCGAAAGAAGCGAACATCGTCGTTTTATCTGTGCCATATTCTGCACATCGTTCCACATTGGAATCAGTCAAAGAACATTTGAGTGGAAAAATTTTGATTGATGTAACAGTTCCACTTGTTCCACCAAAAGTATCAAAAGTACAAATGCCATCGGCAGGGTCTGCCGCGCAAGAAGCCAAAGAAATCCTTGGCGAGGGTGTGGAAGTATGTGCCGCGTTTCAAAATATTTCGTATGAACTTTTGACGAGCGATGAAGAAATAGATTGCGATGTGTTGGTGACAGGCACAAGCAAAGAAGCACGTGAAGAGACGTTGAAACTTGTGCAAGCCGCTGATTTAATCGGTTGGGATGCTGGACCGATTGAAAATTCTGTTGTGATTGAAGGCTTGACCAGTGTGTTGATTGGTATTAATAAGAAGTATGGTTCTACTCATGCGGGGATAAAAATTACAGGTGCAAATAACAATCCATAATGTCTCTCATTCTTTCAGCACTTGAAAATATCCCTCTCATCCGCCAAGGTGACAATTTGGCGGATATTGTTCTTAATGCATTTGAGCAAATGAATGTGGCTTTGTTAGATAACGATATTTTTGTTTTAGCACAAAAAATTGTCAGCAAAGCCGAAGGGCGAATAATAAACCTTGCGGATGTAATACCCTCTCAAGAAGCAATTGAGCTTGCAGAAAAAACTGAAAAAGATGCTCGTCTTGTTGAATTAATGTTACAGGAAAGCAATGAAGTTGTTCGATATAGAAAAAATGTAATTGTCGTTGAACACAAACTTGGATTCATTTGTGCCAACGCAGGCATTGACCATTCCAATGTTTTGGGTGATGGTGATAATAAAGATGTTGTTTTGTTATTACCTGAAAATCCAGACAATTCCGCAAAACAAATTCGTGATGAAATAAAAAAACGAACAAACAAAAATATCGGCGTGATGATTATTGATTCACATGGTCGCGCATGGCGTAACGGAACTGTCGGTATGTGTATTGGATTAAGTGGCATCCCTGCTTTAATTGATGAACGCGGTTGGAAAGATTTATTTGGTTACACATTGCAAGCAACTATTGTTGGTGTGGCAGATGAACTCGCCGCTGCCACGTCGCTTGTGATGGGTCAAGCCGCCGAAGGGACACCCGTCGTGCATGCACGCGGATTTCCATATCCTCTTGGTGAAGGAAGTTTGCAAGAATTAATTCGTCCCAAAGATATGGATATGTTTCGATAATCCAGTGAACAGTTTTCAGAGAGCAGTAATCAGTAAAACTTATAATAATCTTATAACGCATTGATAAACTATAGAAAAAAATATGGAGAAATCAAATGCCATTCCCAGAAAAATATCTTGACCTATTCGATAAAAACAAAAAAGTTTTTCTTTATCTCGCCACAGTTAACGCAAAAGGTATGCCTCAAGTAACACCCGTTTGGTTTGATACGGAGGGCGATTACATCTTAATTAACACCAAAGTAGGTCGCCTCAAAGACCGAAACATGAAAGAACGTCCTGAGCAAATTTCAATCGCAATCCCAGACCCAATCGACCCAGATCGTTATCTTGGTATACGCGGTAAAGTCGTTTCATTCACCACCGATGGTGCAGAGGAACATATCAACAAACTTTCTTTGCGATACTATGGAAAGCCTTGGACGTATCGTGAAGGTGAACAGCGGATTATTTTCAAAATCGAACCGACTCGCTTTGACGAACATTAACCTGCGCGACTTTTTACGGACTCGTCGTTCCATCCGCCGCTTCAAGCCTGACGTGGTGCCTGATTCTGTTTTAAGAGACATTCTCCTCACTTCGACATTCGCCCCATCAGCACATCACCGCCAGCCGTGGAGGTTTGTTGTCATCAAAGAATCATCCACAAAAAAACATCTCGCTGATTCAATGGCAAATGCTTTCCAACAAGACCTACGGGAAAAAGATAATCTTCCACAAGAAGAGATTGAAAAGTTAATCAATCGGTCAAAATCCAGAATCAATTCTGCTCCAGTTGTGATTATGCTTTGCCTTGACATGACAGACATGAATCAATATGAAGATAAAAAAAGGCAGAGAGCAGAATTTTTAACAGCAACTCAATCTGTTGCTAATGCGGGAATGCAATTATTACTCGCGGCTCACGCTGAAGGTCTAGGTGGAGTTTGGGTGTGTAGTCCTATCTTTGCGCAAGAGACAGCACAAAATGCTTTAGAGATTCCAAAAACATGGGAACCTCAGGCTATGTTTTTAATTGGATATCCAGCGGATGTTCCGAAAGTTAGGGATAGAAAGCCTTTGGATGAAGTGGTGAAATTTGTTTGACCATAGACGGTGGACGGTAGACCGTATTAAAGAAAAGAGGAAATATGGGATTTAAGTTTGAAAACCTTGATGTATGGAAATTATCATTGGAATATTCAGATTTAATTTATGAGCTAGCAAACAAATTACCAGAAACTGAAAAGTTCAACTTAAAATCGCAGATTATCCGTGCGGCAACTTCAATTTCATTAAACATCGCAGAAGGTTCAACGGGGCAAAGCGATGCAGAACAAAATCGTTTTCTTGGCATGGCTATTCGTTCGCTCATTGAAACTGTTGCTTGTCAAAGATTGATTGCAAGAAGAAATTATATAACTGACAAATATTTTCTCGAAAAAGTAGATGAAAAAGCACAAGAATTAGCAAAACGTCTTTTTACTTTTCGTAAAACCCTTCAAATACGAAGTGGTATGATTTCAGAGGAAGCCGCGCCGTATGAAACGGAAACCGATGAATAAAAACATAAACCGTCCACCGTCCACCGTCTACCGTCGCATTGTCGCACTAGCAGGTGGAGTTGGTGGAGCAAAGTTAGCTCATGGACTTGCTCAAGTTTTATCACCACAAGAATTGACGATTATCGTCAACACGGGTGATGATTTTGAACATTTGGGTTTAACCATTTGCCCTGACTTAGATACAGTTTGTTATACATTAGCAAATCTTGCAAATTCAGAAACAGGTTGGGGACGAAAAGATGAAACATGGAATATGATTTCAAACCTCGAAAAACTTGGCGGACCGAGTTGGTTTCGTTTAGGCGACCAAGATTTTGCAACACATATTGAAAGAACCAGAAGATTGAAAAATGGCGAAACGTTAACTCAAATCACAAAAGATTTTTGTGAAGCGTGGGGAATCGAACATTCAATTTTGCCTATGTCTGATTCGCCTGTGAGGACGATGGTGGATACAGATGAAGGTGAACTAACATTCCAAGAATATTTTGTTCACAGAAGATGTGAGCCAAGAGTCAAAGGTTTCAGGTTTGATAGTGTTGACGAAGCAGAAGCAAGTCTCCCTGTGAAAGAGGCGATTGAATCGGCTGACGCGGTGATTATTTGTCCGTCAAATCCATGGGTGAGCATTGACCCGATTTTGAAGGTCATCAAAAAAATAGAAAAGCCTGTGGTTGCAGTATCACCTATCATTGGTGGAAAAGCGATTAAAGGACCTGCGGCGAAAATGTTTACTGAATTAGGCATTGAACCTTCGGCTTTGGCTGTAGCAAAACACTATCGCAACATCCTTGACGGTTTTGTGTTAGATACAGTAGATTCAAATTTGGAAGATGAAATAAAAAAATTAAATATGAAAACATTGACGACCAACACATTGATGAAAGACCTTGCGGATAGAACCCGATTGGCAAAGGATGTGCTACACTTTGTTGGGAGTAAACAAACATGACACTTTGGGCAATTGTGCCAGTAAAACCATTAAGACGTGGAAAATCTCGTTTGGCTGGAACGTTAAGTGAAAACGAACGAGCCGAATTAAATCAAAAACTTTTAGAACAAACGTTAACGACGTTATCCAATTTGAAAGAATTAGACCAAGTATTAGTTGTCAGCCGTGACCCGCAAGCATTAACGATTGCACGCAATCATGGTGCGAAAACAATTTTGGAAGATGGTCAACCGCAGTTGAATACGGCATTAACACGCGCAACTGTTTTAGCAAAAGTTCAGGCGATTCAAGGGGTATTAATTTTGCCAGCCGACTTGCCGTTATTAACCAAAGAAGATGTGTTAACGTTAATTGATCGGGCTACCAAACCTCCAGTGGTTGTGATTGCACCAGACCGACATAAAAAAGGTACGAATGCTTTGTTGATGGTGCCACCTGGTTTGATTGATTATGAATTTGGTGAAGATTCTTTTCAGAAACATAGTGAACGTGCAAAAAAAGCAAATGCTCATTTAGAAATTGTTGAATTGCCGTCGCTTGCTTTGGATGTTGATGTGCCAGAAGATTTGGAAATTGTGAGAAAGATGGAATCTACGAAGGTATAATTTTTTTAGCCACAGAGAGCACTGAGATTTTTTGAAAAAAAATTTGGGACGCTGACGAGCGCGGAAAACGCGGATAAAATAATTAAAAATCAGCGTACATCAGCGTTTATCCGCGTCCGATAAATTAAATAAGGAGACTCCCATGACCAAAGAACGTGTTGCCCTGTATTTGCAAGACTCACATGATTTGCGCGATGGTTTGGAATATGCCAAATATGCCGAAGAAAAAGGCTTTGAAGCGGTTTGGCAAGCAGAATCACGTTTGGTGCGTGATGCGATTGTGCCGATGGCTGGATATGCCGCCATGACAAATAAAATCAAAGTGGGTTCAGGCGTTATCAACAATTGGACTCGTAACATTGGACTTCTCGCTTCAACCTTCCTGACGCTTGATGACTTAGCCCCCAATAGAGTCATTTGTGGACTCGGCGCATGGTGGGACCCGCTAGCAAAAAACGTCGGCATTGATAGAAAAAAACCACTGACAGCCATGAAAGAAACTGTGCATGTGATGAAAAAATTATTAAACATGGAACGCGTCACGTTTGATGGTGAGTTTATCCATGTAAACGGAATTGAATTAGATGTTGTGTATGGAAGACGTGAGCCAAGAAATATCCCCATTATGATTGGTGCTACGGGTGACCAAATGATGGAAATGACAGGCGAAGTGGCAGATGGCGTGGTTTTAAATTATTGCGTTGCCCCTGAATACAATGACAAAGCCATGGAATTGCTAGATAAAGGTTTGAAAAAGTCTGGCAGAAAAATGGATGATTTTGACCGTCCACAATTAATCGTTTGTTCGGTGGATGAAAGCCATGAAAAAGCAATTGATTACACCAAGATGCTGTTATGTCAATATCTGGCGCAACAACCACATATTGCCAAAGCCTCAAATGTTTCGGATGATGTCATTCAAAAGATTCAATCCATTTTGGGTTGGCCCGCTACCAAAGAACAAATTATGAAAGCCAAAGATTTAGTCCCTGATGATTTGGTGCACAAAATCACCGCTTCTGGTACACCTGCGGAAGCAAAAGCCAAAGTGCAAGAATATATCAAACGCGGATGCACCTGCCCGATTTTGTATCCAGTGGGTGGGAACTTTAAACTTCTTATTGATACATTTGCACAGAACTAAGTATGGAGTAGTATCAAACAGAAATATAGGAAAACAAAATGGAGCAATTCTTCACACCTGAATCCATAATAAATATAATTTTATTTCTAGCAGGTTATATAATCTCTGCCATCTACTCCTATTGGAGAAACAGAAAAGGCAGATGGGTTGAAATAGAAAAGACATCTGAAAGCGTTATTTTTTCAAAACCATCAGAGATGAAAGACCAAGATTCGATTGAAATATTAGCAGGAAGCAAACCTATTAATGCGCTGGTACAGACGCAATTCTTAATCAAAAATACAGGTGCTGATATTACAACCCCTGTCAACATAACAATTACCTTTAAGAGGAAGGATACCAATGAGGCATTTTATGTTCTTGGAGTTAAATCACAACCAGAATTTTTTGTCTTCACATTAGGCGAACTAGAATTTCGGAAATCTTTTCTAAACTCATCAAATGCATATAAAGATGCAATTAAGATTCTTGTCTACTCAGAACATCCACTTGCATTACAAGTAAAAGGTAGCGGAGTTGGGTGGAAAGCAAAATATGTAGACAAAGTACAAAAAAAAGAAACTTATAAAGAACACTTATTTTCTTTTTTTGCTGGTATGAGTATGGGTTTAGTAAATATTCCTCCAAAGCAACTTGAACAGAAAGATGTAACAGATGAAAATGATATTTGGTTAAGCCTAGTTTAATAACATGCCAACAAAACTATCCACGAAGAATCTACCCTATACGAAATCAATATTGATGAATCAACCGACTTGTAAGACCTTTTAGACTAGTCAGACCTATAGACCTCTTCATTCACACAATTCTGCAATCTCTCCCCTTTAACTCCAGCAATCAAATTCTCAACAGCTAATATTGCCATTTTATCTCTTGTGTTTTTTGTGGCACTTCCTAAATGTGGAACGATTAAACAATTTTCCAATTCCAAAAGCGGAGAATCCATTGGCAAAGGCTCAGGGTCAGTGACGTCTAATGCGGCGGCGGAGATTTGATTAGATTTCAAAGCATTGTATAAAGCAGTTTGGTCGAGGACTCCGCCGCGTGTTGTGTTGACTAAAATTGCATTCGGTTTCATCTTTGATAAAAATTCTGCGTTCACTAAATGTTTTGTCTCAGGTTTGAGTGGGACGTGTAAAGAAACAAAATCCGATTCTTTCAATAAAGTATCTAAATCAACTTTTATTGCGCCATGTGCAGGTTTTGCGTTTGGGCTGTGATACATGACTCGCATGTCAAAACCTTGTGCGCGTTTTGCAACCGCCTGACCAATTCTCCCAAAACCGATGATTCCTAAAGTTGAGCCTGCTAAATCTGCACCGAGTAAAAGATTCGGAATCCATGTTTGCCATTTACCAGCACGTAAGAATCTTTCGGCTTCGGTGATTCGTCTCGCGGCGGCAAGCATCAATGCAAAGGCTTGGTCAGCTGTGGCATCTGTTAAAACGCCAGGCGTATTTCCGATAGCAATTTTTCTTTTTGTTGCGGCAGGAATATCAATATGGTCAACACCGACGGACATACTGCTGATAACTTTTAATTGCGGACCAATTGAGTCCATTAACTCTGCATCCATTTTTTCTGTCAGAGCACAAAGTAAACCGTCCACACCTTTTGATTTTTGAATTAATTCTTCACGAGTCATTGGCAGGTCTGGAGTCCAAATATCGAAGTGAGGATAATGCTGACGAAGCAGAGTCAAGCCTGCGTCTGGGATGAGGCGGGTAACTAAAATTTTAGGATGAGTCATGTCACAGAGTATAATCCGCATTATGTCAAAAATTTTTAGTTTGCTCACTTCGCCGTCCTCGGCGAAGGATATAAATAAAAAACCGCCGAGGACGGCGGCTTTAGCGAAAAGATATGTCAAAAATTAAACAAGCGAATTCACGTCACTGTTTTATTTGCGGATTGGAAAATCCTGTTGGTTTGCGTTTAAGTTTTTATGAAGTGGAAGCAGGTGTGGTTGAAACAGAATTTGTCCCGGATGAAAAATATCAAGGCTATCCTGGCGTTTTGCATGGTGGCATTGTTGCGGCAGTGTTAGATGAAATTACAGGGCGGGCACACATGGGTGCGGATGTGCATAACCCGCGATTTGTGTTTACTGGAAAGTTGGAAGTGAAGTATCGAAAAAATGTGCCGATTGGAAAGTTATTAAAGTTTGTTGGCAAAGTAAGCAAAAATAAAAGCAGAGTTGTGGAAGCATGGGCTGGCGTGTATGATGCAGAGACGAATGAATTGCTAGCAGAAGGCACGGGCTTGCATATTGATGTGCCCAAAGACCAAATTGATTTGACTCGTTTGGAAGAATTGGGTTGGAAAGTTTACCCAGATTAATATGAAAACAAAAATATTTTTCTATTTCATAATTTTTATTTTTTTATCTGCATTGATTATCAACCCGCAAAGTAAATCGTTTGCACAAGGTGGATGTTTTGATCCATCAGGTGGACCAATTCCCTGCACATCTACACCGGAACAAGATGAGCCAGAAGAGGTAGAAAGAACATCTACGCCTGTTCCACCAACATTTACATTTACTTACACGCCTACTTTTACTCCAACAAACACATTAACACCAACTGCAACACAAACTCCATCAGCAACATCAACGCCTACTAATACACCAACTCCAACATTTACTCCTACTGCAACAATTACACCAACGCCAACACCGATTCCACCTGCAAATATTGTCTTACCCGGCGCAGGCATTGGGGCATTGATTTTATTTTTGATTGTGGGCGTTTTATTTCCTATCATTCAAAGAATTCGTGTGAAGAATCGTGGGTATTAAATTTAAAATCTCACCACAGAGACACTGAGGCACGGAGTCTTTTAATTACTTTTCTCAGCGTCTCCGTGACTCAGTGGTTCAAAACTTATCTTAATAACTCATGGATAACATCTTATTCATCCTCACTTACATCGCCGTCACTGCTTCCGCAATTTCTGGCGCACTCGAAGCACGAAAAAATGAAATGGATATTGTCGGTGCAATGACAATTGCATTTGTCACTGCATTTGGTGGCGGAACAATTCGAGATTTATTATTAGGTCGCACGCCGATATTTTGGGTCACAGATTCTTTTTTATCTGTGCTTACATTTTTTGTAGCACTCGTTTCTTTTTATTGGCTTAATAATATTTCAAATCAAATGTTAAACGTACCAGATGCAATTGGTCTGAGCGTGTTCAGTATTTTAGGCGCAACATACGCACTTGAAATCAATGCCAATGCCATTGTCGCAATACTAATGGGCGTCATCACAGGAATTTTCGGTGGCGTATTACGCGACTTAATGTGTAATCGTGTTCCCAGCGTGTTTCGTCACAGCACAGAACTATATGCCACATGCTCATTCATCGGCACATTCGTTTTTGTTGCACTGACAATATTTCGAGTCAACGCCTTTATTGCATCCATCACTGGCGCATTTGTGGTTTTCTCATTACGCTTACTAGCAGTTCAATTTAAAATTACATTACCCAAGCCTTAGTATAATAAAGTTGGAGAAATAAATATGATTACTACATATCATCGCCCAAAAACATTAGATGAAGCCCTGACTCTTTTGACTCAACCCAACACAGTGCCATTAGGAGGAGGCACGCTTCTTTCTAAGGGGACACCTGATTCTGTCTCCGTCGTAGATTTACAACTCCTCAAACTTGATTCGATTAACAAAAAAGGTAATGACCTTGAAATCGGAGCCACTTGCACATTGCAAACTTTACTTGAATCTGAACATTGTCCCGAGGCGTTGAAAACTGCTCTCAAACTTGAAACACCACTCAACATTCGCAATTCTGCAACAGTTGCTGGAACAATCGTCTCAAGTGATGGAAGGTCAACATTTGTAACTATGCTTTTATCTATGGATGCGAAGATAGACGGAAGACCATTGACCGTAGACCGTCCATCGTCCACTGTCTTCGGTCTTTCAGAATTTATATTAACCAAGCCAAAAACTTTAATTACCTCAATATCCATTCCACTCAATGTCAAAACAGCTTTTGAATATGTCTCCAAAACGCCAGCAGATAAACCGATTGTGTGTGCTTCGTTGACTCAATGGAATTCTGGCAGAACGAGATTGACGCTGGGAGGCTTCGGGGGAAATCCAATGTTGGCGATGGATGGAACAGAATCAAATGGAGTGGAAGAAGCGGCGCGGAACGCGTATCATGAAGCAAACGATGAATGGGCATCCGCTGAATATCGTGCAGAGATGGCGGCTGTTTTATCAAAGCGATGTTTGGAAAATTTATAAGGAGTTGACATGCCAATCAGTTTAGGAATTTATGATGTTTTTGCAAACTTGTTGCCCGGCGTGTTGTATTTATTTGCCATCAACGAAATTTTAAGAGCCGTTGGCGCAAAGCACATGGAATTAAACAACCAGACATTTACTTTAGAGTCATTCATCATTTTGGCATTGGGATATTTGCTCGGACACATCTTCAATAATTTTACGTATCGTGGTTGGTTTCGTTTGTTTTATCGCTACCCCAGAGGATATGTGCGAGATAAAGGTAAATCACGAGATGAAAATAGCCCAAACGAACAAGCATTAGGTTCTCTCAAAAGGCTTTATCCAGATTTGAATATCAAGTTTTATGCGCGTGATGCGGATTTATTATTTAACGCCATCCAAATCAAAAACAAAGAACTAGCCGACAGAATCGAAACGACTCGCGCCAATGCGATTATGATGCGCAACATCAGTTTTGGATTATTTTTACTGGCAATTGGTGAGTTTATTATTTTTATCAATGAAGGATTTTCGCTCACGTATTTAGGCATTGTGATTGCTTGTTTATTAGGTTCAAGAATTTCACTAGCTCAAACATGGAAATATTACGAATGGTTTTATAAAGATGTTTTCCGCACTGCGATTACATATGGTGATTCTTTAGATGCTGTCATTAAGAAAATTCGTGGTGACAGTAAACCCAAAAGTAGATAAATGAAGAATGTAAAACCTGAAAATAAATCTTCATATTCCACCAATCAATTCACATGGATTCCGTTTTATCAGGAATTGGCGAAGGAACTTGTCCATTGGGAGAATAGGCAAGGTGAATTGATTGCATTTCTTGAAACTTTGAGAAAAGATGGTCATGTCATTACACCGTTAAATGACAAAGATAAAAATGGACCCCGTTTCTTGCTAGAAGAAATTGATCCTTTCACATTCTTTGGAGTGTTTAACAGGCAAATTAGATTTGACCAACGTACTAATATTCTTTCCGAGGTAAAGCGTTTTTTTAATTTAAAAAATGATGTACCACAAGACTTTAATGGCATACCCGTGTTGAATAATCAAAGGTCTTGGTTTTTTGCATATAAATCATCCAGAAAGAAAGATGACATTAATAAGCTGTGGAATATATTTAAACTAGGTATAAAGAAATTCTCATTACAAAATGTATCGTTTCAAAAAGCCTTTGATGAAGCAGTAAAAGTTGAAGGTGTAAAAGTTAATCTTACAATGGGTTTGTTTTGGATTAATCCTTATAATTTCCTAAGTTTAGACTCAACCAATTGCAGACATTTGAAAATCAAAATTCCTGCCAAGGGATTAAATGCAAAGTTTTACGCAGAGACAATTTCACAAGTCAGTGCATTGAAAAAATCTTTCCCCGAAATTTCACTCGAAGCATGGGGCTATGAAAATGAAAGGTCAAGGATGATTGCTGAAACCAAACGTGCTTACAAAACTCAAAAAGCAAAAACGCCTTATGGAATTGAAAATTTAATTTCAGATGGTATTTTCTTAACCGAATCTGAAATCACTGAAATTCTTGAAAGACTAAAAACTAAAAAGGCGTTGATTTTACAAGGCTCGCCTGGGGTTGGGAAAACTTTCCTTGCAAAAAAACTGGCGTATGCTTTGTTACGAGAGATTGACTCAACTCGAATCGAAATGGTGCAATTTCATCAATCTTATTCGTATGACGATTTTGTGCGTGGTTATCGTCCAGATGGAAATGGTTCCTTCAATTTGAAAAATGGTGTGTTTTATGAGTTTTGTCAGAAAGCGATACAAAATTCAGATCAAGAATATGTTTTCATCATTGACGAAATCAATCGCGGGAATTTAAGTCAAATTTTTGGGGAGTTACTTATGCTCATTGAAAGTGACAAACGCGGACAAGAAAACTCTATTTCTTTGGTGTATCAAAACAAAAACGAAAATAAATTTTATATTCCTTCAAATCTATACATCATCGGATTAATGAATTTAGCAGACCGTTCGCTCGCAATGGTGGATTATGCTTTGCGAAGAAGGTTTGCATTTTTCACTTTACAGTCAAAATATGAAAGTGAGATTTTCAAGCAATGGCTTCTGGATAGAAACATGAATCCGCAATTGGTAGATTTGATTATCAAAAGATTATCTTCGCTCAATCAAAAAATTAAAGAAGATACTTTGCTTGGAGAAAACTATCAAATTGGTCATAGTTTCTTTTGCCCCAAAGGGGATGATTTTTCAGGCTTAGATGAAAATTGGTATCGAAGCATTATCAAAACAGAAATTGTTCCGTTGTTGAAGGAATATTGGTTTGATAATCCAAAGAAAGCGGAAGATGCTGAGAAAGAATTACTTGCTTAACGTCATTGCGAGGACCGAAGCGACAAAGCAATCTCATAATTGGGGATTGCTTCGCCACGAAAAGAAAGAGCGTGGCTCGCAATGACGAATCAAATTCCAATCCGCAATCTCTGGCACATGCTTTTATATGCATGGAATGAATCACCAGATATAAAATTTTCCGCATTGGGTGATGTGGAAGATGCGCCAACATTTGATGCGTTGTTAAAGTTAATGCTGGTGAAGTTAATTCGTCAACGATTAAGAATCGGTTTGGGGCGTGACTATGCAAACGAATCAGGATTGATAAAAAGCATACGCGGCAGAATCAACTTCAATCAAAGTTTGAAGCGCGATTCGTTTCGTCAAGGCTCTGCATATTGTGAGTATCAAACTTACAATGTCAATGTTCCAAAAAATCAAATCATTCGTAGCACGTTGCATCATTTAGGTTTGTTTGATGTAGTGAAAGCGTTGGATGGAATTGATTTCATCGAATTAAAACCTGATGCGATTCGGCGCGTGCAATTGGAATGTAAAGATAAAGATTATCGTGTGATGTTGGGAATTTGCGAATTGATTTTGCGGCGCGAGATGCCAACAGATTTTTCGGGTGACTATTTACAACCCGTGATTGAGCGTGATGCGTTGACATTGCATTCGATTTACGAAAGATTTGTGGCAAATTTTTATCGCTTCCATCTTAAGGGTTGGTATGTAACTGCACAAAAACACTTGACTTGGCATGAGGCAATTTCTAACAACCTCTTACCCATCATGCGACCTGATTTAATGTTGGAAGAACAATCATCTGGAAAAATTTTAATCATTGACACAAAATTTACAGCAAAAAGTTTAATTGAGAATCAATGGAATGCAGAGAAATTTGATTCGTCGCATTTGTATCAGTTATATGCTTACTTGAAAACGCAAGAACATCTTTCAGAAAAACATCGTCAGGCAGTTGGAATTTTGTTATACCCAACTGTGCATGGGAAAAATTTATCCGAAGTGGTGCAGTTGCAAGAAATGTCTTTGCGAGTCGAAAGTGTAGATTTGGGTGCAGAGTGGCAAGAGATTGAAAAACGATTAATTGAGGTTATACATGCAAAAAATTAAACCATTTGAACGAACTGCACAAATTTTTCAAATCTCAAACGAAAGCGCAAAATATTTGCTTAATCATGTGCAGAAAAGTTTCAAAAACGAAAAACCAAATCATGCTTTGATTTTGGAATTTATCGAATCGCAAACCTATGAATTTATACCCACACCTTATGATATTGCTTCTGCGATGAAAGACAATAAAGTTTGGGATTACGCACTCAACTCTCCTTCACCAAAATTGGAGGATGAGGAAGATATTTATCAATAAAAGGAGTACATATGATTCCTACTTTAGCTTTTGGGCGAACTGGACACCAGAGCACACGCACAATTTTCGGCGCGGCGGCATTTTGGGATACACCCCAAAAAGATGTAGATACCACTATGGATTTGATTTTGGGATATGGCATTAACCATGTAGATACAGCTGCAAGTTATGGCAAGTCACAAGAATTGCTTGGAAATTGGATTAAAAGAAATGGTCGCCCATTTTTTCTGGCGACGAAAACAGAAAAACGTACAAAGCAAGCAGCTTATGATGAAATTCGTCGCTCTTTGGAATTATTGCATGTAGACCAAGTAGATTTGATTCAACTGCATGCTTTACATGAGGAAAATGATTGGGCTACAGCTTTCAACTCAGGCGGAGTCATTGAAGCGGTGATTCAAGCACGGGATGAAGGTCTTGTTAGATTTATCGGAGTAACGGGTCATGGTGTGCCTGTTCCTGAATATCATCTTCGATCTCTTGCTCAATTTGATTTTGATTCTGTACTGCTCCCTTATAGTTTTGTGATGATGCAAAATTCGCGTTATGCAGAAAATTTCAATAAGCTTGTAGAACTTTGTGAAGAACGAAATGTAGCAGTTCAAACCATCAAAGGTGTCACTCGTTCTCCATGGAAGGATGTCCAACAAAATCGTACAACATGGTATCGCCCACTCGAAGAGCAAGCGGATATTGACCTTGCTGTGCATTGGGTGTTTGGACACGCTCAAGTTTTTCTTAACACCGTTGGAGATATTCACTTGCTTCCAAAAGTTTTGGATTCTGCCAAACGCTTCGACTCACGCCCAAGCGATGAACAAATGCGAGAATTAACTCAACGCCTTGAGATGGAGCCATTATTTACATAAGTAAGTTTGGAAAATAGAATCCGCAAACGGTATAATTCGATTCGTGATAACTTTGCCAGTTAACCAAATCCTGCACGGAGACTGTATTGAGATTCTCAAGTCACTGCCTGAGAACTCAGTCGATTTAATTTTCGCAGACCCCCCATACAATTTGCAATTACAAAATGATTTATATCGTCCCAACTTGTCTAAGGTGGATGCGGTCAATCATCAATGGGATAAGTTTTCGAGTTATCAAGATTATGATGAATTTACCCTTAACTGGCTACACGCAATTCAACGAGTCTTGAAAGAGACTGGCACAATTTGGGTCATCGGCACGTACCACAATATTTTTCGAGTCGGTTCCATCATGCAAAATTTGGGATTTTGGATTTTGAATGATGTCATCTGGCTCAAAACAAATCCCATGCCAAATTTTCGCGGCGTGCGATTTACCAATGCACATGAAACTTTAATTTGGGCACAAAAGAAACAAGGCGCGAAATATTTTTTCAATCACAAAGCCATGAAAGCTTTGAATGATGATTTACAAATGCGCAGTGATTGGACTCTCCCAATTGCCAACGGAAAAGAACGCCTCAAATCCAACGGGACAAAGGCTCACCCAACTCAAAAACCTGAATCACTCCTACACAGAGTTTTGCTCGCCAGCACAAATGTTGGTGATGTGGTTCTTGATCCATTTTTCGGTTCAGGCACAACTGGAGCAGTTGCAAAAAAACTCAAACGCAATTTCATCGGCATTGAACGAGATGAAAAATATATTCAAGTTGCACAAAAAAGAATCGCATCAGTCAAACCCGCAGATGATGAAAGCCTAGCCATCTCCCCTGCTAGAGAAAAAAGAATTCCATTTGGAAGTTTAGTAGAAAATGGCTATCTCAAAATTGGTGAGACACTTTATTTCAAGAATCAAAAAATCACAGCCAGAATTTTATCAAATGGACATATCAAATGTGGCAAAGTCACTGGCTCGATTCATTCGGTTGCAAAATCATTGATGAAGAATGCGCCTGCCAATGGTTGGGATGTGTGGTATTACAAAGAACGCGGTACACTTAAGTCTATTGATGTATTAAGAGCAAAAATTCGGTCACAGGTTTCAAGTTGAAGGTTTGAAAGTTATGAATGAAAAAGTAAAATTGGAATCTATCTCTGAAGATGATTTGGTCTCTGAGTTATGGGCACGGGACGTAAGATTCATTTTAGGCTCTACGCCTAATCACCCACCTAAATTATTGCCAAGTGAATTAATCATTGCGCTTGCCAAGAGCAATGAGGCACGTTTGCAATTAAGTTTAATTCCGTTATTTCTTCGCCATCCTGAATTTGATAAATATGTTAATGAAATTATTGATAAACTAAATTCATCACAACAATTGATATTACAATGTTTTTACAGCGCAGCAGTTTGGTTGGAGCAAAAGCATTTCTCAACAGCAAAATTAGAGGATTTATTCTCAAAAAAACTTGAGATAACCCTAAGCAAAAACCCCGAAGAAAATCTTCAATCACTAGCGATCCGTCAACAGGAATTAAGTGGAGAAAAAATAAATTGGCTTGGAACATATGAACATGCCGCAAATATTTGGTTAAAAGAAATAGAATTGCAGCAAAATTAGTTATGGATAAAACTAAACTCGAATCTATCTTAAGTATTCTCGGAGAACAAGTTCCACCGAATTCTCATTTATTCCTAATTGGTGGAAGTGCATTGACACTACTTGGCAGTCCACGCTCATCTCTTGATATTGATTTCGTTGGCGATGATGTTAATCCAAATGAATTACATCGCACTATTATGAATAAAGCCAAAGAATTAAGACTTCAAGTAGATGCTGTACCTCTTGAGCGCTTTATCCCTTTACCAGAAGGAAATGAGCAGCGCAACATTTATATTGGCAAATTTGCAAATCTTGAAATTTATGTCATTGATCCTTATAGCATTGCTCTTAGTAAAGTAGATCGTGGTTTATTCACAGATTTTGATGATATTGTTTTTCTCATCAGGAACAATTACGTCACTCTTGAAGAATTAGAAAATATTGTCCAAAAATCCATTTCAAAAGCAGGTCAATTTGACCTGCATCCCGATATACTTGCTCACCTACAAGAGTTAAAATCTCGATTGAAATAACTGGAGTGCTTATGAATCTCACCCTAAAAATTAACGGAAAAGAATTTCAACTTGATGCTCCCCCGTCTACAACTTTACTTGCCGCATTGCGCGGGCTTGGATTTTATGGAATCAAGTTTGGTGATGAAGATGGCTTGAGTGGCTCGGATACAGTTTTATTAAACGGTAAGCCGGTCAATGCTGGGTCGTTGTTGGCGGCTCAGGTTGAGAATCAGGCTGTGGTCACGATTGAAGCGTTGGGCGAGCATCCAGAACAAGGTTGGCGAAAAACGGATGGCTTGCATCCACTTCAAAAAGCGTTTGTCGAATCGGGTGCTATTCAATGTGGTTATTGCACGCCTGCTCAAATTCTCGCGGCAAAAAGTTTGTTAGAAAAAAATCCGAACCCAAGTGAAGAGGAAGTGCGTGAAGCGATTTCGGGCGTGTTGTGTCGTTGCACGGGTTATCTCAAACCTGTGCAAGCCGTGATGACCGCCGCCGCTGAATTGCGTGGTGATGAAAAATTTGATATTGGAGATTCGGGACTCGTTGATTTTCGATTCCCATCAAATGATTCACCCATTGCGCCTCCAGACTCTACCACCAGCCTGCTCGTTAAACCTAAAGTTTTTGTTACGCCTGAAAGCCAAACATGGCAAACAGTGGGCAAACCTGAAAAGAAAGTAGATGCGATTAAGTTAGTGCAAGGCAAACCTGCTTTCACAGGTGATATTGATATGCGTGGCATGTTGTATGCTAAAGTTTTACATTCACCACATGCACATGCTTTGATTAAAAAAATTGATACAAGCAAAGCAAAAGAACTCGAAGGCGTTGTTGCTGTGCTAACATGGCAAGATATTCCGCGCGTGGTGTATTCAACAGCAGGACAATCTGACCCAATTCCTGGTCCGCTAGATTCGTTTTCATTAGATAAAAAAGTTCGCTTCGTCGGTGATAGAGTTGCTTTCGTTGCGGCAGAGACTCCTGAAATTGCAGAAAAAGCATTGGCATTAATTGATGTTGAATATGAAATTTTGCCAGCCATTTTAGATTCGCGTGAAGCGATGGAAAGCAAAATAAAAATTCACGATGAACCTGAATATGTTAATTTTGCTGATTCAAACCCTGATAAAAATTTAGCGGCACACATCCGCATTGACATTGGGGATGTAAACAAAGGTTTTGCTGAAGCAGATGAAATTTTTGAAGCCGAATATGAAGTTCCCAAAGTGCAACAAGTTTCAATTGAACCGCATGTGTGCGTCACCTATTGGGATGAAGATGATAGATTGGTGATTCGTACATCTACTCAAGTGCCGTTTCATGTAAGAAGAATGCTTGCACCTGTTTTGAATTTGCCAGTCAAAAGAATCCGTGTGATTAAGCCGAGAATCGGTGGCGGATTTGGCGGTAAGCAAGAAGTGTTGATGGAAGATGTGCCAGCACACTTAACCATCGCAACCAAACGACCTGTGATTTATGAATACACCCGCGAAGAAGAATTTATCGCGGCAAGGTCTAGGCATCCAATGCGAATCAAGATGAAGACCGGTGTGAAGCGCGATGGCACAATCACAGCCAATGAAATGTATGCGTTATCCGATACTGGCGCGTATGGATGCCATGCGTTGACAGTCACAGGGAATACAGGTCACAAAGCCATGGCGTTATATGTCGGTGATGGTGAATATCGAAAATCTCCGAATATTCGTTTTTATGCGGATGTAGTTTATACCAACACGCCACCTGCTGGCGCATTTCGAGGTTATGGTGTGCCACAAGGGTATTGGCCCCTAGACCGTCACATGGAAAAAATTGCACGTGCAATGAATCTTGATCCAATTGATTTTCGTTTAAAAAATGCAGTTCGCCCCGGCGAGTATCATCCATTTTCAACGGCATGGAACGAAGGTCGTGAACCACGCCCTGAAATTATTCACACAGTTGGTTTAGAGCAATGTGTGGCTCAAGGTCGTGCCGCAATTGCATGGGATGATAAATATAAAAACGAGGGTTGGCGAAATTTCGTAAACGATGAAAGAGGAAAGAAGAAAGACGGAAAGATAAAAAGAGGCATTGGTGTTTCATTTGTTATGCAAGGTACAGCCATTCCATATTTGGATATGGGTGGCGCATCTATCAAAATGAATGATGATGGTTCTTTCAATCTTTTGGTTGGCGCAACAGATTTAGGCACAGGCTCAGATACTGTCATTGCCCAAATGGCGGCGGAGGTGTTGGGCGTTCCACTTGAAGATATGATTACATACTCATCAGATACAGATTTCACACCGTTTGATAAAGGTGCATACGCTTCTTCGACTACCTATATATCTGGTACAGCCGCGGTGAAAGCCGCTCAAGTGGTGGCATGGAGAATCAAAGTCCGTGCGGCGAGTATGTTTGAGATTCCTGAATCAGAATATGAAAGCATTAAGTTAGCTGATAGAAAAGCAATTGCACCGGATGGTCGTTCTGTGACTTTGGCTGAAATTGCCTTAGATACTTTGCATAAAAACAATCAAGAACAGATTATGGGCGTAGCAAGTTATGTATCACCTGTATCACCTCCACCATTTGCGGCACAATTTGCCGAAGTGACTGTAGATACAGAAACTGGTGAAGTGGTTGTAGATAAACTTGTCATGGCTGTGGATTCGGGTGTGATTGTGAATCCATTAACTGCATCAGGTCAAATTGAAGGCGGGATGACGCAAGCATTGGGGTATGCAGTCTGTGAAGAGATGCGCTATGACGAAAAAGGAAATGCCTACGAAAGAGATTTAGATAGGTATCATGTTTTCCGTTCTAATGAAATGCCGGAGTTGGAAACTATTTTTGTCGAAACATTTGAGCCGAGTCATCCATTTGGAGTCAAAGCTGTGGCAGAGATTCCAATGGATGGAGTTGCTCCAGCGGTTGGAAATGCAATTCTTGATGCCATTGGAATCAACGTGGATGAAATCCCTGCGACGCCAGAGAGAGTCTGGAAGGCGATGAAGCAGAAGTAGCAGAATCAATTTTAGGTCAAGAAAGATGCGAGAGGGTGTGGATCGCATCTTTTTTGTTTTTCAAAGTCATGTATCAATGCGATTATAATTTTATTGAAAATTTATGCGCGATAAACTCTTTGAAGCCATTGTTGACCCTGTCGTTATTTTAGATAATCAAAATCATGTCATGGATATTAATTCCGCCATGTTGGTTTTGATGGAAAAAGAAGCCGATGATGTGATTGGCAAGCCTGCTAAAGTTGTATTTGAGAATTTTCCGATTCCTATCAAAATGTATACGCATGTGACCTATGCGCGGACAGAGGCAAGTTTTGAATTTCGTAATAAACAAATTTATTATGAACTCACCATTTGGCCCCTCTATGATTCGCACAAGAAAATGATTGGGCGGATTTATATTTCACATGATATTACAGCGTTGAAAGAATTAGAAAATGAATTGCGAAAATTAAATGCTGAACTAGAAGATAGAGTGCAAGCCCGCACCCGTGAATTAGCAGAGACATACGATACAACGCTTGAAGGCTTTGCACGCGCACTGGAATTACGCGATAAAGAAACAGAAGGTCATTCACGGCGTGTGACAGAAAATACGCTAAAGCTTGCGCAAAAACTTCATCTCAAAGATGATGCGCTTGAAGAAATTCGGAGCGGTTCGATTTTGCATGATATTGGAAAAATTAGTATTCCTGACGAAATCCTGCACAAAAAAGGGAAGTTAACGAAAAAAGAAAGAGAAATTATTCAGGGTCACCCTGAAACGGCGTATAAACTTTTATCTCCGATTCCGTTTTTGAGTAAAGCCCTTGAGATTCCATATTGTCATCATGAAAAATGGGATGGCACTGGTTACCCGCGTGGGTTAAAGGAAAACGATATTCCAGTATCAGCACGCATCTTTGCGGTAGCCGATGTGTGGGACGCGCTTAGTTATGACCGCCCATATAACAAAGCTTGGCCTCGTAAAAAAATTATCAAGTATTTTCAAGAGCAATCTGGCAAGCATTTTGACCCTTATATTGTCAAAACATTTTTGGGAATGGTTGAAAAAGGCGAGATATAATCGAGTTCAAGAGTTAATGAGTAACGAGTTATAAGATTCTTAGCCACAGAGGTCGCAGAGAAAAATGAGTTTAAAAAATCTTTTCTCAAAAGTCTCTGTGTTCTCTGTGGCAAATTAATTATCATAAAACAAGTAACAAGTTGAACGTCAAGAAAGAAGCGGAAATTAATGTCAGAAAGAATTTTTGTTGTTGGTCATATTAATCCAGATACAGACTCAATTGCATCAGCAATGGGCTATGCTTGGTTATTACGTGAACGGGATAAATTGGATGCCGTCGCCGCGCGAGCAGGTGCATTGAACGCGCAAACTTCTTGGGTGTTGAAAACATTAAACATCGAAGTTCCATTTTTGTTAACGGATGCATCCCCACGTTTTGAATCTGTGATGCAAAGATTAGATTCACTCACGCCTGATGCACAACTTGGTATCGCATGGACGCTCGCTAGCAAAACTGGCGGCATTGCACCTGTCATCAACGAAGATGGCACGCCGTATGGTTTAATCAATGGTTTGAGTTTATTCAAATATTTTAGTGAAACGCTCGGTCCGCGACCCGGTGATACAACCGTGCGCGAGATGATGTCTGCTCAATGTAAAGATGCCGCAAATACAGATGTGCCAAAATTTACAGCCAATGCACACATCCGCGATTCACTAAATAAAATTTTACGCAGTGAGTTTGATGATTATTGGGTTGTGGATGAAAACGGTTTGTATCTGGGCATTGCACGTCAAAAAAATATTTTGAACCCACCGCGTTTGAAAATTATTTTGGTTGACCATAACGAACCGCGTCAATCTATCAATGCGCTTGAGGAAGCCGAGTTGTTAGAAATTCTTGATCATCATCGTTTGGGAAATCCATACACCCATCAACCGATTCGTTTTACAGTGGATGTGGTCGGTTCGACTTCAACATTGGTGACTGAACAAACTGTGGAAGCAGGACTCTCCGCCCCACCATCATTAGCAGGTGCGCTTCTTGCTGGACTTCTATCTGATACTTTAATTTTGACATCTCCTACCACCACACCACGTGACCATGCCGCCGCAGAGAAATTAGCGCGTTGGGCATTTGTCGGCTCGATGAAAGGCGAAACGATTGAGTCGTTTGGGAAAAACTTATTGTCTGCCGGTGCAGGTTTATCACATCGCAAACCAGAAGAAATCGTCAGTACAGATATCAAAGCCTATGAAGCAGGTGGATTTAAACTTGCCATTGCCCAAGCCGAAGTGACCGACTTAATGCAATTGGAAGAACATCTTGAATCCTTAACCAAAGCCTTAGATGATTTGCGTGACAAACGCGGTTTGGATTTTGCTATGCTACTCATCACAGACGTTGTGCGTGGCACAAGCAGATTGATGATTTCATCCAATTATCCACCGATATTAAATGATTTGCCGTATCCCCCACTGCCAGATTTCACCCGCGATGCGCCGGGCGTTGTATCAAGGAAGAAGCAGTTGTTGCCTGTTGTTTTGGGTTTATTGGAAAGGTAAACTATGAAAGGAAGGGTTTAGTAGCATGGCAAGAAGAGGTAGCTTCACAAGTTTAATAAACCAAATAGCACGAGATTCTGCGCGAAGAGAACGTGAAAGAATTAAACGCGAAAATGCCAGAATTCGGGAAATAGAGCAATCTAAAAAACAAGAATTAAGATTGATTGCACAAACTCAAAAAGAAAAAGAACGCGCTCGCAAAGAGAAAATAAAGCTAGCTGAACAGGCGAATAAAGAAGCAAGACAAGAACACCTTAAAATTCGACAGGAGGAAGTTGAAGATTTAAATACTGAATTAACAATAAAAATAAATGAATTGCAGGACATTTTAGAGAAAACTTTTGAGATAGATGATACTATTTCCTTTGATATCTTAAGAATTAATGAAGATTTCCCTGCTTTAGAATTACCAGAAGATTTAAAAAAAGAACCTGTTATAACAACCAAAGAAGAGTTTTTATCAAAAATCCAAGAACCAAGTAGCATGGAAAAATTAATACCCGGATGGGAAAAACGCCATCAAATCTATGTAGAAGAGCAGTTAAAAAGATTTAAGGAATATGAAGAAAAAATTGAATCTTTTCTAAATGAAAGAAATAAAAAGATTTCAGTCCTTCAACAAGAGTATTTAAGAGAAAGAGAATCTTTTGAGAAAAAGAAGCAACAACGCAATCAAGAAGTTATTGAGCTAGAAAATGCCTATAAAAATAGAGAGCCAGATGCACTTTCATCTTATTGCACAATGGTTCTTGAACGTTCAGAATATCCTGAAGGCTTTCCGCAAGAATTTAGAGTTGCTTATCTTCCAGACCCAAAAGAGTTGGTTGTAGAATATGAACTACCACGTAAAGACATCATACCTTCAGTTATTGAATATAAATATACAAAAACAAAAGATATTGTCGAGGGAAAACCAAGAAAACAATCTGAGATAAAAGATTTATATCAAGATGTAATCTCGGCTATATGCCTTAGAACTATTCACGAACTTTTTGAATCAGATCAAGGAAATAATATTGATGTTGTGGTTTTTAATGGTTTTGTTAATGAAATTGATCCAGCAACAGGAAAAGATACTCGACCTTGTATAATTTCTGTTAGGACAACAAAAGATAAATTTTTAGAAATTAATCTCGCAAAAATAGATAAAAAAGCCTGTCTGAGAAACCTAGGAGCACAAGTTTCGCCACGTCCTGATGAATTAATGGCTGTAAAACCAATTATAGAATTTGATATGGTGGACAAAAGATTTGTTGAAGAAAGCGATATTTTATCGGATTTGGAAAATCGTCCAAACTTAATAGAACTTACTCCATTTGAGTTTGAGAATTTAGTTAATAATCTTTTTGACAGAATTGGGTTTGACGCAAAATCAACTCAATCTTCTAGAGATGGTGGTGTTGATGTTGTTGCTTTTGATCCCCGTCCAATTTTAGGTGGTAAAGTTGTCATTCAAGCAAAAAGATATAAGAATGTGGTTGGTGTTTCTGCTGTTCGTGATTTATATGGAACAATGATTAATGAGGGTGCTAATAAAGGTATCCTTGTTTCAACCAGCCACTATGGTAAAGATGCTTATGAATTCGCTAAAGATAAACCTATTGAATTAATTGATGGTGGAGGTTTACTATACCTACTAGAACAAAATGGAGTAAAGGCAAAAATAATTTTTGCAGAAGATTAGTTAATGAATCAAATTTATCAAGCCCTTTCAGAATTAGAAACAAATAATCAATCTGCCGCGTTGTGTACGGTGACGAAAAGCGAAGGCTCTACGCCACGCCATGTGGGCAGTAAAATGCTGGTATATCCCGATGGAAAATTTATCGGCACTGTTGGCGGCGGGGATTTGGAGAATCGTGTCATTAAAGCGGCTTTGCAAACATTAGATGATGGCAAGGCACAAACTTTGTTTTATACAATGGCAGACCCTTCACGCGGTGACCCGGGTGTATGTGGTGGTCAGGTAGAGGTATTTGTGGAACCAATTTTTCCTCCCCCAACTTTGGTTGTGATTGGTGCTGGGCACGTCGGCAAGGCTGTTGCGCATTTGGCAAAATGGTTGGGCTTTAGAGTCGTGGTCAGTGATGATAGAGCAGAATTTTGTAATCCTGAGTCTACGCCGGGGGCGGATGAATATTATCCAGTGGAGATGGGCAAGTTAGCAGAATCAATGACGATTACAAAACAAACCTATTTGGTGATAACCAGTCGAGGCTCAGGAGTCGATGTGGCTGGGCTACCAAGTTTACTTGAGTCAGAAGCGAAGTATATTGGAGTCATCGGCTCGAAGCGCAGATGGTCTGTCACGGTAAAAGCGTTGAAAGAAAAGGGAATCAAAGAAGAATTAATCAATAAAGTGCGTTCACCGATGGGAATCGAGTTGCAAGCCGAAACGCCAGAAGAAATTGCGGTGAGCATTATGGCTGAGGTTTTGATGACAAAGGATGGCGGAACGGGAAAAGTGATGAAAGAGTGAAACGAATTAATTGCATTTGCGTAGAAGTAGGAGAAATGTCGCTTGACCTGCTTGCTAGATGGACTATAATTTGAACATTGGTTTTATTCATTCGTAGGGGCGACCCGTTCTGAAAATAAAGAACCATAAAAAAATTGAAGGGTCGCCCTTACAATAAAAGGAGAAATTCTATGGCTAGAATTTTTGATGTAGTTGAATACGCAAACGAGATGAGTGATGAAATCGTGCATCGCTTTCCAGAAGAAGGCATTGGCGATTTTCGCATCGGCTCGCAAGTGATTGTGCGCGAAAGTCAGTGGGCTGTGTTCTTCCGTGATGGTAACGCTTTGGATGTTTTCAAACCGGGTCGCCATACGATTGCTACTGCCAACATTCCTGTGTTGATTGATTGGATTGGCAAAGCCTTCAACGACCGCACACCTTTCCCTGCTGAAGTGTATTTCGTTTCACGCAAAGAATTTGCAAATAAAAAATGGGGCACACCACAACCAATTATTGTCCGCAACCCCGGCATGGGCTTAGGCGTGGCTTTACTGCAAGGTTTTGGAACTTATTCATTTCAAGTGAAAGACCCACAACAATTTGTGACCCAAATTGTCGGCGTGCAACATACCTATCGAACATCTGATATTGAAGAACGCATCCGCACGATGTTGCTTTCAAAATTACAAGATGTGTTGGGTGAAACTGGTGCAAAGAATTCTGTGCCAGAAATGATTGGTCTGACCGAAGAAATTGGTGCCGCTGTTCGCGCAAAAGCAAAAGATGATTTTGAAGCGATTGGTTTAACGCTCAAGACGTTCTACATTGGAAACCTCAAACCAAGCGAAAAATCGGCTCAAGAATTACGGGACATGGGTATGCTCGACATGGCAACTTATACTCAACTTCAAGCCGCTGACGCGATGCGTGATGCCGCCCAAAATGAAGGTGGTGGTGCTGGTCTCACTGCTGGAATCGGTGCTGGTATGGGAATTGGCAACATCATGGGGCAAGCACTACAAGGTGGTTATCAAGCCCCTGCAGGTGGTGCCGCCGCTGGTGGTGGAGCCAAAATGCCTGATGTAATGACTCCTGCTGAAGCCGCTCAGTTTATGAAAGTCACTGAAGATGATATTATGGAAGCCATCAAAGATAAAAGCTTGAAGGCAAAGAAAGTCGGTAAGGCTTACAGAATCAGCAAGGCGAATTTAGAAGAGTTTATGAATAGCTAGTTGGTAAAAGAAAGAGGAAAGACGAAAGAGACTCTATTTTCATAGAGTCTCTTTTTTGTTTGAAAGTTTGAAGGTTGGCAAGTTTTATAACTTTCAAACTTTTTAACTTTTAAACTCTATTTTGCTAATAATTTCTGGAACTGAATCAACAACATCACTTGCTAATACAGAAGCAGTTGTACCTAATTTTTCTGCTGAACGCAAACCTGCTTTTCCGTGAATATATGCTCCTGCAACAGCCGCATTGTAAGGATTAAGTCCTTGAGCAAGTAAGCCAGTGATTAAACCAGCAAGCACGTCACCAGTGCCTGCTTTAGCTAATGCAGGTGTAGCAACTGGAATAATTGTCATTCTTTCATCAGGTGATGCAATCAGAGTGAATGCACCTTTCAGCACCACAATACAATTCCACTGCTTGGCATATTTTTTCGCAACTTCCTCGCGATTGTTTTGAATCTCTTCTTTTGATAAACCTGTCAGTGCTGACATTTCGCCAACATGGGGAGTGAGAACTGCATTATGCAAAAGTGAGAGAGAATCTTTTGCATGCCTTAATCCATCGGCATCTATCAGCATTGGAATTTTTATGGAGTGCAAAAGTTTTTCGATAAACTTTTTTGTCGTTTCTTTATTTCCTAAACCAGGTCCTATCAAAATAGATGTTGCTCGATTCAAATTATTCAAGACAACATCACTTGCAGATTCAGAAATAAATCCATTTTCGTGTGGAAGCAAAACCCAAGTCGCTTCAGGCAAATGACCTGCCAATGCAGAGTGCAAATTTTCTGGCACAGCCATCGTCACCAAACCCGTGCCGATGCGATATGCCGCAGACCCAGCCAATAATGCCGCGCCTGTGTAAGATGTCGAACCTGCTATCACGAAAGCCGTACCGAATGTCCCTTTGTGTGAAGCGAGCGTGCGTTTTGGCAATAAAGCCGAAACCATTTCATCATCAGCAACATCAATTTTTATTTCATTCAACATTTCATCAGATAAACCGATTTCTACCAATAGCAACTCGCCAACTTTTTCAAAGGCAGGCAATTTCAACAATCCGCGTTTGACAGCCGCCATTGTGACTGTGAGATTCGCAGGAATCGTTTCATCGGAACATTCACCCGAATCACAATCAACACCTGATGGGCAATCCACTGCGATAACAAATTTTGGCTTGAGATTTTTTATTTTTCCGAGGACCTCACTCGCCTCTTTCTTAAGCGGAAGTTTGATACCTGTTCCCAAAACGCCATCTAAGGTGACATCTGCTTGCGCGATGAAAGAAGAAAGATGAAAGAATGATTCATCTTGTTCGATTATTTTTCCACCAATATCTAAATATTTTTTTATTAACTCATTATTATTGGTCTTGATTAAATATGCCGAAGTTTCCCATCCATTCTGTTGAAGCCACGTTAACGCCACCAGCGTATCACCGCCATTATTTCCAGAACCTATCAAGCCAACAACTTTGTTCCAATTATTTTGTTTTCCAATTTCGTGCACAATTTTTGCCAGTCCGATACCTGCATTCTGCATCATTTCAGCATAAGAGAGTCCGCTGGCATCGGCTTGTTTTTCGAGCGCAATCATTTGGGAAACGGAAACGAGTTTCATATAGATTCAGGTTTAATGTTAGAAGGTTCTTGCTGTATAATTTTAGCAGGGAATAAAAATAATAAAAACCAAAGAAGTTGACAAAGAGAAAAAAAATCCGCTGATGTGGAAGGTGTAAAGTGAAAGCATGAATCTATCGAATAAAATTTTTGAACTGACTGAAAATTCTGATGGTCACGCCTCTGCCAAAACAATTATGAAATTTAGTGAACAGAGTGAACCACTTATCGGAACATACTCTGGACCAAACAATGTATATGGACAAGTCATTGTCAAAACTTCAAAAGATGGTCTCACTGAAATGTTATATCAATCCCTCACTACAGATGATGAACTTGTTGCAGGAAAAGCGCAAGTAATTTTGAGTGAAAATGAAAACGGAAAACTTGTAATGCAACTCAATTGGCAATGGCTGACAGGCTCTTTAGAAAGTGGCATTTCTATTTGGCATGAGATACAATCAGTAAAGTAACAAACTATGGGAAACCTTGGTCGGCAAAGAAATTGACAAAGAGAAAGAAAAAGTCCGCCCGATGTAGAAGGTGTGAATTGATAGGTGGCTTTGTATGTTGACCTGTGTATAAGGAATAGTTATAATTTTACTATGTTTTAATTTTGACCGTAAAATAACATCTAAAACAGTATTCAGGTTTCCCGATTTTTTCTCAAGGAGAAATGAAACAATGGAAAGTAATAATGCTGAACCTGTAAAAAGCAATTACTTGGGGAGTCTTTTATATCAAGGAGCTCTCCAAAAAGCGGATACATATACATTAGACTTAGTAAGACACATAGTTTTTATATCCAGCATACTAGTTGGTTTTATGTTTACAGTAATATCTGATTTAGTTCTTTCATCCCAAAGCGCGAATGACTTCATCTTAACCGCAATATTTTCCTGTTTAATGGTTTCCAGTTTTTCATTATTCGCAAGTATTATTTTTGGGGCAACATTTCAATATCTTCTTAATATTGAGACTACAGAACAATTACATAATACTAAACAAATCGACTCCGAGAAGATGTTAAAGTCCAAAGAAGATGGTGATGAATTTATTAAGAATATTGGCAAGTTTTTTACCAAAGAAGTTGCGCCATTGGCTAGGTTTGTTCTTGGCGGGTCTGCAGCTGTTGTGATAGCTTTTCTAATCGGAATATTCTTTTTCATAATTTCTTTTATTCTAATCGGATGGATTCATTCTTCCTCTTTTGTATTGATTGCCTTTGTATTATCTATTGGATTAGGAGTAATATCCCTTTATGGTGGATATAAGATAATCTCGCTTTATCTCGCGTATAGAACAGCAAGGTCTGGCAAATGACCTTGTCCAAGGCAAAACAGCCCAACAAAGCGTGCAGAAACTGATTTGTGCCATTTGCCTACACGCAGTTCCGATAAATGACTAACCCAAACAACAAACTGACAATCATCTGGCTCATTCTGAGTCAAATAATGTACTTCGCCAGTCTGATAATATGGGCGGTGGTGTTCTTTCTGATGCTCAACGTTTTTGAATCGGGATACAACTGGCAGACCATCGGGTTCGTGAGTCTGATTGGGATATATCCAATACCAATTTTGTGTGCTTCGGTCTATGCTTGGTTCGCTTACAAACGCGGAAAGACGCGCTCAGCAATATTGGTCATGTTCGTGCCATTGATTTTCATCTTCTTCTATTGCATAAGTTTTCCCGCACTCACAAATCTATTCTCTTAAAAAGTGACTCAAAATTAGGGACACAGCGAGGCATTGCTCGTCAAAATATTAAACGTACTCGCTATGTCCCTACAAATAAATTGAGAAGCAAAAGAATTTTATTAACATTTATTTCTCAATTTGTAATATACTCCCCTCACAAACCATCCAAACCACATGACAAACAGAACCATCTCCCACACAATTGAACCAAACCTCGTTATCGAAGGCGCGGGCGTATTGCTTCGCCGTTCTTTCGGTCCGCACGCCAGCAACAAATTCGACCCCTTCCTACTCTTCGACCACTTCGCCTTCAACAACCCGCTCGAAGGTCCCATCAAAGGTTTTCCCACCCATCCGCATCGCGGCATCGAAACCGTCACCTACATGCTCGAAGGCACCGTCCGCCATCGTGATAGTCTCGGCAACGCAGGCACCATTGCCGAGGGTGATGTGCAATGGATGACCAGCGGTCGCGGCATCTTGCACGAAGAAATGCCCCAACGCAGTATCAACGGAAACAATTACGGCTTTCAACTTTGGGTCAACTTGCCCGCCGCGCAAAAAATGAGTCAGCCTCGTTATCAAGAAGTGACAGCCAATTCAATTCCAGTCATCGAAAAAGATGGAGCAACGATTCGACTCGTCGCAGGAGAAATTGATGGGACGACTGGACCCGTAACCGAAATTTCCGCCTCGCCTCTTTATATGGATGTCAAGTTGAGTGCTGGTTCCCGATTCAGTTTGCCTATCCCCAGCAGTCACACAGTCCTTGCGTATGTCTTTGAAGGCACAGGCGAATTTGGAGACCAAGTCGTAGAATCCGTCAGCATGGTAGTATTTCAAAATGACGGCGACCAACTCGAAGTCAAAACAGAAGCGGGAGTCCGATTCATGTTAATCTCAGGCGAACCATTCAAAGAACCGATTGTTCCGTATGGTCCATTTGTGATGAATACCCGCGAAGAAATTGAAGAAACGATTCGTGAATTGCGAAATGGAACGTTTATAAAATAACCCGTAGGGACACGGCGACGCCGTGTCCCTACATTTTTTATGTCACAAGTCCTCTTTGGTCATCGCTTAGGCAAACAAGGGCAAATTCGCATCGGCTGTTGCGCCGTGATATTTGATTCAAAGCGTGAAAAAGTTTTGCTCACCCAAAGAACAGACAACGGACGCTGGTGTTTACCTGGCGGTGCAATGGACTCAGGCGAATCTGCCAGTGAAGCCTGTGAGCGTGAAGTGTTTGAAGAAACAAGTTTGAAAGTAAAAGCCAAACGATTAATCGGCGTATATAGCAACCCAGACCAATTGGTAATTTATAACGATGGCAATAAAGTTTTTATGGTGGTATTGAGTTTTGAAGCCGAAGTAATTAAAGGCGAATTAAGTCTAAGCAACGAAACCACCGCTTTTGGATATTTTTCTTTATCCGAAATGGAATCTAAGCCGATGCACGGCGAGCATAAATCCCGCGTGGAAGATGCGTTTATAGGTGGCGAAGCGTTGATGAAATAGACAGACGATAGACCATAGACGATGGACGATAAAACATGGTCTATGGCCTCATACTTAAGTACTCCAATGAACCCGTTACTTCATAAGTGATATTGTGTTATTTCATGCAAATAAATCACTTTGGAGACATTATGCTAAACAATATTTCGGAAAAATTTTATAAGTGGGCAAGAGGCTGGGTCGTGCTTTTGTTTGTAGTGTTAGACGGATTCTTTGCAGGTTTCGTCATGCCATTAATCGGCGGGTTGATGCAAGATGGCACAGGTTTAATTCAACCACTTGATTTAATGATGTTTGCCACACCAGATAAAACATTCGACATGATTGAACGCTATGGTGAAACTGGACGTACTTTTTATCGCAACGTCGAACTCACGGCTGATATTCTTTATCCTATTGTCTATCTGTTTGCATTCAGTTTGTTAATTTCTTGGCTATTCAAACGCGGTTTTGCTTCAAACAGCCTCGTGCGAAAATATAACGTTGCTCCAGTATTCGCTTTCGTTTTTGATTTACTTGAAAACCTCAATATCGTCACCTTGTTGAGCATCTACCCATCTCAACCCGTCATCTTAGGTTGGACGTTGTTCATCTTCACTGCACTCAAATGGATTTTCGCAGGCATTTGTATTCTTTTGATTTTAGTCGGTTTGGTGATGGCGATTAAAAATAAATTCAAAGTGCAAGAATAAGATTTGACGGTGGACAATATATCGAAGACCGTCTATTGTCCACCGTCCATATTAGATTTTTAACCACCAGACGCCAGTACATTCAGGCAAAATCACCCAATTATTTTTTACTACTTTATCACCCAGCTCATCGCCAAAGAAAAAACGAGATAACTCTTCGGCTTCTTGAATAGATTCAAATTTGTAATCTGTGCGGATAATTTTATTTTGGAATCCGACTTCATCCAACCAAGCATAAAAATCTTTGAGTTTTTCTAATTGTATCGGTGCCTCATTCCCTGTCCCCAATGATTCAAACAAGACAATATAACTGCTCGGTGCTAGGACACGTTTCATTTCGGTCAGCCATTTTTCTAATTCATCGTGCCATGTTTCTTTATTCCAAACTGCAAGGTAACTCACACTCCAGCCAGAGACAACAAGATTTGCAGAATCATCTTCAATCAGCAATTGACGATGGTCTGCAATGTCAATTTTCCAATTCGATAAACTTGTTTTAGATAATTTTTCACGGCACACACGTAACATTTCTTCCGAAATATCGAAAGCGCGAATCGAATGGACGTATGGCGCGAGTAAACAGGTCAAACGTCCAGTACCAGCCCCGAGGTCAAGAACGAGGCGGTTTTGTAAATCAGTAATCTCAGTCAAGGCTTTGAGAATATTTCCTTGGTAGTCTTCTCTAGCGATTAAGGCTTCGTATTTGTCGCCTTCGGTTTTGTAAATTTCTTCTTGTGTAGGCATAGACATATTATAAACAGTCTTTGAGTAGGATGTGTAAAATTATTTCTTATGATATTTTTTGATTAGGAGAAACATTATGAACCCTGAAAATCAATTTGACTTTTGGCTCGGCGAATGGAATTGCACATGGGCGGACGATGGCAAAGCCACGAATCATGTGCTACGAATTATGAACGATAAAGTGATTCAAGAAAATTTTGATGGGGCAGGGTTAATTGGTATGAGTGTTTCAGTATATGACCCTGAAAGAAAATTGTGGTGTCAAACTTGGGTGGATAATAACGGTTCGTATCTTGATTTCACTGGCAAGTTTGAAAACGAAAAAATGATTTTGAGCCGTGATGCCATAGTAAAAGGCGAAGCATGCAAGCAAAGAATGGTTTGGTATAACATTCAAGCCGATGAATTTGATTGGAATTGGGAACGTTCTGATGATGGCGGAAATACTTGGCGAGTGCTTTGGCAAATAAAATATAAGCGGAAATAATCATTCGTTTATAATTGGGGAATGTCAAACTTATCCCCTTCCGCCCAAAAAATTCAAGATTTATTAAACTCACTTGGTTATTCATACCAAGTGATTGAACATGCCGAATCGACTCGCACGGCACAAGAAGCCGCAGACCGGGCAGGCTGTGAGTTGGGTCAAATTGTAAAATCGCTGATTTTTATGGGAAAAGAAAGCAAAAAACCAATTTTAGTTTTAACCAGCGGCGCAAACCGCGTGGATGAAAAATTAATCAGCCAATATGCCGATGAAAAAATTGTCAGAGCTGATGCAAACTTTGTACGCGAAGTGACAGGCTTTGCCATCGGAGGCGTGCCGCCGATTGGTCACGCACAAAAAATGGAAACGTATCTAGACGAAGATTTTTTGCAATATCAAACCATCTGGGCAGCGGCTGGGACTCCCAATGCCATTTTTGAATTGAAGACTGATGATTTACAGAAAATGACAGATGGAAAAATAGTTAGAATAAAATAAAGGAATATTATGTCAAACTATTTCGCACTCAATTATTCTGGCGCACCATTTGACTTATATGGTACAGGTCACCTAATTGCATTGAGTTTAGTTATCGTTTTATGTCTTTCTTTTTTATATTTCAAAAATATTTGGGGCGAAAAACAAAGAAAAACTTTTCGCATCAGCATCGCCCTTATTTTATTTTTGAATGAAATTGCATGGCACGCATGGGCAGCATATTGGGGAATATGGTCAATTCAAACGATGTTGCCATTACATATGTGCAGTGTTATTGTTTGGCTCACGATATATATGTTACTCACAAATAATTATTCAATTTACGAAGTTGCCTATTTTCTCGGCATTGGCGGCGCACTACAAGCATTATTAACTCCTGATATCACAGATTATGGCTTTCCGCATTTTCGTGCCTTCAACACATTCATTGCACACGGTCTTTTAGTTGCCATGCCAATTTATATGACAGTTGTAGAAGGTCATCGCCCAACCTTACAATCGTTCAAACGTGTTTTTATTTGGACGAATCTTTACATGATTCCAGTTTTCTTTTTAAACTTAGCCATCGGCAGTAATTATCTTTTCATTGCTGGTAAACCTGAATTCCCCACTTTATTAGATTTGCTCGCTCCATGGCCCCTATATATTTTACAACTCGAACTAATTGGATTTGCAATTTTATTTATCCTATATTTCCCATTTTTGATTAAAGACCTGCGCCTCAAAAAACAGACAGCCACTGCTTGATACAGTAGCCTCCACAGTTTCTTACTCTGGAGGCATTTTTTTATATTGCACACAAAACACCTTTGGCGTAGAATCAAATTAACTCAACCACAAGGAGAAGAAATGGTAACAAAAGAAAAACCCGAATCCCGCCCAATGACAGAGGAAGCGGACTTCCTCAAAATTAAATCAGTTGACCATGTCCATTTTTACGTCGGCAATGCCAAACATGCCATGTATTATTGGTGGAAAGCGTTTGGCTTCAAACCAATTGCCTATTCAGGCTTAGAAACAGGCAACCGTGAGTTTGCATCGTATGTACTTGAATCAGGTCAAGCGCGTTTTGTCATTTCAGCACCTTACAGCCCATCCAGCCCGATTGCATCGCATCACATGGTGCATGGTGACGGCGTAAAAATGATTGCCCTCGAAGTAGACGATGTAGAAAAAGCGTGGAAAGAAACGACTGCTCGTGGTGGAAAATCCGCTTGGGCACCCCGCGAAGAAAAAGATGATTTCGGGATTTACCGAACATCTGCTATTTACACTTACGGCGAAACCTTGCATGTCTTTGTAGATCGTGGCGATTACAAAGGCGTGTTTGCCCCAACCTATAAACCAATTCAATACGAAGCAGAATCAACAGGCTTAGCCGCCATTGACCACATGGTGGGCAATGTGCAACTTGGCAAAATGAATCACTGGGTAAATTTTTATCATCAAGTGATGGGTTTTCGTCAATTGCTTCACTTTGATGACAAAGATATCTCAACCGAATACTCAGCTCTAATGAGCAAGGTCATGCAAAACGGGAATGGACGCGTGAAATTCCCCATCAATGAACCAGCCGAAGGCAAACGCAAGAGTCAAATTGAAGAATATCTTGATTACTACCTCACGCCTGGTGTACAACACCTTGCTATCATCACCGGCGACATTATCAAAACGATTGCAGAACTTCGTAAACGCGGCGTGGAATTTTTACGCGTGCCAGATACTTATTATGAAATGTTGCCTGATCGTGTTGGAAAAATCAAAGAAGATATGAAAATGCTTCATGAACTCGGCATTTTGGTTGACCGCGATGATGAAGGCTATTTACTTCAAATTTTTACTCGCCCCATTCAAGACCGCCCGACGATGTTTATTGAAGTGATTCAACGACATGGTGCACAAGGTTTTGGTAAAGGTAACTTTAAAGCTTTGTTTGAGTCAATTGAATTAGAACAAGAAAAACGTGGCAACTTATAATATGCACAAAAAACAAATTATCTTCATATTTTTAATATTTGTTTTGATTGCATGTAGCCCCAATCCTTCTGCGTCTGAACAGCCAAGTGTTGAAACCATTGTAGCTGGAACTTTAGAAGCACTGACTGCTTCTGCTCCTGTATCTACTGAAGTTAATGGAACATTATTTACGGATGATAATTTGTCATTTGTGATACCAATAGGCATTGCAACATCCGTAACAGAAGAAGTTGTTCAAGCAGTTCCACCCTCTGAAGGCACGCCGTGGTGGGGAGTTTACCCTGAACATCGTCAATATCATCTAGCAGGTTATGCATTGACAGATGTCTTTCACAGAGTGGATATTTACCTTTACCCAATTGAAGAATATGTTGCAATGAATGAAGATGTTGGCATCGGAATTGAAACTTTACAATCTTTGATTGCGAATCCAAACCAACCACTACCTGAACGTTTGCCTTTCTTGCCAACTTTCAATGCCAGCCAGATGTTTTATTCAAATTTTGGAACTATGACATTTCAAAATGGTTCTGGGATTCGATATATAACAGGGTTCAGCCAGTTTCCTCATCCAATTAGCAATATTGGGATGTTTTATACATTTCAAGGTATCACCAATGATGGCGTGTATTACGTCTCAGCCATATTGCCGATTAATGTGGACTTTTTAGTCGGCTATCCTACCCCAACAGACCAAGGTGATTTTGTATTCATTGAAAGTGAAGTCATTCGGGTAACTGACCAGTTGAACAATACTTCATCAGATTCTTTTACACCTAAATTAACCGTTTTAGATACCTTGATTCAATCAATCAATGTCACTGGAATTCCGTAATGGATAAAATCATCACAGTTCGTCCGCAAGGCACGCATATCAGCAAACAACAATTGCCGAATTTTGAAGGCATTTCTGCCAATACGGCTGGTTCAAAACATTTATGTATGCACTTGGTAGTGATTCCGCCCGGCGGCAAAGCCGTAGCACATTATCACGATGGCTACGAAACGGTGATTTATATTATTCAAGGCAAAGCCGAAACAAGATATGGTGAAAACCTTGAGCAATCTACAATCAATGAAGCAGGTGACTTTTTATTCATCCCGCCAAACTTGCCACATCAACCAGTTAATTTGAGTGACACAGAACAAGTAATTGCTGTCGTGGCTAGGAATGACTCGAATGAGCAAGAAAGTGTTGTGGTGTACGAGGTGAGCGAGACAAAATGAACAAAGCAGTTGTTTTATTTGTCCTTCTTTTCTTTCTAGTGAGTTGTACATCAAATGAAACAACTGCTCTCCCATCTATTGAAAATACGGCAACTGCCACAAATACTATTTCACCCACGCAAGTTACTCCAAAAACAACACCTTTGCCAACCATTGCCATTTCAGTTGAGAACGTTTTTACGTTTGAAGAAATGAATCTTTCAATTGGATTCGATACCCCGACAGGTTTTCAAGAAGGTTTCGATACAAGCATCATCACACTCACTGAACCGAATGCGCCTTTTGAATTGCCGTATCCGCAACATGCGCGGATTTTATTTACTGCTTATGCCAATGACAGAGAAGATATACTTGCAGACGGAATCCGAATCTTCCGCGCAGAAAATGTTGACGCACTTGAAGCAGGCATCCTCGGAGAGTTAGAGGCGGTGCTATCAGGTCAAAGTGACCATCGCATAGATTTTCCACGACTGCCAGGCGCAGGTTCTATCATTGATGCACAAATTCGTTTGCAGGCTTTTCAAAATGGAGATGGGTATCGTTATCTAATTTTGAAATCGTTTGATGCTAGTAGTTTGAGTAATACGCAACTTACTCTTTTGTATCAAGGTTTAACGCTTGACCAAAAGTTTTTTGTTTCATTCATTGCACAAGTCAATGCGCCGTTTTTACAAGAATATGTTAACCAAACTTTAAGCACGCCAGAAGAATTTGAAAATTATTTTCAAACCATCAATGAACAAGTAGAAAATGCAGATGCAAATTTGTTTGAACCTTCGTTAACTATTTTAGATGAAATGATTGCTTCGATTGTAATCATTGAAAAATAAAGGAGTATAAAATGCCTTTCTATCACAAACTTGGGCAAATCCCACACAAACGTCACACGCAATTCAAAAAACCAAACGGCAAATTGTATCGTGAAGAATTAATGGGGTTGGAAGGTTTTTCTTCACTGCAATCCATTTTGTATCATCATTTTTTGCCGCCGCGCGTTGCAAAGACAAATGATTGCGGACCTGCCAAACCTGAATATGTGGATTTTGGTCCGATACGTCATCGTGCGTTTCAAACGCATCAGACTCCGTTGGGAACTGATCCTGTTTCAGGACGCATTCCCCTACTCGGAAACAACGATGTGATTCTGGGCGTATCACGCGCACCCAAAGGCACGATGGAATATTTTTATCGCAACTCACAAGCCTATGAAACTTGGTGGGTACATGATGGCAGTGGAGTCTTGAAAAGTCAATTTGGGAATTTGCCATTTCGCAAAGGTGATTACATTGTGATTCCGTTTGGCACAACTTGGCAAATGGAATTAAATGAAGAGACAAAATTTTTCACAATTGAAAATCCGAGCCAATTGGAACCGCCGAAACGTTATAGAAATAATTATGGTCAATTGCTTGAACATGCTCCGTATTGTGAGCGTGATATTCGCGTGCCAGAAGAATTAGAAACGCATACCGAAAAAGGTGAGTTTGATGTGCGCGTTAAAGTACGTGATCGAATCTCTCAACATATTCTTGACCATCATCCATTTGACGTGGTTGGTTGGGATGGATATTTGTATCCATGGATTTTCAACATTGAAGATTTTGAACCGATTACTGGAAGAATTCATCAACCGCCTCCTGTTCATCAGACTTTTGAAGGCTGGAACTTTGTAGTCTGTTCTTTCGTGCCGCGTTTATTTGACTATCATCCCGAAGGCATTCCCGCACCATATAATCATTCCAACATCCAATCTGATGAAGTGATTTATTATGCCGAAGGAAATTTTATGAGTCGCAAGGGAATTGAAAGAAGCGATATTAGTATGCATCCGTTTGGTTTGCCACATGGTCCGCAACCTGGAATGACAGAAGCCTCAATTGGCAAAACTGAAACACAAGAATTAGCTGTGATGGTGGATACATTCCATCCATTACATTTGACAAAACAAGCCGTTGAAATGGAAAAAGAATATATGGCTACTTGGCTCGAAGGGGATGGGGAATAAATTAAATCTTTGTCACTCTGAGCGATAGCGAAGAGTCTCTTAGATAATCTTCGAGATTCTTCGCCGCAAAGAACAAGAGCGCGGCTCAGAATGACATATTTCAATTTGGAGAATCGAATGAAGAGAATTTATGTTTTATTTTTTATAACGGCATTATTACTTTCATCTTGTAATCTGCCATCTGCGAGTTCGCCAGAATCTGCTGAGGCTGTGCAAACATCTGCCGCATTGACTGTCGAAGCGGCACTGAAAACTCCGTTAGCCAGCCCAACCTTAGCATCAACAAGTAATGATGCCCAAGCCACATCAGACAACTCATCTTCTGGGGAACCGTTTGCAAGTTTTGAAGATGTGACCAATTGCCGAACAGGTCCGGGCGTCAATTATGAACGCATTACACAAATCACACCACAAGATGCCGTTGAAATTATTGGATTTTATCCGCCAAATTATTGGGTTGTGATGACCGATGCCGGTCCATGTTGGGTGGCGGGAGAATTTGTAACGCCATCTGGCAGTTTAGCGGCAGTGCCAACTGTCACTGCACCACCTACACCTCAAGGTGGCGCGCCAGATAATGTCAGTTTACAACAATGGAATATAGATTGTAACTATGCCACCAATGAAGCCAATGTGACTATCCGCTGGACAGATAAAGAAGATGAATCTGGTTATCGGGTTTTTAGAAATAATGAATTGATCGCTGAACTCGTCGCAAATAGCAACACCTTCACAGAAACCATCTCGTTATTATCTGGTCAAAGTGTTGGGTATTATGTCGTGGCTTTCAATAGTGCTGGAGATACGAGTAGTAAGTCTATTACGTTGACTTGTTGAGAGATAAACCGATAAGCAATCATTGACCATGTATTCTTATGTCAGGCAATTTTGTTAAACAGAGTATTAGATATTTGTACCATTATCTAATACTTTGTGGGCCATAAATCTTTAGGAGTTTCTATACACATATTACCTTTAAGTTTTCCTAAGCTCTCTATGAATTCGTTGAGATTTGTTAGAGATTCTTCAATTGGCATAAATTCTGGAATATCTTCTGTTGGGACATGTAGATAAACAATTGCTTCTTCAAAACTCATTGGATAATTTGGTTTCCAAAGATATAAAAAAGGAGAGTTTGCATCTTGATAACAAACTTTGACATTTTCTTGAGTACTTGAGGTTATTGTTCTACTGTATTCAGCCAATATTCCTTGCTCAGGATAAAACAACACTAACCGAAATCCTTCGTCTTGATGCCCACGAATATACATTTCTTTTGGAATGCCAAAGTTGGCAATTATGTTATTAAAATGCGTCATAGGGGCAAAGTCAAAATTATAAATTACCATAGATTTAACAATGCCCTTTTCAAGATAGTATGTGTGAAATAAAACCTTTCCATGTTCATCATTTGGTGTGGGTGGATTTATATATACTAATCCATCTTCAAAAATCGGGTAAGAAATACAACAACCAGTTGAAAGAGATCCTAATGTTTTAGCCACTTCTTCCCATGTCGTTACACTTGGGTGAACGCCCCACCAACAAGGCAACTGACAATTATTATTGGTCTCCAACAAAATTATTGATTGTTGTCGCGCTTCTTCAAATGGAAGTATAGGTACTATATTTATATTTGGCGTAACAGTAGCAACAACTGTTATAGTAAGTTTTGCAGTAGGTGTCGTGAGAATAGCAACACTAGTAGGATTTATTGGCGGGGTTTGAATGCCAGCACATCCTACTAACAAAATACTAATAAGAAC
Organism: Anaerolineales bacterium UBA2317; assembly: GCA_002345215.1. Taxonomy (GTDB): domain Bacteria; phylum Chloroflexota; class Anaerolineae; order Anaerolineales; family Villigracilaceae; genus Villigracilis. The sequence goes on from DDVH01000015.1 coordinate 77,804, forward strand.
TATTGAAATGTATTTCATATCTCGACCTTTTAATCTTTCCACAACGCCAGCCAGATAAAGTAAGGCATGTATTTATCCATCCAATCCGCACGCATTTTTCCATGATCAGGCAAATTGGTTGAAGAAGGTGGTGCTTGCCATCTATCAAAAGTCCATCCTAAAAACATATCAGCAAATTCCTCCGAAGGACTGCCCCCTGAATTCATTTGCCACATCAAAACTCCTTGTTCCGATGCAAAGCCATAATTTGGACCAGTGTCTTCATTTTCTCCTAAATCTAGCCTATTTGGAAAGTTTGGAATATAGCATGGTGACCAAGCTGTTTCTTGTGTTGCAGAGAGCAAATTTTCAGGTAACTTACCAAGTCTGTTATTAAATGCATGACCTAACTCATGCACAACATTATTCATGAGCTTTTCATGCGTGGCATTATTTTTATAATTCTGCCCATCATCTGTTAAGAATAAAGTGGCAAAAGTAATTTAATGGGCAGTATCAGTGACACCACCTTTGGGCACACAACTTGTTTCTGTATCAGGAACATTACCAGTAGAGGCATTGTTATTAATACACCATAAGGGGCGGCATCCATAGCAATTAGTGTCCCACTTAAAATTCACATATCCATAAATTCTGTTAAATGCAGTTGAGTAACTTCCACCATAAACTGTTGATAATTTTTTACCAACGTAAAAAACAGCATCACACACTGCATTTGTCGCTAAATCTGGCCAATCACCAACTAGATCTACATTGAAAGATGGATCAAAACATGGTTTATATCCGCTTGGATCAACATATTTTATTGGATTAGCGTAAGAATAAAGCCATCTATTAAGTGAAAGAGGTTTATTTACATCACCACTCCAAGTGTCGCGGTTCATAAAGCGCCCATCGGTTGGGTTGTAATATCTGGCGCGTAAGTAGGTTAATCCGCTGGGGTCGGTGCGTTCGCCTGTGAATCCGTAGTGAGTCGCTGAGTCACCTGTGGAGGAGGTCATTTGGTGAGTGTATCAGAAATTCAATAAAAAAATCCGAAGTGCTTCGCAAAGACTTCGGATTTTTAATTTATCAATTACCATTTACTGATAACTGGTTACTATTCACTGATAACTTTAAGATTCCCCAAACTGCTCTTTTGCCTTCTTCGTTTGCCTACCGCGTTCATTGGCATCCAAAATACGTTTACGAATACGAAAGGCTTCGGGGGTCACTTCCAGTAACTCATCGTCGGCAAGGTATTCGATTGCCTCATCCAGAGACATGCGTCTGGGAGGTGTGAGGCGAATTTCCATATCGCCACCAGCCGAACGAATATTCGTCAAATGTTTTTTCTTGCACACATTCACAGAAATATCACCCGAACGCGCATTCTCGCCCACCACCATACCTTCATACACTTCCACACCAGGTCCAACAAATAAAAAGCCACGCTCTTCAGCAGATTTCAACGCATACGCTGTCGTCGTGCCTGGCTCCCAAGCCACCAACGAACCGCTTTGTCTTGTATTCATTGAACCTGCTAATTCATCGTAACCATGAAAGATGGTGTTCATAATACCTGCGCCACGTGTAGATGTGAGGAACTGATAACGAAAACCGAGCAAGCCACGTGTAGGCACGATGTAAACCACACGCGTCGTTCCTTGACCTGCATCCTGCATATCCATCATTCGACCTCTTCTTGTGCCAAGCATTTCGACTACCGCCCCAATCGTCTCACTGCTGGTTTCAATATGAACTTCTTCATACGGTTCAAGAAGTGCGCCATCATCTGCCTTGTGATAAATCACCTCAGGGCGAGAGACTTGAAATTCATAACCTTCACGGCGCATGGTTTCAATTAAGATTCCCAAATGCAATTCACCACGACCTGATACTAAAAAGTTTTCAGCCGAATCTGTATCCTCAACGCGCAAAGATACATTCGTACGAAGTTCTTCGTATAAACGTTCACGCAAATTGCGTGATGTTCCCCACTTACCTTCTTTGCCAGCAAATGGAGATGTATTCACACCAAACGTCATGCGCACAGTTGGTTCTTCTACTTTAATCGTTGGCAATGCAACAGGGTTAGCAGGGTCGGATAACGTTTCACCGATAGAAATTTCATCTAAGCCTGCCAATGAAATAATATCTCCCGCAATCGCTTCTTCAATTTCAACTTTGTTCAAACCTTTGAAAGTGTAAAGATATTTTGCGGATTCAGATAAAACTGTCCCATCCATTTTGATGCGGGCAAGTTTTTGGTTGGCTTTAATTTTTCCTGCAAAAATACGCCCAACGGCGGTGACGCCACGATAATCGTCATAACCTAAAGTTGTCACTAACATTTGTAACGGAGCATCTACATCCACTTTGGGAGCAGGAATATGTTTGAGAATCGTATCAAATAAAGGTTGTAAATCCTCTCCCACTTCGGGAGTGAGACCTGCTTTGCCTGCGGTTGCTTGTGCATAAATAACAGGAAAATCTGCTTGCTCTTCACTAGCCCCTAATTCGATAAATAAATCAAAGGTTTCGTTCAATACGCGAGAAGGCTCTGCATCTTTACGGTCAACTTTGTTAATCACTACAATGGCTTTATGACCCATTTGCAAAGCCTTTTTCAACACAAAGCGAGTCTGTGGCATGGGACCTTCTGCGGCATCCACAAGCAAAAGCACACCATCTACCATGTTCATTACACGTTCTACTTCTCCACCAAAGTCAGCATGTCCGGGTGTATCTACAATATTTATTTTGATTGGATTGCCAGTTTGCGAATCATTAAGTGTGATAGCAGTATTCTTTGCAAGAATCGTAATGCCACGTTCACGTTCAAGGTCATTAGAATCCATAACGCGTTCGGCAATTTGTTGATTCTCACGAAAGGTATGAGATTGACGAAGCAATCCATCTACAAGCGTGGTTTTCCCATGGTCAACATGGGCGATAATAGCAATATTACGGAGGTCGGTTCTTTCTATCATTTATATTCCTTATGTTTACACACAAAAACCCTCGACATTGAGAGCCGAGGGTTTAAATAGTTTTTTCGGCGTGCGGGCAGTATTTTATCAGATGGATTACGTTTGAGGAAGGGCTTACAACCGTGCCAACTTACCTGCTTTTCTAATATCACGATAATCCCACCACACTTGCCAAATGCGAATTGCGGCTTCGAGTTGAATTTTGAAAGACATTTTTGATTTTCCAAAACGCCTATCAGCAAAATAAATTGGTGTTTCGCCAATTTTGAATTCTAAGCAATGTGCTAAATAAATCATTTCTACTAAAAACACATATCCACTTGAATAAATATGCTCAAATGGAATTTGTCTTAACGCATCGCTACGCCACATTCGATAGCCCGTTGTGACATCATGCAATGGCAAACGTAAAATACCCCGTGCATAAAAATTCCCAAAGGCAGATAAATATTTTCGCCAGAGGGGCCAGTCTTTATCCACTGAACCACCCGAAATGTAACGTGAGCCTAGAACAATATCGTGAGATTCTAACAACTTTGACATTTCTAACAATGCCGTAGGATCATGAGAAAAATCCGCATCCATCTGGACTATGACTTGGGCATTGCTCGTCAATATTTTCTGAAACCCATTCAGATACGCCGAACGCAATCCCATTTTGCCGGGGCGATGCATCACTTCAATTCGGTTTGGATGTTCTTTAGCGAGTCTTTCTGCAATTTCGCCTGTGCCGTCTGGGCTGTTATCATCCACAACCAGCAAGTGAATATTGAGCGGAAGCGAAAATAAAGCGGAGACCAATTTAGGAAGGTTCTCCGCTTCGTTGTATGTTGGGGTTATTACTGTAATTTTCAAATCGTTCATTTATTCTTTAGGCTTATCAATTCCGTTTTTAATTGATTGACATCACCTTTGTAACTCTTTAGCGAAGAAATATCACTAAGTTTGGCACTCAAACGGTCTTTTTGTTTCGCCATTTGCTCACGATCTTTCAATGGATAAAAATATTCCATAGATTGGTCTAAGCGCGAACGAAGTTTTTCACTTAAGTTTGACAAATTAGAAGGCGGTATAAGCAAAATAAAATCTGTAGGGCTTAAGTGACCGAGAAAATCTTCGGCGCGGCTGAATTCGCGTAGGGTATTACCAATCATCAAACTGATAGCGCGTAAGACATCATCAGAAGCGACAAAGCCGTATGCCTCACGAAAAGCGTCCATGTTACTTAATGAAACAAACAACAAAGCAGTATTATCTTTACCAAGCACATCGGAAAGTTTTTCATCAACCAATGCACCTTCTGGTAAACCAGTGACAGGATTTGTTAAAGAACCTTGGCTGACACGATTTAACGCATTGCGCACACGCAATCGTAATTCTTGAATATCGAATGGCTTGGTGATGTAATCATCCGCGCCGATTTCTAAACCTTGGAGTTTATCGGAACGGTCACGTTTTTCGGTTAAGAAGATAATCGGAATATCAGAGGTACGGCGGTCTTTTCGTAAACGATGTGCTACTTCATAGCCGTCAATATCAGGCAAACGAATATCTAAAATTGCTAAATCTGGTGGAGATTGTTGAGCCGAACGAACGCCATCTTCACCCCAGTTAACAGTAGATACGTCATATTCCTGTGAACGGAAATATGCCGTCAGCATTTCGGCTACATCAGGGTCGTCTTCTACGATGAGGATTTTTGATTTAGTGTCTGCCATGCCAGACCCTTATAGGTGTTAAGAGATTGGTTCTTTTTGTACGATGAATTCACAAACGCTATCGCCCATGGCAATGCATTTGGATTCGTTGACACGGAATTCGTTTCCGCCGGAAACCCATTTAAGACTTTCTTGTAAAAGCCCAGTGGCAATAAAACATACAGGTTTATCGGCACCGGTTCTGCCCCAACAACATGGGCATTTGTGAATCGTCCATACCCATTCTGTGTCTTTTTCTTCGACTGTGGTTTGTTGGTCTGAAAGTTGGGAGAAGATTTTTGCAAACGCGGGCAGACCAATTCTCAACTTGGATTGAAGCGGTAAAACAACAAAGGCTAAGTCGGCGGCGCCAGCTAAAGCTCCGAAGTTGCGTAATGCATCAGCAAAGGTGGCACGTCCAGCACGAAGTGCAAGACCTCTTCCACCGCGTGGTCCGTACATTTCTTCAAGTGCAGAACCAATTGCTGAAAGTTCAGCAAAATCAAAACCTTTATCGAGGTTATCAGGTGGATAGTTTTCAACATAGTGACCTAAACCACCAAGGTTGAGGATGGCGTTGAGACCATTTTTTCCCATTACTTCTTCGAGGGATTTGATGGTGATTAGACCAAATTTGTTAGGGTAAAACAGACCGGCTTTTTGGATGGGGCTCATAGGTTCTCCACTAAATCAACTTTGCCAAATCTTCGGCGGCGCGGCGCATGTCTAAGAAGATTAGACCAAGCTTGGCTTGTTCGCGAGCCAGAGCAGTGAGGACTGCTTCTTCGCCAACGGACATGAGAACTACATATCCTTTGACGCCTTTTATGTATACTTGCTCTAAAGAGCCGCGTCCTAATTCACCGGCAATACGTTCACCCAATGATAACATTGCGGCGGACATAGCTGATACACGGTCTTCTTCAACACCTTGCGGAAGTGCAGAGGCAATGCTTAAACCATCTACACTCACCACAGCTGATGCTTCAATATCAGGTGAGGATGCCTGTAATTCGCGCAGGCGGTCTACCATTTGTTGTGTTCGGTTTTTAGACAAGCCAACCCTCCGGGGAAATGTAAATACCTCAACTGTTGAGGACGTTATCTTTAATAATGATTTAGCAATTTTAGAACAGGGCAGGGATTGTGTCAAGTAAGGGGTTTGCAAATTGGTAAGTTTGAAAAGTAAACGCAAAGAATTTTTAAATAAATGTATTGAAAATTTGGTTTTGAAATTATCAATCGCGAAATTATATTGACATGCTAATACCATCATGGTAAACTAGCGCGCGCTGTTAGATTGGTCTCGTGGTGTAGTGGCCTAACATGCGGCCCTGTCAAGGCCGAGATCGCGGGTTCGAATCCCGTCGGGACCGCCAGAATAAAAAACAAATCGTCCACATGGCGATTTGTTTTTTATTGATAAGTTAAAAAGTTATAGTAAAATATCTCTTGCCGGGGCGATGGCGGAATCGGCAGACGCAACAGACTTAAAATCTGTCGTTGGAAACAACGTGAGGGTTCGACCCCCTCTCGCCCCACAAATGTCATTGCGACTCTTGGTTCAGGATGTTGCAATGACGTTTTCATCTAAAGGCAAATATGTTTACTCGTCAACACCTTGAAGAAATTGAAGATAAAAGCCTTGCGCCTTACGGAATGCGCAGCAAGGATACCAAAGGTCGCGCCTATTTAGATACCGAACCTGAATATCGTACATCCTTTCAACGTGACCGTGACCGAATCTTACACACCACCGCTTTTCGTAGATTGGAATACAAGACGCAAGTCTTCATCAATTTTGAAGGTGACCACTTCCGCACTCGCCTCACTCATACGTTGGAAGTTGCTCAAATCGGTCGGACATTATCTCGCGCCTTAGGCGGTAATGAAGATTTAGTAGAAGCCATTTGCTTAGCACATGATTTGGGTCATTCACCTTTTGGGCATTCTGGCGAAGTTGCCTTAGCACGATTGATGAAAGATTACGGTGGCTTTGACCATAACAAACAATCTCTTAGAATCGTCACTGAGCTTGAACAACGTTACCCAGAATTCCCCGGTTTGAATCTTACGTGGGAAGTACGTGAAGGCATGGTCAAACATGAATCAGAATATGATATTTCTGATGCAAGAGATTTCAACCCTGATTTACGCGGCAACCTCGAAACTCAAATTGCCAATGTCGCGGATGAATTAGCTTATACTACGCATGACCTTGACGACGGGTTGCGCTCTGGGATGATTAATCCACAAATGCTTGAAGTTGTAGCCTTGTGGAATATTTTGCGAGAAACGTATAATTGGCGTGGACCCGTTTTGAGTGATATGGAACGCCATCGCATGATTCGTCATTTAGTTGGTATCATGGTGACAGATATGGTCACTGCTACAGATAAACGTTTGAAGGAAAATAAAGTCAACTCGCCGACCGATATTCAGAAATTAAAAACAAATTTGGTTGGTTATAGTGAAGAAATGCAAAGACGCAACCGTGAATTGAAAGACTTTTTATATGCAAAACTATATCGTCATAACCGCGTGGTGAGAATGCAAGTAAAAGCAGAAAAAACAATTTCAGACATATTCCATGCTTACCGAGCAGAACCTGCCATGTTGCCCGAACATGTTCAATTTTTCGTCGAGAAGCGTGGTTTAGAAAGAACTATCTGCGATTATATTGCCGGCATGACAGACCGTTACGCAGTCGAAGAACATCAAAAGTTATTTAATCCCCTTGAAAAACCGTAATTGATTTTGGTTTTCACAGGGGGCATTAGCAAGAAAGTTTGCCCCCTTTATTATTTTATTCATCAGACAGACAAGCAAGAAAGGAGAAGCCATGTCTCAACCCAATTACTTAACTCCCGAAGGTGAAGCAAAACTCAAAGCCGAACTCGCCGAATTGACCGGCCCAAAACGTGAAGAACTCGCACAACGGTTACGCTCTGCCATTCAAATGGGAGACCTTTCAGAAAATGCAGACTATCACAAAGCCAAAGAAGACCAAGGCTTTCTTGAAGGTCGCATCCAAGAAATTGAAGCAATTCTACGCAATTCTGTATTAATTGAAAAAACAGAAAACACCGGTGTTGTAACTATTGGTTCAACTGTCACCATTCAAGAAGATGGGTTTGACCCTGAAAAATATTATTTAGTCGGTCCAGCCGAAGCCGACCCTCGTAACGGGAAAATTTCACACGAGTCGCCAATTGGAAGTGCTTTGATGGACAAAAAAGTTGGTGATACAGCCGAAGCCGAAACACCCGGTGGAAAAATCAAATTTAAGATTATCAAAATTGAATAATAACAAAATAAAATCCCTTCATAACGAAGGGATTTTATTTTTACTTGGGCCAAATTGCCAATTCAAGTGTAATTCGTTCAAAATAACTATTATCAGGTAGTGGACCTTTTCCATATTCAAGGTCAACGATGGTAGCCAGTAATTGCAAAGTTGCGGTTTCAAGCAAAATTTGAGCTTGTGGTTCTACCTGCACTAATTCACCTTTGGGTTCTAAGCGAGAGCGAATGCCAATATCACTAAAAGCATGTTGAGACATTAAAACTTTTGTGGCGGTCTTGATATCATTTTTATCAAATAACCAAATTTCTAAAGCAGTGACCTTTTTCGGGTCGCCAACGCCAATGACTTCTGAAACACCAACACCATACTCACCCATAAATTCACCAGCGCCTGTATCAATGCTAAATGATTCATCATATAAATCATCACCAAGCAAATAGGTCGTCATTGTTTGAGTAATGGGTGGAGCTAAACCTAATTCAGAAAAATCTGTTTTGGCGGCACTGCGACTAATCTCTGCGGCTTGCATGACGGTTGTCACTTCACCTGAGCCGCGCCTGCCAAATAAACGGAACAGATACATCCCTGCCGCGGCAAGCACACCAAGCACCAAAACAATCCCAATGCCAATCAAGGCAGTGTTCATTAAAGAAGATTGCCCGCCGTTTTCTTGTGCTGGTTGTCCGCCACCTGTGGTTGCTAAAATGCTTGCAATCAAATCACCAAAGTTTTTTACTACAGCCGGGTCTTGTGTGCCAGGTGTGGTTTGAATTTTCAAGTAAGCTTGATCTGCTCCAATGCCAAGATTCTGCCAACGCTGGAGAGCCAAGTTTGGGTCAGGGTTGAGGCGATAGGAATCAATCGCCATTCGTAAATAATCTTCTTGCAAATCGGCACGAAGATATGCCGGGGTTGCATCCACAAAATCAACAGGGTCAATCTCCCATGCCCAAATTAATCCAAGCAATAGCCCGCCGACAAATAATCCAATTTGAACAAGAGGTAATTTTTTTAACAGAGCAACGACAAACTGCATAACAGACTCCTTTGGTTTGCTTTCCTCGATTATACAATGGAATTTCGGATGAAAAAATTACGACACCATGATTTGATGAAAACCCGCCTCATTCTTCGGGGAGGCTTGATTCTAAAAGGGACACGGTGTTGCCGTGTCCCTTTTCATTACGCGTTTTCTGCTACAACTTCATCCAATGGGAAGGTTTCAGAACAATTTGTACATTGCGCTTCGCGTTTGTTGGCAATGACCAATAAGCCATTACATTTCGGGCATGGTTTGGCAATTGGCTTCTTCCATGATGTGAAATCACAATTTGGATAATTTGCACAACCATAGAAAGTTCGTCCTTTGCGGGTTTTCTTTTCAACCAAATCACCGCCATCTTTCGGGCAGGCGATTCCGATTTTTTCTAACCATGGTTCTGTATAACGACAAGTTGGGAAGTTAGCACAAGAGATAAATTTTCCGAAACGTCCATAACGAATGACGAGTTCACCACCATCATCCGGGCAGATTCTACCAATCGGTTCTGGACCAGATTTAACCACAGGCATTTCGGCTTGTGCTTTTTGTACATCAGCCGAAAATGGTTCGTAGAATTCACGAATAGCGGCTTCCCATGTCATTTCACCTTCGGCAATTTTATCGAGGTCTTCTTCCATGTGAGCCGTGAAATTCAAATCTACAACTTCAGGGAAATATTGCGCCATCAAATCGTTTACTTGAAAGCCAATATCGGTTGGGATTAATCGCTTCTCTTCGCGCATTACATATCCGCGTTGTTGAATGGTAGAAATTGTCGGCGCGTATGTAGAAGGGCGACCAATTCCATTTTCTTCTAATGCTTGCACTAAGGATGCTTCTGAAAAACGTGGTGGTGGTTGTGTGAAATGTTGTTCAGGAATCAAGCGCACTAGTTCTTGTTTTTGTCCTTCGGCAACACCAGCAGGAATTTTTACGTCCTCTTCCTCTTCTGGTTTGGCATCTTCGTTTTTCGCTTCTTCATATACAACCAAAAAGCCGGGGAATTTCACCGCTGAACCCGAAGCACGCAATAAATATTCATGCTCATTGGTTTTGCCGGTCACTTCCACTTGTAATGTATCAAAAACAGCCGCTTCCATTTGTGAGGCGATAAATCTTTGCCAAATCAAGCGATATAGCTTGAACATGGCTGGTTCTAAAAATTCTTTGACCTTTTCAGGGTCTCGCATTGCCGAAGTGGGACGAATTGCTTCGTGTGCTTCTTGAGCATTGGCAGATTTTGTTTTGTATGTCGGTGGTTCAGATGGAAGAAAATCGCCTCCATACTTGCCCGTTACATACTCACGTGCCTCGGCTTGCGCCATCGCCGACACATTGGTTGAGTCGGTACGCATGTAGGTAATTAAACCAGTGGAGCCACCTTCACCCACATCTTGACCTTCATATAAACCTTGTGCTAACGCCATAGTTCTTCTGGCAGTAAAACCTAATTTACGTGAAGCCTCTTGTTGAAGTGTGGATGTTGTAAAAGGCGCAAGTGGTTTACGTCTGCGTTCTCCCCGTTTGACCTTTGTAATGGAATAAGAAGCAGTTTCCATGTCATAAAGAAGCGGTTTGACAGTTTCTTCATTTGGCAATTCAACATCTTTATCATCCATCTTAACTAACTTGGCAATAAAGTTTGATTTCAAATTTTCAGGTTTGAACTCCGCATGAATTGACCAATATTCTACGGGTTTGAAATCTTCAATTTCACGTTCACGGTCAACGATTAATTTCAATGCCACAGATTGCACACGCCCAGCGGATAAACGTCCGCGAACTTTTTCCCAAAGAATAGGGCTGATGCTATAACCAACGAGTCTATCCAACACGCGGCGAGCTTGTTGGGCATTGACGAGATTCATATCAATATTGCGTGGATGTGAAAATGCTTCTGCTACAGCAGGTGCAGTGATTTCGTGGAAGACGACGCGCTTGGTTCTGGCGGGGTCAATCTCTGCCGCTTCCATGAGATGCCATGAGATAGATTCACCTTCACGGTCGGGGTCGGTTGCGAGATAAATTTCTTCTGCTTTTTTAGCGAGTTGTTTAATTTCTTTTACAACGGGTTTCTTTTCATTGGGCACGCGATATTTCGGTTCAAAATTATTATCAACATCTACCGAGAGTTGTGACTTTAATAAATCGCGCACATGCCCCACTGACGCACGCACGGTATAACCTTTCCCTAAAAATCGCCCAACCGTTTTTGCTTTGGCTGGTGATTCAACAATAACAAGTTTTCCTTCACGCACTTCAACTTTTTCAGGTTTGGGTGGTGGCGTTAAATTCGCATGTGCATCTGTTTTGCCCATGCGAAATAATTTTGTACCACATACAGGACAAATCCCTGTTGTAATTGCTGAACTCTTCGCATTGAATCCAGCAACGGGGTCTTTGATTTCTCTTTTGGTCTTGCACTTCATGCAATAGGCTTCCATTGATTATCCTCTTTACAATGTAAGGGCGACCCGCCCATATCAATTAAGTAATTTGATTAATTTGAAGGGTCGCCCCTACAATTTATCATAAGAAAACTAAATCCCGCATTACTACGGGATGTATCATTCTACAACAGGTTTTTGATTTTTTGCAAATGACATTTTTAGATGAATAATAGATTATGAACAATTGTCAATTTTCCATTGAACATTATCCATTATTTTACAAAAATTTTTCCTGACGATGTTTTTTCAAATGTTCCACTACTTCTTTAACACGCTGTGATTGATCTGTCTTACAAATCAACAAAGCATCACCTGTATCCACAATCACCATATCATCCACACCAATGGTGACGATTAATCTTTCACTGCCGCCATACACCAAAGTATTATGCGTTTCATGCGCGAGATGTAAATTGGTATTGGTTGCAATGTTTCCATTCATATCTGGCAATAAAACCTCAAACAATGAAGACCACATGCCCACATCACTCCAGCCTAAACCACCTGCGGGCAACACTGCAACGCGTTCGGCTTTTTCCATAATGCCATAATCAACAGTTTCGTTTTTCAAATCTTTCCAACGATTACTTAGCACTTCATTTTGTTTGGATGTACCCCACGCTTCACCTATGGCTTCAAGTTGGTTGCTCAACTCTGGCATTTGTTTTCCAATTTCACTTAAGATAGTATCCACATGCCAAATGAACATACCACTATTCCACGAATGGTCACCAGAGCGGAGTAGTTTTTGAGCAGTCTCTTCATTTGGTTTCTCAACAAATTTCTTGACGTTATAAACAGGATAGTTATATCCACCATCAACTGACTTGCCTTGTTGAATGTAACCATACGCCGTAGAAGGTGACGTGGGTGTGATTCCCAATGTCACTAAATATTTATTTTCTGCCACTTCAAAAGCAGTCTTCAATAAATAATGAAACAAATCCACATTGCGGATGAAATGGTCAGATGGCAAAATTGCCATAACGGCGTTTGGATTTCGCTTCTTTAATACCATCGCCGCCAAACCAACCACAGAGGCAGTCCCCCGCGGAGCAGGTTCAATTAAATAATTTTCTTCAGGAATCTCTGGCGCTTGCAACTTCATTTCTTTGGCTTGTTCTTCAATTGTCACCACCAAAATTCTTTCAGGCGGAAATAAATTTTCCAAACGTTTAACTGTGCTTTGAAACAAAGTCTCTTGACCTAATAATGGAAGCAATTGCTTCGGGCTTTCTTTTCTGGAAACGGGCCATAGACGTGTACCACCTCCGCCCGCCATGATGACTGCATAATGATGATTTGACATTTATTTATTCACCTTATATTCTGCTTGGTCTTCACGCACACTGACATAATTCATACCACCAACCTGCCGAACCATACCTTTTAATTCCATGAGTGCAAGCGTAGCAGAAATTTTCTCAATTGGCAAACCTGCCTGATTACGAATTTCATCTACATGCAAAGGCTCACTTGATAAAACACTTAACACTTTTGCTTCTATTTCATCTGTGGGCAAAATTTTTCTAGCAGATTTATGTTCACCCACACGAGTTAAATCTAATGCTTGCATTAAATCATCTGGAGATAATAAAGGCAATGCGCCTTTTTGAATTAAACGATTTGTGCCTTTGCTTTGCGGAGCCAAAATACTACCCGGCACCGCAAAAACTTCTCGTCCTTGTTCTGCCGCAAACTCAGCAGTGATTAACGCCCCGCTTGTTTCAGCGGCTTCAATCACAACTACTGCTAACGATAAACCCGAAATGATTCTATTGCGTGGTGGAAAATTCGATGCATCAGGCGGAGTGCCCACTGCATAATCACTGATGATGGCACCACGCTCCATCATTTGTTCGGCTAAACCACGATGTTCAGGCGGATAAATTTTATCTACACCACTGCCTAAGATTGCAATTGTTCGCCCACCAACTCTCAATGCAGTTTGATGCGCAATTGCATCCACACCACGCGCCAGCCCGCTGATAACAGTAATCCCATTTGAGGCTAAGAAAGAAGCGATTTCTTCCGTCACTTGCCTGCCATAGGCGGTGACTTTTCGCGTGCCCACAATTGCAACCGCAAACAAATCATCTTGTAAATATTCACCGCGAATATATAAAATAGGTGGAGGTTGGTCAATTTCTCTTAAACGATTTGGATATTCTTCATCCGCCCATGTGACGATTTTGATTCCCTGCGCTTCAATCTTCGCCCATACCTGATTCAAGTTTATATCTTTTCTTGCGCCGACGACTTTTTCTACTAACTTTGCTCCCAAACCTGATTCAGCAAGTTCATTCGCATCTGCATTCCACGCGGATTCTAAATCACCAAAATACGCGACGAGATTCTGCATGCGCACTGCGCCAATGCCTTTGATTAAGTTAAAGCCAATCCAATATTTTTTGTCATCCATAAAATAGGATTATATATGATACGGTGGTCGAGTAGGCGGCGGGTCTCGATACATGCTTCGCACACTCAACCATCGCCGCCGTATCGAGACCACACATTAAATCAACCCATCCATCAAATGCACTGTCATTACTTTTGATTCCATATCTATTTTCAAAATCACATCAGGAATGGCAGGCAACAAAATTTCCTTTTTATCATCGCGGACAATATAGACATCATTCGCGCCAGTTTCTAAAATTTCTTTTAATTCACCAAGCGGATTCCCCGCATCATCTACCACTTGTAAACCAATCAATTCATATTTATATACTTGACCTTGTGGCAAGGGCGGAACTTCGCTAGATTTTACATATACCCATGTATTGCGATATTTACCAACTGATTCAGGAGTGTCACAACCACGAATTTTGACAAGCAAATTATCAGCATGCGTTCGAACACTGCCTAACGTGGCGGCTTCATGTTGAGGTCCAAGATACACTTTGCGTCCAGGTTTAAAGCGTTCGGGGAAATCTGTATGCAAATCCATTAAGATCTCGCCCATCACCCCATGCGGACGGCGTAAAAATCCAACTGCTAAATAAATAGACTCGCCTTTTGGCGAGCCTGATTTGGTTTCACTCATTTCGGTTCAGTCACATCCAACGTGGCTTGCTTGCCTTCGCGTTCTGCGGCAACTCGCAACAACGTGCGAATTGCATTAGCAACTTTGCCACCTTTGCCAATCACACGTCCCATATCATCTTTGGCAACACTCAATTCAATGCGGGCACGATTTCCACCGCTTTGTTTGACGTTCACTTCTTCGGGATGTTCTACCAGTGATTTAGCGATGTATTCAATTAAATCTTTCATTGAGTTACCTCACTTACGAATTACGGATTACGCATTAGGAAAATAATTCATGATGCGTACGTAAAAAAGTTGATTAACTGTTTGTGGTTCTGAGTGGTGCACCGCGTTTGACTTCGGCTTCTTGCGCTTCTTTGACTAAGGTTTCAACTGCTTCACCTTTTTTGAATCGGTCAAAGCGTTCGAGCGTGCCTGCGGCTTTGAAAATTTGCATCACAGATTCGGAAGGTTGAGCACCATTCTTCATCCACACATAGATGCGGTCTTCTTGTAATTTAATTGTCGCTGGGTTTGTGCGGGGATTGTAAATACCCAAAATTTCCAAAAAGCGACCATCGCGTGGGGCTTCTTTCTCTGCTGCCACAATGCGGTACGTGGGTTGGCCCTTGAGACCAATACGACGTAAACGTAATCTAACCATCTTAAACTTGCTCCTTTTGTATAGTTTGCGTTTCAGACAGGCACTAGAGACTTAGAGTACCCATATCTGGGCACGAGAGGGTGCGGGCTGAAATCGCGGAGGCTATTGTACCAGAGAAAATTGGGGATTCGGGAATTGGGATTTGAAGGCGTATAATAGAATTAATATGAAAAATATTAATCTTTTTCGCCTCTTAGTATGTTTAGTAATTTTATTAAATCTATTTATCAGACCAACCTCAGTCTATGCTTGTTCTTGCGTAGTACCTGGTCCCCCATCAGAAGCTTTCTCACAATATGATGCAGTCTTTATTGGCAGAGTAATAAAAACCACATTTTTACAAAGTATTATTCTTTTGTTTCTTGATCGAGGGCAAATGGATCCTGAGACGAAAAGATATTGGGGATATGATGTAACTTTTGCAGTAAGCAAATCATGGAAACTTGTAGATACTGCTTATATACAAGTGACGACAGGTTACGGCGGAGGAGATTGCGGGTATAGTTTCTTAACAGGGAAAGAGTATTTAGTTTATGCAAATCATGCTTATGGAGAGCCTGGAAATTATTTAGTCAGCAGTATTTGTGGAAGAAATGCAGAACTATCTGATGCTGAAGAGGATTTAAAATATCTTAATACCCTCGAACCAATAAAAGTATTTCCTTTTCAGTATTTACAAATGTTGAGTATTGTGATTTTTGTATCTTTTGTGTTTTTAGCAATTTCAATCTATCGGCGAAACAAAATTAAAAGGATTTAATTTTGACAATCTCAACCCAACCTATCCTCGAAATGCGGATTGCACTTACAGTAAAAGATTATGAAAAATCAATAAAATTTTATTGCGAAGGTTTAGGTATCGAACCTGCCGCGATTTGGAACAATGGCGATGGCAAAGCATTGATGTTAAACATGGGCAATGCCACACTTGAAGTATTTGACGAAAATCAAGCCAAGTTAATTGATGATATGGAAGCGGGTAAAAGAATCAGCGGGCAAATCAGATTTGCGTTGCAGGTACCAGATTTGGAGTCCGCGATGAAGCGGTTACTTGAACATGGCGCGATATTAGTGCATGAACCTGTTATGACTCCGTGGGGAGATTACAATGTCCGCTTGCAAGACCCTGATGGAATGCAAATCACTTTGTATCAAGTAATGGATAAAACATAAATGCAAAAAAGTTTTCTAATCCTTTCAATTTTTTTAATCAGCCTCATAGCAAGTTGCTCAAATCTTTCGGACTCAGAAACAAATCAGGTCTCTGAACAAGATGGCATGACTCTCGTTTATATTCCAGAAGGCGAATTTATTATGGGAAGTTCTGACGAGGATAAAGATGCGGCTGAGGATGAAAAGCCCCAGCATAAAGTCTATTTAGATGCGTATTGGATTGATAAGACTGAAGTCACCAATGGGATGTATAACAAATGTCTAGATGCGGGTGCTTGTACGCTTCCAGTTCTTCCGAGCGAAGAATTTTTTGAGGCACCGAATCAGCCTGTGCAAGGGTTGGCATGGACTCAAGCCGTTGATTATTGTGAATGGGTTGGAAGAAGATTGCCGACCGAAGCCGAGTGGGAAAAAGCCGCGCGTGGCACAGATGGACGTTTGTATCCGTGGGGCAATGAATTATTAAGTGAACCAACTGCAAATTATGATTTTCTATTTAATCAATTTACAGATGTAGGTTCATTTGAATTGGGTGCTAGCCCGTATGGTGTGATGGATATGGCAGGCAATGTTTGGGAGTGGACATCCGATTGGTATAGTGAAGATTATTATGCCAATTCACGGTATGAAAACCCGACAGGTCCTGAAAGTGGAAATATCAAAGTGATTCGCAGTGGTGCATGGAATACAGTCTTGCGCGCCATTCGAGTCGCCAACAGGCATTGGGCTTTTCCCGGTAGAGATGATATTTTGGGGTTTCGTTGTGCGAAAGACCAGTAAGACTTTTTAGACCAGTCAGGCCAACTAAACTATCTCAACCAAACATTCTCCCCAACCCTTTACCACCTGTTTTCTGAATCATCTTCATCATCTTTTGGGCTTCACGGAATTGCTTAATTAATTTATTCACATCTTGCACTTCCATGCCAGAGCCAGCGGCGATTCTTCGTCGACGCGATGCGTTTAATAATTCAGGGTCACGGCGTTCTTTCAAAGTCATTGAGTTAATAATCGCCTCTGAATGTTTGAAAGATTTTTCAACTTCCTGCGGATCAATATTACGGGCGGCTTGACCCATTTGCCCAGGCAACATATCCATAATTTGCGAAAGTGGTCCCATCTTTTTCATTTGCTTCATTTGGTCAAGCCAATCTTCCAAAGAGAATTGCCCCTTCATCATCTTTTGCGCTTGCTTTTCCATCGTCTGCGCGTCATAAGCAGATTCGGCTTTTTCAATCAGACCAATCAAGTCACCCATCCCCAAAATTCTTGAAGATAATCTGGATGGGTCATAACTTTCTAAAGCATCTAATTTTTCACCGGTACCGATAAATTTAATCGGAATACCGGTCACCGAACGAATGGAGATTGCCGCACCGCCGCGCGAGTCACCATCCATTTTTGTGAGGAGGAGACCTGTCAAATTAATCGCCTCTTTGAATCCTTGTGCGATGTTCAATGCTTCTTGACCAATCATAGAATCAATCACAAGCAAAACATCCACTGGATTTACAGCCACAGAAATGGCGCGTAATTCGTCCATCAAATCCGCATCAAGCTGTGACCGTCCAGCTGTATCTACAATCACCAAGCTGAATCCACCTTTTTCAGCTTTGTCTATTGCACGTTTGGCAAGTTGTGGCGGCGTGAGCGTTGTATCTGCTTCCACTTCAACATCTACTCTTTCGCCGAGTTGTTGCAATTGCTTTACAGCCGCCGGGCGATATGGATCCCCGGCGACCAACAAGACTCTCTCGCCTCTAGACTTAAGTAAACGTGCCAGCTTACCTGAGGCAGTTGTCTTCCCCGCGCCTTGCAACCCGACCATCATAATCACGCGTGGTTTCGGTCCAGTTAAATTTAATGGCGCCGGTTCGCCCAATGTGGCAATCAACTCTTCATTAACAATCTTGATCACTTGTTGACCGG
Source organism: Anaerolineales bacterium UBA2317 (assembly GCA_002345215.1). Taxonomy (GTDB): domain Bacteria; phylum Chloroflexota; class Anaerolineae; order Anaerolineales; family Villigracilaceae; genus Villigracilis. The sequence goes on from DDVH01000015.1 coordinate 96,071, forward strand.
GATTCAACGCTTTTGATACTTCTGCCCCAACAGCACGCTCACGCACTTTAGCAATAAACGTTTTGACAACGCTAAAATGCACGTCGGCTTCGAGTAAAGCCAAACGCACTTCTTTCATAGCCGCATCTACATCCGCTTCGGAGAGTTTTCCGCGGCGACGTAATTGATCGAATACTTGAGTTAATCGTCCAGTGAGTGTTTCAAACATAATGTTATGTTATGTCTTTGCGAGGGCGCATTTGCTCTTTGCCCGAAGCAATCTCCTATTTTAGGTTAAGAAAAAACATTGTAGCGTGTAGCAGGTTGAAGGTCAAGAACGAAGCGGGGAATTTAATCAATCTTTTACAAGCAATCGCTTTACATCAAAGGCGAAACTCCGTATACTGGCATGTGTTCTTGCTTACATCCCTTTTTACCTCACGGAGGAGTCATGGCAACTGAAAGTGCAGAAGTAGTTATAAACGACCGCAAAGAAATTTTTGGTTGGGCAATGTACGATTGGGCAAATTCAGCATTTAGCACCACAATTGGCACTGTATTTTTAGGTCCGTATGTAGCTGGCTTGGCACGCAGCGCCGCAGAAGTAGCAGGGACAGAAACCGTTTCATTTTTAGGAATTCCCGTAGCACCTGATTCATTTTTACCATACTGCATTTCGTTCTCTGTGGGGTTACAAGTTTTATTCTTACCAATTTTAGGCGCGATTGCAGATTATTCCAATTTACGAAAAACGATGATGCGTTTATTCGCAACGATTGGCGCCATTGCGACGATTTTGATGTTTTTGGTTGCCGGAGATTTATGGTGGTTAGGCGGCGTTTTATTTATCGTAGCAAACTTAGCATTTGGTGCGGCGATTGTTTTTTACAACGCCTATCTGCCGGACATTGCCAGTGAAGATGAAAGAGATCGCGTCTCTTCCTACGGGTGGGCAATGGGTTATCTAGGCGGAGGCATTTTACTTGCGCTCAACTTGGCTTTCTTTATTTTCAGCGAAGACCTCGGCGTGCCAACTGCACTAGCCGTAAGAATAAACCTCGCTTCGGCGGGGATTTGGTGGTTTGGGTTTGCATTTCTCACTTGGTCTAGGTTACGCACCGGCCGCGCCGCACGGACTTTGCCCGCCGGTGAAAATTACGCAACCATCGGGTTTAAGCAATTACGAAAAACGCTCAGTGAAGTTAAAAGTTTTCCTGAAACTTTAAAATTCTTATTGGCATATTTTCTTTATAACGACGGCATTCAAACTGTGATTGGTGTTGCCGCTATCTTTGCCGCCGCACCGATTATACAAGGTGGTTTAGAGGTTGAACAAACTACGCTTACGGCAGTCATTTTGATGATTCAGTTTGTAGCCTTCTTCGGCGCATTGTTCTGGGGCAGACTGGCAGGTTGGATTGGTTCAAAGCAATCGATTATCGTCAGCTTGGTGATTTGGGCAGGCGTGGTCATTTATGCATATGGCGGTATGAAAGGCGAAGGACGTGTGACAGAGTTCTTCATCCTCGGCATATTCATTGCAATTGTCTTGGGCGGGTCACAAGCCATCAGCCGCAGTTTGTTTGCGCAGATGATTCCAAATGGCAAAGAAGCAGAATTTTTCTCTTTCTATGAAATCAGCGAACGCGGCACTTCATGGATTGGACCATTAATCTTCGGTTTGGCAAATCAAATCTTCGGCGATTTGCGCATCGCGATTCTCTCGCTAATTTTCTTCTTCATCGCAGGCTTGATTATGCTTCCGTTCGTCAATGTCCAAAAAGCGATTGCAGACGCAAGAAGTTACAAATCTGAATAGACTAAAGACGAAAGACCGTAGACCGTTTATGGTCTACGGTCTTTATTTTATAACCTATGACTAATATGCAACTCAACGAAAAACATATTCGTGGCTCAGATCCGCTCGCAAAACTTTTCTTTGACGTTTTTAAGTTTAAGTACTACAGCATGGCTTTGTTTTTTATGCTGGCGGGTTTTCTCTATGGATACTTAATTCCAAACTTTTTAAACATCACCCCCGCTACAGACCTAATCACTATCATCAATATTGTTTTGGTGTTTCCAGTAGCAGGCTATTTTTATAATTATCAACCCAAAAGTATTTTACGAATTTACCAAAGCGTAACGCGCTTTTTCAAAGAAGAAAACCTTGAGTCTATTCCGTATGAAAAATTAAAAATCTGGCATGCAAAACCTGTCTGGTGGATCATCGGCATTTCGATTGGATTAATCAGTGCCGGGTTTGGCGTGTTAAATGCGGTCAACAATTTTGGCACCACATGGGAAAGCGCCAATTGGGGACAGATGCTACTCGTATTTGGTGTACGTTTTCTTGCAATGAGTATGATTGGCATTATTGTCACCCGCCATATCGCGACTTCAATGGCATTGACTGAATTATTTCAATATACTCAATTTCCACTCACGCTCGATACTGACAAAATTGAAGTCTTTAGCTCTGTAAAAAGATTCTCTTTAGAAATCATCGGCATTGCCGCAATTATCGGATTAAATTTAGGGTTGCAACCTGTAGTGATTGAAGTTCCCATCCCTGAATATATATTTTATGTCGTTATGTATTTCATCTTAGTTCCAATTACATTTTTTCTACCCTTATGGCAAGTCCATCGTCGTATGGTCACTATCAAAACAAATATGCTTGATAAACTTCACAAAGATTATCAAGAAGAAGCCGAAAAGTTATACACCACACTTGCTCAAGACCCAAACAAAGATTTATCAGGTATATATCTGAAACAAACTGAAAGTATGATTTCTATTAAACAAGCGGTTGAACTGATTCACCGTTCGCCTGATTGGCCCTTTGAAGGCACTGTTTTTTATCGCTTGATTATTACTATTCTTTCACCATTCTTTTTAGTCATTTTTGAAATATTCATTAACATCATTAGCAATGTCGTTTATCCGTAAATAAAATGACCTGCTTCTCAGCAGGTCATTTTATTTATTGTAAATTTGTATCAAACAAATTTCTTAAAGTCTCTTCCGCAACAGGTCCAATCAATTTTTGAATCACTGCCCCATTGCCATCTAAGAAATAAATTTCAGGTTGATAGAAAAACCCTAACTCGCTTTGGAAAACTTGCGTGCGCGGGTCATCTGCATCTAAATAAGTAAATAAAATTCTTCCGTAATATTCTGCTTCGAGCCTATGAACCATAGGCGCCATGGCGCGGCAGACACTTCAGGTATAACGAAAAAATTCAACAAACTGAAATTGACCCGACGCCAATGAAACTGTTGAAGGATCTGTGGCATGTAAATCTGATCCGCGGGATGTGGCGACTGCTTGGACAACTGGAGCTTCCGTCAACTCGACAGAATTCGCCTCGCTCGTCGGGACAACTGCTTCAGTCGCGGGAGCAGACTCTACGGGTGCGGATGTTGCTGGCAAAACGACTGTCTCCGCGGGAGTGGTTGGGGCGCAGGAAACTGCTAGTAAAACAGTTATCAAGCTGACCGTTAAAAAAAAGAAGCGGGATTTCATCAATTCTCCTATCTATGCAGTTAATGATACCTTTTCAATTCATCATCTTACAGAATCTCACAAAATTCTAACCTGCTTTGACGAGGCACACATCCTACGCTATACTTGTTTTTATATCCCAAAATTACTATAAGGAGATTTTCCTATGGCAGATTTCAAACTGACTTACTCAACAATGTTCAACCCGCCCGAAGTTTTGCACACTGGCTTTGAAAAAGCAATTGTGAACTTAAAACAAAATATGGGCAAAGAACATGCAATGTTTATTGACGGCAAAGATGTATTTGCTGATGAAAAATTTGAAGACCGCTCGCCTGTGAACACGGATTGGGTGTTGGCTGTGATGCAAAAAGGCAACGCTTCACACGCAAAAATGGCAATTGATGCGGCTCGTAAAGCATTTCCATCATGGAGTCGAACTCCGTGGCAAAAGCGTGTGCAATTGATTCGTAAAGCCAGCGCTTTGATTGAAAAAAGAATTTTTGAACTCGGCGCGGCAATGTCTTTAGAAGTTGGCAAGAATCGTATGGAAGCTTTGGGGGATGTGCAAGAAACCGCAGACTTGATGTATTTCCCCGCTCAAATGATGGAAGAAAATAATGGTTTTGTAAAACCAATGCTGAAAGACCCATTGGTTGGTTATGACTCTACCAATGTTTCGGTATTACGTCCGTATGGCGTGTGGTTGATTATTTCTCCGTTCAATTTTCCCTTTGCATTAACTGGTGGACCAACTGGCGCGGCACTAGTAGCAGGAAATACTGTTGTGATTAAACCTGCTTCTGATACCGCTTGGATTGTGCGTTTGTTTGTTGAATGTTTGCGTGATGCGGGCTTTCCAAATGGCGTGGTCAATTTTGTAACTGGACCTGGTTCTACATTGGGTCAAGCCTTAGTAGATAGCCCCGAAATTGATGGTGCTACTTTCACTGGCTCATTTGATGTGGGTATGAAACTGTATCGTGATTTTGCAAATCGCAATTACATTCGCCCAGTCATTTTAGAACTTGGTGGAAAGAATCCAGCTATTGTTTCAAAGAATGCAAATCTTGAAGATGCTGCAACAGGGATTTATCGTTCGGCTTTTGGTTTGCAAGGACAAAAATGTTCAGCGGCTTCTCGTGTGTTGGTTGAAGAAGCAGTCTACGATGAATTGGTTGCTAAGTTAAAAGAAAAAGTAGATGCGCTTGTAATCGGTGACCCAACAGAACGAGCTACTTATTTAGGTCCAGTGATTAACCAAGGTGCTTATAATGAATTCAAGGGTTATACAGAAGAAATCAATCAAGCAGGTGCAACTTTCTTGACTGGTGGAAACGTCAAATCTGGCGGCATGTATAACAAAGGTTTTTACTGTGAACCCACTTTTGTTACCAACTTACCTTACAGTCATCGCTTATGGAAACATGAAATGTTCTTGCCGATTAGTATGATTGGTAAAGTCAGCAATTTAGATGAAGCCATGAAAATTGCAAACGATGTGAATTACGGATTAACTGCTGGCTTCTATGGAAGCCAAAAAGAAACTGAATGGTTCTTTGACAACATCCAAGCAGGCGTGACGTATGCGAATCGCCCACAAGGTGCAACCACAGGTGCTTGGCCTGGCTATCAACCTTTCGGTGGCTGGAAAGGTTCTGGCGCAAGCGGCAAAAATGGTGGTGGATATTATTACGTTCAACTGTATATGCATGAACAGATTCAAACCTCCGTCAAGCATGCTCCGGTGAAGGCAAAAGCGTCCACGAAGAAAGCAGTTGTCAAGAAGAAAGCGGCGAAGAAAGTCGTCAAGAAAAAGAAGAAATAAGACATCCAACGATAGACCATAAGTGAATGAAAAACGCTGACTATTAATAGTCAGCGTTTTCTGTGCGGTAAAATTGCAGATGAGGAAAACAAATCATGGAAAATGAAGACCCCTTTAGCGTACGTGTTGGGACGTTTTTCTTAATCATGGGACTTGGCACATTCATTCTGTTTGTGCTTTCTGATATTGCCGAGCAACCTGACTTTGATTATTTGTTTGTGGCTTTATTATTAATTGGTGGAGGTTGGTACTTGCGCCGAAACAAAGCCAAGCCACCTCCAGCGAGTAGATTTTCTTTGCTAAAACGTTTCCGCAAAGGCGGAAATAAAAATGCGAAACCTGCAGGAAAACCAATGAAAGAAGATGAGGAAGAAGGAGAATAGAAATTTTATTTTATGTCTAAACTTATTTCGTTAAAAAAAGCAATTTCAGAATTTGTCAGTGATGGTGATGTTGTCTACGCCGCTGGCTTTACCCATTTGATTCCATTTGCGGCTGGGCATGAGATGATTCGGCAAGGCAAAAAGAATCTCACATTGGCACGCGCCACACCAGATTTAATCTATGATCAAATGGTAGCGGCTGGTTGTGCAAAGAAAGTTATATTTTCTTATATGGGCAATCCAGGCGTTGGCTCTTTGAGAATTGTGCGCAAGGCGATTGAGCAAGGTCAATTGGAATGGGAAGAATATTCTCACTTCGGTATGATTACTCGTCTACAAGCAGGTGCAAGTGGTTTGCCATTTTTGCCTATGAATCAAACTGGCGCAGAAGATTTAGAAATTGCGAATCCATTAATCAAAAGAATTGAAGACCCTTATGGTGGTAAAGATGTTGTGGTTGTGCCTGCATTGAATCCAAATGTTGCCATTGTGCATGTCCAACGCGCAGATAAAAATGGTAACTCGCATTTATGGGGCATTATCGGTGAGCAAAAAGAAGCCGCCTTTGCCGCTAAAAAAGTTATCGTCACTGCCGAAGAAATTGTGGATGAATCAGTCATCAGGTCAGACCCGAATCGCACGATGATTCCAAGCATTATCGTCAGTGCTGTTTGTCATGTTCCGTTTGCAAGTCACCCATCGTATTCGCAAGGGTATTACGATCGCGATAATGAATTTTATTTAGCATGGGACAAAATCAGTGAGTCGCCTGAACTTACAAAAAAATATTTGGATGAATGGGTATACGGGGTCAAAGATAGAAATGCGTATTGGAAAAAACTTGGCGCGAAAACGCATAAGCGATTAAAGGTCAAAGCCAAATATAGTGACAAAATAAATTACGGAAGTTATTAAGTGAATATTCCATATTTTGATTTCAAAGGTGATGGTGAGCCTTTGCATTTTCTTCACGCCAATGGCTATCCGCCAGAGGTGTATAAAAAATTATTTGAACTTTTATATAAGGAATATCATCTCTTCGGAATGAAGCTTCGTCCGCTTTGGGATGATGCAAATATAGAAGATGTAAAAAACTGGAAGATTTTTTCTGATGACTTGCTTCGCTTCCTTCCTACGGTGACACCTGATTCAGCCATCGGAATTGGTCATTCCATTGGAGCGACTGTCACCTTGCGAGCGGCATTGCAAGACCCAAAAAAATTCCGCGCCTTAGTTTTACTTGACCCTGTAATTTTTGTGCCATCTTTTATCTTGATGTGGAAAATTATTTACTCAATCGGTTTAGGAAAAAGACTTCATCCAAGAGTAGCAGGTGCATTAAAACGCAGAAAATCATTTGACGACCTTGAAACTGTTTTTCGCGGCTATCGCACAAGAGAAGTTTTCAAATACATGACTGATGAGAGTTTGAAAATTTATATAGAAGGAATCACAGAACAAAAACCTGATGGCACTTACGAATTGGTCTTCAACCCTGAATGGGAAAGTCATATCTACTTAACAGGTTTACAAGATTTTGATATTTGGAATAATTTACATAAGCTTGAAGTTCCAACGTTAATTATTCGCGGAAGTGAATCAGATACATTTTTGGAAAACACAGAAAAGTTGATTAAAAAGAAAAACCCGAAGATTCAAATTGAAGTATTAGAAAAAGCGACACATATTTTTCCGTTGGAATATCCGCAAGAAGTGTTTGAGAGAATAAATAAATTTATTGGTGTCACCCTGAGCCGAAGCCCTGAACGAAGTGAAGGGGCAAGCGAAGGGTCTCAAAGATAATCGTAGAGATTCTTCGCCGCAAAGAGCAAGAGCGCGGCTCAGAATGACATGAACAGGAGAATTATGCCCGAAATAAAATATTCATCTGCTGAGTTGATGATTGTGAATGCGGCACGTTTGCTAAAAGATGGCGATGTGGTTTTTGTTGGCGTGGGTCAGCCAAACTTGGCATGTAATTTAGCAAAGAGAACTCATGCTCCAAACTTGGTGATGATTTATGAAGCAGGTGTCATTGGTGCTGAACCAGAACGTCTTCCCCTCTCTATCGGCGACCCGACTTTGGTCAGTGGTTCATTATCGGTTGTGAGTATGTACGATATTTTTTCAAACTACTTGCAACGAGGCAATGTAGATGTTGGCTTTATGGGTGGCGCACAAATTGATAAATATGGAAATATCAATGCTACAACGATTGGTAGTTATATGAATCCAAAAGTGCGTTTGCCGGGTTCAGGTGGCTCACAAGAAATTGCGGCATGGGCAAATCGTTGTTATATTATGACGCCGCATCAAAAACGACGTTTCCCTGAAAAAGTTGAGTTTATGACTTCGGCTGGATTCATTCATGGAAAAGGCTCACGCGAGGCGAGAGGTTTGCGCGGTGGCGGGATGTTGGCTGTGGTTACAGACATTGGCATAATGGAACCAGATGATTCAGGCGAAATGATTCTCAGCGCGCTTCATCCAGGTAAAACCGAGGAAGAAGCGAAGTTGAATACTGGTTGGAATCTGAAGACTGCGAATCAAATCAAAACGACGGAGCCTGTCACAAAGAAAGAATTGAAAATTTTAAGAAATGAATTAGACCCGACAGGAATATACTTAAAGAGTGCTGGTTGATTTTCCTTCCACCAAAGGAGAAAGTTTATGAAAGAAGATAAATTTAAATCATTTGTGGCTGTGTTGGTTGCAGTGGTTACGGTATTAGGTGCAACCACAGCATGTTTAGCATCGGTAGCAGTCTCTACTGCTGGTGATATGGATTTTTCTGGGTTAGATGCATCTATTCGCGCGCAAAAAGCAGATATTATCAATACGATTAAAGCGTATGAACATTATCGGGCTTTTACAACGTATAAACGCTATGATGAACTTGGATATCTTTTATACGACCCCAATGCCGATGAGCAAACTGCTTTACGAAATAGAGCTTTGCAAGATGAAGCCTGGGGTGTTGCTTCTGGTTTGACTAGTTTTTTTATTGCAAGGTATATCAATGCCGATGGTCAATATGATTTAGAACGTGAATTACAAGAAGAATGGGCGCATGATGCTCAAACGCAAGATTTAAATGCGACGCCTTATTTTGTGCAATCAGATGCAGAAAGAAATCGCTCATCATTTTTAACTGCCAATATGATTACGTTTGCGGTTGCATTTTGGTTTTTGACAGTTGCCCAAATCACTGAAAAGAAAATTAAATATCTTTGGGCAGGTTTAGGAATTTTATTTGCCCTCGCAGGCATTGCGGGAATCTTAATCGGGAGGTTTATGCTATGAGTACCGACCACAATGCTGACCAAAGATTTGACAACATCGTTACAGTGTTAATCGCCTCTGTTGCAATTTGGGTTGCAATTACTGCTTACTTTCAAAACTATGCTTCTAACCTTTCAGACCAAGCGCGGCGGCGTGCTCAGCAATTTGCAATTGAAGCCACCAAACGTGAAGTGAATGGCGTGCTTCAATATAGTTATGAATGGCAAGGCGCTTTTCAAACATGGTATGAGTTAAGTTTACAAATCACTGCCGCCGAACAAAATGGTGATACTGCCGCTGTGGCTAGATATGAAGCCCTTCAAGAGCAGATTTTGCCCTTGAGCAAATTACTTGGTCCTCAATATTTTGACGCTTCTTCCTTTAACTTTCCAGATTTATCTAAATTTGAGGCTGATTCTTACCTTGTAGAATCCACCCGCCTTTCAGAAACATATCTAGCAGAATCTGAATTGGGCAATGAAATGGATGACACCTCTGAATCTTTAATCGTACAAATAACATTGTTAACAGTCTCACTCTCTTTGTATGGTCTTTCTTTAGCATTAAAAGGGAGAGTACGTTGGTTATTTGTAGCCGTTGGTTCTGGTATTGTCGGCTTTTGTGCAATTTGGCTGAGTTGGTCTTTGATTGAATTAATCGGTCGTTCCGAAGTCAATCAAAACGCCATCAATGCCTATGCAGAAGGTGTTGGTTTGTCCTATCAAGGTAGATATGAAGAAGCTATCGAAAAGTTTAATATTGCTCTGCAAGAAAATACATATTATGCCAAAGCCTATTACGAGCGTGGCAATGCTTATTATTCATTAGGAGATTTAAACACGGCTATCGCCGATATGGAAGATGCGCGCTTCTGGGGGCTGGATGAGGATGTCAGCGTTAACTGGAATCTCGGTTGGACATATTATCTAAATGGACAATATCCAAAAGCAATTGAAGTTAATGAAGTTGTCTTAAGCAAACGCCCTGAAGTGATTGGTGTGCGCTCCAATCAGGCAATTAGTTATCTTGTGATGGGAGATTTTGCGAATGCACAAGCTCAATATGATTTGCTTCTGCAAGAAGCGCAATTTCAGGTAAATGAAGCTCGCCAAAGAAATGCTGAACCCTCTGCTTCATTATGGCTATATATGGATTATGGCGCACAAGATTTACAAAGTTTAATTGACACACTAGAAAGTAATCAGAAGCCATGGACTCAAGCCCCACAGAAAGACTTAATCGCAGGTGACCATGCCGCTATTCGTGAGTTTGCTTTGGAGCAAATGAAAAGAATCAAAGAAGCGATTGTGGCATTGGAATATACAGGTCAATTACCTGCGCCAAATTCTGCGACTCAAATTGATTCTTTCAGAGTTGGTAGTATCACAGGGCGAAACGAAGAAAACTTAATCTCTGGTTTTGAACCAGCCCGCAATGCGGTGATTCCATACGGCGAAGATACATTCGACATCGAGTTTACCTATTCAGGTGCAGTACCTCAACAAGTAATTTGGAAAGTCTACATCAACGGACGCGAAGACCAATCTCTGCGTAAAGTGCTGAATCAAGATATAAGCGCAGGTGATACGTGGTATCAAACATTCGGGTACGGCTACACCAATGTATTCATCCTTGCGTCTGGCGAATATGTTGTAGAACTATATGCCGATAACAAATTCTTAAGTAGCATTACATTTTCAGTGCGATAATTAAAATCCCACTTAATTCCCCTTTACGAAAAGAAGCCATCAGAGATATAAATAAGCCTGATGGCTTCTTCGATTAAACACATCCTTTTCGATTTAGGCGGAACGCTCATGCACGCTATTGACGACTCAGCCGAAATTTTTGTACGTGCCGATGAAGCCTTAGTTAATAAACTAAGTGAATATGATATTCAACTGGATGCTAAAAAATTTCGGGCGCGATTAAATGAATACTATAGTCAACGCGAAAAAGATTTTCACGAAACCACATATCACTTCGTCTTGCGCGAATTGCTAAAAGAGTTAGAGTATGCTGAGGTTGCTGAATCAGTTATCAGGTCAGGGTTAGATGCGATGTATGCCGTCACTCAAACCAATTGGCAATTAGAAAAAGATACCATCGAAACATTGCGTTCGTTAAAGTCACGTCAATATCATTTGGGTATTTTTTCAAACGCAGGCGATGATAAAGATGTTCAGCAATTGGTACAAAATTTTGGCATTCGTGAATATTTTGATTTTGTATTAACCTCTGCCGCTTGTTTTTATCGTAAACCGCATGTACGCGCATTTGAAATTGCCCTCGCCCAATGGAATATCACACCGAATGAATGCGTGATGATTGGTGACAGTTTGGTGGCAGATATTTACGGTGCTAAAAAATTAGAGATGAAAGCAATTTGGCTTACGCGACGGGCAACATTTACAGTGGATGACATGCACCGCTTCAAACCTGATTTCAGCATACGCACACTAGGTGAACTTTTACCTACCCTCGACTTAATGAATATGAAGCTGATGATGTAAATCATATTTTTAACATGAGGTACAATTCTGCCTCATGCCACAAAAAAAATTCTTTCCCTATATTGCACTTGCTGTTGGAATTACCGCATTGAGTCTTTCTGCTATGTTCGTACGCTGGGCAGATGCGCCCGGTCCTATCACTGGATTTTATAGAGTCTCAATTGCCACCATTTTGTTTTTACCATTTTTTATTCAACGCCAAAGGACATTACCCCCACTTCAAATGAAGTGGGTTTGGTTTCCACTGTTGGCAGGTTTATTCACCGCCTTAGACTTTGCCACTTGGAACACATCGGTTCAATACACCACTGCCGCAAAAGCAACTTTGTTAGGAAATACTTCACCCCTTTGGGTGGCATTGATTGCACTCATTTTTTTTCGTGAAAAATTACGCGGCACATTTTGGATTGGTTTATTATTATCATTAGCAGGTGCAACTTTGGTTGTCGGGGCAAACTTTGCAGAAGATTTGAGCATCAACATCGGTGATGCGCTCGCCAGTACTGCCGCAATTTTTTATGCACTCTATCAACTCATCACCCAACGCGGACGAAAATACTTAGACCCGTTTCGTTATACTTGGTTTGTCGGTGTGAGTGCCACATTTTTTATCTTAATCATCAACATCTTGCTAAAGAATCCACTCACAGGCTATTCATCACAAACGTGGTTGATATTTTTTGCAACGGCTATCATCTCACAAATGATTGGATACCTCGCCATCTCTTACGCTTTAGGACATCTACCCGCTTCTATCGTGTCGCCCACTTTGGTCGGTCAACCGATACTGACAGCCATCCTCGCCATTCCTTTGCTTGGTGAAATTCCAACTCTCACGCAATGGCTCGGTGGAGCCATTGCCCTTCTAGGCATTTACATCGTCAACATTTCACATCAAAATACACCACCAGAAATTCCAAACGCATAAGGAAATAAACCATGCTTGAAATTAATTCAACCGTTCAAAATGCAAAAGTTCCAGTCACTATCATCCACGCCAAAGGTGACATTGACGCATCAAACTATGAGGAATTCCAAACCCAAACCGAAAAAATCATTTCTGATGGTGCAAAATATGTCATCTTAGATTTACACGGCGTAGACTATATGAGCAGTGCTGGCTTAAGAGTCATTCACGGCTTATTCAACAAACTTCGCGAAATTCATCAAGATGCAAATGATGAAGAATTACGCAAAAAGATGAGTGCAGGTGCATATAAATCACCTTATATTAAAGTAGCTAACTTAACAACAAAGGTCAAAGAAGTTTTTGAACTCGGCGGGTTTGAAACGTATATTGAAGTGTATGATGACCTTAATAACGCAATAAATTCTTTCTAACGTTATAATTTTTATATGTCCGATTTATTCGACCATGCCATGCAAGAACGAATGAAAAGTGAAGCGCCGCTTGCGGCGCGCATGCGTCCGCGCACGTTGGAAGAATATATCGGGCAAGAACATATCATCGGTGAAGGAAAACTGTTGAGGCGCGCGATTGAAGCGGATCGTCTTTTTTCATCTATTATTTTGTGGGGACCACCCGGCACTGGCAAAACTACTTTGGCACAAGTCATCGCGAATACCACAAAGAGTCATTTCGTTACTATCTCTGCAATTTTGGCGGGCAAAGCGGATTTGCGCGTTGTGATTGATGAAGCACTTGAACGAAGAAGATTACATAATGAAAGAACAATTTTATTTGTAGATGAAGTGCATCGTTGGAACAAAGCTCAACAAGATGCATTGCTTCCGCATGTTGAAAATGGCACGTTTACTTTAATTGGCGCAACAACTGAAAATCCATATTTTGAAGTTATCAAAGCGCTCATTTCTCGCTCGCGTGTGTTTCAATTAAGAAATTTAAATCAAGATGAGACTGGTCTGTTGCTTGATAGAGCCTTAGCGGATAAAGAACGTGGCTATGGAAATAAACGCATCATTCTTGACGTGGAAGCACGCTCCCATTTTGTAACAGTTTCATCAGGGGATGCAAGAAACGCGCTCAATGCACTTGAGCTAGCAGTCGAGTCGACTCAACCGAATCAAGATGGCGTGATTCACATTACCTTAGATGTCGCACAAGAATCAATTCAACGCCGCGCTGTTTTATATGACAAAGATGGCGACGCGCATTACGATACGATTTCTGCATTTATCAAATCAGTGCGCGGCTCTGACCCTGATGCAGCTTTATACTGGCTTGCAAAAATGATTTATGCAGGTGAAGACCCAAAATTTATTATTCGTAGATTAATTATTTTGGCTGGTGAAGATATTGGCTTAGCAGACCCAATGGGCTTAGTCGTTGCTTCATCTGCTATGCAAGCATATGAGTTTATTGGTTTACCCGAAGGGATTTATCCCATCGTTGAAGCGACTTTGTATTTGGCTACGGCGCCAAAATCCAATACAGCGGGCGCATATTTCAAAGCTATGCAAAAAATCGAAGAAGAGGGGCAAGTTTCTGTACCTAGACATTTACAAGATGGCAATCGAGATGCCGCGGCGACTGGTCAAGGAAAAGATTATGTGTATCCACATGAGTTTGAAGGTCACTTTGCACCACAACAATATTTGCCGAAAAGATTATTAGGCACATATTTTTATACGCCGTCACAAGAAGGTTATGAATCTCAAGTGAGTGCTCGCTTAGAAATGTGGCGCGAAGCTCAAAGAAAAGCATTAGGTATTACAGAAGTAAAACATATTCCTGATATGAGTGAAGAGCAGATTATAGAAATGAAGAGAAAGATAAAATAAATTTTAAGTAACTAATTCATTTTAGAATATGAAACTATTTTTGTTTTTACTGCCTTATATATTTACTGGGTTAATAGCAACAATTTTAGCTGTAACTTTTGAAAAAATTATGATTTTTCTTGGATGGACTCGTGGAAATACGGTTCACCTAATAGTACTGAGTTTAATAGTTTTTACATTTTTACAATTAATCAGATTTCCAGATCCAATTGCCTTCAATTTGCTCGATATCTTCTTTATATTAATGTGGACAATAGGTATTAATCGAAGTGACATTATGAGCACAATGCAAAAAGGAAAATGGTGGTGGAAATCTAAAAATGATTGATAGATTTTATCTTGTACAAAAAATTATTTAGGAAAATCAAAATGACCTTACTACTATTAATTCGTCACGGTGAAAATGATTACGTCAAGACTGGGAAGATGGCGGGGAGAATTCCAGGCGTGCACTTAAATGAACGCGGGCAAAAGCAGGCTGAGGCGTTGGGAGAGGCGTTGAAAGATGTACCTATCAAAGCGCTTTATTCAAGTCCATTAGAACGGGCGATGGAAACTGCAAATCCAATTGCACAATCGCAAAAATTAAAAATCAATCAAGAACCTGATTTGATGGATACGTTGATTGGAAAATGGCAAGGGCGTTCGTGGAAAATTTTGCGTTTGACGAAAGCATGGAAAATTGTGCAAAATGCGCCATCGCGTTTTCGTTTTCCTGAAGGCGAATCGTTTCCTGAATGTCAGAATCGAATTGTAAATGTGTTGGAACGTGTTGTTCAAAAACATAACAAACCGCAAGATGTGATTGCCGTTGTGTTTCATGCTGACCCAATAAAATTAGCAGTGGCACATTTTTTGGGAATGCCGCTTGACCATTTTCAAAGATTAAGTTGTGACACAGGTTCTCTGACTGCTTTACATGTTGGTGAAGCCAGTGCAAATTTAATTAAATTGAATCAACGCCCGCCATTTGATTTTCTGCCAAAGAAAAAATAACATGCCGTGGATTAAGCAAATTTCCATTCAAGAAGCAACTGGCTTATTGAAAGCACAATTTGATGCTGCATTAAAACGCGCTGGCAGGGTTTGGCACATTGTGCATATTATGTCGCTCAACCCGCGTGCTATGCGAGATAGTATTGCATTTTATGCAACGATAATGATGGGTGAATCACCACTTTCGCGTGTGCAACGTGAGATGTTAGCCACGGTTGTTTCTTTTGAAAATCATTGTTATTACTGAACACAATCTCATGCACATGACCTCCGTGTTGAGGTTGGAAAAATAATGAATGAACAAGAAGCTGACGAATTTGTACATGCCGTTGCACGAGATTGGAAAAATGCTCCGCTTTTAGAGCAAGATATGACATTATGCAAATATGCGGAAAAGTTAACTCACTCACCAGCAAAAATGTCACCTGCAGATTTGGATGAATTAAGAAATGTCGGTTTTGATGATGTTGCTATTCACGATGCTACACAAGTAATTAGTTATTTCAATTACATCAATCGCATTGCAGATGCGCTTGGTGTAGAACCCGAAGATTTCATCCCACCATGGGGAGTAAGCAAATGAGCAAAATAATTCTAGAGACAAAAAGATTGTTATTACGCCACCAAACACTAGATGATTTGGATTCTTTGTGGGCTTTATATTGCAACCCGAATATTACAAAATATATTCCTGATGCGCCACGTTCTTATGAAGAAGCAAAAGAAGAATTAGAATGGCACATGAATGGTCACCCGAAATATCCAGAATTAGGTTTGTGGGCAACGATTCATAAAGAAACAGGACAATTTATCGGGCGTTGTGGTTTGTTACCATGGACAATAGATAATCAATTCGATATTGAGGTTGCTTACACACTTACTGAAAAATATTGGGGGCAAGGACTCGCCACCGAAGCCGCACAAGGCATATTAAATTATGGCTTTGAAAATTTAGGTCTATCAAGATTGATTTGTTTAATTGACCCCGAAAACATTGCATCACAAAAGGTTTCAGAAAAAATTGGAATGAAGTTTGAAAGAAAAGTAGATGGCTACGAAGGTGATAATATTCCGTTTTATATTTATTCCATACAAAAGACATCATAACCAATGGCAAAACTAAAACTTGACTTACACGATATTTACAACAAAGGCGATATGATTGATAAAGAATTGAATCGCATTGTGGAAGAAGCAATTGATAAAAAAATTGCGCTTGTAGAAATTATCCCCGGCAAAGGCAGTGGTCAACTCAAAAAGAAAGTGTTGCGATTTTTAAATCAAGGTCACATCAAAAAGTTATATCATCGTGTGGAGAAAGATGATAAAAACTTCGGAAGAATTTTTATTCATTTTAGATTTTAAATGAGTAAGTCACGCTTGAAGCGTGACCTACAAAATTATTTCCACAATTTCGCTAATTCATTCAGCGCTTTGTAATATGGTTCAATGCTTGGAATAAAATGTCTTTCATCTTTTGCATGTGGACCCAAGCCAGATTGTCCCCACACAACGGCTTGACCATTCGGTGCGAATCGTGCACTGGTTCCCGGTAATTTTTTACCAATCTTCGCTTCTTGACCTGACGTGAGCTTGACAGCTTCTTTCAACATTTTCAACGCCTGATTATTTTCACTGCAAGCCACACCATTTTCTATCACAGAAAATTTTGCTTCCAAATTATTTGCTGAACAATATTTTTCTACTTCATCTTTTAGTTTGAAAATATCATCTTGCGGAATTGGGCGAATCTCAACGCCCAAAATTCCTTCGCCTGCAGTGACGTTATACACACCCACTTGACCTACATTGATAAATGGGAATTTTGCTTGTGATTGCCATCCATCGGATGATTTCAAAGTTAAGTGTTTTGCAAAAATTTCATTCAAAGCACTTCTTGCTGAAATTAATTTATCACTCAAATCACCTGTGCCTGCCACACCTGAATGTCCCTTTGCTCCACGAGCAATGACATCAAAACGCATCACGCCACGATTCTCGACACAAATTTCGCCGAAGAGTTCATTCCCTTTTTCACCAGTCCGTTCGCCTGCAATAAATAATGATGGCGTTAAATTTAATTCTTTCAACACATGTGGCGTACCCCATTGTTCGGCTTCGCCGTTTTCTTCATTACCGACGAGTAATAAAGAAATATTTGGTAATTCTAAGTTCTCTAGCTTGGCTACACGCAAAGCATCTTTCATCCAAACCAAATATGTAGCGACGACTGTTTTCATATCAGCCGAGCCACGTCCCCATAGATAATCACCTTCAATGCGTGGAATAAATTGCGAATCATCAGGTTCGGGTTCAACGACATCAAAGTGACCTGTCAATAAAATAGGTTGTTGATGATTCACTTCTGGCTGAGCTGTAAATGGCGGGAATTGTGCAAAAACGGCTGGATATCTTCCATCAAAGAATTTGACATCCAAGCCAGCATTTCGTAAGTAATCATCAATCAATGAGCCTGCACGATGAACTTCGTCGAGTCTTTCGTTTGGAGAGGCTGTGACTGATGGAATACGAATCAGTTGTTGAGCCAAATCTAAAATTTCAGCGGTTTTGTTGGGATATGAAATTTCAATCACAGCTTGTTGTTTGGCACGGAATTGAATCGGTGCATTTGAAATTTGACGAGCTGTGTCTCTTCCACGCTGTAAATACTCAGCAATTTTAGATGATTCATTACCAATGGAAGCATATTCTGATGCGATTCGTTCCACGTCACTTTTAACTTGGGCTTCACGTTCAAAGTGAATCGCCTTCAAAACATCTAATGGAACTTCGTTGCCTTCAAGCAATTCGTTTTGCAAACGTGCTCTAAATTTTTCGGATGTGTTTTTCCCACCTTCAGACATTTCAACTAATGGAGTCAAATCTTCCCACATGTTTAATGCTTGTGCTAAAGGTTTTACTTCGTTCAACGTCCATTTAAGAAAATCGCGCATTGCAATTGGTTTGCCTGTAAATGGATTTTCAATTTCAGCCCGCAGACTCGATTTTGCGGCGAGGTTTTCATTTTTACGAGCACGCTGTATGTCTTCAGAATCATATCGAAATGCTCGAGCAAATTGAACGTCAGAATAGAGGCGCAATAAAAGTAAATGCTTGAGCGTCAGATTCGCTACATCAATATCTAAACTATGCCCGCCATCATCCACGCGAACTTCCACGCGACCCATTGGCAAATTAATGCGTGCCATCAAATTTTGTTTTTCAATTTGCAATGCCATCTCTTCGGGAGGCGGTGCTTCACCCACCGAAAACAAGCCGCGCATATAAAGATGCGTTAACTCATCACTGGTTGTAGAAATTAAACGTTCAACAGGTTCAGCAAACGAACGCGCACGCACGGGAGTCCAATTGTTATTTCCAAAACGCACGCCGCGCCGAACAAGGTCATAAGAAATTTGCAGATAATCATTATAGGAACGATATAAATCGGGCAAATCAACTTCGCGCGGATTTGGAAACGTAAGATTACGTACCGAATCATTTTCAGTGAGGATGACAACCGCGCGTCCATCCTTGACCTGAGCCTGCATCGGGGTGGACGCCGCAGTTGCTATAAACAAGCTTGAGAATGCGCGAAGCAAACGTGTGGCTGTGATATAAAATTCGGATTTGAAATCATCGAGATGTTTATCGCCGCGTTCAGTGGCAGATAAGTGCATAAAATCCCATGTGAACATTGGGTCTGGCAAAGATAAATTGCTATGAATGCCAGCGGTTGCTAATGTGCCACCATACAGGTCAACACATTTTTCAAGATAACGTCTTTTCGCAATTGACCAATTTCCAGGAATCGAATGATGACCGATATCAGTGAGAAATAAAAGATTGCCATGCCAATAATGTAAACGTTCGCCAAAATTTAATCCTGCTTTATGCAAAGCATTGATTAACGATGCTTCCATGAGACGTGCTTCGTAAATCGTTCCGCGTGGTGTATAAAATGGACGGGTTGCCCACTCAATCATCCAGTGAAAAACTTCGAGTTGACTAAATTGTGCCTGCCATTGTGGAATCGATTCGGCACGCAGATAATCTACAAAGGATTGTTGATTGGGTCCAACACCTACTGTCAATAATGGACGTAGTTCTTCATCAAGCAGATTCCATTCTTGTTCAAAGCCGTTGAGTCCACCTTGTGGCTTTTCTTTGATAGATTGTTCGAGAGATAAAAGATATTTGTCGGCGAATTTTTGAGGCATGGTTATTTCCTAAATAAATTTGTGTTATGAGCAAAACGAAAGAGGAAAGAAGAAAGATGGAAAGTGGTGAGTGGAAAGTACATTGGACTTTCTGGATTTACTATTATTGATACCAGGAATCAACATCACCATGATATTCTTCATATTCACCATCTCGATTTTGCATTAAAAAATCTATAAATTCTTCTGGAACTTCTCTTCTTTTGTTATATGGTTCATTATTTTTTTTACACCAGTCTTTGTAAGCAAATCTATGAAATTCGTCTCTTGCTCCTATTTCATCATCATATTTCTTCATAACCCATTCATCCTCATATACCCTCTTACCCCAACTATCAAATCGCATTTCGTAAATAGCATAACCACGTTCTTCTTCAACTCTTTCTTCGCGTTCTTCATCTGCTTTTCTATGGCATTCGCCAGCACAAACCACTTCCAAATCGTTGTCTATTTCCAAACCACCAACACGGTCATAAGTTTTATGATGGACTTGTAGTTTTGTTTCACCAAAAAAGAGGGCATTACATCTTTGACATCTATAACCAGCCTGTACAATAGCCTTCAATCTAATCTCAGTCCATACATCAGATTTTAAGTATTGTGCATAAACTTTTTGCCACTCATCGCTATCTCCTTGAACAGCAAGGAATTTTCTATGCCATTGACCTTTTTTCCATAACTCAATGTTATTAGCCCATGAGTCCATATTCTTTCCTCTTTCATCTTTCTTTGTTCCACTTTCTACTTTCTAAGACTATTCAACCCTTCCAACAATCTCCCAAATGCACCTTCGACTCGTTCAACTGGTGTTGCATACGAGAAGCGAATCCAGTCATTGCCGAAGGGAGAGAAGAATGCGCCAGGCACAACGGCTACGCCATAATTTTCAGCGAGATATGCGCCAAGCGGTTCGCTACTATCCCAGCCTTTGGCTTGCAGATATTCTCCGACATTGATAAAAGCATAATAACCTTTGCCGATGATATGTTCCATTTCATTTTTCATTAATAGATTTTTCAATGCTTTACGGCTGATGTTGGTCGGTTCAATGATGGTCTTTGCGGCTTCGGCGAATCCCATTTCGTAGGCTGCCATGGCTACTGCTAATGAAAAGAACGGCGGAATGACTCCATGCGAAGCACGCGCCATAATAAACTTAATCACGTTTTCATCCGCAATCAAATGACAATTGCGAATGTTTGATCCGCCCAATGATTTTGTGATGCCATCCAAAAACATTAATCGCTTTCTTTCTTCGGGTGTAAAAAACTTGAGGAAAGAATTTAAATCCATTGGAGATTCGTCTGTAACGTAGTGATACATCCAATCAAAAAATACAAATGCCACACCTGCTTCCAATGCAGTTTTAGCAAGTGAAACTTGTTTTTCGACTGAAATCGTCAAACCTGTTGGGTTATCTGGATTGGTAATCACCAAGCCTGCGATTTTTCTGCCTTTGGATTCGGCAAACTTTACGCTTTCACGAATCGCATCTTCTGAATATGCCCAACCTTCGGCAGGGTCACCTGGACTCCATAAAACATTTGCACCGACTCCGTATGGTCCCCAGTTATAAGTAATCCATGGCACGCGTGAGACCATGATCAAGTCACCTTGGCGACCATGTCCAAGAGCAAGCATGGCTTGATAGGCTTTGACTAATGCATCACGTCCGCCAGTTGTCCCCATCACATTGGCAGTTCCCCAACCTGATGAAGAATCTAATTTCCAATATTGTTCAATGACCGCTTTGCGATATGCTTCTGTGCCAAAAGGCATATCATAAGCCGTACCATGTTCGAGTTGAAGTTGAAGCGCACGTTCCAAAATCGGCTTGGGAGTCCCGGGTAATGATGCTCCTCCATCACCTTGCGAAGCATCAAAAATTTTGGCATTAGGATTTTTTTCCGAATATGTTTTCAAAGACTTGTTAATCAAAAACATTCTGGAAGGCGGAATATCTGCCATATGACGTAAATGGTCACTAACTGGGATTAAGTATTTTTCATCAAGTGAAAGGACCGGCGTGGTGTTAGAAATCATAAATTCTCCTTAAGAAAAACGCCCCGAGATTCGGGGCGTTTGGTGTACTTCGTTAGTATGAACTTTGTGTTTGTTCACCTTGCAACCACCAACGCCCAGCCACATAATTTGTGACGGTATGATTATCGTTGGTAGTAGTATTACAAATAAACATTGGGCGCAAGCATACCACTGCGGATATGATGCGTCAAGAAGAATTTAACGTTTTACAAAAACAAGTCTTATGAATTCATACTCGTATAAACTGCTAAACGATTGCCGCTTGGGTCTTGAAAAACCGCATACCAACCTGTGCCCGGAATTTCAGTTTTTGGTTTTAAAACTTTTCCACCAAGGACTGCAACTTGTTTCAAATCGGCATCAATATCATCACTGGCAATATACACCAATATTTTCCCATCAGCATTTTCATCATCAACGTGAACAAAACCGCCACCTGAATTCGCACCATCACTCCACATGGTGTAATCAAACTCGGCATTGTGTTCCATCTTCCAACCAAACACACCTTCATAAAACTTAGCAGCAGATTTTGTATCAGATACTGGGATTTCAATATGAACAACATTTCTTTTAGACATGAGATTCTCCTTTTACAAATGACGACAAATCTATATTAGAACAAATTTTCTGGAATGTCAACCCCTAAATTGATGATTAACCGCCTCATCCTTGATTTATGCCTGCTCAACCCTTTCAGCAGATTCCTACCCCAAAATAAAAACAGACCTCCAAATTGGAGGTCTGTTTAAGATTCTTCCTAATTACTAACTTGGACAAACACCATAATAAACATCACCTACAACAGGGTTAGCATAACATTGTGGGCTATTTGGCAAAAACTCGTAGTCAGAAGGAAATCCCAAATCTGGGTTCACATAGTCCTCAAGAAGGTCACCATAATTAGCAGGTACATCTTGGCAATGAGTGGCAAACTGTTGCCAAGAATGTGTTTCTGAGTTTTCGTCATAATAAACATCGTAAACGCCATAACAATACTCTGATGATTCACTTGCCTCTGCACTTCCTCTTTCAGGAACAAATGCCCAGAAAATAAAACCTCCTACATTAACCGTCACATAATGCCCAGCAGTTGCTCGAGAGGTTGTACATTGCAAAACAGACCCTTCTAAATGACAACCCATTGGGAATTTCTCATCCGCAAAAAACACAAAACCGTTCTTGAAATCGGATTTTGAAAATTCCCCAGCTACATCAAAAACAAAAATGACATCACCATTCACATCATTACGGACTTCTCTTAATGTCAGATAACTATCTGCCAACGCGGCGGCAAGAACAGTACTAGTTGTGAGTATAAGCAAAGAAAGTAGAGTAATAAGAGTAAATAATGCCTTTTTCATACAATCTCCTTTTGGAATTTAAGAACATTATAAATCCGTGCCTGTAAATTTTAAAAGCAAAAATATTACAAATAAAATAGCTTTAGTATCTATAGATACTAAAGCTATTTTATTCTTATGGGATTGGAGGAGGCTGTGTATTAGGTTCACATTTACAAGTTGATGTATTAAAAGATTGACCTCGTGGACAACTTGGTGGAGGTATACAAACATCATCATCAGGTCTATCTTTTGGTGGCTCACATGAATTGAAAATCACATTCTCATTCACAGTTGATAACTCGCCAGTGGGGTTTCCTACACAAACCCCATCAATTAATGATGTTCCAACTGGACAAAGTGGAAGCACAGTGGCTGTGCCGGGGTTTGCCGAACAACATTGGGTTTGTGGGTCATACGTCATACCGGGTAAACAAGCAGTGCCGGTCAATGTTTCAGGTGTGCCACCCCATACACAAGTATTGCCATCTTGTACATAGCCTTGTGGGCAAGCAGAAGCACATGAATTGTTATCCACTGTACAAGAACCTGTCGCAATCAATGGACCTACATCACCGGGTTTACATTCAAATTTACTGGTTTCGCCAGACAATAATGTACAGCCCGGCGCATCAAACGTCCAACCATCTGGCGGTGTATTATTTACATTAAAGGTCACAATGGTGTAAGGTAAATATCTGCCAGAACATAATGCGCTTTGAGTTACTGAGACATCATTACATGTTACTTGAGTCACACAATCATCAAGTTGACCGTTAACATCCAAACCGTTGTATGCCAAACTTTCACAAGCAGGTGCAAAATGAACAGGCTCTTCGACGATGCAACGAAAGCCTAAATCTGGAAGAGTCAGGGTGGGGTCAAGAGAGAAGCGGTTTGATGGAAATGCCGCATCTTGCCCATCTTGATAACTGCTTCCCCGCACCGAACGAGTTTCTCCAAATTCAGGTCCAAGCGGATTTTCACCTACAGAGTTATTGTAATAGTCAACAGAGTACCAATCCGCTACCCATTCGCGCGCATTGCCAGACATATCTAAAGCACTGTAATAACTAATACCATCTTTATATTGAGTTACATTGGTGGTTTTGCCCACACAAGATTCAAAATTTAACAAATCACAAGAAGGCGCACCATCACCCCATGGGAAGAGATTGCCATCAGGTCCACGGGCTGTTTTTTCCCATTCGGCTTCGGTGGGCAAACGTCCGTTTACATATTCACAATATTCTACGGCTTGAGTATGCGTTACACCGGTCACTGGGAAGTTAATAAATTTATAGTCGTTATAAATGGGGTTGTTATCGGGGTCTGGAGGAGTACAATGCCCTGCTACAACACAACTAGCATATTGAGCATTGGTTACTTTTGTGCTGTAAATCCAAAAATCGCTTACAGTCACTTCGTGTACTGGGTTATCTTCATTATCGCCACCCATAATAAATTTTCCGCCTGGCACCGCAACTAACAAAGTGCCGTCAATATAGCGATAGGTTGAACCAACTTCCATTGGTGGACCAGCAAGGTCAATGGTTTCTAAGTTCGGAGTTGCATCTACTGTTGATTGTTGCTCCTCTTCACTGCTTCCTGCCGTGCCCGGTTGCACAGGTATATTACAAGATATAACAATGATAGATATGATTGCAATGAATGGCGTAAAATGAATCAGTCGTTTCATTTTTTCTCCTTTCGTTCTATTAAAAAAATTATAATGCTTACATTTAGAAGTAGGTCTGTTTAGCATCACCCAAAGGTCATACAAAGATTGTCATCCTTAAGTAATACCGCCCCAAAATTTTTGGGGCGGTATTACTTCATATATAAATATTTATAATCTATAAATTTTAAGGCAAGGGAACTCTTAATTCACAAGCATCAGCGGGTTCATTCCATTTACATGCGGTGTTAGCAACACAACGAGATTCTGAATCAATCGGTGCACAAACCTTATCTTCAAGTTGAACACATTTTACAGTATTTACTCGTACGGTAATACAACCTTCCCCGCTCAAATCTGCCTCAACTACTGGTATACAGGCACGGGCAGTTTGGTCAAATGTATAACCAGCCGCACAACCGGGGAGGACACTGCCAGCATTCGGCTGACAACATTGGAATCCGTCGTTATAAGAATAACCTGCCGCACAACCAGCAAATGTTTGTTGAGCTAGTAATGAGTTGTTAATCCCAAATGGCGCATTTGACTGTCCATTCGGTGGCGCACAGATACCAGCCGAGTCATCAAAATATAAACCGACCGGGCAAAAACCATCTAACCCAGTACTTACAACACAAAATTGCTGACCATTACTTTCTTTCGTCACATAACCAAGTGGACACCCACCAGCACTTGGCTGAGCAGAGATAGGAGAATAAACACAAGTTCCGCTTGTGGAATCAAGTGTGTAACCTGCATCACAAACTGCACTCAAACCACTTACGTCAGTCTGATTCGTACAAGCAGGGTTGCAGACGACCACTTCATTAGTTGTCTCCATACCGCGTGGACCAAGACATACTAAAGTGCGTAATCCACCTTCAATTCTTTCCTGACATTGAATACGTGTTCCACGTTCTTCCCATGTTGCACCGAAAGAGATTTGCACAACAGCATAACCATCACCCTGCTGACAATATTGATTCGTAACAAATCCTTCTGGCAAAGTACAAGAACTTACAGGAGTTTGTGAATTGGCAGGCACAGCTGCACTTAACTGACAGTATGGTGCAAAAGGTTGTGGATTATTCACAGCACAACGGAAGCCAGTATCACGGCGATTATCGGTTGGTTCATCAAAGCGGCGAATAGCAGATGGTATTTGTTCTTCTGTACTTTCAAAAGAACTTCCGCGAATAGAACGATATTGACCACTTTCAGGTCCAGTCGGGTTTGCAGAAGGTGATTGACTGTAGTAATTCTGTCCATACCAATCAAATACCCATTCAAAAACATTGCCTGCCATATCAAACAAACCAAATGGACTCTTACCAGATTCTTGTGAAGTTACATTGCTTGTACTACCAACACAATTTGAAAAATTTACTAAACTACAAGAAGGCGAATTCGTACCCCAAGGATATGGATTCCCATTTAAGCCACGAGCAGCTTTTTCCCATTGGGCTTCTGTGGGTAAACTTCCTTGAATCCAGCCACAATATGTTTGGGCTTGCTCCCAAGTGACTCCAACAACTGGATGACTGGCGAATTCAGGGTTATTAAAAACTGGTCCACCTAATGTTTGAGTTGGTGAAGAACATATACCAGCACGAACGCATTGGTCGTACATACGATTTGTAACCTTTGTTTCTTGAATCCAATAGCCGTCTAAAGTGACTGTATGAACAGGGGCATCAAAACCATTATCTCCCATGACAAAATCACCAGCAGGGATATAAATCAATACGCTACCATCAATCCATTTCATCGTCTCACCGCTTCCCGGTCCGCCTAACGGAATTGGTTGCAATACCGGAGCAGACTCAGCAGTGGGCACCTGTGTTGAGGCTTCACCTGTGGCAGTGACCACAACCACAACTGTTTCTGGTGTTGGTGAGGCACATGCAGATAAAATGAGAATTATTGTTAATGTAAATGCAAATACAAAATAACGAACTCGTTTCATTCAATCTCCTTTTATTGTTTTCGTGGTTACAAAAACAATAGCAGTATTATAAAAGAAAAATGCTCCGCTTTATCTAATCATAAGCAGAGCATTCCAATAAATCTTTTTTCTTATCTTTAATTAATACAAAAAGTTTTACGAATAAAATCTTTCATTTCTTCATTAAAAGCACTGTTTTGAGGCAAAAAATTACAAACCTGTAATTGTAAAAATGAATCTTTCTTAATAAAGCGTGCCATTTCGTTTGCTTGTTCATAATCTTCTAACAAAATAGCGGATTGTAAAAAGGGCATCCATTCCACAGGGTCTTGAGCAGAAAAGCCCGCACGTTTGGCTTTTTGGTTTATATCTAAAACAGTTTCATATTCTCCACGTTGAAATGCAAGCGAGGCAGTCTGATAATAAAAGCACCAATCATGTGGAGGTTCAGAACCAAACACAAGGTTAGATGGAGGCGCATGGTTTACATCTAAAAGAATGTTGTTTTGATTTGACTCAGAAGCAACCATTTGAATATCATATTGCTCATAAGCAGAAACAATTGGCATATTTCCATCAATGACCTGCACGCAAGAAGATAAAGATGGCTGAGTGATAATCAAAATATTGTCATATCCTAAATAAGTGATGATTGAGCGACGATTCACAAACGACGGTTTGGCATGATTCAAAATGGAGACCGCACTTTCACGATTCAACACCAAGCCCCATATCGCAGGCTCAACACGTTGGCTATCCATACTTTGCGGATGATAAATTAGGTTCGCGGGTCCCCAAATAAAATAATCTTCTTCAACAGCCGTGTGGGAATAATTAACTACTAAGGTTGTATTTTCTTTTATTTGCGGGATACGCCAGCTGACTTGCCACCAGAAATTTTGCATTGCCTGATTGGAACGTGCCCAATGAATCCCATTTAAATGATGTGTTAATAAAGCAATCCCAATTAATCCATATAAAATTACATTCCTAATCTTTTTCAACCTAAGTTGAAAAAGAAAAGCCACCATCACTAGCACAATACCGGAAGAACTTGGAAGCATGTAACGGGAATAACTGTAAAAATCTGCTTGTCGATTAGATATAATAACTGGAATAAACCCAGTAATAGTGCAAATTAATCCAATCCAAATTGCTTCAGTTTGCCAATTTGATTCGGGGTGATTTTCTTCAATATTTTTTTGTGAACGCAGAAAAAATGAAATCACAGCAATACCAACGCTTAACAATATGCCAGCAAAAAATATTTCTCGCAAACGTAAAGAAATATCCCATACAGTCGTAAGCGGATATCCCCACGTCAGCACTAAACCTTCAAATACATCTTTGGCTAGATTTATTGTCCAATTTATTCCTACCAACAAAGGAGACTCAATGAATTCACTTAGCTGAGCACCAAGATCAGTTGCTTTTCTTTGTGAATCAAAAATAAAAAACCGCCAAATAAAAAAAGCTAATGAACCAATTGAAAAAGGAATCCAAGAACGTAAAGCGATAAGAAATGCTTGAAAGAATTTCTGGTCTGATGAAGAGCGAACAACAAGTAGAAGAAATGCCAAAAATCGAAAAACTTCTAACCCTAAATAATATTCAACAAATGTTAAATAAATACTTCCACAAAAGACAGAAGTTACCCAAAGAATTATTTTATATGAACGTTTCTCAGTCAACACAGCCTTTATACTTAACGCAACCGATAAATGCCCAAGGAATAACCCTACAAATTTTTCTTCATAATCAATTGCATTTGGGGTAGAAAGAAAGCCTGGGTAAATTAAAAAAAATAATGCCGCCAAAGCCGTTGCGGTTTTTCGTTGCGGCCACAGCATTTGCAATGTCCATAAGAATGAAAAAGAACCTAAAACTCGTAATACATAAGCAAAGATGTTATAGCCCAATGGTTCTAATCCAAACATCGAATACAAAATTGTCATCAAAATGGTTCGAACAGGGCGATCGATTGCAAAAATCCCCTCAAATGTGCTTACCCCCAAAGCATTGGCTGAGTACATCAAATACCAATCATCACGATAATATCCAAACTGATGAATAGATGGTAAGTACGCTATAGCAGAAATAAATATTAATAATAAGGGGATATGATTTTTTCTCATTGATAATTTATGATAAGAGATTTTCTCAGCAAATAGCCTTGAGAATGTAGAACTATTATAATGTAAAGAAAAACGGTATCATCTATAAAAAGATGATACCGTTTTTCTTTACGTCTTGAAATCCTCTAGCCTTGTGGATATAGACAGAAACAACCGTTTGCAGTGCAATACAAAATAGAAGGAGGAGGGCAAGATTGTCCAGGAGGAGGTGGTGAGTCATCTCCTGGTACAGGTACCGGACAACCGCCTGGCTCATTTCCAGTCGGCTGAAAACCAATTGCCATACGGCAGGTATTATCTAATTCAGATACCTCTTTAACAGGATAGAAAAATTCAAATTCCTTTAAAGAAGACCCAGCCTGCTCATGGGTAAACATATCGTTTATATCAAACAACTTAGCGTCCAGATCATCTGTCCCTGCCCACATCCCTACCATAAAACTAGTATCACCAGCTAATAAAGACAATTTAACAGCCATTTGAACTGAATTTGGGTCAGTAGGTGAAATTCGTGCCCATGCTAAATCTGGGTCATCCTCTTGTCCATTCCCAAAAATCTGGGTTTCATATCCGTTTCCCTGTGCAGGCACGTCATCTGCTACTACTTTGACCTCACCACCTATATCACCATTCTCATCAAACCAAACCTGCACATTATTGGTAGTCCATTCTGTAGATGAAGGTTGGAGAACCATAATTAAATAGTCTCCACTGCCATTTACATTTAAATCAATCTCAAATCCATATTTCCCAACAAGGCTCTGACTTGATAATTCATTACCTTTCACAGCAATGGTAGCATACATCCATGTATCGTCCATAGCAAATTCTGCTAGTTGAATATCAAGGTATGGAAAATATATATCCATCGCCTCACTATTGAAAGGTCGTTCATAACGACCAAAAGTAAAGCGATCACCACTCGGGGCACGATTTTCATTTGATGTAGTTGAAGAATCATGATCTCCAAGAATACCGCTCTTATTAGTCGGTAACTCCCCCGGTATCATTACATGTTGAACAGACTCTGTTGGTGGCAAAGCAGTTGAGAGTTCTACCGGAGA
Source organism: Anaerolineales bacterium UBA2317 (assembly GCA_002345215.1). Taxonomy (GTDB): domain Bacteria; phylum Chloroflexota; class Anaerolineae; order Anaerolineales; family Villigracilaceae; genus Villigracilis. Next base: position 125,751 of record DDVH01000015.1, read on the forward strand.
ATCGCTCACTACTTCCTCATCACTAGGTGGTGTTACTCCTAAATTACAAGCCGACAAAAGAACAATAACTAAAACACTTAAAGAAATAAATTTATTAAAATATTTTTTCATTTGATGCCTTTCTATTTTTTATTTCCCACTATTTTAGAAAACTATTCCCTAAACATCAATAGCGCGCATGTCATGGGGTTACTTAAGTACTTTGATTTCTTCCACTGCTTGTGGATTCACTAACGATGATGTATCGCCCAATTCCAAACCAAGATATGCAGAACGAATCATACGGCGCATCACTTTGGCATTGCGTGTTTTTGGTAAATCATTCACAAACAAAATTTCTTTGGGAGCAAGTGGCTTGCCCATTTCGGATATAACCATTTTGCTTAATTCTTGACGAAGTGCAGCGCTTCTTTCTACGTTCGGCTTGGTGACGGCAAACAGAATCAGTTCACTGCCTTTGACTTCGTGTGGCACGCCAATTGCGGCGGCTTCGACAATATCTTTATGTTTCACTAAAATGGATTCAACTTCGGCAGGTCCTAATCTTTTACCTGCAATTTTAATCGTATCATCTGAACGACCTAAGATATACCAAAGCCCATCTTTATCTATTGCGGCAAAATCTCCATGCACCCAAACATTATCCCAACGTGACCAATAGGTGTCTAAATATCTTTGTTTATCTTTCCAAAAGCCTCGGGTCATGCCAATCCATGGGGATTTAATGACCAACTCTCCCACAGAGTCACGAAGCGGTTTTCCATCTTCATTAACAACATCAGCATTCATGCCAGGGCATGGAGCAGAAAACGCACACGGCTTTAGAGGCCTCAAAGGATTGCCCATAACGATGCCACCTGAAATTTCTGTGCCACCTGAATAATTGATTATAGGAATTTTTTTATTACCGACTTTTTCAAACAACCACATCCACGGGTCTGGATTCCATGGTTCACCTGTTGATGCAAAACATTTGAGTGAAGATAAATTATGTTTTTTGAAGTGCTCTTCACCTTGCGGAATGAGCGAACGAATTAAAGTTGGCGAAACACCCATTTGATTAATTTTATGTTTTTCGGCGAGTTCCCATAAACGATTCGGTGCAGGGAAATCTGGCGCGCCATCATATAAAAACATAGTAGCACCAAGAATTAAACTTCCAAATACAAGCCATGGACCCATCATCCAGCCCATATCGGTCATCCAATAAATGACATCCTCTTGATGAACATCTGTACCAAATGACATATCTTGCGCGGCTTTGATTGGGAATCCACAATGGGTATGCAACGCACCTTTGGGTTTGCCTGTGGTGCCAGATGTGTAAATAATCATCAACGGGTTTTCGGCATTTGTAATTTCAGTTTCAGATTCTTCACTTTGTTTATTGATTAATTCATCCCACCAAAGATCTCTGCCTGCTTTCATTTTGATTTCTTGATTGGTTCGCCTCAAAACAATCATATGTTTCAAAGTTGGGATTTGTTCTGCTGCTTCATCTGCAATGGATTTCATTTCTACTGGCTTGCCACGCCGAAATGCACCGTCACATGCGAATAATGCTTTTGCTTCGGCATCATTCATGCGTGAGACAATTGCGCCTGCTCCATAACCAGAAAATAATGGGAGAATGATTCCGCCGATTTTTGCAATGGCTAACAATGCAATCACAATTTCAGGAGTCATTGGCATAAAGATACCAATCGCATCACCTTTGCCTAAACCTAATGAGCGAAGTCCATTGGCGGTTTTGTTTACTTCTATATAAAGTTGTTCGTAAGATAAAGTTCGCGTTATTCCCTCTTCGCCTTCGAAAATAATTGCGGGCGACTGGCCAGTCGCCCCTACAGCATGCTTATCAACACAGTTATGGATAATATTCATCTTTGCATCTACACACCATTTTGGGAATTGAATGCCTTCGGATAAATCTACTACTTTAGAATAAGGTTCATAAAATTGAATATCTAAGAATTTCAGAACCGCTTCTGTAAACCAAGCCACATCTGAGGTTGATTTTTGCATCAACTCATCAAAATCTTTGATGTTGTGTAAACGCATAAACTTGGTCAAGTTGGCATGTTCGATTTGCTGAGGTGATGGTTTCCAAACGATTTCGCCACCAAAAGTAAACTGTTCTGTCATGTACGAGTCGTCTCCTGAGATGAACTTGCGTCAATTCTACCAACATTATGGCAGTACAAAAGTAAGTTTGTGATTAAACTCATCAGGCGTATAATGTGGCTATTATTCATTCGGAGATTGCGTTATGTCTGATTACACCATGAAATTATTGAAATGCCCTGCTTGTGGCGGACCTGTTGACCCACCGAGTGGTCAGAGTTCGATGAAATGCCCATATTGTTCAAATGCAATTGTAATTCCAGAAAGTTTACGGACAAAAGAAAAAACAACTGAATCACAAAGTGTCTTTAGTGGAATTGAATATACTTCTATGGTTGGTTACGGAAAACAATGGGGTGAAGTTGTTTCACTAGCGCAAAGTGGAAACAAAGATGAAGCCATCAAGAAATATGTCGCATTGACAGGTCAAAGCGAATCAGATGCAAAATACACAGTAGATGCATTGAGCAGTTCGCAATCTTATTCATATAATCAAAGCGGCGGTGTTTATCAGGTCTACCCTGATATGATGAAAGATGCCATGAACATGAGCAAGTCTTATATGAAATGGTCTTTGTGGCTGGGATGCGGAATCACTGCTTTTGTAATGATAATTATCTTACTAACTATGTTGCCCATTATTATCGGTGTATTCGCCAGTATTTGGGCGGCGTTCAATTAGATAAATAATCCAAAACGCGGAATTGATATTCCGCGTTTTTCTTAGGTAGAAGAAATATGACACAAACTTTTAATTGTATTGCTTGTGGTGCACCCAATGAACCAGAAGCAGGAGCCAGCCGAATGGCGTGCACATTCTGTGGGACGAATTTAACCATTCCAGAAAACTTACGCATTAAGTCACAGCCGAAGGTGGAAACAAATTTCAAGAAAGCTGAAACAAGCCGACCCGTAGAAATAGAAGCGTCTGAAATGCTGAGAAAAGCTCAGCCGATTGCAATCCGTGCATGGAATCTATTTACGATGTGGACTTGGTTGAAGTGGTTAATCCCAACGTGTTTTGTGATATCAATTATTTTATGTATTGTTTTGGTGATTATCCTATTTAGTCTTAGTCTTTGATAAAGGAGACAAATGCCCGCTCAACAAAAAATGACTTTTGATGTTCGTACTGAATGGGTTAGCCATGAGGTTTCAGTTTCGTTTTGCAAAGACGCAAAAATTGATTTAGACACAAACTTAGCAGGCAACCCAAATGCTTTCAATCCTGCTGAGTTACTTTTAGCGGCTTTATCGGCTTGTATGATTAAAGGAATTGAACGCGTTGCACCAATGCTAAAGTTTGAGTTTTCAGGTGTCGAAATTAATCTGCATGGTGTTAGGCAAGATGTTCCGCCAAAAATGGAATCAATAGAATACGAAATCATTATAGATACAAATGAAGATGAACATCGCCTTGAGTTATTGCATAAAAATGTTAAACAATATGGCACAGTATTTAATACAGTTACAGCAGGAACGAATCTTTCTGGAAAAATTCGGAGAAAATAAATCAAGACTATAATCAAATAAATTTTTTGGAGGAACTATGTCAAACGTGTACGAATCAAAACATCCGTTGGTGGCGCATAAACTTTCACGCTTGCGCGATAAAAATACAGAACCAAAAAAATTTCGTGAATTGGTGAGAGAAATTGCAGGTCTGTTGGCTTATGAATCAACGCTGAACTTACAAACACAACCCATTGAAATTGAAACACCGCTTGAAAAAATGAAAGCGCAACAACTTAAAGAAAAAATTGGTTTGGTTCCGATTTTGCGAGCAGGGCTTGGCATGGTGGAAGGCATTTGGGAATTGATGCCATCGGCTGAAGTTTGGCATATTGGATTGTATCGAGATGAAAAAACATTACAGCCAGTGGAATATTACAACAAGCTTCCAGTGGACCCGCGTGTGGCGGTTTGCCTCATTCTTGACCCGATGCTTGCTACTGGAGGTTCAGCCACTGCCACTGCCGACATTTTGAAAAAATGGGGCGTGAAGAAAATTAAATATGTTGGTTTGATTGCGGCACCTGAAGGAATCAAGGCTATGCAAACCGCTCACCCCGATATTGATATTTATGTTGCCGCGATTGATAGTCACTTAAATGAAAAAGGCTATATTGTGCCGGGGCTCGGTGATGCAGGCGACAGACAGTTTGGAACGGGATAGCAATTGGAGATGAGATGGCTGGTGAAATTGGTTGTTTTGCATTAATCGTAATTGCTGGGCTTATTGGTTATCTGTTTTATCGTCGTAGGCAGTTAATCAATGAGTTGAAGGAATTTTATACGCAGGGCAATTACATTAAGCGAGATAGATTACCTATCACAAACCCTTTTGTTTATGATGATATGACTTTCATCACTTCTTTGGATGGAAACTTAAAACCTGATATGCCATACACCTTGATTTTAGGCACACGCGTGACAGGTGGTGGAAAAAACATGATGCAAAATGATTACATCGGATTCTACATTCCGCCTCACGCTTCATTATCTGACGAGTGGCTTGGGCAATGGAAATCGAAAGTTGCTCAACGGGGAGACAATTGGGCGCAACATTCTGGCGTAGAAAAAGAAGAAAAAAATTGGGGCATTATGGGTCCACCTGAACATTTACCCATTCGGGCTGTACGAATCAATAATGGAATTTTGCTGGCATGGAACGGTCTGCATTTGAGGCATACCATTGAATCAAGGATTGAGGATGTGCTGGAGTCATTGAATTGAAAACCTTTTGTGCTTAGAACAAATATGCTAAAATCTTTCTGTAGTCTGAAAGGAGATTCCAATGGCAAAAAATGCTGATATTCAAACCAAAGTTAATGATGCGAGTGTAGAAGATTTTCTTAACTTCATTGTCGATGACCAAAAACGTAAAGACTGTTTTGAAATTTCAAAGATGATGGAAAAAGCCACCAAACAAAAACCAAAAATGTGGGGACCAGCCATTGTTGGTTTTGGAAGCTATCATTACATTTATGATAGCGGACGTGAAGGGGACATGCCTGTCATAGCATTTTCTCCACGTAAACAAAACATCACGCTTTACATTATGCAAGCATTGAAAAATCCAATCACAAAAGACCTTGGCAAATTCAAAACCAGCAAAGCCTGTTTGTATATCAACAAACTTGCGGATGTAGATAAAAACATATTGCAAGATTTAATCAACGAAGCGGCAAAAGCAGACCTGTCAAAATTCGGAGGTTGAGATGGCAAAAAATGCTGAATTAAAAACGAAAGTCAACGATGCCAGTGTGGAAAAATTTTTGAACACAGTTAAAGATGAACAGGCACGCAAAGATTGTTATGAAATTTTGAAAATGATGGAAAGTGTCACAAAAGAAAAAGCGAAGATGTGGGGTTCGAGCATTGTCGGGTTTGGGAGCTACCACTACGTCGGTAAAAGCGGACGTGAAGGCGATTGGATGTTGACTGGTTTCTCTCCTCGCAAACAAAACCTAACCTTATATCTCATGGGTGGGTTTGATGTAGAAAAAGATTTGTTGAAAAAATTAGGGAAATACAAAACCAGTGTGGGATGTTTATATATCAAGAAATTAGAAGATGTAGATAAAAAGGTTTTAAAAGAATTGGTGAGCGCATCAGTCAAGAGGATGAAAAAACTCTCGAAATAAGTTAAGATAAGGCACTATGCCACGTCTTTCTTTTACAACTATTCTTGTTGATAACATGGATATTGCACTTGAATTTTATGTCAAAGTGCTTGGTTTTGAAATCATCAAACAAGACCATCATTACCCTGAATTTGTGTTGTTACAACAAGATACACATCCGATAGCATTGCACCAAGTAAAGGATTTAACTCCCACAGAAAGCCGTGTAATTTTAGGTATTGAAGTAGATAACCTTGAATATTGGTTATCAGAATTAAGCAAACAAAATGTAAACATGGTTCACAAAACGCCGCAAAATTTTTTTGGCGGTTTGTTCGCAGGGATTTACGACCCGACAGGTAATATGCTTGAATTAATTCAGTGGGATAAAGAAGTGTGGGAAAAGTATAATGTGAAGTGAGTATGTCTCTCCAAAAAGACCCTGAAAACAAAGAAAGCAAAACATTAAATCGCTTTGCAGATGTTGCCAATCAAACGATTCTTGAAGTTGGATGTGGCGAAGGGCGATTAACTTGGAAGTATGCAAAACATGCCAAACAAGTTTTTGCATTTGACCATGACCATGATGCTTTACGAATTGCACGGGCTGATTGCCCCATAGATTTGCATAAGCAGATTCATTTTGCAAATGCAAGCGCGAGATATATTCCATTTTCAAAAGAAAAATTTGATATTGCCATTCTGGCTTGGTCACTTTGATGTATTGAACATGAAAGCATGGTTCATGCTTTAGAAGAAATTCAGCGGGTACTAAAACCAAACGGAGTCTTAATTGATTTAAGACCACTCGAATCAAATTGGAAGGTGGAAGTTGTCTCTGCTTCGGGTTGGCAAACATGTGGAAGTTTAAGTGATTTGCCTCAGGGCGTAGCAGATGATGAGGCGGCGAATCAGGCTACAAGTGAAGTAGAGAGGCGCGGGCTTTTCATCAAAGAGAAAGAAGAAATGTTCGATTATTTTTATTATTGGGATACACCCTCTGAGATGAAAGAATTTATAGAAAGCGAGTGGGAAGATTTTGAGAAGTTAGAAGATGCTGTATATAGAAAAACACGCTCGGCTTGGGTTTCGGCAGGGGCAGATGCGCGTGTGCGAGTGCGTGTTCAAATGCTGATTACAAAATGGATTTCAGGTAAAATGAATAAAAACACTGTGTGGATGGAAAATGAAAATCAAAATCTTACATAATCCTTATTCAAATCGTTGGAATTCACAAAAGCGTTGGGGCGAAGCCGAAAGTGCCTTGCGTGCGGCTGGTGTTGATTTTGATTTATCTGTCTCTGAACACACTGACCATCTTATTTCTTTGGCGGCGGAAGCAGTGCAACAAGATTATAAAACTTTGATTGTCGCTGGGGGTGATGGTTCGATTGGTGAAGTGATTAATGGCGCCGCGAAAAGTTGGGATGAAAAATCTGCATTTCCGATTACGATGGGAATTATTCCATTAGGTACAGCCAATGATTTATCTGACAACATTGGAAACCCGCGTGATTTTTCTGCAGTGGCGCAAATGATTGCAAATAAAAAAACGCGGGCAATTGATTTATGCAAATGCAATGAACGTTATTTTTTAAATAATTCTGCGGCGGGTTTAGAACCGTATGTGACAACTAAACAAGAAAAAATTAAAAATCTTTCTGGCGTGCCACGTTATTTGGTAGCGGCAGTGCAAGGCATTATGGATAGACCCAATTGGAAGGCAAAACTAGAATGGGATGGCGGTTCTTATGAAGGACCGATTAGTCTTGTTTCTGTTGGCAATGGGCATCGCACTGGCGGAATATTTTATATGACTCCTCATGCTAATCCATTTGACGGAAAACTTACGTTTGTACACGCCTACCGAAGCACGCGTTTGGGTATGTTTCAGGTTTTACCAAAAGCCATGAAACCAGACAAAGGCAACATGGTTGAAATGGAAGATATACACGAAATTCATTGTACGCGTTTGAAAATTCATCTTGATAAGCCCTCCCCTGCTCATACAGATGGCGAATTGTTTGATACTTGGCTAACTGATTTTGACTATAAGATTTTTCCGTCTGCGGTTCAGATGCTAGTGCCATAACGCTTCTTTACTAAGGTTGAACCTGTTCCAACCGCGTCAGCAGATTCTTAATCTTTACAGCAGGCAGTTATAAGTAAATCGCCATATAAACACTAGTTAGCCGCCTCTGCCACAATCTAGGTTACAGCATAACAATGTTTGAAATTGATTCCGCTAGCCAAAATGACCATAATCAAAAAAATAATTCTGAGCGTCCACGAACCTTGTTTACTATGCTTATTACAATTATTGCTCTCAGTTTCATAATTTTTTATTGTTTACTCATCCCTGCTACCACAGGACAATCATGCCTCAACCCTTACGATAGTAATATTCCTAACAAGGCTGAGAAAATATTTTTAGATCTGCTGGTCAATGGAATCGCAGAACAAGACTATGAGTTATTAGCAAAAATTAGCAAGCCTAGTGGGCTTGTCCTATTAAAAGAATTGGAAATACCAGTAACCAAGAATTATGAGATTATCTCAGGTGATTATTTTCTTGGGGTTTACGAAAAACGCATCAAGTTTGATAATGGTTATGTAGTTCATATTACTTATGGCGGAAAGTGGTCGTGTCCCGACTTTTTTATAAGCGAGCAGGAAATATTTGAAAGAATTAATTTGCTAAGCATAAAGGTTATTGAATAATCAAACGATGGCTAACAAAGAGTGCAGTAATTGTCTTGAAGTAAATCGCAAAAAAGTTACAACTGCTCAAACTGGTGATAATGTGGGTGTATTAATAAAAGACCTCGAAGAAAAAGATATTCAACAAGGCGATATTTTGACAGGTTCTGAATTTGATTTCACTTGGAAACCATAGCAAGTATAGTAAATAACTTATAATACAATTATGAAAAACAAAATTTTTTTACGCGACATGATTGATGATGACCTTGATATCCTTTTTCAAAATCAATTAGACCCCGAAGCCAATTACATGGCGGCGTTTACATCCAAAGACCCGACAAATCGAGAAGCGTTTAATGCCCATTGGAAAAAAATCATGGCAGATTCAACTGTCATCAACAAAACCATTATTTTCAATGGTGAAGTGATTGGAAGTGTTGCAAGTTATTATGAAGATGGCAGACCTGAAGTCACCTATTGGCTTGGGAGAGAATATTGGGGCAAAGGTTTAGCAACCATGGCATTGCGAGAATTTTTGGCAAATGTAAACACAACTCGACCGATGTATGCGCGTGTAGCAAAAGATAATATTGCTTCGAGGCGAGTGTTAGAGAAATGTGGCTTTCAAGTGATTGAAGAGGGAAAATGGTTTGCCAATGCACGCAATCAAGAAATTGATGAATTACTTTTAGAATTGAAATAAAAGATATTTTATGCTTAAGAATATAAATTCAAAACGAATCGCTTCTTTACACCCTTCTGCTTTTCTGCTGTTTGTGCAAATCTTTAGTTTATTCCTCTACGCAGGTTTTGAGGAAATTCCCTCTGGCAGAACGATGATTAGTGTTGTCGGCGTATTGGTTTTGGTGTTAGCAGTCTGGGTTGTGAATCGCAGTCCAGCCGATAATTGGGTGGCATGGACGCTTGCCATCTTAGCATTTGTATTATCAGTATCGGCAGAGTTATCAGCTAACTCTCTCGTTTTATTCAGTGCTTGCGTTGTGGAAGCGATTTTATATTTTTATGTAGCAGGCAGTCTCATCGCTTATATGATGGATGATAGCAACGTCACCACCGATGAGATGTTTGCCGCTGCCGCGACATTTACCGTGTTGGCTTGGGGATTCGCGTATTTATATTTGGCTTGTCAAATTATATTTCCTGATAGTTTTATCAATGCCGCCAATCAAACCAAGCCAGATACTTTCTTAGAATTATTATTTCTCAGTTTTGCAAACCTCTCTGCTACTGGGTTGAGCGATATTCTTCCTATCACACCTTATGCGCGCGTCTTAGCTATGCTTGAGCAGTTTGCAGGTGTAGCATACATTACCGTTGTCGTTTCGAGATTAGTCGGCTTGACGATGCTACGGCACAAGCATACTCACCAGTAAATTCATGGTTCTTGAAAGGCTAAAGAATTTCATCAGTGACTTCACCTGCACAACGTACAAAATCTAATACAACTGGGACATTACGCATGAGATATCCCATATTGCCATTAACTTTTAATTTTTGAGTCATCATAGCAGTGACCGGGTTAAGTTTTCCGTTTAATACGTCGGTAATGTTTTTGTATGAGGAAGTTAAAGTAAAGGCTGGGGATGGGCGGGTAGATGCATCGGGGTTGTATTATGCCACACGACAAGTGCCATGCCACAAGTCTAAATAAAAAGTGAGGCGGTCTTTAAGAGTGTCATCAGGTTCAATGATGAAGAGTAAATCGCCTTCCCAATCTTTGGCAATTTGCTGATGTTTTTCATCTGAATTAATTTTTTCTTGTAATGCTTTTAACCATGCTTCACTCGGAAACGTAGCAGACATATCTAATCTCCAAAATAATAGAATGATTGTATCATTGAGAAAAAGTTAACATTAAACATCCTTGCGGAATTGCTAAAAATAGTCTATCCTTAAAGTACGGAATGAAATCATTTCGTGGCAACGCAAGTTGTCAAATCTTTCTAATTCTCTCGGAGGAGAAAAATGAAAAAACTTCTTACTTTGGTAAGCCTTTTAGTTGTGGCTTCCCTCGCCCTCACCGCTTGCGGTGGTAGTGGCTCATCCGCATCCGATTTACTCGGTGCAATTCAAGAACGTGGTTACATTATGGTGTCATCTGACCCGAATTATGAACCCGCTTCTTTCCTCAATACATCTGGCACACGCCCAGCGGATACAAAATGCCCTGAAGGTGCATTGACCACTGCTGAAATGCAAGGCTTCGATGTAGATGTTGCCAAAGCCATTGGTGATTCACTCAGTGTTGAAACTTGTTTCCCAACCCCATCTTGGGATGCCATCACCGCTGGTAACTGGGCAGACCAATGGGATGTAAGCGTTGGTTCTATGACCATTACTGTTGAACGCCAAGCCGTATTAGATTTCAGCGTTCCTTACTATGGAACCCCTGCCATTGTAGCAGTGCCTACTGATTCAACAGCCGCTTCTTTAGATGATTTGGCTGGACAAGCACTTTGTGTTGGCGCTTCAACCACCTATGAAACTTGGCTCAACGGCGGAGACCTTGGTCCTAGCATTGCAGTTTTCTCTCCTGCTCCTGCTGGCATTACAGTTGTCTCGTTACCTACCGACCAAGAATGTGCGCAAGCACTTTCACGTGGTGAATTTGCTGGTTATGTCACTGCTTCTACAGTAGTAGATTCAAACATTGCCGACGGCTTGGAAGTTAAATATCTTGGTGATGCAGTTTTCACCGAAGTTCTTGCCGCCGCATTTGACCGTTCATCCTCATTGGATACTACCTCCTTACGCACCGCAGTGGATGAATTGTTCACTGCCATGCACGGCGATGGTAGACTCACTGCTCTTTCTGAACAATGGTTCGGAACAGACTTGACCCAAGTTAGCCAATAATTATTAAGTTGTACCAAAGGGAAGCGGCTCGCGAGCCGCTTCCCTTTTCATTTCAGCAAGTGTGAGGAGTGTTACATGAATACTTCTAATCAAAAATCACAGGCGGAATTATTATTTGAAGCACAAGAAAAAAAGAAACGAATTTTCCGCCGTAATGTAGTTTTATCTTGGTTGGGTTTATTACTATTTATGATTGTGATGTTTAGCGGAGTCGAAATTCGGTCTGCCAATAACACCACCACTTTTTCCACTTGGAAGTTCGATAACATTATCGAAAACGGTATCGAAAAACGCACCAGAGTAGAAACAGTTCAATTCTCTTTACCGTTTGGTTTATCCAATGATGGCATCAGCCTTGCCACCATTTTAATTGATGGTGAGTTTATTTCTAATAACTTAAACTTCGTTGCAGGTGGTATTGCCCAAACGATTCAAATTTCTATCCTTTCGATTATTTTTGCAATTATTCTAGCTTTACTTGCCGCGTTGGGGCGTTTATCAAGTAATCCATTTATTTATGCACTTAGCACATTTTATGTTTCATTGATTCGCGGTACGCCTTTGTATTTACAAATCTTCTTTTTCTTTTTGGCATTGCCGCAATTAGGTATTGTATTAAAAGGTTTAACAGCAGGTGTTATTGCGTTGGGTCTTAATTACGGCGCATACATGAGCGAGACCTTTCGGGCAGGCATTGCATCAGTCAGTAAAGGGCAAAGAGAAGCCGCAATTGCACTGGGCATGACTCCCAGTCAGACCATGAGGCGGATTATTCTGCCACAAGCGCTGAGGTTTGCAATTCCCCCAATGGGCAATGATTTTATATCCATGACGAAAGATTCAGCATTAGTCTCTGCCACAGGATTTGTGCAGGAGTTGATGTGGCGGGCAACAAAAGTTGGGCGAGCAGAATTTCGTAATTTAGAAGCGTTGGTGATGGCGGCAATTTTTTATTGGGTCATGACATTATTACTCACATCCATTCAAGCACGTTTAGAAGCCCGCCTTTCTAAAGGAGACCGCTAACATGCATCATCCTATTGTAAAAATTTCTAACCTAGATAAATATTTTGGTCACTTGCACGTGTTGAAAAATATCAGTGTAGAAGTACCTGAAAAACAAGTGGTCTGTTTAATTGGTAGAAGCGGTTCAGGCAAAAGCACTTTATTGCGTTGCATTAATTTTCTAGAAGACCCATCACATGGAACCATTGAAGTGGATGGCATAAAAGTTGAAGCTGAAGGTAAAGGCAGAGAACATCAAAACTTAATCCATGATGTACGCTTGAAGACAGGCATGGTGTTTCAAGAATTCAATTTATTCCCGCACATGACTGTTTTAGAAAATGTAATTGAAGGTCCAGTTATCGTTAAAGGTATGGATAAGCAAAAAGCGATTGAACTTGCTGAACAAAATTTAGATAGCGTTGGCATGTTATTCAAAAAAGATGAATATCCACTGCGTTTATCGGGCGGGCAAAAACAACGTGTTGCTATTGCACGTGCATTGACCATGGAACCGCGTGTGATGTTATTCGATGAACCCACCTCCGCGCTTGACCCTGAATTAATCGGCGAAGTATTAAACGTGATGAAAAAAGTTGCCCAAGAAGGTATGACCATGATTGTCGTCACACATGAAATGGGTTTTGCCCGCGAAGTAGCAGATAGAGTCATTGTAATGTCTGAAGGTGAATTAATCGAAGATGCAACACCCATAGAATTATTCGCTCACCCTAAAGACCCGCGCACCAAAGCGTTAATTGACCGTTATCGTTCTGGCGAATCATAAAAGGAAGAGGAGATATAAAATGAAATCTGATTTCAAATTTACAAGTGAAAAAATTGATCAACTCGGTAAACCTCCAGCAACCGTTTTTCATTTACATGGTTGGTTAGATGCACAAAGCGAAAAACTTTTATTATCCGCAATGGAAGAAGCACGGGCAACAGGCACAAATACTATTATTTTAAATTTAGAAGAATTAACCATGCTTACCAGCATGGGCATTCGTACTATTCAAAAAGCACAAAAAATGTTTGAAAGTGATTCAGCTATTAAGTTATGTAATGCACCTCCAAATGTATATCATGTTCTAAAATTATCTGGCTTTTTACAATTTATGCCCGTTTATGAAAGTTTAGAAGCCGCATTGAGTGCTTAGTTAAATGACTATCGCCATCACTAGAAAAATTAGCCCAAGTTTTAACGAATGTGAAATCACACATATTGAGCGCATTCCCATTGATTTAGAAATTGCACGCCAGCAACATACCGAATATGTTCACGCGCTTGAAGAAGTAGGCTGTGAAGTTATTGAACTTCCTGAAGAGCCTGAATTGCCCGATTCTGTTTTTGTAGAAGATACTGCCTTTATTCTCCCTGAACTTGCAGTCATCACCCGCCCAGGTGCCGATTCACGCAAACCTGAAACCGAAACGATTATCAAAGCCTTGTCACCATATAAGGCATTGATTCACGTCAGCGAGCCTGCCACAATTGATGGCGGTGATGTGCTTGTGCTTGATAAAAAAATTTACGTTGGTTTATCCACACGTAGTAACCCATTCGCCATCGAACAACTTAATCAATTGTTAAATCAA
>DDVH01000040.1 GCA_002345215.1 Anaerolineales bacterium UBA2317
CTTGCGCATGCGTGGCGTCAATGCCAAGGTGATTCAAGCAGGTAAAATCAAAGTTGGTGATGCTGTTAAGAAATTATGATCACCCTTTCACCTATTGGAACAGTAAAAAATACCCGCACAGAAATTGAAGATGACAACTGGGGCAATGTCACTTCAATTATCGAATTAGATTCCAAGTTTGATGAAGAAGCCTTATATGAAATCGAATCTTTTTCACATGCGGAAATCATTTTTTATTTTCATTTGGCAGATGAAAATAAAATCGAGACAAAATCAAGGCATCCACGAAATAATAAAGATTTGCCAAAAGTTGGGATTTTTGCCCAAAGGGGAAAGAACAGACCGAATAGAATAGGATCAACTATCGTTAAGATAATGAAGCGTGATGGGAATCAGTTACATGTTCAAGGGTTAGATGCAATTGATAGCACACCCATCTTAGACATCAAACCTGTGATGAAAGAATTTTTACCACGAGAAGAAATTCATCAACCAGAATGGGCAAGTGAATTAATGAAAAATTATTGGAATACTGGAGAATAAGATGCAATACCGCGAACTTGGAAGAACTGGTTATAAAGTTTCAACAATTAGTTTTGGAGCATGGGCAATTGGCAGTACATGGGGAACTGTGGATGATAAAGAATCGATGGCGGCATTACATAAAGCCTTAGATTGTGGTGTAAATTTTTTTGATACTGCCGATGTGTATGGAGATGGTCACAGCGAAAGATTGTTAGCACAACTTCGTAAAGAGCGCAGTGAAAAATTTTATGTTGCTACCAAAGCAGGGCGTAGATTAAACCCGCATGTGCCGAGTGGATTCACAAGAGAAAATTTAACAGCCTTTGTAGAACGAAGTTTGAAAAATTTAGAAACTGATTCTTTAGATTTAATTCAACTTCACTGCCCACCCACCGAAGTGCTTTACATGCCCGAAGTGTTCGGCATATTAGATGATTTGGTGAAAGCAGGCAAATTAAAAAATTACGGTGTCAGCGTTGAAAAAGTAGAAGAAGCCTTAAAAGCGATTGAATATCCAAATGTAAAAACGATACAAATTATTTTCAATATTTTTCGTCAACGCCCGAGTGATTTATTTTTTGAACAAGCTATTAAAAAGAAAGTCGGTGTTTTGGCACGGCTTCCGCTTTCATCAGGCATGTTATCTGGCAAGTTTACAAGCAATTCAACATTTGAATCAACAGACCATCGCGCATTTAATCGTGATGGTGCAGGCTTTGACAAAGGCGAAACTTTTTCAGGTTTAGATTATGAAACAGGTTTGCGTGCCGTTGAATCTTTACGAAAAATTATTCCAAGCGAAATGACAATGGCTGAATTTGCATTGCGTTGGATTTTGATGTTCCCCGCCATCACTTGTGCAATCCCCGGTGCAAAGCGTCCATCACAAGTGGAAGAAAATGTTCGAGCGGCAGATTTGCCTGAAATTCCAGAAGCAGTTATGCGTCAGGTTGAAGCGTTGTATAACGAACAAGTCAAAGCGCATGTGCATCATCTTTGGTAATAGGAGAATCGATGAAAGCAGTCCGCTTTGTAGGTGTAAAACAAGCACTTGAAATGCAAGACATTCCCATTCCCGAAATTGGTGAGCGAGATATTTTGGTCAAGGTCAAAGCCGCAGGGATTTGCCATTCCGATGCACATTATCGCGGCGGCATTTCACCTGTAAAGCCTGTTCCATTAACATTAGGTCATGAGGTAGCAGGTGTGGTTGAAAAAATTGGCAAGCAAGTTACAAATGTAAAAGTCGGTGACAGAGTTTGTTTACATTACAACATCACCTGCGGAGATTGCTATCACTGCTCCACAGGTAATGACCAATTCTGCGAAAAAGTTTTGATGTTGGGCCATTACACCAATGGTGGCTATGCAGAATATATTGCTATCCCTGCTCGCAATGCTATCCACTTACCTGATGAAATTCCATTTGAACAAGGCGCGACTTTGATGTGTGCTTCTGCAACAGCATTTCATGCGTTGAAAAAGTCTCGAATTAGAGCAGGTGAACGAGTTGCTATCTTCGGCGTTGGTGGATTGGGTCAATCTGCGATTCAATTGGCAAAAGCATTTGGTGCGATTGAAGTTTTTGCAATTGACATTAACCGAGAGAAATTAAATCTAGCAAAAAGTTATGGAGCTATTCCAGTCAATGCGAGAGATGTAAATCCAGTAGATGAAATAAAAAAATTAACGAACAACAAAGGCGTAGATGTCGCTATCGAAATGATTGGGCTGAGTCAAACGATGAAGCAAGCGATTCAAATTGCAGGCGTGATGGGACGCGTCGTGATTGTCGGTTTATCCAGCCAGCCGATTGAGGTCAATACTTATACTGAAATCCTCGGCAATGAAGTTGAGTTAATCGGCTCGAATGACCATCATCTGGCTGAACTTCCATTGTTAGTAGATTTGGCTCGCAGAAAAATTTTGGATACATCAAAAATTGTCACCAAAACTGTTCCATTAGATGCCGAAGAAATTAATCAAGTGTTGGATAATTTAGAAAATTTCAGCAGTGATGTGCGAACTGTGATTGTGCCTTAGTTTCGGCGATATAATTAAACTATGACAAATCAAAACCCTGTAATTACAATTAATTCTAAAAAAATATTATTCTCCTTATTAGGCATTATCATCATCTTAGTTGGCTTAAGCATTTGGGGACAACGCATCCGCTATTTCGGCGTAGCTGATATTCGTGGCGCATGGCATGAGTTTTTGATAGACCAACTCATGCAAAATTTTTACATGGATGCGGAAGGAAATATCCCAACCTTTACAAATGCACTTTTATTATTTGTTTCATCACAAATTCTTTTATTAATTGGTTTTTGGAAATTCTCAGCAAAAGATAAATTTCGTTTTCACTGGATAGGATTAAGTTTAATCTTTTTATTTCTCTCGATAGATGAAGCAACTGTTTTGCACGAACAACTCATCAAGCCGATGCGGGCGATTGCAGGAGCAGATGGATTCTTCTATTTTACATGGGTGATTCCAGGCGCAATTGCTGTAGCATTATTTGGTCTGATTTATCTATTTTTCTTTTTACATCTTGATAAGAAGTTCAAATTTCTGTTTTTTATCTCACTTGGAGCTTATATCGGCGGGGTCATCGGCGGGGAAATGTTAAGTGGATATTTTGCCGCCAATCTCGGTCAAAGAAATTTCACTTATTCGGTCGTTGCCAGCATTGAAGAATCCATTGAGTTAATTGGCTGTTCGTTAATTATTTACTCTTTGCTCGAATATATCAAGCAGTATTTACCAGAAGGAATGATTTTCAAAGCAACATGATACCTGAAAGAATAATCTCACTCGCAGAATTAAAAAGAAACACTGGCGAACGTGGTTCGCGCATGTGGATTGCGAAAGATGGCATCGTCTATGATGTGACCGATTGCCCAAAATGGAAAACGGGCTTGCATGAATTTTTGCATTTTCCCGGTCAAGATTTGACGTATGAATTCCCAGAAGCACCTCATAAAGAAGAAGTCTTTCAGCATGATTGTGTTATTGTTATTGGAAAGTTAGAAAGTTAAGATGGGAAAAACCTTCGCCACTTTATGCGGACGAATTATTCGCGATGCAAGTCCAGAAGAATATCCGTCAACAGAACATCGCAAGAAAAAGATTATGCTTTGTTCACAATCATGTTTGGATTCGTTTTTAGAAGAACCCACCATCTTATGCAAGGTACATTTGAAATCAGAAAAAACTGCTCAACAAATTCAACAAGAACTTGCGTCTGTTTTAGATTCATGGAGAAAATTTTATGATTCTTCCAAGAAAAGCGATTGAATACGAACGTTTTGAATATCAAAAATGGGAANNCATCACGATGCTGAAACCATTGTAGAAACGCCCGTTTCATTAACCGTCAATGGCAAAGAATGGATTTCGTTTATGTGTACGCCCATTCATTTAGAAGCCTTGGCTATTGGTTTTCTATTTAATGAAGGCATCATCAAAAGCATGGATGAAGTTGCAGATGCACGAGTCTGTGAACATGGTGATAATGTTGATGTGTGGCTTCATCATTCAGCAGAACAACCTACAAATTGGCGCAGAACATCGGGTTGCACGGGCGGCGTCACCGCGGTGGATTTGTTAGCGAAACCCAATGTGTCACTTGCAGAAAACAGTTTCCACGTCACGCCTGAAGCGATTATGAATATGGTTGAAAAATTATTTGAGTCGCAAGAGTTATATCGCGAGACAGGCGGTGTACATACATCCGCATTAAGTGATGGCGAAAAAGTTGTGATTGCGGCAGATGATATCGGCAGACATAACACGCTCGATAAAATTGCAGGCTTATGTTTGATGAAAAATATTTTTCCACAAAACAGAATTTTGATTACCACTGGAAGAATTAGTTCTGAGATGTTACAAAAAGCGGCAAAGATTGAAGCCCCAATTTTGATTTCAAGAACTTCACCATCATCACTCTCAATCGAAATGGCAGAACGCTACGGAATCACATTGATTGGGTATGCGCGAAAACATCGCTTCAATGTGTATTCAAACAAACAAAGAATCACATAGAGTGCGACGCACTCCGGCGCATGATAAAATTCACGCCTTATGAATTTTCAGCGAAAAATTTCAACGCTTCTCTTAACTACGGTTTTGCTTGTTTCTTGCACCTCAACAGAATCTCCCCCGACAGTTTTCCCCACGTATAATCCATTTTTACCAATTGAAAATACCACGCCACAAACCATAGACTCGAATATTTCCCCTTCACCATCACCTACCATCACACCAACGCGTGAACCAACGCCTACGCGTGCGCCTGCCAATGTGCCACCATTCTTTGGCACAACGAGTCAAATTCAAACCACACCCACCCCAGACCCTGCTCGTGTGTTACCAACACCACGTCAAGATGCAGATGAATATGTAGTGCAATTTGGAGACACATTAGGTGATATTGCCCTGAGATATGGAATTAGTGTGCAAGCCCTCATGCAAGCCAACAACATGACCGATGCAAATACATTAGCAGTAGGTCAAGTGTTGATTATTCCAGCGCCAAATCCGATTGGTTTAGGTTCATCTCTTAAACTGATACCTGATTCTGAAATGGTGTACGGACCCGCTACCATTTATTTCGATATTAATGAATTTATCCAAAGCCAAAATGGTTATCTCGCTAATTATGTTGAAGATGTAAATGGAACAATTTTAAGTGGTGCGGAGATCGCCCAACTTGTGGCAAGTAATTATTCAGTCAACCCGCGTTTATTACTTACAATTTTAGAATATCAAAGTGGCTGGGTTACGAATCCTCTGCCGTTTAACACATCCTACCCAATGGGTTTGATAGATGAAAATCGCTACGGTTTATATCGTCAATTGGCGTGGGCAGCAAACACACTCAATCGCGGATATTATTTATGGAAAGTAAATGCACTTTCAACTTACATCTTAAGTGATGGTCAAGTCATTCCCATTGACCCAACTATCAATGCTGGCACAGCCGCCGTACAATATTTCTTTTCGCAGTTATCTGATATAGGCGCATGGCAAATTGATGTCGGCGCATCAGGAGTCATCGTCACCTATTTTGTTTTCTTTGGCAACCCATTTGGATACGCTATTGAGCCATTAATCCCTGCCGACTTTTCACAACCAGAAATGCAATTGCCATTTCGTGCTGGCGAAAGTTGGTATTTCACCGGCGGACCACACGGCGGTTGGGATGCTGGCTCGGCTTGGGCGGCATTAGATTTTGCACCACCAAACAATACAGACGGTAATTGCAACGTCAGCCCGTTTTGGGTAACAGCCATGGCAGATGGATTAATCATCCGCGCTTCTGATGGCGCAGTAGCACAAGATTTAGATAATGATGGCTACGAACAAACAGGTTGGGTGATTTTATATATGCACGTTGCTGAACAAGACCGCGTGCAACCGAATGAATATATTTTTGCAAATGAAAATATCGGTCATCCATCTTGTGAAGGTGGCATATCAAACGCCACACATTTACACATCGCCAGAAAATACAATGGCGAATGGATTTCAGCCGATGGCTCACTTCCATTTATTTTAAGTGGCTGGGTTTCCAGTGGCGATGGCGTGCAATATAACGGTTTTCTCACGCGTGGCTCACAAGTCATTGAGGCGTGGGATAGCGCCAATGATTTCAACTTAATCACACGCTAATTTATACAGATATAATTCATTCAACATGCCTCGTATCGTAATTATTCTTATTATCACTTCTTTGATTATTTCAGCCTGCGGAAATTCATCCGTTTGGGGAGTTGCTCCAACCCCCACACCTGAATCAGCAATTCAACAAACGCCTCTTGTTGACCCTTTAGCAGGTTCAAGCGACCCCATCATTTTCCCCACTTCTACCACGCCACCGCAATTTGAAACACAATCTGCCTACACACCTACACCACAAATCATCTCATTTGAAATTACGCCGACCAACACATCCGCATTAAATGACTCTGCACCATTTTTGTATTATGCCCAAAGTGGAGATATGCTCTCCGCGGTGGCATCAAGATTCAACGTGAATGAAGCGGAAATTATCTCCGATGCAGATTTAACTCGAACGACGTTAATTGATAATGGCGTGTTGCTCGTCATCCCAAATCGAATCAACGAGCAGACCACGCCCAATATCCAAATCATGCCTGATGCAGAAATTGTCTATTCCCCGACTGCCTTAGATTTTGATGTAGAAGAATATGTCAAATCACAAAATGGCTATTTAAGTAATTATAGAGATTACTTAGGTTCAGAAGGTTGGATTGCCGGTTACGATGCGATTGAAAAATTAGCCATTGAAAATTCAATCAACCCGCGTTTGTTATTAGCCGTTTTAGAATTTGAGGCACGTTGGGTACGTGGCGAACCAATTGACTTGTTGCGTACAGAATTTCCGATGGGCTTTAATGATTATCGTTACAAAGGCTTGAGCGTGCAAATGGTTTGGGCAATCAACAACATGTCCATTGCATATTACGGTTGGCGAGCAGGGACATTAACTCATTTAGAATTTCCAGATGGCACAAAACTTCGTTTAGACCCACGCTTAAATGCTGGCACAGTTGCAATTCAATATTTATTTTCAAAATTACACAGCCAAAGCCAATGGGCACAGATTATTAATCCAGATA
Organism: Anaerolineales bacterium UBA2317; assembly: GCA_002345215.1. Taxonomy (GTDB): domain Bacteria; phylum Chloroflexota; class Anaerolineae; order Anaerolineales; family Villigracilaceae; genus Villigracilis. The sequence goes on from DDVH01000040.1 coordinate 7,173, forward strand.
GCGGATTCCCCGCCATGTATGAAGAAATGTTTGGTGACCCGTGGCTACGTGCAAAATTAATTGACCCATTGTTCCCCGCCGCATTAAATCAACCTCCATTGGTGTTCCCATTTGAACCCGGCGTAAAATGGAGTTTCACCGGTGGACCACACAACGGCTGGGGACAAATTAACCCAAACATTTATGGCGTATCTCATAGTGTATATTCTGCAATTGATTTTGCACCCGCCGCTGATAAAACTGGTTGTATTCCTACCAACACATGGGTCACCGCCGCGGCACCCGGTTTGGTCGTTCGTTCTGAAGATGGAATCGTAATGGTTGACCTTGATGGCGATGGTTACGAACAAACCGGTTGGAATTTATTATATTTACACATTGCTACCAAAGACCGCGTTCCCGTCGGCACTTGGCTTGAAACCAATGACCGTATTGGTCATGCTTCATGCGAAGGCGGTGTTTCTACAGGCACACATTTACATTTCGCTAGAAAATATAATGGTGAATGGGTTACAGCCGATGGACCGATTCCGTTTGTATTAAGTGGTTGGCGAGTGGTCTCTGGCAATGCACCTTATAAAGGCACGCTTGTGCGCGGTGATGAAACCATTACATCCGATTTACAAGCTCAGGCTTGGTCAAATATTATTCGTGAAGAAGATGAATAAAATCCAGACAATCTTTTTGATTGTTATCCTTACAATCACATCTTGTAGTTCTCCCTCACAACCAGATTCAACGCCCGCCTCATCCGCACCTCAAACTGGTGATGTGATTCCGCAACTTGATTCTACGCCTCAACCCACTCGTCCTGCATATTCGCCAGGTCAATTGGTAGATTACACAGCCCAAACAGGTGATACACTCCCCGCCTTGGCCTTACGCTTCAACACATCTGTAGATGAAATATTAGCCGCCAACACATTTATTCCACGCGATGCAACCACTATGCCACAAGACATGCCGATGCAAATTCCAATTTATTATCGGGCATTGTGGGGAACAACTTTTCAATCTATCCCCGACCACGCCTTTGTAAATTCACCGACCAGTTCGGGCTTTAATACCGAAGCGTTTGTTCAATCACAAAATGGTTGGTGGAAAAATTATCGCGCCTATGTTGCCGGGCAAATTCGCACTGGCGCTGAATTAGTAGATTATGTTGCGATTAATTACAGCATTAATCCGCGTTTGTTGCTTGCCATTTTAGAGTATCAAGGCGGCGCATTGACTCAAGATGCTCCACCAGTAAGTAGAAAATTACTAGGGCTAGAACGCCAATTTTGGGAATCACATTATCTTCAACTTGTACTTGCCGCCAATACACTCAACAATGGATATTATGGTTGGCGAAATGGCTCTTTGCTTGAATTTGAAGATGCTAGTGGAAATTTATTTCGTCCAGACCCGTGGCAAAATGCAGGTTCAGCCGCGTTGCAATATTATTTTTCAAGAATGTATGCAGGCAATGAGTTTGCGAATGCCATTAATGCTAATGGTTTCTTTGAAACCTACGCCAATCTTTTTGGTAATCCATGGAATGATTCTTTTGAATTAATCCCCGGTAGTTTAACGCAACCAGAATTGAGCTTGCCTTTTCCAAATGCTCAAACGTGGAGTTATACCGGAGGTCCGCACACAGGCTGGGGCACGGGTGAACCGTTTGCCGCGTTAGATTTTGCTCCACCCGCTGAAAAATCAGGTTGTGTAAAAGCGAAGCCAGAAAATTATGTCTCTGCTGTAGCAGATGGTTTGGTAGTTCGCTCAAGCATTGATGGCGTGGTATTAGATTTAGACAAAGATGGCAATGAGCGCACAGGTTGGGTTATTTATTATTTGCATCTTGCTACCGAAAGACGTGCTGTTGTTGGGTTAAATTTAAATGCCGGTGATTTAATTGGGTATCCCTCTTGTGAAGGTGGAAGTTCAACAGGAACGCATGTGCATATTGCTAGAAAATATAACGGCGAGTGGATGCTTGCTGATAGCGCGATTCCGTTTGTATTGAATGGTTGGGTTGCACATAATGGAAGCCGTGCTTATTTAGGCACATTAACCAGAGGAAATGAAGTTGTGATTGCCTGTGAATGTGGTGATGCGTTTACGTCAGTGAATGCAGGTTTTCCATAAAAAAATACCGCGACTTTAGTCGCGGTATTTTTTCTTAGGCACGATTTGTAAAATATCGAAACAATATAAACACGCCTGCCAGAATTAATGCAACTGCCCAAACATAATTGGCAAAATCTAACAAAGAAGCTAGACCAAACACGCCCATCACTGCTAAGATAGCCGCGGGCCAGTATGCCCATGTCATTTTTGCTAGTAAGGCGACTAACAAAAATGTAATAGCAAGACCCAAAAAGAAAACGCCGGCAGTTTGAAATTCACCAACTTTTTCAGCAACCACTGTAATCGTAGCAATTGTAGATAACACACCAAATGGAATCAACGCCCACCATCTTTCGCTTGGATTTGTGAGATACAAGACAAAAAATGTTAATCCAATGCCACCTAATACAATCGCACCAGAATATTCTTCAAAATAAGTAGAGCCAAAAACCAAAAGTGAAAGTGCGGTCAACACACCACCGGGGATTATTGCCCACCAACGTCCATCACGGTCAGTGAAGTAGACATACCAAAACGAAAGCGCAATGCCGCCTAAAAAGATTCCGCCACCAATATCTTCGAGTGACTCAGGGAGCAAAATCAATGTGCCGAGTGCCAGCAAGGTAAAACCTGGAAATGCTGCCCACCAGTTATTGCTATCACCAAACAACACAAACAGAAATGCCAAGCCAGCAATGACAAACACAGCACCCCAAAAGTAACTTGTGACATTTTCCAAAAATCCCATGGTTTGGGCGAGTGCCAACGAACCGCCCAAAATCAGTAACAAACCAAAAATAATTCTCGTATCAAATCGTTTCATACTAAACCTTTCACTATTTTATTTTTATCGAAGCCGCGCCAGCACTGATGTGAATATCCATTGCATTTGTGGCGGTTTCATAATCCGGTGATTGATAAACACCATTCACTTTCGGAAAACGAGTCTTATCAATACTCAGATCTGCCGCGCCGAGTGAGGCACGAATACGCGCGGAAACATTTTCAGGGATAGTTAATGTCAACGAAGCGGCACCCAAGTCAAGGTCAGTTCTGAAGCGACCACGTTCAGGTAATATCAAATCAATATCACTGGCGCCGGCTTTTATCTTTAAGTCAAGCAAATTCATATCGCGCAAGGCAATGATTGATTTATTCGCGCCGATATTAAATCGCAATGAAGTGGGGATATTTTGATTCAATGCTACATCCCAATTGTATTGATGATTTGAATTCCAAAATGGAAAATCCCAAAAGTTGGATGCGCTTCGAATCTTAACATCTAATTTGTTTCCGCTTCGTTCAGCAGAATGCTCCATGCCACCGTCAAATGTGCCATGCAACAATTCATTTGGATTTGCGCCGCTGTGAACTTTCAATTCACCCGCACCATGATGAATTCTCAATTTTGATTCGCTTGCGCCGTCTAATCCAATGCTAGCCGATTCAGTTTTTACATCTTGTTTCCAAAACACACTCACCAATGCCCATACACCTAATAGAATAAAAGTAAGGGGCCAGAAAACGCTGGTAAGCGAATTACCATTTGGAAGCCGAATGCCCATTGCATTGGCGAGCATGAGCCCGCCCAGCAAAAGTAACCCAACACCCCAAAGTAAAGAATTGTTTTTCATGTTATTCACTTTGATTTTTATTTCTGAAGGTGCGATACAAACCACTACCCAACACCCACAGACCAAGCAATATCAACAAAATGGCTGGACCATAATTGCCGAGTAAATCCCATCCACCAAGGAATGCAGAAAAAATGAGAAATAACACAGCACTGAAAACCATCATGTTGAGTCCACGTTTGAGGTTGTGGGCGGTGTTATCGCCTAGCAAACCTGCGAGCAATGTACCAACGCCGATAAAGCCTGGGTACAACGTCCACATGTAAGACCATGAACTATAGTCGCGAGTCATTTCTTGATAATAGAAAATTCCGCCCGTGCCAGCCACAATTGCGGCAGGTACAGCCAAGCCCGGCGCACCAAGCACCAAGCCAACAATGAAAATGACACCGCCAATCAACAATAAGTTAACGGGCCATTCTGTATATTTTTCAAAAAAATTGCTGAAAGCTGGCACAGTTTGGTCTAACAAAAACCATACGCCAATCAAAACCAAAATTACGCCCAATGCAAGTTGTGAACGATTTCCGCTCATAATTTATTCTCCTGTAGAAAGTTTTTATTTAGTGTATAACTTTTTTGCTAAAAAAGAAAGCCTGAAAAAATATACGCAGGCTGAAAAAGAAAGTTGCTTTTACTTTCCAAATGCCTCTACAGCGGATTCAAATAGATGAAAAAGACCTTCGCGTGCTGGACTCAAATCGTGAGGCATGACCCACTCCCCGCCTGCTAAAGAATCACTGATAGAAAACGCCGCCAGCCCTGATTTTTGATTTGCCTGCGCCACTGCCAACATCGCCGCCGCTTCCATGTCTACCGCCAACATGCCTCTGTTTTGATACGCATTTACCTCACTTTTCATCTCTCTGAAAGGCGCATCCGTCGTCCATGTGACTCCGATAGTATGTGCATATTTTTTTGCAGATAAAGCTTGACTCAAACTTTCAAGTAATTTTTTATCTGATTCTACAATTTCACTTTCAGGAAGATAATGGCGTGAGACGCCTTCTTCACGAATCGCACCAGTAGATAAAACTAAATCTCCTGTTTTCAAATTTGGTTGCAATCCGCCAGCCATACCAAGGATTAAGAATTGTTTCACGCCAAATGCACAGAATAAATCTACAACCGTGGCAGTGACTGGTGAGCCCGCTCCAAAACCACCAAATATGCCAATTTGATTTTCAAACTTTTTTAAGAGGAACAATTCCGAGCCAAAGATTTTTACTTTTTTCGTGCTGTATTTACGAGTTACATACTTTGCTACATCATTTTGATAATAAAGAATCAAAAGTTTAGGCGGCGTGATTTCAGGCACATGCTTGTTCGCTTTCAAATAGGCAAGATAGTCTTGAGCAGTGAATACAGGGGAATCTTTCATTTTATTGCCCGATTTCCTATCAATAAAAAGGAAGCAAAAATAATTTCGTTGATAAGTGTACCCCAAGCCGCACCGATGAGACCAAAATTAAATATTAGATAAACATACAAAATAACCGCAAGTAATAAAGAAAGAAAAGTAATACGCAAGACACGATTCTCTTTGCCTGCCATAATTAATTGCAATGAAAAATATACACTGAATGTGTATGGAATCAACACAAAACCAATGATTTGTAATGTTGGGATTGATTCAGAATATGCAAAGCCATAAATCAAATTAATCAACAAATCTGCAAAAAAGAAAATGACGATGCCTACGATGATGCTCCATGCCAAAAGGAAAAGAAGCGAGGTTTGCAATGTTGATTTTATTTCTTGTGTTGAGGGTTTTGCCATAGAAGGCATGATCCCATTCGATACAGAAAAATGAGCGAGTTTCATTCCATCCATCAGACGGGCTGGCGCAGAGAAAAGACCCGTCAACTCTTGACCTGAAAGAAAAGATAAAACAAAAAGATTCAAACGCTGATGAAAAGCGGATAATGGGAAATATATAGCCAACCGCCAGCCAGTGCGTAGGATGTTGATGATTTCAGAGAATATAGGCTTTTCAATGGACTTGAATTCTGAAACAACTCGCTTACAAACAAAATAACTAATCATTGCTATAAATGTCTGATTCGAAAAAAATAAAACACATAATAAAAGTAAATCTTCTGAACCTCTAATAAACAAAAAGGCTAAAAGGGTTTGAATCAAAATAGTAAAAACATTTAATGCGGAATAAACATCCATGCGTTCAAAAGCACGGAGTAAAGAATTGAAAACCGATTGAAACGAAAGAGGTATCAAAGACAAATTTAGTATTAATAAAGAGATACGAGTTTGAGAATCAAATTTCAAGATGACACTGCACAGAAACAATGTCACAAGCCAAAGAAAAGATAGCAAAATTTGCAACCAAGCCGAAGCAGAGAATGAAGCGCTGATTTTCCCCTCACGAGAAATTTCACGAATCAATAAGGCATCTGTTCCATAGGTTGTGAAAATATTTCCGATAAATAAAATCAAAGCAAATAAAACATAAGAACCGAAAGTTTGAACCCCCAGGGCGCGAGCAATGATGCCGATAAAAATTAATTGAAAAAGTTGCGTCAACACGCGACTAAGAAAAAGCCAAAAAGAATTTTTGCTGATTTGTTTTAGCATTATTTTTGAGATTTATATTTTGCAACCATGATTAAAAAATCACCACATTGGTTAAATAATGGGAGCTTGCCGATGATTTCATCACAACGCAACAGAAAATTTGTTAATGCAGGAAAGCGATTGATAAAACCTGTTTGATTCATAGGCGGAGCGAACAAAGATAAACTTTGGGCATTTAAAATTTCAAAATCTTCACTAAGCCATCTCTTCACTTGATTTGAAGAAAAATAATACGTATTGACCATCACTCCGCGCACATTGGCTTGCACGCCATTTTTTTTGAATCTACGAGTTGCGATATTGATTCTTCCTAAAAATATTTGAGCGATTTCCCAAAAACAAATCTTCGGCATAAACACAAAAACAACATAGCCATTTGGTTTCAAAACTTTTTTTATACCCTGCACAATATCTGTTAAGTCATGGATGCAATTCAAGCCGCCAAAATTTGAGAAGATTCCATCAAAAGGCGCGTGTTGTGTTTTTTCTAATTCGGTGAAAGAAAGTTTTTGAAATGTAAATTGATGCGGTTTATTGAAGTCTTTTATCTTTTTTTCTAAAGAAGTCAACATACCATCAGCAATATCCGTCGCATGGATTCGATAACCGTGTTCAGCAAACCACAGTGCATCTAACCCACTGCCTGCATTGATTTCGAGAATCGAACCGCTTGCAGGAAAATATTTTTTGGCTATATTTCGGATTTGTTCACGCAAATGTGACATAACTGGATTTTGCGTCACTTCAACATCATAAGACTCGGCTTCACGTGAGAACGCCTCTGAAATTAATTCATTTTGATTCTTGTTCATTGGCTTTTTATCATCACCCACGGAAATGGCGAATCAACTTTCCCAAACATACGTTTTATTCTTAAAGCGAATAGATTCGGGCGGTACAACCATTTTGGAGAAAATTTTTGCAATTCAGAAACTCGATGATGAAAATAATATCGGCTCATTTCAGGAAAGCCAAGAGACGAATAATATTCTTCGCTTCGTTTCATCGCTTGTGGAATTTCATCATCGGCATAAAAAGCAGAATCTAAAATATGAATTTCACCTTTAGGCTTGAGATAATGAAATGAAGTTTTTAGTAACTTTGTCAAATCAGGAAAATATTGGACAGCACTGGCTAGCAAAATTATGTCAAAAGACTCTTGTGAGAAAGGTGCAGAAAATATATCTGCTTTAAGAAAAGATAATTCTTTATTTCCCCTACTCTTTCCGCCGTCCTCGGCGGAAGATAAAAATACTCGCGTAGCTTGTGCAAGTTCAAATTGATTTTGATCAACACCAAAAACAAAATGATTCTCTTGTGCCAAAAAATTAGATAGCCAGCCATTCCCACAACCCAAGTCTAATATTTTTAGCGAAGTATTTTTTTGAGACAAATATTTTCTCAACCTTTGAGCAGAATGAAAACGAGCTTGCCATTCATTGGATAAAACATAATTCGTTTGAAACAAAGGTAATTTTGTAACGACATCATCCGAATATAATCTACCCTCCTTCTCACGGACTTTGAGATATAAATCTACTTCTTTATCAGCCATGAGATTGATTCATCGTCAAAGATTTCATAGAATTAAATTTTCTCAAACGCAATTCACTGCGAATCCAGCCAAAGACATAAAATGGAATAAGCACAAAACTTCTCAGCGAAAACTTTTTCAACAAACGCCTTAAACGAAATTCATAATGCACTCGTCCATGCAAAATTCTGTAAAACTCAGTCGGGTATGGACCTTGATACAACATCGCTAAATCTTCCGAATCAATCCAATTTTGTTTTTCGCCCAATTCTAATTTGACACGCTCATAAAATTTTGTACCGGGCAATGGATACGAAACTGAAATGCCAATATCATCAGGCATACATTCGCGCACCATTTTCAAAGTTAATTGCACATCGTCCCATGTCTCACTCGGATAACCAAATTGTAAAAAGAATCCAACTTCAATTTTATTTTTTTGCAATAACTCAGCGGCTTGATAAATATCTTCAACCGTTCCACCTTTATCCATTGCATCTAAAATTTTTTGCGAACCAGATTCCGCTCCAAGCCAAACTGTTTTGCAACCTGCTTTTGCTAAAGCATTGGCTGTTTTTTCATTAATCAAATCTGCACGCTTCAAACATTTAAATGGAATCACTGCATCATTTTCATGCAACAAGTCCGCAAACTTTTCAACCCAATTCGGTTTCAATCCTAAAATGTCATCGGCAAACCAAATACGGTCAGGTGCAAAATTTTCTTTCAACCATTTCATTTCAGCCGCAACATTTTCAGGCGAACGCGAATTATATCTCTGCCCCCAAATCGGCTTAGCACACCAATTACAATGATACGGACAACCGCGCGTGGTGACCATGTTCATCGAAAAATATCCGTGCTTTTCTTTCCAAATTTTTTTATATTTTTCAACATCAACTAAATCCCATGCGGGGAATGGAAGCGCATCAAGATTTTTGATATCAGGTCTTTTTAAATTTTTTATAATTTGAGAATTAGAAGATTTATACGCTAACCCTAAAATTGATTCTAAATTCGCTTCATTCTTCGTGGATATTTGATTCAGCAATTCAGCCAGTGTTTCTTCGCCTTCACCTAGCAGACAATAATCCGCGCCTTGTTCTAAATATTTTTCATAATGATCAGTGACGTCTGCTCCGCACAAGATGACAATGCACCTGCGTTCTTTTGCCATTTGAATCATGGTAAAAGCGGCTTCACGCATTCGCAATAAACACATCTTTGATAAATAATTAAAATTATCTTCAAAGATGATTGCATATTGTGGTTTATGTTCATCTAAAGATTTCGCCCACTCTTCTTCTGATTCTGCTAACATGGCATCGAACAACGCCACATCATATCCTTTGTCACGGATATAACTGGCGGCGTACATCGTCCCCAATGGTGGATACGGTTGCATCGCCCGAAAAAGTTTGGGGTCAAAACGTAAGTAGTAAGATTGTCCAAAGAGGATTTGAGTCATTATTCCTGTGCTACTGTCGCCGTCTCGGCGACAAATTACTGTTAATCATCCGCCGAGGACGGCGGATGGAGCAGGCTTAACCTTTCTTCATATTGTTTCATCGTCCATTTTTTATGTTGATGAAAATTCCCTTGACAAATATCGGATGTGAATTTTGTCTCTTTACCATCACCAAAGTTCTTCGCGATAATCTTAAGTTGAAATTTCATTACTTGATTTTCTATCCAATCACCTAGTTTGCCGAGCAATGGAAGTTCAAAAATCTGGTGCAGAAAAGATTTTGATTCAGTGTTATTTGTTTTTTGGATAATCGCATTTGGAAGAAATTCTTGAGTCCACAGATTGGCTACACGAAAATCGTTGTAAATCCTTAAACCTGAAATTGGAATCATTTGGGATATTTCTCTGGCTGAATATAAATCATGGTCTTTCCAGTGTAGTGCATTTTCTGAAATTAGTAAGTTGATACAAATCCTATCGCCTATCAAACGCATGATGCGACCAAATGTAACTGCAAAAGCGCGGGCAAGCCATAAACGATTTGGTTTTGTGATAAGCATAAAATCCATATCTATTTCGTTGGAGAGATTCAACATTGCTAGTGAACCTGTCAGCGCGACCATTTTGACAAACGGGAATCTGCTGATGATGTTTCCATAAACCAAAGCGCGTTTGAAAACTGGTTGAGATTTTTTTTCTCGGGATAAACGAGTTTGCACAATTTCATCACGACCTAATAGGAAATAATATCCTTCACTAAAATTTATTTGGGTTGTGTTTTCAAGACAGTCTTTTATTTCTTCTTTTGAAACAGAGATGACGAGATATTTATGGAGTTCATCGAATGTCAATGGATAATCAAACACATCTGAATATGACAGCGTTTCAACAATCGCTTGTTCAAGTGATTTTGCAGGATTAAGTACAAAGCTTGGAGATACAAATGTTTGGGACAAAGACAATGTTCCTTAAACAGAATCAGGTTTCACGTCACGCATGAAGCGGGTAGAGATGGATTGAAATAATGTAAAACCTGCAAAGAAGAATAATCCAAAGGCAAAGAAAAAGGCATAAATCATCATCAAATAATAACCTGTTTGAAATGCGAACCAAGTTGTCCATAGATTAAAGAAGGCTAGCAGAAATTCAAACAAAATTAAGTAATCAATTTTGACTTGATAACGATTGCCAATCCAATTTTGTGTGCGATGCGTAATCCCAAATTTTGGTGTGCGTTCAAATGGTACGATTCTATTTTGTGCAATTTGAAATAAAGCGCGGACTGTGTTTAAGACCATACCCGATGCAAACATTGACATGAGAAAAATTAAAGGAAGTGAAAAAAGCCAACGCCTTTTTAATAATCTTTGTGCAACTGCGAAATAAAATGCGGGTAATAAAACCAAAGCATTTAATACTAAGCCTATACCGATTGGTTCAAGCAAGGTTGGATATTGGACAGCGAATAACAAAAGCATTGGATAAAACAACATCAATAAAATTGCTAACAAATGTAAAAGATAACCTGTGAGATGTAATGTGGCTTGGAATTTTTTAACAAAAGAAAATTGTGATTTCCAAATGACAGGAATATATTTGATAGCACATTCTAAACTGCCGCGTGCCCAACGATATTGTTGACGACGATAAGCCGTGAAACTAACGGGCAATTCAGCAGGGGCTTCTACATCGCCAGCATAATAAGCAGACCAACCCTTTAAGAATGCACGATAGGATAAATCCATATCTTCGGTTAATGTATCGGCTTGCCAACCACCTGCATCCAAAATTGCGGATTTACGCCATATCCCTGCAGTGCCGTTGAAGTTGAAAACATAATCAGAATTAGAACGCGCTAGTTGGTCAATGGCGAAATGTGCATCGAGTGCAAAGGATTGTAATAATGTAAGCAGAGAGTAATCGTGATTTAAATGCCCCCAACGGGCTTGGACGAAAGCAATTTTTTCATTTTCAAAATGCGGAAGTAAACGCTTGAGAAAATCTGGATTTGGAAGGAAATCAGCATCGAAAATAGCGATGAATTCACCTTTGGCAGATTCTAAACCGTTGGCGAGTGCGCCTGCTTTGAATCCGATTCGGTTTTCACGATGAATATGATGAATATTTATATTTTGTTTTTTAACTTGATTCACTTTTTGAGTAACGATATCTTTTGTATCATCTGTGGAATCATCTAACACTTGAATCTCAAATAAATGTTTTGGATAATCAAATGAAGCACAGGCTTCGATTAATCTTTCGGCAACATATCGTTCGTTGTAGATTGGGAGTTGAATTGTAACGAAAGGAAATTTCTTTGTAGCCACAGAGGTCACAGAGAGTAATGAGTTTTTTGTTTGTAAGTATTTTTGTTTTCTTAATCCAATGAAAGCAAGATAGACCATGTTGATAAGGTAAATAATCAACATGCCCATACAGAATGAATACGCAACCACAATCGGTGCTAATAAATATGGAAGCAGATTCATTCATTTGCCTTTTGAAGTGCCAATGAGAAAATTCCCCAAGCCAGCCATTGCCATACACGCCCCGTCACATACCAAGTGTAATAATCAAAAAGTGAGACGATAGATATTGCAAATATCAAAGCGAGTGAAGCCATAACGTATGGCTGATGGATATAAGTTTTCCATTTGAGAATAAAAAGCATAAAAGGCATAAGAAATAAAATCAAATAAAACATTCCGCCAAGCACGCCTGTTTCTATGGCAACCAATAAAGGAACATAATGTGGCGGTTGATAATTGGCAGGGAAATCTTCAAAACGTTCTTTCAAAGCCAGTGGCGTGGCACTTAATCCGATACCACGGGCAGAATGTTCTACAAATAAAGTGTTGCCTACTTCTAACAAATAATCTCGTTGTTGCATAGTGGCATCATTGATAACATTGCCCGCATTCACGCGCTTTTCAAATACAGATGCTTGTTGAAATAAGATTGGCGAAATAACAACCAGACTCAACATTCCCAGCAGACTCGCACGTTTGACAGAATCCCACTTTTGAGCAAACGCCTCACACGCGACCATGAAACTGGTCACTAAACCGAAGCTTAACCATGCCGAACGAGAGAAGGTCAGTATCAATGCGGGGAATGAAATCAAAAATAAAATTGAAGAAAACAAAGGTAGACGATTTTTTCCATACAAAATAACTGCAAACAAAATGATTAATGAAAAAGCGATTGCACCACCGAGAATGTTGGGATGGTCACTCAAGCCGTAGGCACGTAAGAAGCGGATTCCGTCAATGGGGATAATGCTCGTTCCAAGAATCTGCGGGTCAAGAAAAATTTCTCCGAAGGTTTGTAATCCAAGAGAAGATTGTGCAAGGCTTTGCCCAATTGCAACGGGAGCTTGAATGATAATTTGAAGCGCAATGGGCACAATCACCCAAAGTGGGGATTGTAGTTCATTGACGATGTAAAGATAAAATAGGAGCAACAAGATAAATCGAAAAACATGATAGCGTGAGAGAATTGAATCGACACTGCCGAAAACAGAAATGATTCCAGAAACAGTTAAACCAATTAGGCAAATAAAAATCAAAGCATTGCCTGCATTTAATTTTCGAGGCTGAATGATTAATGAAGCAAACCAAAATATCAATAAGTAAATTAATGTAATATCGGTTAGAAATAATTGAAAGTTTGTGTAATCAGAATACAATGGTGGCATGGGACGAAACCATACATCTATTCTCCAACGAAATGGGATGAAGATGATGGTGAGTGCAAAAAATATTTTTGCACCAATTTCAAAGAAACACGTGGTTTTGTTTTGGGATAATGGCATGGAAAATTTAGATTGCTTCGCAAGCTTCTCGCAATGACATGATGTTTATTATAATCTCGGAGTGAATTTGAAAATTGCGATTGTGCACGAATGGTTGAGTACCTTAGGCGGTTCGGAACGGATTTTGGTAGAGGCGTTAAAGATATATCCGCAAGCGGATATTTTTGCATTAACGCATTTTCCTAAAAACTTTATCAACACGCCGTTGGAAAATGTAAAAGTTAACACTTCTTTTTTTCAGAAAATTCCCAACGTTGAAAATTTGTATCGAAAACTTTTGCCGCTCATGCCTTTGGCAATTGAGTCTTTGGATGTTTCAAAATACGACCTTGTGATTTCACTGTCTCACGCGGTGGCGCATGGCGTGAAAACGCATCAGAATCAAAAACATATTTCATATATTTCTACACCAATGAGATATGCGTGGCACATGCGCGATGATTATTTGCGCTTACACAAATTAAACAAACCTTTGATTCATTCCGCCGCACGCCTGACCTTGAACCTGCTCAGGCGGTGGGATAAATCTGCTTCCAAGCGAACAGATTCGTTCATAGCAAACTCTCATTGGACAGCATCTCACATAAAACAAGCATGGAATCGTGAGTCACATGTCATTTATCCACCAGTAGATGTGAAGCGGTTTTCTCCAGCAAAAGAACGAGAACATTTTTATTTATTGGTTTCGCGTCTCGTGCCTTATAAAATGTCGGTTGAAATTGTGAAGGCATTTAATGAATTAAAACTTCCGCTTATCGTCGTCGGTGATGGACCTGATATTGCCGAATTATATGAGATAGCGAAAGAAAATATTGAGTTAATGTTTTTTCAACCTGACGAAGTGGTGACTGATTTAATGAATCGTGCCAAAGCCTTTGTTTACATGGCTACAGAAGATTTTGGAATCGCCATGGCAGAAGCACAAGCAGCGGGATGCCCTATCATTGCGTATTACAAAGGCGGCGCGAGTGAAATTGTCAAAGATGGAGAAACAGGGATTCTATTCAAAGAGCAAACATCAGCAAGTTTGATTGAGGCGATTAACAAATTTGAAGCAATGAAATTAAATAGCAAAGCCGCATCGGAAAATGCGGCTCGCTTTTCATCTGAAAGATTTAGGGATGAGTTTTCGAGTTTTATAGTCTCTTCGCTTCGCTCAGAGTGACAAACTACAAAACCGCTTTCGCCAAAGCCTCTAGTCCTGTTAAATCATCCAAATCTAACCATTGGAGCATGACACGTTGCAAACCTACAGACTCAAGTTTGGATAATTGCTCTTTCACTTGACTTGCATTCCCTGCAATTGCGCCACGCTGATTTATTTCTTGGATACTTCGACCTTTTAATTTATCCTTGAGAGCAGACTCATTTGCACCGAAGATACAACCTGTCATCATCGAACGCTTTACGGATTTAATATCTCTTTTCTCTTTTTGCAAGGCTTCGTCAATGCGGGTATTCGCTTTTTTGAAGTCTTCAACATTCAAATAAACAGCATTCCATTCATCGGCATATTTGGCGACGAGTTCAGGTGTGCGTTTTGGTCCATTGCTACCGATGAGAATTGGAATCCTTCTTTGAGGGCGTGGGAGTAGAGTTGCCTCACGCAGTTGAAAATATTTACCATCAAATGACAGAGATGAATCACTGTTGAGTAAATGCGTCACTACTTGCAAGCCTTCTTCAAAACGGTCGAAGCGGGATTTTATATCTAATAAATCAAAACCAAAGAGATGATGTTCACGTTCTTGCCAGCCGCCACCGAGACCAAGAGTTAATCTTCCGTTTGATAAATCATCTACAGCAGAAGCCATGCGCGCCGTGAAAGCGGGGTGACGAAATGAAAACGGCGTAACGAGCGGACCAAACTCAATGCGTTTTGTGTTACTTGCTAACCAAGTGAGCGAAACCCAAAGTTCTAACGAATCAATATCTGGCGGATTTGAATTTGTAAAATGGTCTGAACGATACAAGCCAACAAAACCTAGTTCTTCGACTGACTTTACTATTTTTTGCCAACGAGACCAATTCAGACCATTTTGACCTTCGAGCATAATGGCAACTTCAAGCATGGTGACTCTCCTTTTTGCTTGAGTCTACTTCAAAAGTTTTATATTATCCAACCAAAGGTAATTGTGATGCTTCTTCAACACCATGTGCTGATTGAATTTCAAGATATTCAATCAATAATTTCGTATCACAATAAATATGGATTGAATCTGCCCTTGCCCATTTGAAGTGAATAATATGCACACCACAATTTGAGGCTTGTTTGCCATTACGAAGCGTAAAAAAATCTTTCCATTCAATGGTAACAGTTGTATCCCATGGGGTTCCTTGAACAATAATGTCTGTCAATTCAAATCGCAAGTCTGGCAATATTTTGTAAAGACGTTCATACCAAGCACGAGTTACAAGCATAGAAGTTCGTAAACCTGATAAAGCATGATTTCCAATAAACCAATGTTCAAAATTTGGAGCAAGGCTTGAAAGGACAGGGTTATAGTCACCTTGACTTAATGATGCGAATACATCTTTTATCTTTGAACGCATGATGGCATGATACATTAGGATTTCCTCACGCACCAATTCCGCGCGCCATCATGGGGGCAACTAAAAGAATAAGCAAAATACAAATGAGTTCAAGGTGTACAAATAAGCGAATTCTTTTGTATTCATCATCAGTGAATTCAGGCGCTTTATCTTCTTTTAGATTTGTTCTCCATTTGAGAAAACGAACTGTAGGGTAAATAGAAATCAAACCAGCAAGAATAAACAAGCCCATCTTAATCCAATACATGGTGTTGTTCAGATAAAAGGCTGAACCTTTTTCAAAATAAAAAACTCGAAGTAATCCTGCAATAATTACAATTGCCGCTGAAATTCCATAAGCAGTATCAACATGCAAAATACGTTTTGCTTCATGGACTGTTAAATTTTTACGAAATGCAACAAATTCATAAACCAGTGTTGCAGTCACCGCGAATGCGGCGATGTGATGTAAAGTTGCCATAATTGAATTGAGTATCATTGAACTGTCTCCTTTATTTCTACTTGATTTTGATTAACTTGTTTTGACCCTAAACGCAAGCGTGCTGTTTCTCTTCTTCCAACCGCTTGGACGTGTTCTGTCGCGGCGGCTAAACCAAACTTTGGCATGTTGCCATACACGCATTCAAATTGGTCAGGATTCACTGTATACGTTTCGTGCCAAATACCAACTGTTCCATTTGAACCAACGGCTTGATTAAATTTTTTCCATGGTTCGAGATGCGGGTCAGATGGATTCTTTGCAAAATTTTCTAAATCTTCAAATGAACGCCAGTATTGGATAATGCAAGGTCCGCTGAGATTCCAGAAAAATTCGGCGTGCAAAAATCCTTTTTCAGGGTGTGTAAATAAAGTATTTAGCATGGGTACCATGGCATTAGAAACAGGTAACCATTTATCGATGCGCCACCATTTGTTAATTCTCATACCAATCAAGAAAACCACAAATGGCTGATTAGTTTTTGCTGTAAAACGTCCGTTAAATATTTTTGTCATGATTCAATCCTTTAGAAAAGTATCTGCAATCGAATTTAATTCATACATATATAAGGCATCACCTTTTTCTCCAAAAGGCGGAAGATTACCTTGAATTTCTAATGAAACTATTCCATGCACACGTGACCAAATAATCATTGCTACAGAAAGTGACAAGACATCTGCTTCCCCACCGTATGTTTTCCACATCTCAAAACTAACTTTGTATTCTGATTTCACTTTTGGAAATGAATCAATATTTAATTTTCCAGCCAAACGAAAAGCCTCAACAACCACACTGACCAATGCACCTAATGAACGAGCCGAAGATGGAAATACTTCGTCAAATGGAGCTTGATAGCCTGGAATTGGCGTTCCGAAAATTAATTGATATCTTTGAGGAAAAGCATGCGCCCAGTTGCGATAAGCTTTACCAATCGCAAGGAAGCGTTTTTTATTATCACTCGTTGATATTGCGTCGCGTGCTTCTATTTGCGAATCACCAAAAGAAGTGTAGGCATCAATAATCAATGCAGTCACCAACGCATCTCTATCTGGAAAATAGTTGTAGATAGCAGGCGCAGTAATTTTCAACTCGCGAGCAATTGCCCGCAGAGACAAAGCAGGCGCACCCACCTCAGCAATTTGACTCCATGCCGTTTCTTTGATGGCTTCTTGCAAATTCGGGATTTGTTTCTTCTTTGAAGGTCTAACCATATTTACTCCTGATTTAATTTACGGTGTAAATATACAGTGTTTAGTAAAGTAAATCAAGGGGAAAAACCTCTTATTAAAAGAGACAGTCACCTTTAAGGTGACTGTCTCTTTTGCTATTTTATTTCCATGACTGTACTTTCATATCCCATCCGTAAGTGAGAATTTGAATTTTTTTCTGTTTTCGGATATCCTTCTCATATGCTGGCATAACTCCTGAACAAACAATTACTCCATGAATCTTTTTATTTTTTTCTCTTTCTCTAAATTCTTGAAGATACCGTTGGATTTGTTGAATTGCATCTCTTCCAACTCTGTTTAACTTTACTTCTACAATAGTGATATTGTTTTTTTTATCTTCGAAGAGTAAATCGACTATACCACTTTCAATATGCAGCTGCCTATTAATTAATTTTAAGCCTTTCCCAATTAAGATTGGATTCTTAGCAATAAAATCTTCAATATCTTTTTCAATTGTTTCAGAAACTTCCTCACTAGACATTAATCGTTTGATTGTTTTCTTCTTTATATTAATGTTTTTGAGTAAAATATTAACATCTTTTGTTGTCAATTCTCTCCATGCCCGTGTGGCAGAACTTATATCTTGCATTTCGGGGTGATTCCCCAAGAATTTTACATTGAGTGATAATTTTTTTACTAATCTACTATCAAAAAGTAATGGTACATCAAGTACTCTTGAAGTAATTGGGTCGCCAAATAAGATCACATCTTCTCTATTTTTTTGATTACTCTTTTTATAATCGCTAATATGTGGGTTAACATATTTTTTATTAAGAAGTTTATCTTTTACTACTTCTGAAGTATTAAGCACACGATTAACAATGAAATAAGATGTAATATATCTTTTCCCTCCCCAACTTGTATGAAAAAAGACATAATCGCCCATTCTCAGAGATTTAAGTTTTCGTGCTCGCTGATTTACATCACCATAAGTGAATTCATCTAAAACGGGATCAGGTTTTGGAAGTTGGATATAAGGAATCAGTAAATTCATGTTTTATCCTATCATTGTAAAGAGATTATATAAGAAAAATTTAATACCTAATATCTGCTTATCTATTACTTTATTAGTTCTTTAACTCCCACCCACTCCCCACTTTCCTTCGGATGCTCCACCATCACCAACCCTTCGCCTCCGCTCAGGGCAGGCTTTCCATTCTCCATTAACCTATTAACCGTTTTTTTCACCACCTCATTCCCCCACCCAAACAACTTATTAACATCTCTCAAATCCGCCGCACCGAGCATATCGAAATATAATTCCAAAATTTTCATGCGTGCTTCGGATTCTTTTATTTTGCGAGCTTGTTCTGCTAAATCAGGGAAATGCCTCGTTGTGATTTCGTAAATATGTGAATATTTCCATGCGCCTGCTTGAGCAACACCGACAGGTAAAATTTTAAAGTCTCTTTGCAATTGTTCAAGTGCTTTATTAAATTCAGAATCTTTAGCATTGGATAATTTTGATTCTTTTCGTAAGTCAAGTGTATTCATCGCGCCTTTATCTAACAAAGTTTCATACACTTGTTTCGATGCTTGTGTTAATCGTCCTTCACGATACGCAATTAAATAATCTTCCTCGGGTGAGCCATAATTTTCTGAAAGCGCATAAAAATATGGCGCAACATCTAATGAAATCATCGTGGCTTTACCGCGTAATATTTTTCCGTAATACCATATCTTTTTATCGAGTGCGTCATCTTTCCAACCCCACGTCACATGCCCAGGGTCATCATGTTTATCAGCCACAGGTCTATCGCCTGCAACGGCTGTCCATAATGAAGGCAAGTCAATACCTTTGATGGGCCAGAAATATGTAAAGCCGCGTTTGTTAACGAAGGTCAATGCCGCACGTTGAGATGAAAGTCGCTTGTTCGGTGGCAGGTTGAAGGTCCGCGTGCGAAGCGTTTGTAACTTCTTCAAGTTAATCAGCATGCAAGAATTATAATGCGATACAATCATTCAGTTATGAAAATCCAAAAGTTGGAAATTGAATCTTTATCAAAAGCGTTTATTGAGGTTGCACAAAATTCAATCCGCGAACGTGGAAGATTTTTGGTTGCGTTATCTGGCGGAAGTACGCCGATGAAGTTATATAAAAAACTCGCTGATGAAGAACTTGATTGGTCGCGTGTGCATTTTTTTTGGGGCGATGAGCGTTGCGTGCCAATCAATGATGATGGAAATAGTTTTGGGCAAACGAAAAAAGTTTTGTTCGATAAAATTGGTGCTACCAACATTCATCGCGTCAACACTAACCTGCCACCTGCTTCTGCCGCGACGCATTATGCTCACACTTTGAAATTTTTCGCTGACGCGCCATTAGACTTTCCACGTTTTGATTTAGTATTGCTCGGCTTAGGTGAAGATGGTCACACTGCATCATTGTTTCCCAACTCACCTGTTGATATTGAAGAACCTGTCATTGCAGTCACAGCAAATTATCAAGATCGCCCAGCGAATCGTGTTACATTAACACAAAAAGTTTTTAATGAAGCTAGAGAAATTTGGTTTTTGGTGGCTGGTAAAAATAAAGCAGAGATATTAAATAAAGTAATCGATGGCGAAAGAAATTTAGAGTTATATCCCGCACAACGAATCCAACCAATAAATGGAAATTTAATTTGGTGGGTTGATGAAGAAGCATCATCGTCATTGCGAACTGCGAAGCAGTGAACAATCCCCTCACTTAATTTGGAGATTGCTTCGTCGTGCTAAAGCACTCCTCGCAATGACATAAAATTTATATTTTTAGGAGCTCACGATGGAATTAGCAATTGTTGGTTTAGGAAAAATGGGATTGAATATGGCAACTCGACTCGTTCAAGGCGGACATAAAGTAGTTGGTTATGCTCGCTCAAAAGAATCGGTCGAAGCCGCAATCAAAAACGGAGCAGAAGGTGCGCATTCTTTAGAAGAAGCGATTAACAAATTATCATCATCACCAAAAATTGTTTGGGTGATGGTGCCTTCAGGCAAAACTACTACTGAGACCATTGAACATGCCGCTTCATTATTAAACAAAGGTGACATCATCATTGATGGTGGTAACTCGAATTACAAAGAGACGATTGCTCATGCTGAAATGCTTGCACAAAAAGGCATTGACTTTGTTGATTGCGGAACCAGCGGTGGCATTTGGGGTCTCAAAGAAGGTTATAGTTTGATGATTGGTGGCAAGAAAAATGTCACTGAAAAATTGAAACCAATTTTTGAAACATTGGCACCTGCCAAAGATTTAGGTTGGGGACGAGTCGGTCCGCATGGAGCAGGTCATTACGTAAAAATGGTTCACAATGGAATTGAATATGGCATGATGCAAGCTTTTGCCGAAGGTTTCGGGATTTTGAAAGGCAAAAAAGAATTTGAACTTGACCTCGCACAAGTCTCACACATTTGGCAACATGGAAGTGTTGTCCGCTCGTGGTTATTAGATTTAGCCGCCAATGCATTAGATGAAGATACTGAACTAAAAGACATCAAACCGTGGGTGGCAGATTCTGGCGAAGGTCGTTGGACGGTATTTGAATCCATTGATTTGGATGTCCCTGCGCCTGTGATCACATTAGCATTACAAATGCGATTCGCAAGCCGAGACGAAGAAAATTACCCAGCCAGAATGTTGGCGGCATTGAGAAATCAATTTGGTGGACACGCCATCAAAAAATCGGAATAAAAAGAATTAACCACAGAGAACTCAAAGTTCACAGAGAGTTTTAAATGTTTTCTCAGAGGTCTCTGTGCTCTCTCTGGCAAAGGTTTTAAATGAACACATCTTCTAACGGGCTTCTCACAACAATCATCATCTTCGGTGCATCGGGAGATTTGACTCAACGCAAGTTGATTCCATCTTTGTTTCATCTGTTTCGCAAGCGTAGGACTCCAAAACGCTTACAAATCATCGGCTTTGGTGGAACAGAGTTTTCAGATGAGGCATTCCGCGAGCATTTGCATGAGGGCATGAAAAAATTAGCAAGTTTTGAGTTCACTGAAGAAGAATGGAATCTCTTTGCGCCGAATTTGTGCTATGTCAGCGGAAAATATACAGAGATTGAGCATTTTACTAAGCTTTCTGAGCAATTGAAAAAAATTGAGAACGATGAAGAATCGAATCGTTTGTATTATATGGCATTGCCTCCAAGCCTATTTCCCACAATTATTGATAATTTAGATAAGTCAAATTTATTAAATGAAAATGGCGCATGGCGGCGGGTGGTGTTAGAAAAACCATTCGGCACAGATTTAGAATCAGCGATTACATTAAATAAACAAGTTCATAAAGCTTTAAACGAAAATCAAATCTACCGTATTGACCATTATCTTGGTAAAGAAACTGTACAAAATATTTTGTTTACTCGTTTTGCAAACACAATCTACGAACCAATTTGGAATCGTAATTATATAGACCATGTCCAAATTACAGTGGCAGAAAAAGTTGGTTTAGAACATCGCGCAGGTTTTTATGATGGCGTGGGTGTTTTACGAGATATGTTTCAAAATCATTTATTGCAGTTGCTAACACTTGTTGCCATGGAACCGCCTGCATCATTTAGTGCAAGTGCTTTGCGAAATGAAAAAGTAAAAGTATTAAGTGCCATCAAACCTATGACACCTGAACAAGTTTCCACAAATACTGTCAGAGCACAATACAAAGGTTACAGCGAAGAAAAAGATGTCAGTGTAGGATCAACCACCCCGACGTATGCGGCGTTACGACTCTTCGTCAACAATTGGAGATGGCAAGGCATCCCATTTTATTTGCGTTCAGGAAAAAACTTAGCCGAAAAACAATCGCAAATTATTATTCAATTCAAAGAACCGCCGCTTGCCATGTTCCCCATGCAAACCATGAAGCCCAACATGTTGGTTTTATATTTGCAACCTGATGAAGGCGTGCATGTTCGCTTTGAAGCAAAAGCGCCTGATAAAGTAAATGAAACGCGTTCGGTGGATATGGAGTTTCATTATGATGAAGCGTTTGGAAAGAGTGCCATCCCCGAAGCGTATGAAAGATTATTGCTGGATGCGATTCAAGGCGATGCTTCTTTATTTACGCGTGCTGATGAAGTGGAGACGGCTTGGTCTATCATTGACCCGATTCTGCAAACATGGGAAACGCATCAGACTCCGCCTCTGGCTGTTTACAAACCTTCCACATGGGGTCCCGCCGAGGCTGATGTGCTGTTAGCAAAAGATGGTCGCAGATGGTTGAATGAAGATGATTAACTATGTCATTGCGAGCCACGTTTTTGTTCTTTGTGGCAAAGCTATCCCCAAAATATAAGATTGCTTAGTCGGCTAAAGTACTCCTTGCAATGACATCATCTTAATATTTGAAACAAATTACTATAGTCATCAGTAAACAAAGCCACATCGGTTGAATATGTTTCATAAGTAATTGCGCGTTCTTGCAGTTTGGGGATATTCAATGATTCAGGATTCTTTGCCATCAACATCCAGATAGATAAATATTCATCTGGCTCATCGGGGATGTTATCAATACGAATGATGGTCAGACCAAATTCTTTGGCAATTTGATAAAAGACAGGTTGCAAGTCAATGTGTTGGTTAGAGATATTCGCCGCAATCACACCATCTGCTTTGAGATTTGCTAAATACAAATCAAAGGCTTGTTTGGTGACGAGATGCACAGGAACAGAATCACTACTAAATGTATCCAAAACAATCACATCGAAATTATGTGAACCATTTGCATTGTATTCATTTTCAAGTGAAATACGAGCGTCACCAGCGATCACTTCAATGTTTGCTTGGCTATCTTCCAAAAATGAAAAATAACCGCCTTCCCCTTCGGCTAAGTCAATGGCAATTTGATTGATTTCATATAATAGATAATCATCACCTGCGTTACCATACGCGGCTAAAGTTCCAATACCAAGTCCTAACACAGCCACTTTTGCAGGCTGATTATCTTTCGGATAATTGGATAATAAAACTCCCACGCCACTGTCAGGTGCAAAATATGTCGTTGGTAATGTTGGGTTATCTTTGTATTGAATGCCATGAATGGTGATTCCATGAATCATAGCTAGGGTGTTATCGTCTAATTCAATTGTACGAACAACGCCATAAAAATTTCTATCTGCACTGAGTTGCTCACCACCTTGATTTAATCCAAGCATGAGCAATGTGCCAACCACAAATGATAAAGCAACGGCTTGAGTTTGTCTTTTGTATTCCCCAACCCATCTTGGAAATAAACGAATGACTAAAATCAACATAGTCATCAACCAGCCGAGATAAAACTCCCAATACCCATTGAATAAAGCAGGTGCAAAAAAGTTTACAAATACCCCACCAAATGCCCCACCAAGCGATGACATTAAATAGAAGGTAGTCAATTGGTCTGCTGGCGGGCGGAGTTGATATAGTTCACCATGACAAATCATGCAAGAGAAAAATAATAAAGAGCAATAAATTACAACTTGGTAGACAATTAGTAGGTCTTGACGTTCTGCCAAAGCCCAAAGTGTTGCTAAACTTGCAAGCGCAAACAACAATGCATAAAGATTGCGGTTATACCAACGTGAATCTGAAAAGGCTAAGATAAATGAAAGTAAGTAAATAGCAAGTGGTAATACCCATAAAAATGGAATCACCGTCACTTCTTGTGTGATTTGATTGGTAATAGATAACAAAAATAAAGAAGCCACTCCGCCCAATATCATCCAAAGCAACTTGAGCGATATGGAAGCTCTCGGAGTTTTTTCTACCGAAGTTGATTCTATTTTCTTGTCACCAAGTTGATAAACAATTATGGAAGAAACTATCGCAAATAGCACAAATCCGATAGACCAGCCCCAACCTTGTGACTGTAATGAGAAAAATGGTTCTACTAAAACTGGATATGCTAATAAACCCAATAATGAACCCACATTTGATAAAGCATACAAACGAGCGTACGATGATGTCGGTTGTAATCTACTAAACCATGCTTGCATGAGCGGGCTATTCGATGCTAAAACAAAATATGGAAGTCCAACTGAAGCAAGTAAGATAAAGAAGATATTGAACACAGGGAATTCAACATAAGCAGGTCTTAATTCAGGTGAGGGAGTGATGGGGGAACGCCACACAAGCCCCAACGTAGTTAGAAGCGCGAGAGTCAAAATCAAAAGAGCAGAATGAATCCATCTTTGCCTTGATTGTTTGACGAGCCAATACGCATAAGCATATCCACCTGTGAGCAAGGCTTGAAAAAATAACATAGCCGTTGACCAAACTGCTGGCGTACCGCCAAACCATGGCAAAATAAATTTACCTATCATCGGTTGGATTTGGAATAATAGGAATGCGGAAAGAAAGATATTAATTGCAAAAAAAATCATGGGGATTTACCTTACCTAAAAAGAGAAAAGCATGCAAACAAATTATAATCGTTTTACTCATCAGGGATAATTTCTTCCTTCGACTCAATTACTTTCGCTTGAACTTTACCTGCGGATAATTCTCTTAAATCAGATTGAAAAGATTCAAACGCCTCTTGCCTGACTTGTAACTTGATTTTTACATCCTCAGCATATTCTTCACTGACAATGCTCCCATGATGTTTTATCACTAACAAACGCAAGCGTTCTAAAAGGTTATACGGAATATTCATCTCCGCCACATGCACAGGAGTTCTTTTTCCGCGCTTTACTTGATTCACCACCAACTGCGCGGACTCAGTATATGCTTTCACCAATCCGCCCGTGCCAAGCAATGTGCCACCAAAATATCTGGTGATAACTAAAACGACATCACCCAGTCCACTACCACGCAAAACAGATAAAGCAGGTTTGCCCGCTGTACCTGATGGTTCGCCATCATCTGAAAAATATTCTGTAACAGTATTTCCACCGCCGATAATATACACAGGCACGTTATGACTCGCATCTGCAAATTCTTTTTTGATTTTCGCCATAAATGCACGTGCTTCGTCTATCGAAAAAGCAGGCGCAAGCGTAGCAATAAAACGAGATTTCATCGCTTCATGTTCACGGCGGATTTCTTCGGTGGGGATGAAGTAATCTTTCATTTACAATAACAAAAGAACTCCGAGGTTATAAAAAATCTCGGAGTTCTACTTATTAATACCTTCCTCTTTCAACAACCACATCTGGATTTGGTAAATCACCTACTCTTGCGGGAAAAACTTGCACTGCACAAGCTTTGAATTCGGGGATTTTAGCTTGCGGGTCTAAGGCATCATTGGTCAATAAATTTGCGGCTGCTTCAGCAAAATGCCAAGGGATAAACACAACGCCAATTGAAGTTTTTTCTGTGACAGTTGCTCGCACGACAATTTCACCACGACGACTTGAAACTTTAACAGGGTCGCCGTTTCGGATGCCGTGAATTTCTGCATCGGCAGGATGAATCTCAACGCGTGCTTCGGGGTAGGCTTCGTTCAATGCAGAATTGCGAGTCATTGTGCCGCCATGCCAATGTTCAAGCAAGCGACCTGTGGTTAAGATAAATGGATATTCATCATCAGGTTCTTCACGAATCGGAACATAATCCAAGACATGGAATTTTCCTTTGCCTCGTGGAAAATCTTTTGTAAACAATGTCGGTGTGCCGGGATGGTCTAAAGATGGCACTGGATAAATCAAACCAACTTTTTCAATGCGTTCATACGTGATACCGGCATAATCTGAATTGACGCTTCCCATCTCACGCAAAATTTCTTCAGGATTGGAATATGTCCAATGAGCAGAATCAACTCCAAGTCTAGATTCGATGCGAAGGGCTAAATCACAAATAATTTTCCAATCAGGTCGAGATTGTCCACGCGGTGGATGTGCTTGTCGAACTCGTTGCACGCGCCTATCTGTATTTGAAAACGTGCCATCTTTTTCTGCAAACGGCGTGGCAGGCAAAAACACATCCGCAAAGGCTCCGCTTTCATTGATAAAAATATCTTGCGCCACTAAAAATTCAAGTTCTTGCATGTGTTCACGCACAACATTTAGATTCGGTTCAGACATCATCGGATTCTCACCCATGATAAAAAGCGACCGAACGCCTCCTTCGTGCGCATGGCTGAGAATTTCAGTGGTAGTTAATCCTAGCTTGAGGCTTAACCCGCCTGCTTCGATGTTCCAAGCTTTTTCCCACTTGGCGCGATTCTCTTCATTATCCACACGCATATAGCCGGGATAATGAAAAGGCATGGAACCCATATCACTTGCACCTTGCACATTGTTTTGTCCACGTAACGGATTCAATCCAGTGCCATCACGCCCAATGTGACCAGTAAGAAACGCCAAGTGAATTAATGCAAGTGCTGAGGCTGTACCATGTGAAAGTTGTGAAATGCCCATGCCCCAATAAATAGCACCATTTTTTGCTTGAGCATATAAACGCGCGGCTTTGCGAATATCTTCGGCTGGCACGCCAGAAATTTCTTGAGCATATTCAGGTGTAAATTTTTCAAGCGACTCAACAAATTCGTTGAATCCTTCGGTGCGATTTTTGACAAATTCCCAATTGACTAAATTTTCTTTGACGATAACATGTGCCATCGCAGAAAAAACTGGGACATTAGTGCCAGGTTTTAGTGGAAGCCACATTTCCGAAAAATCAACAAGGTCAATTCGGCGTGGGTCAACGACAATACACTTGGCACCGTATTTTTGCACGGCTTCTTTCATTTGTAGTGCAATGATAGGATGATTTTCAGATGTGTTCGAACCTGTCACAATAAATACATCATTCATTATGACTTGTGAAGCCGTGTTGCTCATCGCAGAAGAACCGACGGCTTGTTGCAATGCGACTACAGAACCTGCATGACATAATCTTGTACAGTGATCCACATTGTTTGTTCTAAACAATGCACGATACATTTTTTGCAATAAATAATTATCTTCATTCGTGGCTTTGGCACAACAATAGACAGCCATCGCATCTGAACCATCACGTTTGTAAATGCGGACTAAATTATCTGCAACAAGATTCATTGCAGTTTCCCAATCGGTTTCGACCCAGTCCCAATCATTAGAAATTTGGGAATCAGGAATTGGTTTGCCGTCAGTGCTGACGGCGAAAACTTGCTCACGACCTTGTGGTTTGGGTTTGCCTTCTAATAAATATCTGCGCGCTAATGGCGTTGTCACTCGTTTGGGATGATAAATAAAATCATAGCCGAATCTGCCTTTGACACATAAATTACCTTGATTGACCGGTGAATCAAATGGCGAGGTGACTTTGAAAATAAAATCATCTTTGACGTGTAATTGCAATGTACAACCCACGCCACAATACGGGCAAGTGGATGAAACAACTTTATCTGCTTTTACACGATTGGTATTGGTTTGAAGATTTGCAACCATAAAGGCTCCTGATAAAAATGCCCCACGCATTAAATTGCATGGGGCATAATATGCGTGTTGAGTATTATACTCGTTCTACTTTTACGGCACTCACCTTATATTCGGGGATTTTTGCTATCGGGTCAACCGCCGCGCCGGTCAATTCATTGGCTGGCACTTCCACGAAATGGAAGGTCATAAAAATCATGCCACGCGGAAGTTTACTGGTTGGGCTGGCTTTGCCAGTCACTGTTCCGCGTCGTGAAGTGACACGAATCAAATCGCCGTTTTCAACGCCAAGTTTTATAGCATCTTCATCATTGATTTGAATCTCACCTTCTGGCACAACCCAATCTAATCCTTCAGAGCGGCGACTCATCGTTCCGCCATGCCAGTGTTGCAAGACACGTCCGGTATTCAATACAAACGGATATTCATCATTGGGATTTTCTGCTGGTTCACGGAAAACTAATGGCGTAAATTTGCCAAGTCCGCGGGTGAATTTTTCTTTATGCAAAATCGGTGTGCCGGGATGGTCGGCTGTTGGGCAGGGCCATTGGAGTCCGTTAGGATTCAGCCGAGGATAACTCATCCCAGCCAAAGACGGAGTCAAAGAAGCGATTTCATTCCATACAGCAGAAGCACCCACATAATTCCAATCTGAAACAGGATGAACTACATCAGCAAAAGTTTTTCCATTTGATTTACTTAATCGTTTGCCCAAATCACAAATGATATCAAGATCACGTTTTGCATCACCGCGAATTGGTAAAGCCGGGCGCACAAGTTGCACACGCCTTTCGGTGTTTGTGTACGTGCCTTCTTTTTCAGCAAAACTTACGCCGGGCAAAACCACATGCGCCACTTGCGCGGTTTCATTTAAGAAAATATCTTGCGAAACCAAAAACTCAATTTCGTTTAGCGCCTCGCGCACATGATTCACATTTGGGTCAGAAAGCATGGGGTTCTCGCCCATGATATACAACGCTTTCACACGTCCATCATGAATGCCTTCCATTAACTCAGTCACTGTTAAGCCCGGCTTTGCAGGAATTTTTACGGAAGTTTGCCAAGCATTTTCAAATTTTGTTCGCACGGCTTCATCAATCACAGGTTGATAACCCGTAATCACATTCGGAAGCCCACCCACATCACATGCGCCTTGTACATTATTTTGTCCGCGCAATGGATTTAATCCGGTGCCGGGTCTGCCAAAGTTGCCAGTTAATAAAGCTAGATTTGCTAACGCTTGCACATTATCTACACCATGTGATGATTGTGTGATGCCCATTGCCCAAAAGATCGATGCGCTTCTTGCCCGACTGTATAACTGTGCGGCTTCGACAATTATTTCTGACGGGATACCTGTGATGTCCTCAGCCCATTGTGCTGTGCAATCTTGGATTGCTTCTTTGAAGGCATCAAAGTTTTCGGTGCGCGTTTTTATAAATTCATCGTTTGCTAAACCTTGTTCAAGAATGATGTGCGCCATAGCATTATACAAAGCCACATCCGTCCCTGAACGCGGACGTAAATGTAATGTCGCAAATTCTGCCAGTTCAATCTCACGCGGGTCAATCAGAATCAACTTCGCGCCATATTGGCGAACCGCTTTTTTCATTTCCAAACTGATGACAGGATGTGCTTCGGTGGTGTTACTGCCGGTAATCATCAACACATCTGCTAGATGAATATCGGCAATGGAATTGGTCATTGCGCCTGAACCGAGTGTAGTTGCCAGACCGGCAACAGAACTGGAGTGTCAGAGCCGCGCGCAGTGATCGACGTTATTTGTGCCGATTAATCCGCGCGCTATTTTTTGGAGTAGATAATTTTCTTCGTTGGTGCATTTTGCTGAAACCAAAAAACCGATTGAATCAGGTCCGTACTTGTCACGAATTTCAAGCAGGCGTTCAGCGACATGATTCATGGCTTCATCCCATGAGACAGGCACAAGTTCACCGTTCTTTCGCATTAATGGTTTACTTAATCTATCTTTGGCGTGGATGAAGTCATATCCAAACCGCCCTTTGACGCACAAATTGCCTTTATTAGCAGGTGCATCAAACGGTGATGTGACTTTATAAACAACATTCTCTTTGATGTGTAAATTCAGCATACACCCCACACCGCAATATGGACAAGTAGTCGTAACAACTTTATCTTCTTTTATCATGAGTTTCCTCGTTTCTTTATACGAAGTTCGCTCCGGTTGGTTACTTTCTTTCTTTTCTCTTTTTTCTGCCTGTATT
>DDVH01000016.1:0-11936 GCA_002345215.1 Anaerolineales bacterium UBA2317
ACCGAGTACGTTCGCCGCTTCCATGCGTGGAGCGAGGTCGGCGTCGTT
Source organism: Anaerolineales bacterium UBA2317 (assembly GCA_002345215.1). GTDB lineage: Bacteria > Chloroflexota > Anaerolineae > Anaerolineales > Villigracilaceae > Villigracilis. Next base: position 49 of record DDVH01000016.1, read on the forward strand.
AAGAAAAATGTTGAGGAATGAATCAACAAGTTTGGGGTCGTTTGATTCGGCGAGTAATCCAATAGCACGGGCACGGATTTCTGAATCTGAATCATCTAATAAGGCTTTGCCGATTTCTTCATACGAAACGAGCGTATCTGAATCAAGATGAGATAAAAGATTGTCGAGCAGAAGCAGTTTGCGGTTAGGTGTGACGCTTTTCCAGACATCCAAAAACAGGCGCAAAGATTTTGGGTCTAAATCTGAATAATAGCTGAGATGATTTTGCGGAATCTCTTTTTTAGAATCCAGCAAATGATCTAACACCGATTGAAAATCAAGTTCTGCCATTTATGGAACCAATTGTGCAGGGTTGACGAAATCCATGACGTTGACGAATATCATCAAGCCGATGAGTAATAACATAGCAATGCCATTGACTGCATTTTCCCATTCCATGGGAATTCGTTTTTTGAAAAAGATTTCTGGCAATGTAAATAAAATTCTTCCGCCATCTAAAGCAGGGATTGGGAATAAATTAAACACACCGAGTGAAATGCTCAGCACACCAATTAAATTTAATGTGTAATTGGTTGGGCGCGGATTAGGTGCACCAGTAGTTTGCGTTTGAGTGGCTTCTTGCCTGCTAGTGACATCTTCTTCGACTGAATAATTGAACAAATCATAAATTCCTTTGAAGCCGATAAAGCGTGCTTCATCAGATGAAATAGCACCTTGAATTAATGCAACTGGAAGATACACAATAGTGGCGGCTTGAACTGCTGTGATGGTTACACCACCTGTTACACTTTCAATCAATGTTGCTGGGCGAGTTGGTGTTGCGAGTGCAACACCCATTGCACCTTCTTGAGCCGTGCGGCTTGAAAGTGGCGTTGCAGTTAAAGTTATTTGTTCGCCGTTTCGTTCGATTAATACTTCAACTGGTTTATCAAGATTTTCTCGAATGAGCAAAATAGCCGGTTGAATTTCAGTCACCGATTGACCATTGATGGCAAGCAAAACATCGCCATCTTGCATACCGGCTTGTTGTGCAGGTGAATTTTCTGCAACGGTTTCAATCAAAATTTTGCCCGGCACTGGTACGCCAGAAGATGCAATCAAAATTGAAAACACAATTACAGCTGTAAGTAAATTCATTAATGGTCCAGCAACCAAAACCACCAAACGCTTCCATGGGCTTGCAGAAGCGAGTCCGCCGGGCACGTTCGGGTCGTTTTCACCTTTCGGGCGAATGAACCCGCCCAACGGCAACGCATGAATCGTAAATTCAGTGCCTTGCCATTTGCCGAGGCTCACCAATTTGTAAGATGGCAATCCAAAACCAAATTCTTCTACTTCAATTTTTGCCCAACGCGCCGCAATAAAGTGCCCTAACTCATGCACGAAAATCATCAAGCCGAGTGCAAAAAAGAAAACTAAAAACGATATCATTATTTTTTTCCTTTATTTCGTAATGACAAGATTATATCTGCAAATGGAATTGAAGAAGTTAAAATTTTATTAGATGAAATGCCCGCCTCTTTCTTAGGTAAACCTGATTCTGCTTCGGAGACATTTCTCTTATCCCCATCCCCGCGCTTAACCTTTTGTAGTTAAAGAGTTCTCGCCCCGCCACCAACCCCAGCGACTAAAACATCTTTCACGCCACTTAATTCTCTTAACTTTTTCTCAACTTCTTTAGCATATTCACCCAAACACAACACATGCACATTCGCACCTGCATCCACTGTATAACCAACGGGTAAACCACTTGAACGCCACTCACGCACTTGATGAAAAATCTCAACAGTAGATGCTTGCCAATACATCAATGGCGGATTTGAAGTCATCATCACCGAATGCATCATATCTGAATCATGTTCAATGATATTTGCAAATGCTTCAAAATCTTTTTTCAAAATTGCATTTCGACAAATATCCAATCTACGAGTTGTATCTGCAACTCTCGCATCCTGTAACGGACTTGTCCCTGCAATGGCATGTCCTTCTGTGGAACCAGTTTTTTTATGTGCCGAACTGACCACTGCAATACAATCCACTAAATTCCAATGATTCACATCTGCAATCGAAAATGCAAAAGAATCTTCTTCACTTTTTCCCATTTGCCATTCCACAAATCCACTTGGGATAGAACGAGAAGCAGAACCAGAACCTCGTCTTGCTAATTTTGATAATTCACTTTCGCTTAAATTTAATCCCGCCGCCTTACTTGCTGACAATGCCAATGCCGCAAATGCCGCCGCGGATGATGCAATCCCTGCACCTGCTGGAAAATTATTTTCACTCGTCACTTCTGCTTTTTCATCCATATTCGCCATCTTGCGGACAATATCTAAAATATAAGAAACTCTATCAAGCCCTTTGCCTTTGACTTCAGTATTGTTGATTGTCAAAGAGTCTTGTTTAGCAGAATTAAACGAAACCGTTGTTTTCGTAAACAATCCATCCAAATTCATAGAAATAGAACCATTCACTGGCAACCGTAATTCATTGTCACGATTTCCCCAGTATTTGATAAAGGCGATATTTGGGTGGGCGAGGGCGGTGGAAGTTGTCATGTGCAAAGTTTATCATTATTGATTTCAAATTGTACTTGCCAAATCAAAACCCTATTGGTATACTGCCGCCCAACATGAAAACAGTTTTTGCTCACAGCCACCATCATCATTTGATTTTTACCCCGCATGTTCGGGATGTGTCTGTGCGCATACTTGTTTTTAGTAAATAAGTATTCCGTATTGAAATCATCAAACCCCGACCATGCTCGGGGTTTTTTGTTTAATTTTTTTTATGTATAAAGGACTTTTTATGCAAAACAATCAACATCTCAGGCTTTCACTTCCATCGAAAGGACGTTTACAAGAATCAGCACTTCATTTTCTTAATTCTGCTGGGCTTTCTGTATTTAAACCGAATCCACGCCAATATGAAGCACAAATCCCTGCATTGCCTGAACTTGGGATTTTGTTTCAACGCCTAGGTGATATTGTCGTCAGTGTTCGTCAGGGCAGTGTAGATTTTGGCATCACAGGCATTGACGTGATTGAAGAAAAACGTGGTGACAATGGTGACGTTATTATTTTGCACGACTCACTTGGCTTTGGATATTGTTCACTCATGTTAGCCATTCCTGAATCATGGGAACAAGTTAATGATGTTAAATCTTTAAAAGAATATGCAACTTCATTAAATCGTCCCTTAAGAGTTGCAACTAAATTCCCAAACCTTACAGCGAAATTTCTTAATCAACGAAATATTCCACATTCATTAATCGCCGCCGAAGGGACATTAGAAACTGCACCAACCATTGGCTATGCCGATATTATTTCTGATTTGGTTTCATCAGGTCAAACGTTGAAAGATAATCGTTTGAAAACAATCACAAATGGAATTATTCAAACATCACAAGCCGCATTAATTGCCAATCGTTACACGTTGCAAAAAAATCCTGAAGCCTTAGAAATGGCACGCCGTTTATTAGAATACATTGAAGCGCATTTGAGGGCAAAAGAAAATTTGTTGGTAATAGCAAACATGCGTGGGGTAAGTCCAGAAGCGGTTGGAGAAAAAATTTTTACACAAACAAATATCGGTGGCTTACAAGGTCCCACCATCAGCCCCATCATCACGCGTGAATCAAATCAAAGTTGGTATTCCGTCACCATCGTTGTGCGGCGCGATGTTTTACCAAAAGCAATTAGTGAGTTAAGAAATATTGGTGGTAGTGGCATTATTGTTTCGCCAGTCAATTATATTTTTGAAGAAGAGCCGCCGCGTTATACAAAAATGTTGAATGAGTTGCGAGGTTAACATGTTGAAACAATACACACCAACACAAGCAATACAAACAATTCTTAAACGAAACGCATTAGATGAAATTGAAATTAGTAAAAAACTTTCTGACAGTATCGAAAAAATATTTAATGAAAAATTAAATCCTGAACAAGCAGTTGCAAAAATAATAAAAGATGTGAAGACGCGAGGTGACTCAGCTTTACAAGATTGGACAAACCGCCTCGATTCAATTGACCTTCAACCTGCTCCTGTACCTCAACATTTGATTCAATCCGCACTTGATTCAATCTCCGCTACACAACGAGATGCTTTGCAAAAAGCCGCAACACGAATTGAAACATTTCATCGCAAACAACCAATTACATCTTGGTTTACAAATGAATTAGGCGGCATGTTAGGTCAACTGATTCGTCCGATAGAACGAGTTGGTTTATACATTCCAAGTGGAACGGCTCCATTACCATCAACAGTTTTGATGAGTGCAATTCCTGCACGTGTGGCTGGCGTGAAAGAAATTGTCGTTGTATCGCCGCCATCAAAAAAACATCCTGAATATTTAATTGACCCAATCATTCTCGCCGCTTGTGCCATTGCAGGTGTGGACGAAGTTTATCCGCTTGGTGGGGCACAAGCCATTGCGGCTTTAGTTTATGGAACACAAACAATAAAACCTGTTCATAAAATTTTTGGACCAGGAAATTTATTTGTCACATTAGCAAAAAGACAAGTTGCAGGCATTATTGGCATTGACGGTTTAGCAGGACCAACAGAAACAATCGTCATTGCTGATGAATTTGCAAATCCAAAATGGGTTGCGGCGGATTTACTCGCGCAAGCTGAACATGATGAATTAGCCTCAGCAATTTTGTTGACACCTTCACAAAATTTAATTAAACAAGTTCAAGCTGAAATTAAAAATCAAATTGAAGAATTGAATCGTGCAAAAATTATTTTGACATCACTAGAAAATCGTGGCGGTGCTATATTGACTCGTGATATTCAAGAAGCGATTGATTTATCAAATGAATATGCTCCTGAACATTTAGGTTTATCAGTAAAAAATCCTTGGGGATGGATAGAGAAAATAAAAAATGCTGGTGGTGTTTTTGTAGGCGAACATTCTTTTGAAGTGTTAGGAGATTATGTGGCAGGTCCAAGTCACATAATGCCAACGGGTGGTTCCGCATGTTTTGCCTCTCCATTAAGTGTGACAGATTTTATAAAGATTATCAGTTTGGTGGCATTAGATGAATCAACTGCACAAGAAATCAGTTCGATTGCGTCCGTAATTGCTGAATCTGAAAGTTTAGATGCTCATGCCAATGCTGCAATTGCGAGGTCAAAATGAAAATCCGCAAGCACCTTGAATCATTACCAGCATATACGCCGATTGAACCTTTTGAAATTTTATTCGCATGCATTGGGCGAACACCCGACCAAATTATTAAACTCGATGCAAACGAAAATCCTTATGGACCGTTGCCCGCAGTTCGTGAAGCGTTAGGTAGCATGGACTTTCCACATATTTATCCAGACCCTGAAAGCCGAGCCTTGCGAAATGAATTAGAAAAATTTACAGGCGTATCAGCGGAATATTTGTTAGCAGGCTCAGGTGCAGATGAATTATTGGATTTAATCATGCGCGTCTTTCTTGACCCAAATGATTGCATTATTTCTTGTCCGCCAACATTTGGAATGTATTCTTTCGATGCGGAATTAAATTCAGGTCGAGTGATTGAAGTTCCTCGCAACTCAGATTTTTCATTAGACTTGGATGCAATCCGCAAAGCAGTTGAGATTAACAAACCAAAATTATTTTTTATTACATCACCGAATAATCCAGATGGTTCATTGATTCCACCACAAGTTATGGATGAATTATTATCTCTTCCAACTTTGATTGTTTTAGATGAAGCCTACATCGAATTTGCAGGTGAAAATCTTGGAGCAAATCTAAGCCGAATCAAAGATGTCCCAACTCGTGAAAACTTAATTGTATTACGAACCTTCAGCAAATGGGCTGGACTCGCTGGCTTAAGAATCGGATATGGCGCATTTCCAAAATGGTTAATGCCCACGTTATGGAAAGCCAAACAACCGTATAACGTTAATGTCGCAGCAAGTGTGGCGGCACAAGTTTCGTTGGAAAATACAAATCAATTAGCAAAAGTAGTCGAGTTATTAAAAGAAGAAAGAACAAGATTGTTTCAGGCTTTACAAAATATCTCTTTTCTAAAACCGTATCAAACGCAATCAAATTTTATTTTATGCCAAGTCATTGACAAAGATGCCTTGGATTTGAAAACAAAACTGGCAAACGAACATGGAATCTTTATCCGTTATTTCAATAAGCCGGGTTTAAAAGACCATATCCGCATCAGTGTGGGCAGACCATCAGATACAGATGCTTTGATAAAAGCGTTAAGAAAGTTATAAAGTTGAAAAGTTGGAATGTCTAAAAGTTAATGTCAAATTCAAGATTAACCTTCAACCTTTTAAACCTGCAACTTTGAAACTACAGGAGAAAACATGAGAACAGCAGAAATATCACGTCAAACTAATGAGACACAAATTGAAATCAAGTTAGATTTGGATGGAACTGGAAAACACGAAATCGCAACTGGAGTTGGTTTCTTAGACCACATGCTTACTCACCTTGCTGTGCATGGACTCTTTTACCTGACTGTAAAGGCAAAAGGTGATTTACATATCGATTCACATCATACAGTAGAAGACGTTGCACTTGCTTTAGGTCAAGCCTTTGACAAAGCATTGGGTGACCGCAAAGGAATTATCCGCATAGGTGATTCATTTGCTCCAATGGATGAAACGTTGGCTCATGTCGCAATTGATTTATCGGGTCGTCCTTATTCAGTCATTCAAGCCGAATGGCATTCGCCGTATATTGGAAATCTCCCAACCACTTTATTTCCTCACTTCTTTGAATCTTTTGCTGTGACTTCAAAATGTAATTTACATGCCCGTATTTTGTATGGGCGTGACGACCATCACCAAGCCGAGGCATTATTCAAAGCATGGGCACGCGCATTAGATATTGCGACTCAAATTGACCCACGCCGAGCAGGAGGCATTCCATCTACCAAAGGAACATTAACCAAATGAACGATGTCATTTTGATTGATGCAGGCACTGGCAATCTTCGTTCGGTGCAAAAGGCATTGGAAACGATTGGTGCGAATGTTTTAAGAACCGATGACCCACAAAAAGTTTTAAATGGAAAGAAAGTGATTATTCCTGGAGTGGGAGCATTTGGTGATTTTATGCTTGGCTTGCGTGAAAGAAAATTAGAAGAGTCTGTCAAAGAGATTGCACAAAAAAGAATTCCATTGCTTGGAATTTGTGTTGGTATGCAAGCTTTGTTTGAAATTGGTGAAGAGATGGGCGAACACAAAGGTCTTGGAATATTATCTGGGAATGTAATTCCATTTCCGAAAATGCCTGAGCTGAAGATTCCGCATACGGGGTGGAATCAGCTTGAAGTTAAGGATGAGGCGCGTTTATTTAATCAAATAGAAAATCAATCGTATGTCTATTTCAATCATTCGTATTATTGTCAGCCTAAAAATGAATCAGATGCGATTGCACAAGTGAATTATGGAATCAACTATGCATGTGCCGTTCAATATGAAAATATTTATGGCGTGCAGTTTCATCCTGAAAAAAGTCAGAGTGTTGGTTTGAAAATTTTGAAAAACTTTTTGGAGTTGACATGAGTTTTACAATTTATCCCGCCATTGATTTGCGAAATGGAAAAGTTGTGCGATTGAAAGAAGGCGACCCAAATCGCATGACCTCTTATAGTGATGACCCTGCGCAAATTGCAACGCAATGGGTAAGCGCTGGCGCAACATGGTTGCACGTGGTCAATTTAGATGGCGCGTTTGGCGAAAGTGATTCAGCGAATCAAATTGCATTGAAATCAATTTTGAAACTTGGTGCGCGTGTGCAATTTGGCGGCGGACTTCGTTCAATGAATATGATTGAAAAAATTTTTGAAATGGGTGTGAGCCGCGCTGTGCTTGGAACGATTGCAATTGAAGAACCAAAGATTGTGGAAGATGCAATTAAAAAATTTGGCGCAGAAAAAATTGCGGTTGGAATTGATGCACGTGATGGATTTGTCAGTGTGCGTGGATGGAAAGATGATAGCAAAATGTTAGCCACTGACCTCGCGCTTCAAATGCGGACGTTTGGGCTTGATACTGTTATCTTTACAGATATTCGCAGGGACGGTTTGTGCGGCGGATTAAATATCGAATCGACTCGTGAGTTAGCAACTATGAGTGGATTGAATGTGATTGCATCAGGTGGCGTGCATATATTGGATGATGTCATCGCAGCGCGTGATGCAAAATTATCAGGTGCAATTATCGGTCGTGCTTTGTATGAAGACACAATTGATTTGAAAGAAGCATTGGATGGAGTTTCAAATGTTGGCTAAACGAATCATTCCATGTTTAGATATCAAAGATGGACGCGTTGTGAAAGGTGTGAACTTTGTCAACTTGCGCGATGCAGGCGACCCTGTGGAACAAGCTCGTTTATACGATGAACAAGGGGCTGATGAATTGGTCTTTCTCGATATTTCTGCAACTAACGAAGCGCGCAAAACAACTTTAGATTTGGTAAGCCGTGTTGCAGAAACTGTCTTTATGCCACTAACCGTTGGGGGTGGTATTCGTGAAGTGGACGACATGCGGAATTTATTATTGGCTGGTGCAGATAAAGTAAGTGTCAATTCAGCGGCAATCAAAAGACCTGAACTATTATCAGAAGGTGCAACACGATTTGGCGCTCAATGTATTGTACTGGCAATTGATGTTCGTAAAAATAATTCAAGTTGGGAAGTTTTTGTAAACGGCGGACGTGTATCAACAGGTATCAATGCGATTGAATGGGCAGTTCGTGGTGTTGAATTAGGTGCAGGTGAAATTTTATTAACCAGTATGGATGCAGATGGAACACTCGCAGGCTACAACATTGAATTAACTCGTACCATTGCAGAAGCCGTATCCGTACCTGTGATTGCTTCAGGTGGAGCTGGGAATATGAATCATTTTGCAGAAGTGCTCACCCAAGGCAAAGCGGATGCCGCACTTGCCGCATCTTTATTTCATGATGGCAAGTTGAAAATTCCAGAGTTGAAAAAAGAATTGTACAAGCAAAATATAGCAATTAGGCAAGGATGAATAATGAAAGCTGAAATTAATTTTGACTTAAATGGATTAATCCCTGCCATTGTGCAAGATGTAAACACAAATCAAGTCTTGATGATGGCATACATGAATCAAGAATCTTTACAACTCACACTTGAAAAAAGAGAAACAGTTTTTTGGTCAAGAAACCGTAATGAAATCTGGCATAAAGGCGAAACATCGGGCAACATTCAAAAAGTAATCGAAATCAAAATAGATTGTGATGCCGATACACTCTTAATTCTTGTTCAATCTGCTGGACCTGCTTGTCACACGGGTGAAGTAAGTTGTTTTTATCGAAACATTCTGTAGGGGCGACCCTTCCATGTTAAGCAAAGTATCTAATATTCACATGACGGGTCGCCCTTACCATTGGAGAAAAAATGAACATTCAAACTTTATTCGAAATCATCGAAGACCGAAAAAATAATCCAAACGAAAAATCATATACAACGAGTCTCTTCAATGAAGGCTTGCCAAAGATTGCACAAAAAGTTGGTGAAGAAGGCACCGAAGTCGTTGTTGCCGCACTCGCCCAAGACGACTCACGCCTTATCGAAGAAATCGCAGACCTCACCTTTCATACACTTGTATTGTTATCAGCGCGCGGTTTAACTCCCAAACACATCATCAACGAATTAGAAAAACGCCACAAATGACGAAAATTATTTTGCTTGATATTGATGGCGTGCTCGTTCAACCATTTGGGTATCGTGTCGCATTGCGTGCCACCGTCAAACATTTTCTTGGTTCACATATTGAAGTGGATGAAGATGTATTAACCGATTTAGAAAAACGCGGAATCTCCAGTGAATGGGATATGACACCTTTAATCATCGCCTCTTACTGGAATTCAATCTTGATTCAGCATCCGCAACATTCTCTTTCATTTGAAGTTTCTCAAGCCGCAGTTCAACTTCAAGAAATAAAATCAACTTCACCGATACAAATTGTTATTCCAGAATTTAAATTAATAGTGGGGCAATATCCATCAGAATCCGCATTTCATGAAAATTGTTTTTCAACGATTCCACTTGAATTGAGAAAAAAATTATTATTGCACACACGCAACATAGATTTTTCTCACACGATGAGAATCTTTCAGCATTTCACATTGGGTAGTGAAAATTTCAAAAAGACTTATAACCTACCTGCCGAGTTTGAAACCGATTCATTTTTATTGAAAGATGATGTATCCAATATCAATGATGAAATTCGAGAAAAACTTTTGCAACATCATATTGCTGGATTTACAGCGCGCCCATCCAAAATCCCTGTTCAAGTTGCAGAAGCAATTATCGGCTACGCTCCAGAAGCGGAACTTGCACTTGAGTTGGTCAATCTCGATATTCCGTTAATCGCTTTTGGAAAATTAGAATATATTGCATCCAAATATGGACTCGACTCAGCGATATTAATCAAACCCTCACCCTTTCAAGCATTGGCTGGAGTTTTGGCGGCATGGACAAAAGATGAATGGCTAGCGTTGCAATCTGCGTATCATTGGTTTGAAAAAAATGAATTAAGTGAAACTTTCAAGCAATTACCAAAAGAATTTGAGCTAATTGTCGTGGAAGATACGATGGGTGGAATTCGTTCTGTGCAAAGTGCTGGTGAAATTTTGCAACAAGCAGGTTTTGATGTTCACATCAAAACGATTGGTTTAACTTCGGACAGTCAAGCCAAAGCATCGGCATTTAAAAAAGCGGGAATTGAATGTTTTGATACTTGGGAAGAAATTATTACAAACCTAGAAATTTAATGTATTGTAAGTTCTTTCGAAAGCTATATGCTTTCCACACCATCCGAAAGTCATGGTATAGATTGAAATTGTGGGAATGAGTGCTAAAATCTTAATTGTATTCAAAATATTTTATACCGATTCATCCAAAGTAGTCTCAATTAATTGGAGCGTAGAAATGGAACGTGTAGTAGTAACTGGAATGGGTGTAGCAAGTCCATTAGGTTGCAATATAATCGAATTCTGGGAGGGATTATTAGAAGGTCGCTCGGAAGTGCGGTCATTGGAAGACACTATTTTTTCTGGGCTTACTACAAACATTGGGGCATTGGTTTGGGACTATAACGAAGCTAAATATTTTGAGAGCAAAGAATCCCGACGCATGAGTCGTTCATCACAATTAGGATTGGTGGCAGCACAAGAAGCAATATCACAAGCAAAGTTGGATAATGAATCTATAAATCGCCAAAATTTGGGTGTCATGGTTGGCAGTTCGATTGGTGGATATACCGCCGCAGAATTTTTCATCACTAACTTTAATAAAGGGTTGCGCACAAGTCCGTTTACAATCCCAGTTTCAATGAATATCGGACCAGGCTCCAACATCTCTATAAAATATGGATTCCAAGGACCGCTTGTCAATGTAGATGCCGCATGTGCCACAGCCGCACATTCTATTGGAAATGCATTCAACATGATACGCAACGGAAGTATACAAGCCGCTATCACTGGAGCCGCTGATTGTCCTTTTTCTCCAACTGTAGTATCTGCATGGTCAGCGATGCATGCTGTTTCGACTCATGAAGATTCCCCAGCAGAAGCCTGTAGACCTTTTAGCAAAGACCGTGATGGATTGGTATTAGGCGAAGGTGCAGGGATTTTGATTCTCGAATCCGAAACTCACGCGTTGAATCGAGGAGTCCCTATTTTGGCAGAACTCAAAGGCCATGGCGCCAGTGCAGACAGTCATCATTTAACGCAACCCAATCAAGAAGGACCAGTCAAAGCTATGCAACGTGCATTGAAAGATGCGAATATGACTATTCATGATATTGATTACATCAATGCCCATGCAACGGGAACAGAATGGAACGATAAAAATGAGACAAAAGCAATCAAAGAAGTTTTTGGTGAAC
>DDVH01000016.1:12070-12351 GCA_002345215.1 Anaerolineales bacterium UBA2317
TATTAACTATAAAATACCAGACCCAGAATGTGATTTGGATTATGTGACCGAAGGCAAGCGAAATTTACCTTTAAAAAATATTATGAGCAACTCTTTTGCGTTTGGGGGAAGCAACGCAGTATTGATTGTAGGAAAATACGAAGCTACGAATTGATTCCGATAAACCTGTGACTAAGAAAAACTTAACCACTTTACTAGTCTTCATCCTGACGACTATCTTTTATCTTTACACTCTTTCCCCATCACTTGCTTGGGGGGATGGAGTCAAACTGCAAAGTGAT
>DDVH01000044.1:0-19521 GCA_002345215.1 Anaerolineales bacterium UBA2317
ATTGATTTGACTCAATTCCCTGCAACAGCAACCCCGACGATTGACTTAACTCAATTCCCTGCAACAGCAACGCCAACGATTGACTTGACTCAATTCCCAGTGACTGAGACTTCTACACTTGTACCAAGTGAGACTCCAATATCAACGATTACTGCTACACCAACAATTGATTTGACTCAATTCCCTGCCACTGCAACATCTACGCTTGTGCCGCTACCAAGTGAAACACCAATTTCTACAATTACTTCAACACCAACGCTTGTGTTGACTCCAACCAATACAGCTATCCCAACTCCAACGGGTCCGTATGTGTTGACTGACATCATACCTTCAACAATTTTGATAGACGAAACAACATCTGTCACTGTAAGTTTGTTGAATGTACCTGCGTCGGGTTATGCCAGTGCTGAAATTACATGTACCTATAACCCCGTAGTCCTTGAAGCGAATAATATCGCGGTAGGAAATGTATTTGGAGATGATCCTGCCTCCGCAGTGTTTGGTCCTCAAAATGGAAGTTTCATTGTAGCAATTGCCGGAAGCAATGGTAATCGTGCTACGACTAATGGCATTGCCTTCACATTTGATGTGACAGGCTTAACGATTGGACAAAGTAATGTGGAATGTACGGCGCGTGTTTCAAGCGACGGCACACTCGAAAATATTTCATACATACCGGATAGCCTGACTGTGATTGATAACTTGCCATCACCAACCCCAACTGTGATTCCTGATGCTACAGTTAATGGACAAGTGCTGGCTGGCAAACCTGTGACCATTCAATTATTTGATTTGAGTGATAACTTGATTGCTTCTGCTGTGGCTGATGCAAATGGTAACTTTAGTTTCACTGCCCCCGGCGGAGATTATGTTATCCTCGCTTCAGCCGCTGGATATTTAGATGCGCAAGGTTCTATCTCATTAGTTGGTGGTGTGACTCGTACGATGCAAACTGTTACATTACCTGCTGGTGATATTGATGGCAACGGCGTGATTGACCAATTTGATGCACTGACAATTGGCATGAATTACAACTTATCAGCACCTGATATTGCAGACTTGAATAATGATGGCATCATCAATGTGCTTGACGCTGAGTTGCTGGCAGATAATTATCGGTTATCTGGTGCGGTGACTTGGCAATAATAAAATAAACAAATCCCGCAGATAAAATCTGCGGGATTTTTGTTTAAAATTCTATCTCACCAATTTGTTCAAAATTAATATCAAACAATTCTTCGGCTTCGGTTTCAAGTTCTGCATCTAATGCATCACCTGCTTTAACTCCGCGATTGCAATAAGAACGATACGGGCAATATAAACATTTATTTGTATCATCCGTTTTTGGAAATGACGAGGCAGATTTAATTTCTTCAGCCAAACGAGTCAACGCATCCCAATCCCGCTTGAATTGATTCGAATCATAAGAAAACTTTGCAGGGTCATCAGGAAAATTAGCAAACCAATAAATCATCTCAATTTGTTCTGGCTGAATTTGTTTTCCGCCATTCAAATGTGCACCTGCTTGCACCAACAAAGCCCGATAAACTCTTGTCTGCCAACGAATCGCTAACCATTCTGTCTTTGGACGTTTGCGATATGTTTTCCAATCATAGATAAAAACTTTTTCGTTATCAAATGCAATCAAATCATATTTCGCAACCAAACGATAACCACCCAACGGCGCAGACAATGTAATTTCAGATTTCAGACCTTTAAGACTATTTAGACCAGTCAGACCATTTAGACCAATAAAATTCTCCCACCACCTTTGCAAATTTTCTGTATTCGCTAATTTAGAAATTTGCTCATTTGATATTCCCACAAAATGTTGTTGTGCCAAACGATGAAAATATTCACCTTCTTTTTGATGTTGTTCATTTTCAAGCGCGGGTTCAGTTTCAATCGCAGGGTAAGCCAACTGTTGCAAATATCGCAACTCAAATCGGCGTGGACAATCGTGATAATCCTGCAAAGAAGATTGGCTTAAGGTATTTAATATTTGCATAACTATATTTTCTCATATTTTATGCCACAGAGGTCACATAGATTTTTGAGAAAGCCTTTTTAAGAATCTCTGATAACTTTGTGCGCTCTGTGGCTAAGAATCAGTTATAATACGAAACATGATTTATAAATTTCAGGCAGGTACATTTGCTTTAGTCATCGGGGTTCGTGGTTTCATTTCCACTGAGCCTTGTCGTATTGCGCCTGTTCACTGAAAGTTTTCGCTTTCGTCAACCGCAGGTGCGCCTGCGGTTTTTTATTTTAATTTTACGGATAACACAATGATTCAAATTCAACTTACAAACATCACGCTCGTACTCGGAGCAAAAAGAATTTTTGAAAACTTAAATTGGGAAATCAAACGCGGTCAGCGCATTGGTTTGATTGGTGCAAATGGCGCGGGGAAGTCTTCGCTATTTAAATTAATCGAAGGTGAACATTCTCCCGAACTCGGCGGACTCATCACCCGAGCCCGCCTCATCACTACGGGATACTTGTCTCAGCACCCTGAACTTGACCTTTCTCTTTCAGCATTTGACGCCGCTTTAGCAGGCAATCCTCGTGTTGCAGAAATCCATGCCCAATTAGAAAGTGTGGAGAAAAGTTTAGGTGACGTTGAAGTTTATAGCAATGAAAAGAAACTTCAACATGCACTTGAATTGCAACACAAATTGCTTGAAGAATATCAAATCTTCGGCGGTGATTCATATCCGCAACGTGTACGTGACCTTCTGCTTGGGCTAGGACTCGCTGAAAGTGAATTGACCAAGCCTCTATCCGTGTTAAGCGGCGGACAGAAAAAACTCGTAGGCTTAGCGCGTTTGATTCTATTAAATCCAGATGTTTTGTTATTAGACGAACCCGATAATCATCTTGATTTGCCTGGAAAATTGTTTCTCGAGAAATTAATTCAAGATTATGAAGGCGCAGTCGTCATCATTTCACATGATAGATATTTACTCGATGCTGTTGTGACTCATATTGCTGAACTTGAAGATGGCAAGTTAACCATGTTTGAAGGCGATTATTCATCTTTCATTGCGGATAAAGATTTGCGCTTGGCTCGTCAGGAGGAATTATTTCGTGCCCAACAACACGAAATCAAACGCATGGAAATTGCCATCAAGCGTTTTGCAATTTGGGGCAAAGTATATGACAACGAAAAATTTGCCGCTAAAGCAAAGACGATGCAAAAGCGTTTGGATAAAATCGAAAAGATTGATAAGCCAATTACTGAACGCAAGCGTATGGGCTTGCAACTTAGTGGTTGGCGTGGTTCTAATAAAGTTTTAGAGCTTGATAATGTTTCTAAATCTTTTGGAAGTAAAAAAGTTTTTTCAAATCTCAATCAAACCATTTGGCATGGAGAACGTGTTGGTTTAATCGGCGCCAATGGAGCGGGCAAATCTGTTTTGTTGAGAATGATTCTTGGAAAAGAAAACCCTGATGCTGGAGAAATCAAAATCGGACCTAGCATTTCAGTTGGACATTATTCACAAGAACATGAAACTTTGGATTTCAACCAAACCGTTGTAGATGCTGTCCGCTATGCAGGTGAGATGAATGAAGGTAAAGCCACTGCTTTTCTTTTACATTATCTGTTTACTTACAAACAAGTGACTCAAAAAATCGGTGACCTTTCTGGTGGTGAACGAAGTAGATTGCAACTGGCTTTGTTAGTTTTATCGGGTGCAAATTTTCTTTTGCTAGATGAACCCACCAATAATTTAGATATTGCTTCTGCTGAAGTTTTGGAACAAGCTCTCGAAGATTTTGTCGGAACAGTTTTAGTTATTTCACACGACAGATATTTTCTGGATAGAACAGTTGAAAGATTGCTTGTCATCGAAAATAATCAACTTGTGGAATGTCAAGGTGGTTATAGTGATTATTTGGAGAAAAAGGGAAAAATCTAAACCCACAATTATGACCTTAAACGACAAACTTAAAGATAAAATATAAAAAACTTTCATGGAGGCTGTATGATGAATCGACGTGACTTTTTGAAAACCGCAGGGATGGGTGTTGCCGCATCTGCACTTGCGGCGTGTGCAAGCCCTGAACCAACAGAGACTTCTGCATCCAGTGATTTGCCTACATTGGATTGGCAAATGGCAACCAGTTGGACTCCCGCATTGGATGTGTTATTTGGTACTGCACAAAAATTTGCAGACAGAGTTTCGGCATTGACAGGTGGCAAATTTAAAATCATGCCTCGTGCTGGAGGTGAACTTGCCGCGGCAACCGAAGTATTGGATGTCGTTTCATCGGGAGCAGTACCCATAGGACATACCGCTTCTTATTATTACATTGGCAAAAGTTGGGTAATGGCATTTGGAACTAGTTTGCCATTTGGATTAACTGCTTCACAACAAAATGCGTGGTTGTTTGCAGGTGGTGGACTTGAATTACTTCAAGAATTTTATGCCAGCAAATTTAATGTGATTCAATTCCCAGCAGGCAATACCAGTGCTCAAATGGGTGGATGGTTCCGCAAAGAAATTAATTCAGTTGCCGATTTACAAGGTTTGAAAATGCGTATTCCAGGCTTGGGCGGGCAAGTCATGTCTGCTTTGGGTGTGCAAGTGCAGACCATTCCTGGTGGTGAAATTTTCCAATCATTGGAAACAGGTGCAATTGATGCTGCTGAATGGGTGGGTCCGTATGATGATGAAAAGCTTGGATTAAACAAAGCCGCAGGCTTTTATTATTATCCAGGCTGGTGGGAGCCAGGTCCAACAGTGGAGATTCAAATTAATTTGGATGAATGGAATAAATTGCCTGCTGAATATCAAAATGCGATTCAAGCCGCCGCAGGTGAAGTCAATGTGACGATGGCGGCCCAATATGATTCAGTCAATGGTGAAGCGTTAGAGAGATTAGTCAACAGCGGAACAGTTTTATCTGCTTACAGTGATGAGATTATGCAAGCCGCGCGAGTAAAAGCATTTGAATTGTATGAAGCCAAAGCAAGTGAAGACGCAGAGTTCAAAGCAATTTACGACCAGTGGATGACATTCCGCGCAAGAGTGCAAAAATGGAATTTTACGAATGAGTTTAGTTTGTTGGAATTTATGGAAGCGAATCAGTAGTGAAGTAATCAGTAATTAGTAAACAGGTACACAGGAAATTAATTTTCACTGTGTATCTGTTACTTATAATTTGACTTTGCGTGTAGGCAAAAGAAACTTTTTGACCATTTTGTTATCTTTTACAAATACCAATGTTTTTACTTTACTCCCCATATATGAATCGTGCCGTCGCCGTCAAGTACTGTAAGCAATCGTTCATCTGGACTGAAAACAATGTGATTTCCAAGTTCGCTTCTGTGAACTTGGACAGGCAATTCAGAAAGTAAATTTCCTGTTGAAATATTCCAGAAAATGAAAGCATCAGGATTACTTCCAAAGGCAAATAACAACTGATTATTTGAGATAAATTCCAAATTGTTTATTGAACGGTCTGAATTTGGGAAGGCTTGCGTTAGTGTTTTTGCCAGCGAAAATTCTGGCATATTCCAAATGTACACATACTTATAATATCCATCTGTGCCAAATGTTGCTAATTGGGTGAAATCTGAAGAAAAGGAAATATTGATATAGCCTTCAGTAGGAACCATACCTTGCCATTCTATTAATTCATTTCCTGTAGCAAGTTCCCAGAATCGAAATTCACTAACTCCTAAATTACCACTAACAGTTGCGGCAAAATTCCCATTTCGGCTGAAGTAAAGATTGCTATTATCAAAAGCCATCAATGTATCAATTTCAGAATTGTTACCAATATTAACAATTTGGAAACCATTGGTTGAAGTATCAATAATTCCAAGAAATTTACCATCAGGGCTAACCAAAACATCAGTCATGTAATCGAAATTACCTTTCACTACTGGAGATAAATATTCACCTGTTTCAACATCATAAGCATTGATAGCTTTTTCTTCAACTACAAGAACTTGATTTTCGCTTGCACTAAATTTCGCATCGAAGCCTGAAAGCGAAAAACGCAATTTCCCAGTTTGAACATCGAAAACATGAAATGTATAACCAGCTCTACTACCTGTAAGAAGACTACGACCATTGGATGAAAAACTTATCTCCCGAGCAACTTCTGGAAATATAAGAACAGGTTTTGATATAGTGCATTGTTCGAGATCCCATATGTGTACATCACCTGCTCGATCTCCATAGTAATTCCAACTTATTGCAATACTTCCGTCTAAAGAAAACATATCAGGAGTAAATACATTATCCGATTCGCTACTAATAGATTTTGAACAGATAACCTTACCTTCCAAAGTACGAATAGTAAGTTTTTGTTTCTCGCGGATAATCATCCTATCAGATTGAGGAATTAACTTCACATTTGCTTTTAGTACTTCAATATCTTCGAAAGAAGTTAAATCAATAACATGTGCTTCTGAATATCCGTCTCCGCTATCTCCGATGGGTATCCATTTATTAGTAACTGCCGCCTTACTGTTCATACTAAATATCGCTGACGATTGTTTTTCAATTAATATTTCCCCAGTTTGTGAATTAACTTTTAGAAGGAAATACCCATTTTGCGCCTCGTAATATGCAATATAGGCAATACCATTTCTTTCAGTAAAGATCGGGCTTAGAGCCTCTTCATTCCGATTGAAATCATGTCTCAAAACCAACTCTCCATTGTCAGTCGTGTAAATCACCAGACTTCCCCAGCCAAGGTAACATGGGTATTTAGAAGCATTTTTCTGAACCCCAAAAACACTTTTACCATCTTGGCTAAATTGAATCTCTGTAATTATTGAATCAGTATCTTCGATTTTGTTCTTAATCACTGTTTGAACGGTGTTAGTTTTTAAGTCCCATAATCTAATATCAGTACTAGCGATTGCAAGTATCGAACCATCAGGGCTGAATGCTAGATTCCCAGAGGCTGGACATGCTTGTGTTTCTACATCGTCATTTTCTCCGACGCGAATATCAATATAACCGATCTGTTTCACTGTTTTTCGGTCATATAAATAAATTCCAGTAGTAGTTGATACTGCAATTAAATTTCCATCTGGTGAAAGAGCGACGCCATTCACACTTCCTTGTCCCCATTGGTCTATTTTTTCGAGACGGGCAACATTACGAGACGTAATAATTTCTAGTTCAGGGTGTGTAATAACTGCTTCTACCGTTGGAATAACAATAGGTGTAGATGTAGGTAGTATATTGATTGATGTTGGCTCTGGAATATTTGTCGCTGTTTGACAGGCAACCAAATAATTAACAGCAATTAAAAATATAATAGCTACTGAAGTACGAAATCTCATCATAAAAATACCTATCCTCCTTTACCATCTATGGTGTAGTTTGTGCTGATAATTCTACCAACCAAGTGACGGTTTCAGGAAATAACAAAACGATAATCAAAGCAATTAACTGCAATATCATAAAAGGAATTGCGCCTTTATGAATATCGGATGTAGCGACTTCTTTTGGGGCGGTGGTTTGTAAATAAAATAATGAAAATCCAACAGGTGGGGAGATAAATGCGGTTTGTAAATTGATGGCAAATAAAACCGATAGCCAAACCATATCTATGTCTAAAGCAGTTGCGGCGGGGACGATTAGTGGCAAGGCGATAAAACAAATTTCTACAAACTCTAAAAAGATACCGAGCAAAAAGATGGCGATGTTTGCTACGATAATAAACGTCCAGTAGCCGCCTGGGAGATTGAGCAACCACTCGGTGATGAGTCGTTGCCCGCCGAGTCCGTCGAAGACCAAGCTAAAGAATGATGAACAAAATAAAATCGTAATGACCAATGCAGTCAGTTGTGCGGTTGATTTTGCTGAATCTTGAATCAATTTATAGTTGAAGCGTTTATTCATCCATGCCAGAAAACATGCACCAACTGCACCGATACTGCCTGCTTCTGTCGGTGAGGCAAGCCCGAAGAAAATACTTCCTAATACAAAAAAAATTAATATCGCAGGCGGAATGATGACGCGAATCAATTCTGTTCGAGTGACGGATAATGTATCAGGTGGCAGAGCAGGCGCGAGGTCAGGTTTGAGGCGCGTAATCACAAATACATACGTTAAATATAAACTCGATAAAATCAATCCAGGAATCACAGAGCCAACAAATAAATCTCCAACCGACACACCGATTTGTGAACTCAACACAACCAACACCAAACTTGGCGGCAGCATTTGTGCAAGTGTGCCTGATGATGTGATCACGCCTGTGGCAAGTTTTTTGTCGTAGCCATATTTCAACATGGTTGGCAGTGCTAACATACCCATCATGATGATGGTTGCGGCGACAACGCCTGTGGTGGCGGCGAGGATGGTGCCCACGAGAATGACTGCTAATGCAAGCCCGCCTCTGATTCGACCGAGAAACCTGCCAACTGTTTCAAGAAGCTCTTCTGCCAGCCCAGACCTTTCAAAGACCGAACCCATGAAAATAAAAAATGGAATCGCGAGCAATGTGAAATCGGACATGGTGCCGAACCATCGGCTTGGCATCAGTTTTAATAGGTTGAGATTAAATGCGCCGAGTGCATAGCCAATGCCGCCAAATAAAATTGCTGTGGCGGCAAACGAATAGCCGACGGGATATCCGCTCATGATGAAAACGAAGAAGCCGATGAACATGAGGATGGCGAGGAATTCGAAGTTAGGCATAATTAGTTTATATCGGTGGTCGAGTAGTTCTGAGCGTTTGTTGCGAAGAACGTATCGAGACCACAAGTTTAATAAGAGTATTCTATTAACATGTTGGTCTCGATACGGCGGAAGATCATCGCCTACTCGACCAACGGATTACCTTTAATAATAGAAATATTTTTTTTTTCAGAAAATGTTTGCAACAATAACATTGTGAACCCAACCAACAGCATAGACTTAATTGGTGCTCTTGGTAAGCCATTCGGGTCTGGTGACATTTCCCATGTGCCAAAGGTTCCATTAGGAAGTAAGCCCCACGATTGCAAAACAGGTTGTGTGGTGACATATAAACCAATAATACAAAATATAATTAGAAATATTGAATGACCAATTAAATCTACCCATGCTTTTCTTTTCTCAGACCAATTTGCATACAAAAAATCCACGCGGACATTGAGTCCGTGTTTGAGGATGTAAGCGAAGCCGAGTAAAAACGTCAGCGAGAATAAATACCACTGCAATTCAATGAAGAGGTTGCTAGTGAGTTTCATGCCGATGAATCGTCCAAGATAACGAGCTATGACGTTGTAAAAGCCAACACATACAGTAAGCAGAACGCAGAAGGCAGAGGCTTGACCTAAGCGTTCTGTAAAATTATCTATGGCTTTGGAAAATTTGAGTAATACATTCATTGACGTGAATCTTATCACGTCAAATCCAAAAAATGTCTATAATCAATACAAATTTCAATGGAGAAGTAATTATGACTGTCGTAATCACAAAAGAGAGACCTGATACACCCGATGCAATCCAATTAATTGAAGGCTTAGAAAGTGACCTTGCACCGTTTTATCCAAGCGAAAGCAGGCATGGATATAGTGTTGAAAAATTGATTAAACAAAATGTCACATTTTTTATCACTCGTAAAGATGGTGTGCCAGCAGGTTGCGGGGGAGTTCAATTCTTTGGCAAAGAATATGGTGAAGTAAAACGGATGTACGTTCGCCCAGAATTTCGCGGATTTGGTTTGGCAAAATTGATGCTTGAGGAATTGTCAAAATATACGAAAGAAAATGGAATTTATAAATTGAGACTAGAGACTGGCATTCATCAAAAAGATGCGATTGCTTTGTATCGCGGTTGGGGATTTAAAGAAATTGCTCATTTTGGAGAATATAAGGAAGATCCGTTGAGTTTGTTTTTTGAGAAAATTATTCAGTAGGCAGAAGGCGGAATGCAGAAAGCGGAGAGCAGAATGCAGAAAGCAGATGAGTTATTCGCGGACTTGGTTTCGTGGCGCAAATTTTTCTGGCATAGACATCATCGTTCCAAGCATTTTGCCAACTTCTTCATAGCCTTTGATAAGTTCTGCATGTTTTTCAGGTGAGAGATATTCACAGTCTTTTGCAAAATCTAACCACACTTGAGTCTCTGTTGCTTCGCCATCAGAGTCTGCAAGTTTGCTGACAAACATCTTTGGATATTGTCTCTTGCGAAAACCTTCAGCGATATTTGCGGCGACACTACGAGATGAACGGCGAATCTGGTCAGTTAAAGAATACTTCTCTTCTTTTGGAAAAGTTTTCGACTCATTAAAAATTTCCATCGCCAATTTATAAGCCAATTGATAAACCTTCAAATCGCGATGTCCCTTTAACTCTTGATAAGCCATGTCAATTCTCCTCTATCTGTTTACTGATTTCTGCCTTCTGCTAACAGCCTTCTGCTAACAGCCTTCTGCTTTCTGTATCATTCATACCGAAACCTCATCACACCAATTCCAAAAAACAAAACAGCGAACCCAATCAAAGCCCCAGCTTCGGGGAGAATATCAACTACACCTGCGCCACGAAGCGATAAATCAATCAAACCTTGCATTGCCCAAGTGGTGGGGAAGATGCGTGCAAGGCTTTGCATAAATGGCGGAAACAATTCAATCGGATACATACATCCGCCTAGCATCGCCATCATCATGCCAGCCATGATGCTTAATCCAGTTGCCTGACCTTCCGATTTGATGAATGTTCCCATTGTGGTTCCAATTGCGGCGGCGGCAAGACATGCACATGTGAGAATGATATAAAGACCAATTGGGTTGCCCCAATTTAATTTGAATGCAAAAACTGCAAACAAAACTAATAACGTCATTTGAATCAACGCCATTACTACCTGACCAGAAATTGTGCCAAGTAAAAATGTTGCTTTGCTGGTTGGGGTTGTGAGAACACGTCTCAATGTTCCTTGTTGTCTTTCATACGCAAACAAGGCTGAGATTCCAAACAGCGGAATAAACACCCATGTAATCAATTGACCTGCTGAAGTATTGGCTTGCGGGTCATAATCAAAATCATCAGGTGTGTTGCCTTGAATTGTTTTGATTCGTTCAGGTGAATCCGCTTGCAAAGTTTTTGCTGTTTCTAAAGCGGCATTGAAATAGGCTTGCTCATCTTCCAAAGATTCAAAAGTTCCACGTGCTTTGGCTTCATCTAATGCCATGTTTGCGGCACTAAACACACTGCCTACTTTTTGTATGGCAGTTTCAACGGCACGTTGCGCCACACTTGAATCAATATCATTTGGCTGTCCACGAAAATCTAATTCAGCATTTCCATTTTGAATTGCGTCGATATCAAAACTTGCAGGGATGATTAACATTGCCGCTGCACCACGTGACTCAAATTCTGCTTCCGCTTCTTCCATTGACATGACATCTGGTCTGACGCTTGTTGAATTTTCTAACTCCGAAACCAATTCTTGCGAAATGGTCGTGTCCGCTTGGTCAACGACTAATAAACGTCTGCGATTATCTTCATCACCAGTAGGTATGCCACCTGAGATAAGGAATATAAAAATAATCGGTAAGACGATGAAGAACAATAATTCTGATGAACTTGCGAAACGTATGATTGCATCTTTCCATGCAATTGCAAATATTTTTTTCATTTTTTACTCCAAAACCTTTTGCCACAGAGAGCACAGAGTCCACAGAGAAAAATTAATCAGAGACTCAGTGATCTCCGTGTGCTCTGTGGCTAGGCTCTTGTGTTTTGAGGTTAAATCATTTTTGTACCAAATTCTTTCGTCCAAATAAAAACGCAGAAACCAAAAACAAGACAATGCCCATCGTCAGCAGAGCAAGTAGAGGCGTAGTTAAAGAAGCGATGTTTCCTCCAAATGCAAGTGATGTGAATCCATCTAATGCCCAAGCGTTTGGAGTAATCTTGCTTAACGTCTGCACAAAGGCGGGCATGTTTTCTGTGCTAAGAAAACTGCCGCCCATGATTGCAAAAATCAACATCACAGCCGAACCCACACTACCAACTTGATTCGGTGTGCGCGCAAAAGCAGTGATTAACAAACCCCAACCTGTTGCACCAAACACTGCCGCAAAAACAATTAACACAATGCCAAGCATATCGCCCCATTGCAATTGAAAAAGCAAAGTGGTTGCACCAATCAGAATAAACATTTGTGCCGCGCCTGTTAAGAAAATGCCAAACACTTTGCCGCCTAAAATTTGCATTGAGTTTGTTGGCGTAACAAGCAAACGAGTTAATGTGCCACCTGATTTTTCTGCAAGAATCGAACGACCACCATAACTAACGGTGTACATCAAAAACATGAGTGCCATGCCTGGCGCAATATATGCCAGCATATCTACTTCGTTTGTTTGAGTTTGATTGGTTGAAGTATTTAATGTAATCAATGTTTCATCAGAATCAGTTGGCGTGTTTTCAAAACGCGCACCTATTTCTTCACCAACTGCATTCGCTCCTTCAGGTGAAATTCTTCCGCTGATAATTAATTGTGCAACAGAAGTAATTCCGCCAACACGCATTTCATCCACACGCGCCATGAAGCCATCTAAAATTGTTTTCACAATACCTGCACTGGTGGGGCGTGATGGGTTTGCATAAAATTCAATTTGATATTCTTCGCTTTGACTCGCGTTTGCAGAAAAAATATTTTGTGTGAATCCTTCTGGGATGATGATTGCGACTGTGATTTCATCTTCATTTACTAGTAAACGCGCCGCCTCTGCATCTTGACTTGTAGTTGTTTCTAGCAAGTCAGCCAATTCTTCCGATGAGAATACTTCTACTAAAGTATTTCCGAGTGAATCATTATCTAAATTGACAATCACAATTGGAATGTTTAACGCGCCGCTGTTATCGTTGCTTGAAAATCTGCCAGTGACTAATCCCATACCGATGGTTAATAAAAATGGTGTCAGCAACATGAAGATCAATGCGGCACGGTCACGAAATGCAATTTTTAAATCTTTGAGTCCGATGAGGAAAGTTTTTAACATAAATACTCCGTATTTGACGATGGACAATGGACGATAGACCGTTTTTATGGCCTACGGTCAATGGTCTATCGTCTAATCACGCAATGCGCGTCCAGTTAAGTGAAGAAATACCGCTTCAAGATTTGGCTCACGGATATCAATCGAATAAATCTTGATTCCACGTTCGTTGGCTTTGGTCACGACAGAAGCCAATACATCTTTTGCAGAAGGTGTAACAACAGAAATTTCATTACCAATTACATTTGCATCCAATACATTTTTGATTTCTTTTAATGATGGAATCAAAGCGGATGGGTCTTCATTTTCACCGACATGCAGAATCAATGTTTCAGTTTCACCGACTTGCTTGGTCAATTCTTTTTGTGTGCCGATGGCGATTAACTCACCATGGTCAATGATTCCAACACGATTCGAAAGTTCTTCAGCTTCTTCCATGTAATGGGTTGTGTATAAGACAGTCATGCCTTGTTTATTCAAATCTTTGACTGTATCCAAAATCGCGCGCCGAGATTGCGGGTCAATGCCTACGGTGGGTTCATCCATAAATAAAAGCTGAGGTTTGTGTAACAAGCCCACACCAATGTTGACGCGTCTCTTCATCCCGCCTGAAAATGTTTTCACTTTATTTTTGGCTTTATCAGTCAAACCGATTTGTTCCAACACTTCATCTACACGTGAACTCAAAGACTTGCCGCTCAAGTTATACATTTGTCCCCAAAAGATTAAATTTTCTTTTGCAGTCAAATCTTCATACAAAGCTAAATCTTGAGGAACGACTCCAATTGCATTGCGAACTCCCATAGGATTCTTTTTGACAGAATGACCTGCAATGATTGCATCTCCAGAAGTTGGTTCATACAAAGTTGAGAGCATTGAAATGGTTGTAGTTTTGCCTGCTCCGTTTGGACCGAGTAAACTGAAAATTTCGCCTTCTTGAATATTGAATGAAACGCCTTTTACGGCTTGAAAGTCACCATAATTTTTGACAAGGTTTTGAACTTCGAGAATGTTAGCCATATTTACTCCTGTTGAAAATTTAATGATGTCGTTGCAAGATTAGATTGGAACTTGCAACGACATACCTAACGCTATTTACGCATTACTAGTGGTGAAGGTTTTATTCTTTGCGAGAATGACCAAAGAGCATGCCTAAGCCAATCACAATGAAGATGGCGGGAAAGTAGAGATTCCAGTTGAAGTTCCAGCCGTTGCCACTTAGCAAGTTATACGCCAAAGCAAGCAAGAACAGACCGATTAATGCGGGCATCATTACACCCATATCAAACAGATTGTTTGTAGCGCGATAGCGATTATAAGCACTGCTGAACGAGCCAATGGCGGGGAATATAATGAATAGTGCCCACCAGTTGAAATCAAAGGACAGCAAGCCTGTTTGATTGAGCAGAACGATGACGCCACCACTGATAAATGCCAGACCTATCCATAAGTTAGATGAAAGTACCCAGTTTTTGTTTGTGTTCATTTTTTTCTCCATGATAAATTGATTTTGATACATGAAGTGTAGAGTACTTTTATTCGGGTGTCATCAAGTGAAAGGTGGATTTCTCAATCAATCAAAAGTTTGATTGAGAAGGTCGTTAGAAAACCGCTGTTGAATGCAGTTCTCGTTTATGTATCCATTTATAAATGATTTCACACAAAATGCCACCAATTAGCGTAGCGATTAAATCCCACACATCAATTGGTTTGCCTAAGAGTGGATGTGCTAATTCATACACAAAAACACTAATTACAACAGTTCGTAACAAAAATAAATCATCGGATATAGTACGACCCAATATAGATAAAAACACAAAAACAGCGGCTATTGTGCCTAAGGAATTTCCGAGCGTGTCAGCGACGTGAAAATCATTAATGCTGTTTGAATAAATGTACGGGCGATAGGTGACACGAGCAATTTCATACATTAAAACCGCGCTTAATCCAATGACCAAGTTGATTATTCTACGTTTGGAAGAAAGCCAGTTTGTAATTTCAGTTTTTACTGTCTGCATAGTTGAAATTTACGCATGAAAATAGATTAAGTTTCCACTGTAATGATAACAATCTCTTTGTAAATAGTGTGGATTTCAAAAAAACTATTTTATTTGAATGATTTTCTTTTTTATTGCTTCAGTGACTGCTCCTGTACGGTCAGTTACTCCCAATTTAGAAAAAATATGCACGAAATGAGATTTAACAGTTGCTTCGGTAATAAATAACTTCTTTGCAATTGCTTTGTTGGGATTCCCTTGTGCTGCAAGCTCTAATACTTCAATTTCACGACTGCTCAGTGTGTTTTTAGAAGAATTTGTTAAACGTTGCGTTACTTTTTCAGCGACACGTGGTGCCAAAGCCATCTCGCCCTTTGACGCATTACGAATCGCTTGAAATAGTTGTTCAGGGGGAGTGTCTTTTAGTAAATAGCCAATGGCTCCCGCTTCGAGGGCTGGTAATATATCTGCATCTGTTTCATAAGTAGTAAACACCAAAATATTTGCCTTTGGCAACTTATCTCGAATCAATTTTATTGCACCTAAGCCGTCTAGAATGGGCATTTGCAAATCCATGAGAATTAAATCTGCGACGAGAGAGATTGCCAATTTGACAGCCTCTTCGCCATTTTTAGCCTCGCCTACTATTTCAAAATCTGATTGCGAAGATAGTAATGCACGCAATCCACTACGGACAACTGTGTGGTCATCAGCAATAATTATCTTAATCGTCATTTTTTTCTGCAATAGGAATTGAAACAGCAATGGCAGTTCCAGTTCCTTGCTCACTTTCTATGGTTAATGTTCCACTCAATTCTTCTACTCTGTCCCGCATTGTTTTCATTCCGAAACCATTCTGGATTTTGGAAGGTTCAAAACCATTGCCATCATCAGCAATATCCATCACAAACATATCTTCCATAAATGAAAAGGTGATATTGACATTTTTCGCTTGAGCATGTTTCTTGATATTGTGCATGGCTTCTTGTGAAATGCGCAGTAGTGCCGTTTCAGTATGTGACGTGAGATTGCGTGGGTTACCTGTCACTTTCATCTTAACCTGTATATTATTTTCTGCAGACCAGCGTGCCGCCAGTTCTTCAACTGCTTCAACGAGAGAAGCCTTTTCAAATTGTTCAGGTTGCATATCCCAAACGATTCTGCGAATTTCGTTAAGCCCTTCACGTGCGGCGTTTTCAGCCTGTTGAACTACTGATTTAACTAATTCTGGGTTGCTGTGTTTTGCGGCAGAAAGATGCATGATGATAGATGTAAAATGTTGAGCAACTGAATCATGAATGTCACGAGCGAGGCGTTGTCGTTCATTCAGACGACCTGCTTCCCGTTCAACTTTCATCAAATTTGCTCGGGACCGAGTTAATTCATCAATAAGATGTTGGCGTTCTGCGCTTTGTTTTATGATGGATGTGATAAAAGCACCAATGAGTGTTGAGATAATCAGCAGACCTAGAATAATCATCAACATTGCAAACCAATTATCAGTTGGATAAAACATAATATATAGAACATACAGACCCAAAGTCTGAAAACTGGTTATCCCAATTGACCATCGAATGGGGAATCGGCTAAAAATTAATGGAAAGAATATCCCTATCAACAAAAGTGAATCAGCGGCTAGTGAGATTAAACCGCCCCAGATTATCCAGCCTGGGATTAGATAAAGTGCACCACGTATAGGGTTTTCCCAAACACGTAAGGTTGATACATTTACAAATGGGATGTACCACAAACCCAGTAATACAGAAAGAACAAAAAAGAAAAAAAAATTAGTGATTCTGGGTTCACTGTTGTATACAAATAGGATATTCAAGATAATAAAACTGTAGGCAGAAAAGTGCCAGACCCAATCCCATTGTTCCCATGCTTCGCGGGTTTTGCTTTTTTGTGTTTTCATCGTTGCGGCATTATACCCTGCGATATCAACTGCTTTTATGAAGATATCGCAGGGTAATCTTTAACTAAGCACCCGGTGCAAGGAAGATGAGCATCGTTGCGAAAGGTTCGGCAATGAGGACAACTAGGCTGTGTCCGAGAATAACTGGAGTTAGACTGCGTTTGCCCCATAAGAACAATCCTCCCAACAACAATCCATACACCACGCTAAAGACAAATGAAAAGGGATTAAAGCCCCAAGCTGTATGATAGATTGCAAATATCAAAGCAGAAACAACAGCCTGTGTCCATTTCGATGAACCGATTTTATGCAATTGATTCATAATGAAGCTACGTGTAATCAAATCTTCTAGTAATGCACCACTCGCCGCCAATAATGCGGTCAAAATACGGAATCCATTGATTTGAGTTAAGTTCGCATCTGGGTCAAATTGCAAAATGCTGGATAGAAATAGAAGCGCCCATAATATTCCAAGGATTAATCCTGCGATGTTCGCACCGATTCCAGAAGGTGTACCTAATCCACTTGATTTGAGAAATTCACTAATAGACATGCTCTTATTCATTCTATATACAACTGCCAGAATGATTAGAAAAGCGACCAAGAACCAAATGAGAACGCCCGTGATAGAACCTTCAAGAGATAAGCTTTCCCGAAACAGGTGTGGAAGTGGACCAAAGTTAGGTCCAACCAACACCAGCAATAGAAGGCTAACAATTGCAATCCTTCGCCAAACAGTACTTTTTTCATTAATTGTAGTATTCATTTATACCTCCAAGTATATTTTGATGAAGGAAGTGTAGAATACTTTTATTTGGATGTCATCAAAAGAGAGATGGATTTATTAATCAATCGAAAGTTGGATTAAATCGAAATAATAAATCGGCTTAACCCAATAAATTAAGGTTGCATTTGGAGACGTTCAACTCTTTTCACTGGTACAATGGGCGCATAAATGTAGAAAAGGAAAAGATAATGAGCATAGAAAAAGTAGAAGACGGCGTTGTCGTTTCAATGGAATATAAATTAACGGTAGATGGGCAAGTGTTGGATTCATCCGATGAAGCGGGTCCATTGCAATTTTTAGCAGGATACGGAAACATCATCCCCGGTTTAGAAAATGAAATGATGGGCATGAAAATTGGTGACAGCAAAGAAGTAACCGTACAACCTGCCGATGGCTACGGCGAATTTGATGAAGAAGCCTTTATGGATGTCCCTCGTTCTGAATTTCCATCTGACATGAAATTGGAGGAAGGTTTGGAATTACACATCACAGATGAAGATGGTGAACATCGCGGTGCTTATGTAACTAGCTTTGATGATAAAACTGTAAAGTTAGATTTCAATCATCCTTTGGCAGGTGCAGTTTTGAATTTTTATGTCAAAGTCGTTGCTTTACGCAAACCAAGTGATAAGGAACTTGACCATGGCCACGTCCACGAAGGTGGAGGGCATCATCATTAGTAACTTTATGTCATTGCGAAGAGTTGCAAAGCAATGACGAAGCAATCTCCAATAAAAAAACAACTCTCAGAATGAGAGTTGTTTTTTATAATACTTTAATCACCAACTGCTAATCCTGCCATTCCAATTCAAAATCACCGACGAAAACTGTATGCCCCTCTTGCACGCCAGCGTCACGCAAAGATTTATCCACGCCTAATTTTTCCATCAAGCGTTGAAAACGGCGCACAGAACCATGATGCTCCCAATACGTCATCTTAGCGGCGCGTTCAATCGCCACACCATGTACACGCCACTTATCACCATCTTCACGTTTAATTTCAAATTGATTCGGGTCTACTTCTGGTTTGTAGACGGGTAACGCTTCTTTCTCAGTTTCTTCTGGTGGCAATTCCTGCAACAGTTTATAAGCCGACACTAAAATCTCGCGCGTGTTATTTCTTGCCATCGCCGAAGCCGTGATGATGTTTATTTTTTTCTTTTTGAAACTTTTTTCAATTTCTTTTAATTTTTCTTGCACATCAGGTTGGTCAATTTTATTTATAACAACAACTTGCGGTTTTTTGCCAAGTTTTGTATCAAACAAAGATAACTCTGTATTGATTTGACTGTAATCGGCAAGTGGGTCTTCAGATAACCCATCAATCATGTGAATCAAAACGCGTGTGCGTTGAATGTGACGTAAAAAATCATGTCCCAAACCAGCACCTTCATGTGCGCCTTCAATAAGTCCAGGAATATCTGCTAACACAACCGTTGTTTCATCATCCAATTTTGCAACACCTAGATTTGGTTCTAATGTTGTAAATGGATAATCACCAATTTTTGGTTTGGCATTTGTCAGCACAGAAAGCAGTGTAGATTTCCCAGCGTTCGGCAAACCGATAATTCCAATATCCGCTATCAACTTAAGTTCGAGGCGAATCACTTTTTCTTCATGTGGTTCACCACGTTCAGCAGTGCGGGGTGCCTGATTTCGTGAAGTAGCAAAATGTTGATTACCGCGTCCGCCACGCCCACCTTTGCACACAATCAATCGTTGACCTGCTTCGGTTAAATCCCCGAGCAACGCACCAGTTTCGGCATCATAAATCACAGTGCCGGGGGGTATGTAAATGATGAGGTCTTTGCCATTTTTTCCCGTCATTTGTGAGGCGCCGCCGTTGACTCCATCAT
>DDVH01000044.1:19850-20151 GCA_002345215.1 Anaerolineales bacterium UBA2317
TATTTTTCACGGCGAAAATGCACCATGCCATCGCCGCCTTTGCCAGATTTTACAAAAATATTTACTTGGTCTATAAATGTCATTGTTTTATTATAACTGACGCCCCATTGCTACACTGTTTATTGGGTGGTTTCGGGAATTGTAAAATAAAATGTTGCACCAGTTCCTTCCCCGTCAGACTCAACCCAAATTTTCCCGCCATGCCATTCAACGATTCTTTTAACTAACGCCAAGCCAATTCCTGAACCTTGTGTGTTTGGGTCAAGCTTTTCGAACAAATCAAAAATTTTTCTATAATATG
>DDVH01000044.1:20441-24044 GCA_002345215.1 Anaerolineales bacterium UBA2317
TTCGCCTAATTTTTTTGAACCAATTTCTATCATCGGATTCGGATGTGAACTTGAATATTTAATGGCGTTATCAATTAAATTTTGCATCACTTCGCGCAAACGCACATAATCTGCGAAGACAGTGGGGAGGTTATCTGCAATTTTGATTTGGATATTTTTTTCTGCGATTTGAGCATCTAACAACTCAATCGCCTCTTTCGTGACATCGGCAATGTTGACTCGAACCTTCGTGTTTAATACTCGCCCGATGCGGGATATTTCAAGCAACTCTGCCAGCATGGATTCCATTTTGTCTGCCGCATTGGAGATACGTTGAATATTGTCACTAACTCTTTCTGGACGATTTTCCTCAATCCCTTTTTGTAACATTCCTAAAAAGCCTTTTATCGTCACCAACGGACTTCTTAAGTCATGCGAAACTGTATAAGTAAATCTTTCTAGTTCGGCATTGTTGGATTCTAGTTCTTTAATTAACTTTTCACGATGCGACTCTATTTTTTTACGAGTAGCAATTTCATTTCTTAATTCATTTTCTCTTTGCAATGAGTTATGTAATGATGTTCGTAAAGCAACCCCAAACCTGCTGACGAATACACTCATCAGCCCGTTTAGCAAAAAGAAATTTCCCGCAACGGATATACTTTCTAGTCTTAATGTTGAGTCTTGTTCTTGTGTTACCCCAAAGATAATCACGCCCATATTGATTGTAAATACAACCCATAATGCTCTTGGATTAATCAATAAGCCTGCTAACAAAATGGCTAATGTATAAAATGTGAGCGTACTTTGAACTTCTAACAAACTGGTGACGAGAATGGCATAACTTTGTGTGAAAATAAAAACCGAAATAATAATGGCTGTAATGCTGTAAAAATATCCACGCCTGAGAAAAAATAAGAGAGTAACGAGTCCCACCACAAAAACAGATGTATTGATAAAAATTGCTTGTAACGAAGTGGTTTCTGCTAAGAAAACATTGACCCCTGCCGCTAACAACAAAACTGCCATAAACCCAACCAGAATAATTTGAAGCAACACCGCCATTTGACGGTTGATGGGGTCTTTAATTGGAATGTTATTTAACCAGTTTCTTAATCTTGTTAACAAACGATTCCTTTCTGGTGGTGTAAAAATTTTATCATTTGATTGAGCTTCTTTCTTCTTTTTTTGTATCACCCACAAGTACTCTTTTATAACTACTAAGGAATTAAAACCTCACACTCTTCTACATAACAAATAGGATTTTCGCTATAAATAAATACTAATGTATTGTTCTTGCTTTCATATACATGTATTTCATTACTTAGTTCATTAATCTCTAAGTAAAAGAATCCATAGTCATCTTGTTTGACTTGAATAGGTAATGATACACATGAAGTGAAATTTGATTTACATCTGTACAAAGTGTAAATAAATTCATCACATTCTGAAGGATTATCATTAGAACAGCCTTCAGGAAATATCCAGTCTTCAGATAAAGTATATATATAATCATTTAATTGCCCGTTTGAATGTAAATAGTTTCTTGAATTTTCCCCATAGGTATAGTCTATTACATTGAATCCTGGGATAATTACATTTACCTCATTTTGATTTTCATCACAAATAATTTTGTACTGAAAACCTGAATACCCGTAAAAAAAGGTTTCATACTGAAACGATTTATCCCACTTTGTGAATTGATTATATATCCATTGTGGGTCTGAAAGAGATGGGCTAGCAGTTATATGATAAGTATTATTGTTACACTTGGCACTAGTAACTATTGAAGGAAAGAACATGACTATAAATAGTATATTGAAGAAGAGTAGACTTGTAGCGAATATAGCCACAGCGAACCATATATTTGTGTCATTAATTATATATAACAAAAATATTGTTAATAGAAATGCACTTGAAAGTATCACCCCAAAAATAAAACTTTCGCTAGGGTTTTCATAATCATTGAAAAATAGTGGAGTTAAATTGAACCATCTTGCATAAATAATACCGAAACATAAAAGTACTATCCAGAAGAATTTTTTGTTAAATAAACAGCCTATAAAGCTATTAATCCTATCCATTTAAAATTCCCATATAAAAACAGACCGAAATGATTCCAGTCTGTTTTTATATCTTTACATCACATCTGGTGCTTGAATATCCAACAACCTCAAGGCGTTTTGAATCGTCTGCTTTGCCGCCATTACCAACTGTAGACGCGCATTCTTGATTTTTTCATCTTCCGTTTGCATCACATTGACGGCATGATAAAACGAATGGAATGTATTGGCTAATTCATAAGCATACGAAGCCATTACCAACGGACGATATTCATTTGCGGCTTGCTCCACAGCTTGCGGAAACTTTGAGATTTGCTCAATTAATTCAATTTCATGCTTGGTAAGTTCATAATCGTAACTTGTATCTTGTAACTTGGTACTCGTAACTCCAGACTTCTTAAGAATCGAATTCGCTCTCACATGTGCATTCTGAATATATGGACCCGTTCTGCCATCAAAAGATAAAGCTTCATTAATATCAAACACAATATCTTTATTATTATCCACCGAAAGCATGGAATACACCAATGCGCCCAAACCAATTTGGCTGGCAATTTTTTCTCTTTCACTAGCTGGAATATCCACACTTTTTTCAGATTCTACCGAAAGCACACGCTTCACGGCTTCATCATACACTTCTTTGAACAACACTACCCGTCCACGCCGTGCAGACATGGCACCTTCGGGCAAACTCACAAATCCATAACCGAGGTGATAACATTTCTCTGCTTGTGGAAAGCCCCATAATTTCAAAATTGCAAAGGCTTGTTGCAAATGCAAAGATTGTCTTGAATCAACGACATAAATAGAACGGTCAACATGATATTTTTCAAACTTTTCTTTTGCTAATGCCAAATCTTTGGTCAAATATAAAGTTGTGCCATCACGTCTTAAAATCACATTGGTTCTATATTTTTCTTTTGTCAAACCAAGTTTTTCATCAATCTTGACAATCACCGCACCACCTTGCGGACGTTCATCATCAGCGATGCCTTTGGCAATTAATTCTTCAACAATGGCTTTGGATGGTTCATCGGCTTCACTTTCATAAAACCATATATCCATTTTCACGTCTAACATTTTCAATATTTCACGCAGTTCTTCCAAACTCCACTCACGCGTTACATGCCATAAATTTCTCACGTACTCATCGCCTGCATCCCACTTGCGATACATCTCACGTCGTTCGGCTTCATATTCTTCACGTTTGGCTGTTTCTTCTGGCGTTTCATTTTCTTTTTTCTCTAACATCGCAGTGGCTTCTACATATAACTTCGCTAACCACTGACCACGCTCATGCACGCCTTCAGGTTCTTGCCCCTTATAAAATTTTTCATAAATCCACATCACAGTGATAACGCCCAAACCTAAATCACCGGGGTATGAGGCACGAATTGTTTCATAGCCTGCAAATTCCACCAAACGTGCCAACACTTCACCTAAAATTGTATTGCGGGCATGACCAATATGAAACGAGTGATGCGTATTCGGTTGAGCATATTCCACCATGACTCTTTCCGACTTTGCCGCACCCCGCCCAAAGTCAGATTTTGAAGCGAGC
>DDVH01000044.1:24413-26571 GCA_002345215.1 Anaerolineales bacterium UBA2317
TTTTGCGGCACTGGAAGTTTTTCTCCCTTGCCGAGTTTGGCTTCGTTGGCGGCGGTCTGAAAAAATGAAGTTGCAAAACCCCATTCTCCGGCAAACGGAATTGGTTGCCACTTTAATTCTGCTAAAGCCATGTCATTTGCTTTGCAAAAGGATTTTATTTTTTCTTCAATGAGTTGTTGTTCTTTGATAAACATAAGCGAAGCAATCCTGTGGATGATGGGCGATTATAACGTAGGGTGTGTCAATTGTAGGAAACAAAAAACGGGAGTCATCAGACTCCCGTTTTTCTTTGAAAAGATGTTACTTGGTTTTCTTGCTAATTTCTGCCAAGCGTTTCATCAATCGGCTTTTGCGGCGGGCAACATTGTTTTTGTGAATGATGCCTTTTTCAGCGGCTTTGTCTAAAGCGCTGATAGCCTTCAAAACTTCTGCACGCGTTTCGGGAGTTTCAGTGGTGAGTGCTTTGCGTGCGGCATTATCCGCAGTGCGAGCGGCACCACGAATGGTGCGATTTCGTAAACGGCGCTTTTCGTTTTGACGATTGCGTTTGATTTGAGATTGTATGTTAGCCAAGGTCTTTTTTCTCCAGATTTATTACATTACTTTTTCAACGGCGGTGTATTTTACATGATGGAGCATGTTTTGTCTAGTAGGGGCAACTCTCTTTTTGAGTATTGAATTGTCACAAACAATAATAAAGAGTTGCCCTTACGAATTACGGTTATGGTGTTCCGCTAGGATTTGTCGGGACGTTAATTGGCGTAAATGTAGCAGTCGGTAAAACTGTGCCAGGTCCGGGCGTGATAGGTGTACTAGTCGGTGGGCGAGTTGCGGTGGGAGTCACCAAGTTTACTGGAATTCTTAATAACTGACCAACAAATAAAGCATTTGGGTCAGTTATGCTATTTTCTGTAGATATAGCTTCAATTGTTGAATTGAACAGATTCGCAATGCCGCCAAGTGAATCACCTGCTTTGACGATGTATTCTATCAATGTGCCGGGGCGTAAATCAGGTGGAAGAGGTGTAGCGGTTGGAAGTGGCATTCCCGGATAAGGGAGCAATATAACTTGCCCAGGAACAACAATTTGGGTTGTAGGGTCAACACCTATGAATCCATCTTCAGTTAAGTTGTAAGGGTTTAAAATTAAGATTAGCTCTATTGCATTATCGCCCAATGCAAATCTTTCTACAATTAGTTGAAGATAATCACCATCTTGGACAGTATAGGTAAATGGTCCAGAAAAAGTCGGTGTGAAAGTAATTGTAGCTGTCGGCGTTTCAGTCGGTGACGGAGTGGCAGTGCTTGTATTTGTTGGTGACGGTGTAATGGTAGGTGTTGGTGTTTCGGTGGCAATCAGATTGCTCAAAGGTCTGCCGGGCTGAAACAGCCAGTAAATTAATACCCCAAGCCCTACAAGTACAAGCACACCAGCCGCAATAAACACAGTATTGTTTCTGCCTCTACGTTTGCGGAGTGAGCCCATTGGGCTAGAAGATAACGAAGGTCGGTTATTCATGAAGATATCCTTTTGCACTGTATGTTTGTGTTGAATCCATCCAATCACAATGCAAAATAATTCTACCTGAAAAATCACTCTTGTGCCGTGAGGGATTTAACTGTTCTTAATAAAAAGAGGAGAGAAAAACAATTTCTCTCCTCTTTTTATTATTTTAAGTGTTCTTTCAAATATTTTCCCGTATACGAACCTTTGACTTTCATTACTTGTTCCGGCGTACCCTCAGCGATTAATTCACCGCCTCTATCACCACCTTCGGGACCTAAATCTATAATCCAGTCCGAGACTTTGATAATATCCAAGTTATGTTCAATGATTAAAACAGAATTGCCTGCATCTACTAATCTTTGTAACACTTCAATTAATTTATGCACATCCGCTGCGTGTAACCCGACAGATGGTTCGTCCAAGACGTATAAAGTTCTACCCGTAGCGCGACGCGATAATTCCTTTGATAATTTCACGCGTTGCGCTTCACCACCGGATAACGTCGTCGCAGGTTGACCAACTTTCACATATCCCAAGCCGACCTCTTGCAACAACTTTAATTTATTCGCCATTTGCGGATAATTTTCAAATTCTTTCACAGCGTGGTCAACTGTCATATCTAAAATATCAGCAATCGAATATTGGTCGCGG
>DDVH01000044.1:26859-27237 GCA_002345215.1 Anaerolineales bacterium UBA2317
GGCAAAAATTGCATTTCGATTCGCAACTCACCTTGTCCCTGACATGCCTCACAACGCCCACCATGTACATTGAAAGAAAAACGTCCGGGCTTATATCCACGCACTTTGCTTTCAGGCAACTCGGCAAACAATTTTCGCATTTCATCAAACAAACCCGTATATGTTCCGGGGTTAGAACGTGGCGTTCGCCCAATCGGTGATTGGTCAATGTTGATAATCTTATCTAAATGTTCAATGCCTAAAATTTTGTCATGCTCACCAGCTTGCGTGCGTGCACCCATCAACTTCGATGCTAAAGCGTTATACAAAATATCACTCATCAAAGTAGATTTACCCGAACCTGAAACACCGGTAATACAAACTAATTTTCCAAGCGGA
>DDVH01000044.1:27353-50481 GCA_002345215.1 Anaerolineales bacterium UBA2317
GCCACAGGCTTCGCTTGGCGCCGCCCGCCTCGCCCAGATCGGCAGCGGCCAGCTTTCGGTGGAACTGCTGGAACAGGCTTCGGAAATCGATGACCTCGCCGTCAGCCAGTTCGAACTCGCCGACCAAACGCGAACCAACTTGAGTTNNATACAAACTAATTTTCCAAGCGGAAGTTCGACAGAAATTTTCTTAAGATTATTTGCGACTGCATTAATAATCTTGAGACTTTTCCCATTTCCTTCACGCCTCTTTTTCGGGACTTCAACCTGTTTGCGCCCCGACAAATATTGCCCGGTCAACGACTTTGGGTGCGCCAAAATCTGTTTCGGTGTACCTTCTGCAATCACTTGACCGCCATGTTCGCCAGCCGCTGGACCTAAATCAATCACCCAATCTGATTCACGAATCGTTTCATCATCATGTTCCACCACTAAAACTGTATTGCCTAAATCTCTTAATCCTTTGAGTGTTTCAAGTAATCTCGAATTATCACGTGGATGCAAACCAATAGATGGTTCATCTAACACATACAACACGCCGACTAAACGCGAACCAACTTGAGTTGCTAATCTAATGCGTTGTGCTTCACCGCCAGATAATGTCACAGCCGAACGATTCAACGTCAAATAATCCAACCCGACATTGACCAAGAAATTTAATCGCTCGTGAATTTCACGAATGACACGTTCTGCGATTGTTTTTTGTTTTGAAGTTAATGGAGAATTTTTGCCAGAAATTTTCTTGACCCAATCTAATGTTTTCAACACGGGCCATGAATTTGCTTCAACAATATTGACATCATCTACCGTCACTGCCAAGGCGGCGGGATTCAATCTCTTGCCACCACAAGCAGGGCAAGGTCTATCAGACATGTATTCAGCAATTTTTTCACGCATCCAATCGGAGTTGGTTTCTTTATATCGTCTTTCTAAATTGGTAATCACACCTTCAAACGCACGTGTGAACTTAAATTCACTGCCGTTTGTATTTCTATACACCATTTGAATTTGTTTATCACCTGTGCCATATAAAATTAACTTGAGTTGTTCTTTGGTTAATTCTCTTACAGGTTTATCCATATCTATTTTGGATGCATTACATACACCTTGTAACGATTGCCAATAATAGCCACCTTCTTCACGCGGACCCCATTCGGAGGTAATAATTGCTCCTTCGTTCAGAGACAAGTCGCGGTCAGGAATGATGCGGTCTGGATCAATTTCAAGTTTAGAACCAAGTCCCTGACATTCCGGGCAAGCACCTTGTGGTGTGTTGAATGAAAAAGTTCGCGGCTCAATTTCAGGGACAGTTGAACCATGTTCTGGGCAAGCCAGATGTTCTGAAAAAGCAATGTCCTCTTTTTTATCAACCAAGTTGACGGTGACGTATCCTTCTCCAAATTTGAGAGCAGTTTCCACTGAGTCAGTGAGGCGGGTGCGTGCGGCGCGTTTATCTTCTTTATTACCTTCTTTTGAAATCACAAGTCTATCAACCACTGCTTCAATGGTATGTTGTTTGTATCTATCCAATTCAATTTCATCATCTAAAGATTGAACCGTGCCATCAACACGTGCGCGTGTAAAACCAGATTTGCGAATCTCTTCAAATACAGCTTGATACGTTCCTTTACGTCCGCGCACCAATGGAGACAAAATTAAGATGCGTGTGCCTTCAGGAAGATTTTCGATTTGGTCAACAATTTCTTGGGCTGATTGTTTCACCACTTCGCGTCCACACACGGGGCAATGTGGGATTCCCGCGCGGGCAAACAGCAAACGCATATAGTCGTAGATTTCGGTGACTGTTCCAACTGTGGAACGAGGGTTATGGCTGGTAGATTTTTGGTCAATCGAAACAGCAGGGGAGAGACCGTCAATGTAATCAACATCGGGCTTATCCATTTGCCCAATAAACTGACGTGCATACGCAGATAATGATTCAACATATCGGCGTTGACCTTCAGCAAAAATCGTATCAAATGCTAGCGACGATTTCCCTGAGCCTGATAAACCCGTGATAACAACAAATTTATCTCGTGGAATTTCAACCGTAATATTTTTCAAATTGTGAACACGCGCCCCAACGACGCGAATGGAATTAGATGACATGGATTAACCTTTAGATGAAAATGTAATCAATTATAGCACATGTGTTCTGAAAAACACAATAACTTTCAATC
This sequence comes from Anaerolineales bacterium UBA2317, assembly GCA_002345215.1. Lineage (GTDB taxonomy): Bacteria > Chloroflexota > Anaerolineae > Anaerolineales > Villigracilaceae > Villigracilis. Next base: position 29,534 of record DDVH01000044.1, read on the forward strand.
AACAAACAATCTTTTATTATACCCAATGGGTGATATAAGCTTCTTTTATAATGGTTATAATTTTTATGCTTTATGAATTCAAATACTAAAACGAAACCTGCCAATTTTCTTAAGTCTGCTATACCAACCAATATCCCTGAACAAATCACACCTCTAATTGGGCGTGATAATGAACTAAGGGCACTTGAATCTTTAATTTCACAAAAAGACATAAACCTAATTACTCTTACTGGCTTAGGCGGAGCAGGTAAGACGTCTCTGGCAATTCAATTAGCTTACTCAATGCTTGAAAAGTTTTTAAGCGGCGTTTTTTTTATTCCGCTTTCGTCCATTACGAAGCCCAACTTAATTCCCATTGAAATTGCCCATGTACTAAAAATTGACCAAAACCTAAACAGGAAATCAATTGATGGAATCAAGGATTTTTTATTAGGTCGCCGTATACTCTTAATACTTGATAACTTTGAACACTTAATGAGCGGTGCTTCTTTCGTTCAGGAACTCTTGCAATCTTCATCAAACCTAAAAATTATTGTAACCAGTCGTGAGCCATTGCGATTACGAAGCGAACAAGTCTATCCAATTGGTATGTTAGATAAAGAACATGCTCTTGAACTTTTTATCAAACGTGCCCAGTCACTTAATCCAAATTTTTTCGTTTCCTCAGCAGATAAAGAATCTATCATTGAGTTATGTCAAAGGCTGGATCGACTTCCTTTAGCAATTGAACTTGCTGCCTTTCGAACAAAACTATTTACACCGTCCGCATTGCTTACCCGCCTCAAACCTGACCTTCAACCTGTTTCTCGAATCCTCAACCTGTTCTCATCAGGAACAAGAGACTTACCCGAAAGGCAACAATCTCTCAGAAATACCATTGCTTGGAGTTATGAGTTACTGGAAGAGCAAGAAAAAAGAATATTCCGCGCCGCATCTATTTTCCCTGCTGGTTTCAGCGTACTTACTTTATCTATGCTTTTGAATCTGGATGAAAATCAAACCTTAGAAATTATTTCATCATTAGTAGATAAAAACCTGCTTAAACCATCTGTAGAAAAACATAATGAGCCTCATTTTGGTATGGTAGAAATGATTCGCGAATTTGCCTGGGATGAAATTCATCACCTTGATGAAATTAGTGCATTAAAAGATGCTTATGTAAATTTATATTTGTCTTTATCACAACAAGCAGATAGAAATTTGAAAGAGACTCAACAAATTAACCTATTTAAACAGATTGACGAAGAATTTGAAAATATCAACCTTGCACTAGAAATTTGTATTACTTCAACATCAGGTTCAAAAAATTGGGAAGCAGGTTACAAAATTCTTACTTGTTTTCATCGTTATTGGATGATGCACCAATCAGTGTTAATTGATTACGAATACATTGCTCGCGCCCGAAAATCAATAGATGAATTCATGTTTCCAAATCCAGATGATGCTAAAAGATTCTTAATTCACCGCGCAGATATTTATAGCGTCTCCGGCACACTAGCATGGCTAACAGGAAATTATGCAAAATCGCGAGAGTTCCACGAAATAGCATACACACTTTATTTGAAAACTAATCATGAGCAAGGTGTAATTGAATCACTCAATAATTTATCAGCCAACCTTGGTCAAATGGGTGATTATGATGAATCTCTTAAACTTCTAGATGAGAGTACAACATTAACACAGAAACTAGGAGATCATTGGGCTGAAATGCGTAATTTGGCAAATATGGGGATTCTTTTTCAATACATCGAAAAACCCGAATTAGCCCTTGAAAAGTATGAACAATGCTTAAAGATTGCACAGGATTTGAATGATGATTATTTCAAAGCCATAGTCAATTATGGTAAGGGACATTTACATATACGACTAGGAAATTACGAGACCGCAATAGAATTTTTGAAAATAAATCTTGATACCAGTCAACAAATTCAAGGCGCATATATTTTCGTTTATTGTCTTGCTATCTATGCCAGAGCCAATATTCAGATGGGAAAAGTAGAACCAGCTATTCATGCGGCACTCGAAGCGATTTCGTTATCCGAAAAAATCACAGATGTTGAATTTAAGATTGAACTTTTGTACGCTTGTATTTATATATTTATATTTTTAGATTTATATTCGGAGTCTGTTCAATTGATTGGAGTCATTCAAAAAGTTCGCGATGAGACAAAAATGCACGAAAATCCTTACGATGTTCGCGATTTTGAAAAAAAATTACAAAAAATTTATTCCAGCATGTCACGAGAAGAATTTGAGTCACTACGCCTTGCAGGCTCGAAATTAACCGTAGATTCAGCCCTCGCTATAGCGGCTGAGATATTAGAAGCACCTCGTTCTGTAGAAAGTAAAAAACAACAGCCTCAACATTTGACGTCACGAGAACAAGAAGTGCTGAATTTAATAGCACAAGGTTTAACGAATGAGCAAATATCGAATGAGTTGGTAGTTGTACTAAAAACAGTTGAAAAACATGTAGCCAGTATTTTTAGAAAACTTGGTGTAAGAAATCGTACCGAAGCGGCGGCTTGGGCTTTGGAAAATAAAATAACCGTATAAAAAGAAGACTGTTCAATTTGAACAGTCTTCTTTTTATACATATTTATCTTTTGTGATATTTATTGTCAACTATTCTATGGATTAAAGTCGCTTCCGTCTACATCACCGTCTGAATTAATATCACCTTTTGGTCCGCTTGAGGGCTTTGGTTTTGATGGTGGAGGAGTTGGTTTGGGTGTTGGCTTTGGTTTGTTTGCAGATTGGCTATTATCATCCTTGTTCAATAAAATATGTTCTTTAGTTTGTGGCATAGAGTCTGATGCATCGTACATCTTTTTAACATTGGTCACTGCTTCAGCAGTTTTTGCTCTACGGGCGTTTTTCATAAATGCAGGGATGGCTACTGCGGCGAAAACGCCAATTAGGAAACCGAATCCGAACGGTGGGGCATTAGAAGACTGAGAAGGTAAATCACAATGGTAACCTGTATTACCAACGCTATCTTCCACAACATACCCTGAGCCACCATCCATCCAGCAGGATAAGTCAGATAGCCAACATGAAGCCCAAGAACATTCTTCTTCCCAAGAATCGCCAGCACTAGAATTGTCTTCATCAGGTGATACAACTACGAGAGGCGTTGCCGTAGGTGCTACTTGACCCGCGTCCGATTGATTTTCACAATGTACACCTGCTCCACCTTCATTGTCATACCAAACAGAAAGTTCGCCGCCATCCGATTCGCATAAGCTTGCGAGGTCGTTTACGCATTTATCAACATCATTACCGTAGCACCCACCTGTCCAATTATCTTCTGTTGAGCCATCATTATCTGGAAGTTTGTATGGCAAATCAAGAGTTGGTAATTCTTCGTGTGGAATACAATACACTTTATAACTTGTTCCGCCTGTGGCATATAAATCTACTTCAATCACAAGTAAACCATCTTCACACTGGCGTTGAAGTTCTGCTAAACAACTAGACACATTACCTTGTGCTTGTGAACAAGTGCCAATTAAGTCATCCTCAGCAGGACCAGATGTAATTGGATAAGGTGTGGGGTCAATAACTAAGAAGGCATCTTTTGTACAGTCTATTTCAATCGAATTGCCAACAGTTTTGATGGTTGATTCACCACCTGCATTTGTACATTCAGTTGCAAAGCCTAATGCACAAGTTAATCTCCATTCTGTAGTCCCGCCTTTGCAAGTAGCACCTTTTGCCTCTGTTGCACCATCATCTGTTGGGTTTACAACTGATAAGGGTGTAGGCTCAATAACCAAAAAGGCATCTTTTGTACAGGAAACTTGTGCAGAATTTTCTCCAGTGACAGTGGTGTCTGCTTTCCCTCCAGCTTTTATACACATCAATACATACTTTCCAACACAATTTGCAACAGCTTCAGCACTACCGCCGCAACCGATTTCCTTTGCATCATTTGAACCATCTTCTGATGGGTTGGTGATTGGCAATGGCGTGTTGGTTGGGTTTCGATTTCCACCACCAGAGCCTGAACCGCCTCCATCACCGGATCCGCCGCCTGGTTGTGGGGTTGGGGTACATTCAATTGTTCCACCTGTTGCAGGGTCTATACAACCCGGCCCACCAGCTTGGGCATACACATTTTGATTTGCAATAGCTGGAGAAATTAAAGTGAATAGTAATACCAAACTAATTGCAATTGAGAAAATAGTTTTCTTCATGATTTACTCCTTGTTAAGTTTTTATTTCTGTTTAGTTTGTGTCAATATTTTCGATGGTAGGTTTGATTTCGTGGGTAGGGTTAACCCTACTTTGTGACCCCACAATCGGTAGGAAATTGGTCATGTTATACTCTGTGCAACTTCTAAAATCCGGCGGTGTTATTAATTCAAATCCGTCGGTAAGGCTATCACTTGACCGAGTTGGATTACAACGAAGAGGAAATTCTCGCCCGTGCGTCAAAAGGTGACCGTGATGCTTTTGGTATCTTATATGGTCATTATGTAGAACGAATCTTCAATTATGTCTACTATCGTACAGGCAACCCGCACGACGCTGAAGATTTAACAGCTCGTGTGTTTCAACGGGCGATGAATCACATAAAAAACTATACAGACCGAGGCGTTCCTTTTTCTGCGTGGTTGTATCGGATTGCTCATAATTTAGTAGCAAACTGGCACAGAGACCGAAGTCGCAAACAAGAAATTCCGTTAGACGACTTGCCGGTTCTGCCAACCAAAGGTGATCACCCTGAAAGAAATCTTGTCCGCTCGCAGGAACAGGATGCCCTATTAAGAATGATTCGAAAACTTCCGCCAGAGAGACAAAATCTTTTGATTTTGAAATTTGTCGAGAACATGTCGAATGCAGAGATTGGCAAGATTATGGGACGAAGCGAAGGAGCCGTAAAGAGTTTGTATCATCGAACACTTTTGGCTTTGCGTGACCAATTGGAAGACCAAAATCTAAACCTTGAAGGAGAGTAAACCATGTTGAGAATTGTGACCGACGGTGCTGCTGATATTCTTCCAGAGTGGGCAAAAGAGTATGGGATAGATATGATTCCCGTGAACATTTTGTTCGGGGAAAAATCTTATTTGCAAGGGGTCGAGTTAGATAACGAAGGTTTTTATAAATTAGTAGAAGAAAGCAAGCGCATTCCCAAAACTTCACAACCTTCGCCACATCAATTTGTTGAGTTTTATCGCAAAATTGCTCAAAAGGGTGACACGATTCTTTCTATTCACATCACTGCCAAACTTTCTGGTACATATGCTTCGGCAGTTTCAGCCGCTGAAGAACTAAAAGGCGAATTTAATGTCATTCCAATTGACTCAGCCGTTGGTTCATTAGGCATTGGTTTGTTATGCCGTGAAGCCCGCAAAATGGAACGCGCAGGCAAAAGCGTGGATGAAATTGTGAAATATATTGAAAACACAAAGTCAAAAATCCGCGTGATTCTTACATTAGATACTTTGGAATATGCAAAAATGTCGGGGCGTGTGAAAGCCTTACAAGCCGCACTCGCGTCGGTATTAAATGTAAAACCGATTGCTGTGTTGAGTGATGGTGTGTTAAATATGGCAGAACGTGTGCGTACCCGCAAAGCCGCATTAGAGCGTGTGCTTGCAATGGGCAAAGAAGAATTTGGTGATAAACCTGTTTACTTGGGTATCGTTCACGCGCGTGATTTGAAATCAGGGCAGGCATTGTTAGAAGATGCCAAAAGCCATTTCAACGCCAAAGAAACCATGATTAGCGAACTTGCAATTTCTATTGCCGCAAATCTTGGACCTGGCACAGTCGGTCTAATTTTGTATCCTGCTGAATAATTTTGATAAAGAGAAAGAAATGACAGACCAGATATATCAAGAAAATTTTGATGAAATTGAAACGCATCTTGCCGGGACGTTGAAGCCTGTTACTGCTCCGTCAGGCTTGTTTCAACGCCTATACGAGCGTATTCAACTTCCTACACCGAGTGAAATTACCATGCGCCTGAGTGACTGGCGTAAATTGATTTTTGTTTTCGGTGGCGTGTTATCTGGAATGTTATTATTGATTACACTTGCGCGTGCCTTGTATTACCTGACCGGGCGTAAGGAAATCATGTAAGTTTTGAAATAAACCCCAAAGGTTTTCAAAACCTTTGGGGTTTTAGTTTTTAATTAACCATTCACATAACTGACGCGACTCAGCAATCAAATCAGCATCAATGGGGAGTTTGAATTCTTCGGTCACGCGCACTGTCAAATGTTCAGCAACCAGTTTGAGGTCAGGGGGTAGAAGCGGTTCTTCTTTCATGTAATTCAACAAATCATACGCACTCACACTTGGAGGTTGAATCCCTTTGCGAGTCAAATAATCTTTTATGGCAATGCCTGTGGCACGTCTTGCACAAACTCTGGCTTGACCTTCATTGCCTCGTTCTCTGGCTTTTTGCGCTTGTTCAAGTTCTTTAATGTAGTTATTCATAAAGAGATTATATAATACCTTTAGATTTCAAATTGAAACATTGGAGGAAGAAATGAAGAAAAATGTATGGCGCGTTTTTTCTTTGATTTTAATTATAGGATTAATACTTTCTGCTTGTGCACCAAACGTAGAAGAAGTACCAACCGAAGAACCTTCTGCTGAAAATGCTGGCGAACCTGTACAAGTGCAAGGTGAATATACAATTTCAAACGATTTTGTTTTTACTTATTATGTTGAAAACGCTGTGGCATTGATTGACATGCACGGCTTTGTGATTCGCGATGAAGAATGGGAACTTCCTGTTGATTCGCAAGTGCTAGGTTATATGACCTATGACGCTGAAACGTTAAGTGGAACATTTGATTTGAATTTACCTGCTTTGCCCGAAGGTGAATTTAATGATGTTGATAACAATGGTGCAGAAAATCAAGGCGTGCAAATTTTTGCTGTGGGTTATTCACCCAATTTATACGGCGGACCTTATTCAGTAGGCGATGACCGTTCTCTTGGTTGGCCCACTTACTTAGCATCTATTAAAGCCGATACAGAAAATGATGATGAAGTGATTGGCGGGAAATTAATCGTTTGGTCACCAGATGCTGAGCAAAGCTTCCCATCTAGTTTTGGTGAAGATGGTTTACTTTTCACTGCTGATGACCCTGTTGCTTCAATTGAATCAGGTTATACGCTTGTAGATTTAGATACCGAACCATTTACATTTAGTAAATCTCCAATCGCTGAAATGACTTTATATGAACCTGATGATGTGGCACTAAAAGATTTTTCAGGCGATTCATATACTGAAGCCTTCGATAAAATGTTTGAGCAAATCAGCAAAGAATATGCTTTCAATGGCATTGAAGGTAAGCAACCTGATTGGGATGCGTTATATGCAGAATTAAAACCGCGTGTAGAACAAGCCTAAGCAGACAATGATGCCAATGCTTTTTATCTGGCATTGCGTGATTTTACATGGGCATTCAAAGATGGTCATGTTGGCTTTGATGGTGGACAATATTTTGACCAAGATTTTTCCACTGCCACCAGTGGCGGATATGGTTTTGCGATTCGTGAACTAGATGATGGACGAGTTGTTGTTATTTATGTACTAGAAAATAGCCCTGCCGCACAAGCCGGGTTGCAAATTGGTGCAGAGATTACAACATTTAATGGCGAGCCAATTTCAGATGCGATTGAAAAAGTTCGCCCATATGTCATTCAATCATCTGATATTGATATTCGCTATCAAAAAGCACGTTATCTATTACGCGCTGAAGTTGGTGATACGGCTGAGATTACATTTGCAAATCCCAACGCTTCATCACAGACGGTCAGCCTGGTTGCTGTTTCCGAAACACAATCTTTCAGCCGAACATCCATTTACTTCGGTGTAAATATTGATGGATTATTGCCAGTTGATACACAAATTATCAGGCAAGATAATTCTCAAATTGGTTATATTCGCATCAACACAAACTTTGATGATTTGAATTTACTAGTCCGTTTGTTTGAACGTTCTTTACAACAATTTGAAGCGCGTCAAGTTGAAGGCATCATTATTGATATGCGCTATAACAGTGGTGGAGCAAATTTAGGTTTAGCAGGTTTTTTAACGGACCAAGAAATTCCGATGGGGCAATTGGAATATTACAGTGAAGCCACAGGTCAATTTGAACCAGAAGGTTTGCCCGGAAAAGTATTACCGAACGAAAATCAATATCGTTTTGACAAAATGGTTTTGTTAGTTGGTCCCGCGTGTGCCAGTGCATGTGAACTTGAATCGTATAGCTTTAGCCAAGTGCCGGGCATGATTACGGTCGGTCAATTCCCGACCAGTGGTGTTGTAGCAGAAGTCGCCCGTGGACAATTTACTTTACCCGAAGGCTTTTTCATCCAAGTGCCAACAGGACGCTTCACACTAGGGGATGGCAGCATCTTCCTTGAAGGAACAGGAGTCCAGCCGACGCTTCGTGTCCCGATAGATGAAACCACTGTATATTCCACAGATGATATTGTTTTACAAGCAGGGATTAAGGCTGTGCTTGAACCGCTTGGCGCAGGAGTGACTCCAAGTGCGCCACCCAGTATTGCGTCACCAAGTGAAGCGGAATCAGCATTTGCTGGTGGTGCAGAGTTTATGTGGGATGTCGCTCGTGAAGAATATACAGAAGATGTCTTAACTCCGCATGTTAAGACTTACACAATCCCACTTTCAGAATCAAAAACGTTAATCTGGCCCTATGCCTGGTGTGCGCAAGATAAAGATACGCTTGAACAAAACTTTGCCCAAATTGATTTGAAATTTATTTTAGATGGTCAAGAAATTCCGCAAGACCAATTGGCTGTGTATGACGTTGCCTCTGGCGGATATGAATGTCGTTTGGTTTACACAGCATTATCTGATTGGGAAGCAGGCGAGCATCGTTTTTCTATCGTTGCAACCTTTCAAACCGATATCAATGATGGTACTTCTACCTACGAGGCGGGAGATTATGTTGATGAATATACGGTGTATGTGAGACCGTAAAAGTAAACATCCCGCAGAATTTTCTGCGGGATGTTTTATTAATCTACAAACCGATACTTAATCAAAGCCCACACCGCTTCAAAAGCATCGTGGAGTTTTATTTTCTTCCCCTGCGAATAATCTCGCGGATTAAACGTAATCGGCACTTCAAAGATTCGATATTTTCTTTTTAATATTTTGGCTGTGAATTCAGGCTCAAAGTTGAAACTATTGGCGCGAATAGTCATACCATCAATCACTTCACGACGGAACACTTTATAACCTGTTTCCATATCAGTCAAAATAGTGTCATATAAAATATTGGTCATCAAAGTCAAAGACTTATTAGCAACCATGTGCCAAAACATGGTCACCCGATGCGCCTTGCCTAAAAATCTAGAGCCGTAAACTACGTCTGCAAGCCCTTCTTCAATCGGCTTGAGTAATTCAGGGTAATCACGAGGGTCATATTCAAGGTCAGCATCTTGGATTAAGAGTACCTCACCTTTTGCCGCCGCCATACCAGTCCGTACCGCCGCGCCCTTGCCTTGATTTTTTTCATGTAAAATAACTTTCAAGCCTTTTTTGCCATCAAGTTTTTTCAAAATATCACGTGTGCCATCTTTCGAACCATCATCAACCAAAATGATTTCGGTGGCACGTTTGGTGGCTTGCACACGTTTCAAAATTGTTTGGATGCTTTCAACTTCGTTATAAACAGGGATAATTACAGATAGTTTCATAGCGGCTGGATTATAAACGAAAAGAAGTATAATTGACTCAACATAAACTGCTGGAAATTGGTGACACATGGTAACAAGACAAACCGGACAAATTGGTGGCGCAACCGATAGTGGATTTTCCCCGCCGCAAATCAACAGCCTAGATGATACAGGTCTTTCGCCTCTGTGGTTGCAAGATTTAATTCTCAAGGTGCTGTATTTCCGTGGCTATCTGACCGGCTTCAAAATTGCCGAAGAAATCACGCTTCCTTTTGCAGGCGTAGTAGACCAATTACTCTTTACCCTCAAACAAGAAAAAACCATCGAAGTCAAATCATCACAAGGCGGTTTAGGTGATGGCGCATACACTTACGGCATCACCAGTGCGGGCATTATCCGCGCGCGTGAAGCGTTAGATCGTAGTCAATATGCCGGACCTGCCCCAGTTCCGTTTGAAGTCTATAACGAATCGATTCGTCGCCAGAAAAGTGGAAAACTAACTGTTACCACAAGAACCATGAGACAAATTCTTTCTCAAATGGTCATATCCGAAACCACATTTCAAAAATTAGGACCCGCCTTAAATTCAGGCACATCCATTTTTATGTATGGACCGCCCGGCAATGGGAAAACCAGTATTGCACGTGCCTTTGGTAATCTTGTCCTCAGCCAAAATATGTATATTCCGTATGCTTTGTATTTAGATGGTCAAGTTATCAAAGTGTATGACGCTGTTAGTCATAGCCTTGCACCAGATACAGAAGGCAGTGGCAGTTCTACTGGAAACTTACGTTCTAACACACGCCGCGACCCGCGTTGGGTAAAAATTCGCAGACCATTTATTGTTGTAGGTGGTGAATTAAATCTTGAAGGTTTAGACCTTGTTTTTGATGACACCACAAAATTTTATGAAGCCCCATTTCAAGTGAAAGCCAATGGTGGCATTTTATTAATTGATGACTTTGGTCGTCAACAAGTTCGCCCGCGTGATTTATTAAATCGTTGGATTGTGCCGCTTGAAAATCGCCTCGATTATTTGCGTTTACATACAGGGCGCAAAGTTGAAGTTCCATTTGATGTGCTTATTGTTTTTTCAACCAACTTGCCGCCAAAAGATTTAGTAGATGAAGCCTTCTTACGTCGTTTGCGTCACAAAATAGAAATCGGTGACCCATCCTTTGAAGAGTTTCGTGAAATCTTCAAACGCGTTTCACAAGATAAACGTGTTGAATATAATGACCAAGGTCTCGCGTATCTTTTGCAAGAATGGTATATCAAACGCAATCGTAAAATGCGTGCTTCACATCCACGTGATTTGCTCGATCAAATTCTTGATATTTCTTCTTATCTTGCAGTTCCGCCGACCATGTCACGTGACATGATAGACCGCGCCGCCAAAGCATATTTCGTGGATATTTAATTTCGCCTCATTCTTACCTTCAACCTGCCTCTGATGCTTCAACATTTTCCTAGCCCCATCATCCTCGCACACCGCGGTGACCTTGCTCACGCACCAGAAAATACTCTGCCATCTTTTTCGCAAGCGATACAAAAAGGTGCCGATGGCGTTGAGTTAGACGCAAAATTAACTGCGGATGGTCATGTAATTGTCTTTCACGACATGACATTGGATAGAACCACAAATGGCACAGGCAAAGTTGCCTCATTTACTTTAGATGAAATCCGCAAATTGGATGCAGGTTCATGGTTTGACTCAAAGTTTGTAAATACACAAGTCCCTTTGTTAGAAGAAGTGTTTGAAACTGTCGGCAAAGATAAATTAATCAATATTGAATTAACCAACTATTCCACCCCAAAAGATGGTTTAACTCAAAAAGTATGTGAGTTGATTAAGAAGCATAATAATCATAAGCAAATTATTTTCTCATCATTTTTTGCATCAAACCTAAAAATTGCAATGCAAACCTTGCCAGAAATTCCACGTGGACTTTTGGCAATGCCCGGTATTATCGGTTTGTGGGCAAGGTCATTTGGTTTTATGTTTGGCGATTATCAAGCACTGCATCCGCACATTTCGAGTGTTAGCAAAGAACAAATTCAACGCGCACATCGCATTAAAAGAAGAGTGCATGTGTGGACAGCAAACACCCCAGCAGAAATTTTGCGCCTGAAAGATTGGGGCGTTGATGGAATTTTTACCGACGACCCAGCTATGGCTGTGCAAACTCTGTCGAGGCGTACATGAAGGCATCCGCTTGGAAAGACCAAATCAACCCGAAGCGAGAAGCGCAAGAAAATATCATGGCGTCGTTCACAGAGCGGCGTCCATTTTGTCTTAATATCAAATTATGTTATAAGAGTGGATAATGCGTTTCATCCGAATTTTGTTTTTATTTGTTTTTCTTTTATCGTTTACACCTGCTCAAGCACAACCGCCCACACCACCGGCGGCTGTACAACTTGTGCTGGCATCTATGACGCCGCAAGAAAAAGTGGGGCAGTTGTTTTTGGTCTCATTTAATGGAACAGATACGAGTGAAGAATCACAAATTTTTAATTTAATCACGCGCTATCATGTTGGCGGGGTAGTGTTGACCGCTGAGAATGATAATTTTACAAATGTAGATACACTCACACAAACGCATACCTTAATTAATAATTTGCAAAGAATTGAGTGGCAAAACTCTACCAATGCCAATGCTGAATACACGCCTTTGTTTATTGGGATTGCTCAAGAAGGGGATGGTTTTCCGAGTGACCAATTGATTAATGGGTTAACACCTTTGCCGAGTGACATGGCAATTGGGGCAACTTGGGATGTTTCGTATGCTGAACAAGTGGCTGAGATTCGCGGGCGTGAATTAGAAGCCTTAGGTTTTAATTTATATATTGGACCTTCTTTAGATGTGCTTGAGAATCCCTCTACATCAGGTGGGGATTTGAACACGCGCGTTTTTGGTGGTGACCCATTTTGGGTTGGTGAGATGGGGCGAGCATTTGTAAAGGGTTTGCATGAGGGCAGTGAAAATAATCTTTTGGTAATTGGCAAACATTTTCCCGGCGTAGGTGGTGCAGACCGTTTGCCCGAAGTGGAAGTTTCTACGGTTCGTAAATCTTTAGAACAGTTGAAGCAAATTGAATTGGCTCCATTTTTTGCAGTGACTGGTAACGCGCCTGTTCCAAGCAGTGTAGTAGATGGTTTGTTGGTTTCACATATTCGTTATCAAGGTTTTCAAGGGAATATTCGCGCTACTACAAAACCAATCAGCCTTGATTCGCAGGCATTGACTCAAATTATTACCTTGCCGGAGTTTTTAACTTGGTATAACGAAGGCGGGTTATTAATCAGTGACAATATTGGTACGGCTTCGGTGCGTGAGTTTTATGCGTTGGGTGGCGGACAATTTTCTGCTCGCAACGCCGCGCGTGATGCTTTTTTAGCAGGGAATGATATGGTTTATTTGGGGAATATCAAAGCCGATGATTCACCGGATACATACACAACAACGATTCGCGTGTTAGATTTTTTTGCACAAAAATATATCGAAGACCCTGCCTTTGCTCAACGAGTAGATGCTTCGGTGGCACGCATTCTGACTGCCAAACTTGGTTTGTATGATAACTTTATTTTTGCAAATGTAATCGTACCTGAATTAGATTTAACTGAATTTGGCATAGGTGCAGATGTAACCTTTGCAGTGGCACAAAATTCTGCGACGTTAATTAGCCCAAGTGTACAAGACCTTACTTCTGTTTTACCGCAACCGCCACAAACCAATGAACGTTTGGTCTTTATCACTGATGCTACAAGTGTAAGACAATGCGTAGGATGCCCACCCCAGCCACAACTTGCGGTAGATGCGTTAGAGTCTGCCATCTTAAAGCTATATGGTCCGCAAGGCGGAAATCAAGTGGAAGAGTTTCGTTTATCTTCTTATTCTTTAGAAAATTTGCAAGCCTTGTTAGATCTACCGGAAGATAATCAATTCGTGGCAGATGATTTAGAGGTAGCCGATTGGATTGTAATTTCTATTACCGATGCTTCAAAAAATCAGCCAGCTTTAATTAACCGTTTCTTACGAGAACGCCCGGAAGTATTGCTCAATAAAAATATTATTTTGTTTTCTTTTGGTGCGCCATATTATTTTGATACCACCACACTTTCAAAATTTACAGCCTATTATGCTTTATATAGCAAGCAACCTCAATTTGTTGATGTGGCTGTGCGATTGTTGTTTCAAGAGTTAACTCCTAGTGGAGCATCGCCGGTTTCTGTTCCAGCAGTTAATTATGATTTGATTTCTGTCATGTCACCGAATCCGAATCAAATTATCCCGCTCTTTCTTGACCTTCCACCTGCTCCGGCAAGTGAACCGAATACTACGCCTGAACCGACTCAGATTCCGCTTTTCCAAATTGGTGACACAATTGCATTGCGTACAGGTGTGATTGTAGATAACAATGGCAACCCCGTGCCGGATGGAACAGTGGTGCAATTTACTATGAACTTAACCGGCGAAGGCGGCGGTATTTTGCAACAAGAAGCTTCTGTCACTACACAGGGTGTTGCAAGGGCTTCATTTGGTTTAGATAGACCCGGCTTGCTAGAAATTCGTGTGACCAGTGAGCCAGCAATTATTTCAAACTTAATTCGATTGGATGTTTCGCAATTGGGTCCTGTAGAGGTGAGTGTAGTGACGCCGGTTTTAACTCAATCTATTGAATCCACGCCTGAAGCGGAAATTGAAGAAGCCGAAGACCCGTATATTTCAGTTGAAGGATATCCAAAATTCCCGGCTTGGCTGGTTTCGATGTTTATGATTGTAATTGTGGCGGGTTTGGTTTTTGTGATTGCCTCACAATTTGTGACTCGTTCCTTTGCTTTGCGATGGGCATTAGGAATTTTGATAGGCGGTTTGTTGGCTTACAATATCTTAGCCTTTGGAGTTTTTGGAATTTCAAATTGGTTGATTGAAAATAGTATCGGTGGTGTAGCTATGGTTACGTTGATAGGTCAGGCATTGGGATTTATAGGCGGTTGGTTTTGGTCTCGCGGGAAAAAATAATCTCATCATCAAGAATAAAGGAGAATCTGTATGGAATCAAACTCAAAAAACAAAGTAAAACAACCTCCCATTTTGTTTGACAAGACTCAAGCCATCATCAAAGAATTAAATAAAAAATTAGGCGGCACATTGATTACCTACTTCAACAATCCGCGTGGAAGTGTCTGCCATGATGATGTATTGGCTTTATTTGAATTACTAGAAAAAATTGGACATCAACAAAAGATTTATCTCTTTATCAAGTCCAGTGGCGGAAATGGACAAGCCTCTTTGCGTTTGGTTAATTTGCTTCGTCAGTATTGTGAAAAAGTGATTGCCGTGATTCCATTGGAATGTGCATCCGCCGCCACAATGATTACGCTTGGTGCGAATGAAATCTACATGGGACCGATGGCATATCTCACTCCAGTAGATACTTCATTGACTCATGCACTTTCTCCCATTGACCGTGACAATGACCGCGTCAGCGTTTCGCTTGACGAGTTGACTCGTGTCGTTCGGCTGTGGCAATCTCAAAAGTCTGATAAGAACGAGAATGAAAATCCATATCAACAATTGTTTCAACATGTGCATCCATTGGTGATTGGTGCAGTGGACCGAGCCGAATCATTGTCTATTATGTTGTGTAAAGAATTATTGGCGTATCACATCAAAGAAGAAAAGATACAAGACAGAATCGCGAATGCTTTGAATGCAAAATATCCGTCACATGGATACCCGATTTTGTTTGAAGAAGCCAAACGTGTGGGATTAAAAGTCAGCCACTTGACTCCTGAAATTAATTCTTTATTGTTGGAATTGAATGAGTTGTATAGTGAAATGGGTCAACGTGCCACCACTGACTTTGACGACACACACGCTCACAGCAACGAAATTTTGAACATTTGGGAAACAAGTGGCATATTAGTCCACTTTCAACAAGATAAAGATTGGTTTTATCGTACCGAAGAACGCCGCTGGATTTCACTCAACGACAATAGCACTTGGCGTCGAACTCTCAAAGTGGGCAACAAAATCGAAAAATCTATTTTGCATATTTCGTAAAATAAAAGCCCTGACAAATTTTGTCAGGGCTTTTTGATTCTAACGGTTTAAGATATTGTTTCTGTGCGAAATATGTTTGCGCGTAGGCAAACGAACTTTTAATACAGTTAATTGCTGCACGCTTTGTTAGCAAGAACTGACTTGTGCCAGACTTACCAACTAAAAACAAAAACCACAACCAACTTACTTTATTTTACACGCAACAAAATTTTTAGCAATACCGAGATTGAAAAAATAAACGCTAAATTTTGAAACACTGAAACTTGATTTAGAAAAAAACGCCTGCGAGCCAGAACTTTTATTTTTGAAAATACCTTTACCAAAAAGCCGAAACACAATTTACCAAAACTATAACTGAAAACCTTGACGTTAATTTTGAGAACTTACACCAACCGAAAATTAACATTGTGTTTCGACAGGCTCAACAACCGCCAGCAAAGTGGATTTTGCCTAATCAAAACCTTTATATACAAAAGCCTTGACCAAAAAACACAAAAGCCAATTTAGGCGACCTGACTTAATTTAACCTGAAACTTAGCGAAACGAAAACTTAACTTTGCCAAAAGAAAAACATTGCTAAAACCCAAAACCTAAACTTGCAGACTCAAACACAATTGAAAACGAAACATAATTTTAGAAAACGCATGAAATGTTTAACGAAAAGTTCTTGCTAACGGCGAGCGTTACCCGCGCCGCGCCTGTTTACCTGTCCGATTCGAGCCGCGCTGGCGCGGCGTCGGGTGCACGCATTGTTGGGCGTGTTTCTGCAATTGGAACTCAGCGAACGGGTATCGCTTTTGCCAATACGCCACAATGCGCTCTGCAATTTCAAGCGGATATAAAACACAATCCGCGACCCTTACAGCGTGTTCGTAGTAATTCCGTGTGTTCAATTTCAAGTCATATTCTGCGGCTTGCAATTGCCACTCAGGAGTGTTTTCAAACTTATTCGGGAACGGTGTCCATTGCAGGATTTGATACATCGTTTTACCTTCGCTTTCTGTTGAGCAAGGAAACGCCCAACGGCTCGCGTTACCCGCTGGTGGGCGGGACGAGGCAACGCCATTTTACCGGAACCAACTTCAAGCCACGCAAAGTGCCTGAAAACGCGCAGAGTCCCACCAGTCGGGTGCACGCATTGTTAGCCAGCCTGATGTGGTTCCCAGTTGTCTATCTTAAGGCTCCGGTTCCAGTTCTCCTGTGGCGGATTGGTCAGCCCGCTACTGTGATAGAATTTCCTATACAGGTCGTTACCAAAGCTGCTCGATCTGTCAACATTATGCCATACGTGGCTCCGTTGGGACGACCCAACGCAGATCATCTTGTGAAGAGGACGACCTCTTCAAAAGGAGCATATAGTATGGCGTGGATTCTTCTCTTTATTGCGGGGTTACTCGAAATGGTTTGGGCTCTTCTGTTAAAACAATCTGAAGGCTTTACACGGCCGGTCCCGACAGTCGGTTTTTTTATTAGCTTACTCTTCAGTATGTTCTTACTTGCACAGGCACTCAGGACACTTCCTGTCGGTTCTGCCTATGCGGTTTGGACAGGCATTGGGGCTGCGGGAACAGCTATTGTTGGGATGCTGTGGCTTGGCGAGTCACGGGATATTGTGAAGCTTGTTTCATTGGTCATGCTGATCGCTGGCATTATCGGATTGCGCCTTACCAGTGCACATTAGATCGTAGAATAAAACTAGCCAAAACAAGAGTTGGATACTCGTATCTGACTCTTGTTATTTTTAATTTCGTTGAAGAGCAAGATAAACGGCGCATCCCGAAGGCTACTCTACATTTCCTGATGGGCTGGCTAACTATGAGTTATACAGCCATTGGCTGTATAACATTCCATATAGGGGTGTTATACAGAAACATTCTGTATAATAGCCTATGTACAGCATTATACATTCACCTATTTACTAGAGCAAGAAACCAATCCTTAAATCCCTATTCCCCATTCCCTAATAACTTTTTCACTTCACCCGCATCATAAACCCCACCACACGCATTAAACAAATCTAACGCCTTCAACAAGGCTTGTTCGCGTGCTACACCTTGCGAATGTTTCCCTAATTCACGCCAAGCCATGCCTTCATCTAACGTCATAGAATATTTGCGCGCAACTTCGGCACTTCTCTGCCAATGCTTGAAAGCCGAATCTTTTTTACCGTTTAACCAATCTTGCAAACCTTCAAAATACAAATACGATGGTTCAGCCATCGGGAAAGCAGGCTTGAATTTCTTTTGTAATTTCATCAAAACCGAAATTGTTTTTTGAATCTCTGCTTTTGTGCGCCAGCCGTCCATCTCAAACGTTTTTCCGCTTTCCAAAATTTCAAAAATCACTTGTGATAACAATTTATACGAAGCCAATAAAGAATAAATAGTTTGTGGCAATGGGAGCAAAATCGGCAAAGACTTAACCATATTTTTCACCGCGTCTTCATCTCTGCCCAAACGCCAAGTTGCATACGCGCGCATGGCATACAATTGCGCCACATTGATATTGGTATTATCCAAATTCTCGCCGTCTTTCATACTTTCTAACGCGCCTTCAAACTCACCCCGAATCATTTGATTCAACGCCGTGCCGTATGTGCTCCATGTGCGATGTAACAAATTGCCAGATTTTTTTGCTTGCGCGAATAGATTGCTATAATATTTTTGTGATGATTCAAAATCCGCGCCTCTGAAATACTCCAAACCTGCCAGCACAACCTCAGCATCTCCTTCGAGGCGGCTGTCCGACGCGTTGGACGCAATCTCTTTCATCTTCAATAATGACTTACGCGATTCTTCCCACTCTGCAATTCCAAGTTGATATACACCCACTGCTAAATACGTCCACATTTGTGAGCGCGGATTATTCACTTTTTCAGAGGCTTGTATGGCTTCTTTGGCATAATATCTAGCCATTGGATGACTCACGAATCCCAAAATAGCACTAGCAGAACCCAACGCCCACACTCTCGCGGCAGATAAACTGCCACCTGATTCAGAAAGATTCATGCTTGCTAATGTGTGATACAACATTGGCAAGTTGTCTAATTTCAAAAAGTTGATGTTGCCTAAATGTGTATAAATCTGTGCTACTTCTTGTAATTCAGAATCAATATGTTTCAAACGTCCCATAAACAAAGTTGGGAAGCGCCGATGTAAAAATTGAATCACGGCTTGGCGAAGCAAGCCGAAGATAATGCCGAGGCTTGAACTAGGACTGGGGAATTTAAGTACACCTGCCGCCCGACGTAAAGAAGCGGTTGCAGATTCCAAATCACCCAAACCAATTTGTGCATCCCCAATCAAACGTAACCAATACGCTTTTCGTAATGCTGAAATGCTTGTATCTTTTGTGGCTTCGGTTCTTTCTAATGCTTGCGTAAAAAATTGAATCGCTTCGCGATAGGTTCCATTGCGGAAAGCCATCTCACCAGATTTTTCTAAATATTCAATTGCTTTCTTGGGTACATCGGCTTGCTTCCAATGATGTGCCAAGACTGGATAATACGCAACAATATCACGTGAAAAAGAATCTTCATACCATTCAGCAATCGCGCGATGCAATGAACGCCTTTGTGAAAACAACAAAAGGTTATACGCCACTTCTTGCGTGATGATATGTTTGAATAAATATGAAATTTCAGGGTCGGGTGTATCAAGAATAGTGAGTTCTTGATTTTCAAGATGGGTGAGATATTCAGGCAATGCTGAAAGGTCAGACTTGATAGGATAAATCGCAGATAACTCTCGCAAAGCAAACACTCTACCAATCACCGAGGCAACTTTCAATGTAAGTTGATGCGCGGGTGGCATTTTATCAATGCGACTCGTAATCACGCCTTCAAGTGTGCCGGGCATATTCAATTCATCTAAATTTCCGCCAATCGAAGTGATATGACATTCATTGCCGACAATATCAATATAACCGCCGTCACGCAAGGCGTAGGCAAGTTCTTCACTATAAAACGGATGACCTTCTGCTTTGTTGCGAATAAACGTAACCAATTCATTCGGTAAAATTTCTACTTCTAAGCGTTGAGATAATAATGTTTTTATATCTACATCACTCAAAGAAGATAAAACCAAATGGCGTGTAGAAGCCATGCCTTTAATAGCATTAAATTCTGCTGGTGTTTGTAAACCGATTGGGCGGAAGGTTAACACAATTAATAACGGCGAAATTTTCTGCGCCGCCAAATTGAGCAATGCCCACGAACCTGAATCCAACCAATGCACATCTTCAATTACCAAAACCGTGGGCGATTCGTTTGCTTTTTTTGCTAAACGCTCAATTACCAACTGGTGCATGGCGCTAGCGCGTGCATCCCCAACGATGTTTTGAGTCTGTTCATTATCAGGAATCGTAAACGGTAAAACTGCACTCAATAATGGCGCATGTTCTTTCAAATCTTCGTCTTTATCAATCATTTTTTCAAATGAATGTTTTTGTTCGCTTAAAGATTCTAATTCGCTTAAGTTGAAAATTTTTCTAGCAATATCTTTCCACACATGATACGGCGTGTTTTGCTCAATCGCTTCGCCCAACCCTAACAAAATATTGACGTTCATCGCATCGGCTTGACGGAATAATTCTTCTATCAAACGCGATTTTCCTAAGCCCGCTTCCCCTTCAATCATCACCACGCGGCTTTCTTTTGTCACCAAAGCGCGTAACGCTTCTGCTAAAGCAAAGCGTTCATTTTCGCGCCCAATCATATCTGTCAATGCAAGCGGAGCCATTCCTTTGGCGTGGCGTGTTTGAGGAACAAAGACTGGCACAAGTTGTGCTTTACCGCGTATTCGAATCGGAGATAGGCTTGTAAAATCTATACGGCTTTTGGATGACTCGTATGTATTCGAATCACAAATAAGATGAACAGAACTGCCGTCGTTGGTTGAAATGCCAGATGAGGCGGCGTGCATTAATCGTGCCGCTAAATTAACAGCATCCCCATTAACCGTATATTCACGGCGCGTTTCATTTCCAATCACACCACAGAACACACGTCCAGTGGCAATACCAATATAACAATGCAAACCAAGTTCAGTAATGGCGTTATAAATATCTTGCGCCGCTAGCACGCCACGCAAAGGGTCATCTTCATGTGAAAAAGGTGGCAAGCCAAATGCGGCTAATAATGAAACTCCTTTTTCATCCACCGCAATTTTATTCATACTGCCTTAGCCCAATTTTTGA